>DAOUAP010000010.1:0-91669 GCA_034433165.1 Anaerolineales bacterium | reverse complement strand
CGACAGCGAGAAATCTTCCCACATGTGCGCAAGATTTCTCCCCGCTACGCGGCTCGAAATGACAAGTAAAAGCGAAAAATTATCGTTCGGTCATTTTGTCCGGTAGAGAACGCGGGTATTAAAACACCAAACGGGCCCATGCCGGACCCGTTTGGTGTTTTTGGCGGAGAGGGTGGGATTTGAACCCACGAACCCTTTCGGGTTACACGCGCTCCAGGCGTGCGCGCTAAACCGAACTACGCGACCTCTCCGTGTCGCTCTTTCAAGCGCGGGCTATTATACCATTATTACCCGGCTGTCAAAGGTGGTGGGCTATTTCTTTGCGCCCAGTGGGCCAGTGGCGCGTTTTTTGGGCTCGGGCAGGTCGCGTTGGGGTGGTACCATGCCCCAGCGGCTGGCACCCAGGTAAAGGATCTCCAAAACCAGGTCTTTGTAGGCGATACCCTCTGAAGCGGCTTCGATGCACAGGTCACTGTAACCGGGGGTGAGTCCCGGCAGGGTGTTAATCTCGATCAACACCGGCTCGCCTTTATCGTTCAAGCGGATGTCTGTGCGCGAGTAATCGATGGCTTTGATGGCCATGTGGGCACGTGTGATCAGTTGCTGCATCTTGCGGGCCAGTTCGGGCTCAATATTGGCCGGGCAGATGTAACCGGGTGCCCCCTCATCACCTACCGAAACGGCTTTGGCAGCCTGGCTGTAAACACTGGGGGTCACCGAGCGGGAACTATCCAGTTCGAGTACAGGGAAAACGTGGTAGCCGGTTTTGTCATCGTACCATTCTGGAAAACGTCCATAGCGCTGGGCATCCCAGCGCCCAATCATGCCTACGGTGAACTCGCGCCCCGAGAGGAAGGTTTCAACCAGGGCAGGTTGCTTATACACATGGATAATGTAATTGGCGCGTTCGCGTAATTCTTTTTCGTGGTGGACAATGGCCTTGGTATCTACACCCATGCCTGTGCCCTCGCGCGCCGGTTTGACGAACAGCGGAAAGCGCAATTCGGAGCGCAGTGGTTCGTCACCCACAATAAATTCCTGAAAGGGCGCCACCGGCAGGCGCCGGTCGCGCCAAATGCGCTTGGTGAGGGTTTTATCCAGTGAGATGGCGTTGGCCATCACGCGCGAACCAGTGTAGGGGATTTTGAGCATTTCGAGCAGAGCCGGTACTTGCGCTTCTCGGGCATCACCGCCCAGACCTTCGGCAATGTTAAAGCAAATATCGGGGCGGTTTTCTTTGAGCGCATAAGGCAGGTTGGCATCTGCATGCAGAAAGTATGTGGCATGCCCACCGGTTTCGATGGCTGCCCGGATCAGGTCAATGGTTTCGATGTAGTCGTAGTCGGCGCCTGCGTCTGGGGGCACATCTGGTGGCAGTTCTTTACCGCGTTCTTTGACATTCGCGATGAGCGCTACACGCCATGGTCCTGCCGGTTGCGGGCGATTATTGGGAGGCTTTTCGTTGGATCCTGTTTTTGTGTGCATTATGATCTCCTCTTGTTGGTTCGCTCGGGAAGTATAGCGTGTTGTGCCGGAATGACAAGAGGCATTTTTCAAACCCGCTCTTCTCTACCGGACAAAATGACCGAACAATAATTTTTCGCTTTTACTTGTCATTTCGCGCCGCGTAGCGGGGAGAAGTCTTGCGCACATGAGGGAAGATTTCTCGCTGTCGCTCGAAATGACAAACTATCACGAAATTTGTCCAGTAGAGAAACCCGCTCCGTGATTTTTGTAACTAGACAATGCTTTTTCTTTCGGGTATCATTGCCCTGTTCTGGCGATGACCAGAATTGTTTTGATTTTAAGTTTCCTTCGGGAGGCTTGTAATTTTGAAATCCAAAGGCGTGGAGGCCAAATGTCTGACCTGATCAAGCAAATTACGAGTGATTTCCAGAAGCAGATCGAAACTTTTGCGCCCGAACCCAGCATCAGCGACATTGGCACGGTGGTCGAAGCTGGCGACGGTATTGCCCGCGTGGAAGGGCTGGAGAAAGTGCGCTCACAGGAACTGGTACAGTTTGCGAACGGTGTGATGGGAACGGCGTTCAACCTGGAGCAGAACAAGGTGGGCGTAATTATCATGGGTGATTACTCAGAGATCACCGAAGGCATGACGGTACGCTCGACCGGGCGTATTGCCTCGGTGCCGGTGGGCGACGGACTGATCGGGCGTGTGGTGAATGCCCTCGGACAACCCATCGATGGCAAAGGGCCCATCCAGTTCAGCGGGTATCGCCCCATCGAGCGCATTGCGCCAGGTGTGGTGCAGCGCCAGGATGTGGATACGCCGGTTCAGACGGGCATCAAGGCCATCGATGCGATGATCCCGATTGGGCGCGGACAGCGTGAACTGATCATTGGCGACCGACAGACCGGCAAGACAGCCATTGCCATTGATGCCATTATCAATCAAAAAGGCAAGGATCTCATCTGTATCTATGTCGCCATTGGCCAAAAGAAAGCGGCCATTGCGCGCACCGTGGCGCTCCTCGAGCGTTTTGGGGCCATGGACTATACAATCGTGGTGGTAGCCTCTGCCGACGAAGCCGCGGCTCTCCAGTACATTGCCCCTTACTCGGGCTGTGCCATGGGCGAGGAGTTCATGGAGACCGGGCGTGATGCGTTGATTGTGTATGATGACCTCTCAAAGCATGCCTGGGCATACCGCCAGGTATCCTTGCTGCTGCGCCGTCCGCCCGGACGCGAAGCCTACCCCGGCGATCTGTTCTACCTGCACTCGCGCCTGCTGGAGCGCGCTGCGCGCATGTCGGTGGATTATGCGCTGGTCAAGGCAAATTTCGCAGGGGAGGCTTGTACGCGTGACGATGCGGTGGACGGCAAGGTCTTTGCCGGGCCGCTCTCGAAACATGATGCTGAATCCTACTTGAAAGAAAAAGGTGACGGCTACAAGGTGGTGCGCGTGGCAGGCACCGGTGGTTCGCTGACCGCACTGCCGATCATCGAAACCCTTTTGGGTGATGTCTCGGCTTATGTGCCGACCAACGTGATCTCGATCACTGACGGCCAAATTTACCTCGAATCCAACCTGTTCAATGCGGGTATCCGCCCCGCTGTGAACGTGGGTATTTCGGTGTCACGCGTGGGTGGCGCGGCCCAAACCAAGGCCATGCGTCAGGTGGCTGGCCGCCTCAAACTCGATATGGCTTCGTTCCGCGAGTTGGCAGCCTTTGCCCAGTTCGGTTCGGACCTCGATAAAGCCACCCAGGCCCAGCTTAACCGCGGGCGCCGCATGCAGGAAATCCTCAAGCAACCGCAGTACCAACCGGCTTCGCTTGAGCATCAGGTGATGACGATCTTTGCCGGCACCACTGGCTTTGCCGACGAAGTGCCTGTCGATAAAATGCGCCAATGGGAAGCTGATCTGGTCAAGTATATGGACGCTTCGCACCCTGAAGTAGGCAAAGACATCGCTGAAAAGAAACAGATCACCCCGGAGAACGACAAGCGGCTTCGCGAAGCGCTGGCCGCCTTCAAAGCAACCTGGCAGCCGATGTAACCGGGCGGAGTAAAAATCATGGCTTCCGCACGTGAAATGCGGCTCCGCATTCGGAGCGTCAAAAATATTTCCCAGGTTACGCGCGCCTTGCAGGCGGTGAGTGCCAGCAAAGTGCGCAAAGCCATCAATGTGCTTATGGGAACGCGCCCTTACGCTACCAAAGCCTGGCAGGTTTTGCGGCACATCGCCACCCAGCCTGGGCGCGATACCCTGCATCCCCTGCTCATCCAACGAGACGAGGTGAAGAACACCCTGGTCGTTGTCATAAGCGGTGATCGCGGGTTGGCAGGCGCGTATAACACCAATCTCATCCGCTTTGTTTTCCGCGAGTTTGGCAAGTACCATACCCCGGTCAGGTATATTGCGGTTGGTCGCAAAGGCCGCGACTTGCTCATCCGCCGCCGCCAGAACGTGATGGCCGACTTCAGTAACATGCCGGCTGCGCCCACATTCGCAGATGTGTCTGCCATTGGACGCCTGGCTGTCGAGGAGTTCTTGAGCGGGCGGGCAGATGAAGTGTTTCTGGTGTACACCAATTTTTACAACATGGTGAAACAAGAGCCCGAGGTTAAGAAACTCTTACCGTTGGATGTCGACTCGGAGCAGGAACACGTCACGCTTGAGACTTCACGCAAGCTGGCGGCGGCGTACTTGTATGAACCGGCCGAGCACGAGATCCTTGACCTAATCATCCCACGCTTTACGGCGCTGCAGGTTTACCAGAGTGTGCTCGAGTCCCAGGCTTCGGAACACGCGGCCCGCATGGTCGCCATGCGCAATGCGACCGACAACGCCCTCGAACTGGTGGGCGAACTGCAACTGCAATATAACAAGGTACGTCAACAATCAATTACGAGCGATATGCTCGACATCGCGGGTGGCGCAGAGGCGCTGGCCCAGGCAACTCAATCTGTTGGAGGCGAGAATGGCTAATACGAAAGGCCGTGTGGTTCAAATTTTGGGCGGTGTGGTGGATGTAGCCTTCCCTGAAGGCGACCTGCCGGATTTGTACGAAGCGCTTGAAGTCGAGCGGATGGATAAAGCCCCCCTCATCCTGGAAGTTCAAAAACACCTGGGCGACAGCTGGGTTCGCACGGTTGCCATGGACAGCACCGATGGCTTGCAGCGCGGTGTCGATGTGGCTGCCACCGGTGCACCCATCAGAGTACCGGTGGGCCCCGCCACGCTCGGACGCATTTTCAACGTGTTGGGCGAACCGGTGGATGAAAAAGGCCCCATTGAAGCATCGGCGCGCTATCCCATTCACCGTTCCGCGCCCGCTTTTTCTGAGCAGTCTACCAGTGTGCAGATCTTTGAAACCGGCATCAAGGTCATTGATCTCATTGCTCCCTTCACCAAGGGCGGCAAAACGGGCATCTTCGGCGGCGCAGGCGTGGGCAAGACCGTGGTTATTACCGAACTGATCTCATCCATTGCGCGCGTGCATAAAGGCAACTCTGTGTTCGCGGGCGTGGGTGAGCGCACCCGTGAAGGCACCTCGCTTTTCCGTGAAATGATCGAGTCGGGCGTGATGAAAGACACCGTGATGGTATTCGGACAGATGAACGAGCCCAGCGGTGTGCGCCTGCGCGTGGCCCTTTCGGCGCTGGCCATGGCGGAATACTTCCGCGACCAGGGCCGCGATGTGCTGCTCTTTATCGACAACATTTTCCGCTTCACCATGTCGGGCTCCGAGGTTTCGGCGTTGCTCGGGCGCATGCCCTCCGCAGTGGGATACCAGCCCACCCTGGCAACCGAGATGGGCGAACTGCAAGAACGCATCACCTCGACGCGAACTGGCTCCATCACCTCGATGCAGGCCGTGTACGTACCCGCAGACGACTACTCTGACCCGGCCCCGGTGGCGACCTTCACCCACCTCGACGCCACCATCGCGCTCGAGCGCTCGATTGCAGAAAAAGGCATCTATCCGGCTGTGGATCCGCTCGTTTCCACCTCGCGCATCCTCGACCCGAACATCGTGGGTGATGAGCACTACACCACCGCCCGCGAAGTGCAGCGCGTGCTTCAACGCTACAAGGACTTGCAGGACATCATCGCCATCCTTGGCGTGGATGAGCTGAGCGAAGACGACAAGCTGCTGGTGTCTCGCGCCCGCAAGATCGAACGCTTCTTTAGTCAGCCGTTCGTCACCGCCGAGCAGTTCACCGGCATTCAGGGTGTGTACGTGCCCCTGCGCGACACGGTGCGCTCCTTCCGCGAGATCCTGGACGGCAAGTGCGACGACCTGCCCGAGCAGGCCTTCATGCTGGTCGGCACCATCGAAGATGCCCGCGCCAAAGCCGAGAAATTGGCCAAAGGTGGCTAAACCTGCCCCTAAAACCACGTGTCGGGTGTCAAGACTTTCCCTGACACCTGGCGCCTGACACTGGAGAAATCTGTATGACCATCCGATGTGAAATTGTCTCGCAAGACCGTACAGTCTTCGAAGGCGATGTGGATATTGTGGTGCTGCCTGGCGTGGACGGCGAAATGGGCATCCTGCCACACCATGCACCACTGTTGACGACACTCAAGTTTGGCATCATCAAGGTCCGCAGCCGGGGCGCCGAATCGGTCTTCGCCGTTGCTGGCGGGGTGGCAGAGATCCAGCCGGATATTGTCACAGTACTTGCCGATGCGGCTGAAAATGTCGAGGAGATCGATGTGGCGCGCGCCGAGGCTGCCCGCCAACATGCCGAGCAGGCCCTGGCAGGCATGAAAGATAACGGCGATGTGGATGCCTACCTTGCCCTTGAGGCTGCCCTGCGTCGTTCCAACCTGCGTCTGGATGCTGCCAAGCGCTACCGCTCTGGCAAACGCCCCTCCTACAAGGAAGAATAAACCCCTTTTATGGCCGGATTATTCAAAGATCTTGGCATCGACCTGGGAACCATCAGCACCCGCGTAGCGGATGGCTCCCAGGTTTTAATGGACGAGCCTACCATCGTTGCCATTCAGGTCGAAGACCTGAAAATGGTTGCGGTTGGTAAAGAAGCGCGGGATATGCTCGGGCGCGTTCCAGACAGCATCGAAGTTGCGCGCCCGCTACAAAGTGGTGTGATTGCAGATTATGAGGTAACCGAAACCCTGCTGGCTTACTTGCTGCAGCGTGTCAGCGGCCCCATGCGCCTTTTTCGCCCGCGGGTGATGATCACTGTGCCGTATGGTGTCACCAGTGTGGAAAGCCGCGCCGTGCATGAAGCCGCCTTGCAGGCCGGCAGCCGCGATGCCTATCTGATCCAGCAACCGCTGGCTGCCGCCCTGGGTGTGGACCTGCCCATTAACTCTCCATCGGGCAATATGGTCATATCATTGGGCGGCGGGTCCACACAGTCTGCTGTGTTGGCTATGTATGGTATTGTGACCGCTGAAACGACACGCTCCGGTGGGCTGCAATTCGACGAGGCCATCGTCACTTACGTGCGCCGCAAGTATGGCATTATCATCGGGCAGGTGACGGCCGAACAGCTCAAGATCAAGATTGGCGCGGCGGTGCCACAGGATGATGAGCAGAGCATGGAGGTGCAAGGGCAAGACCAGGTGACCGGACTGCCCCGACCGGTCACGCTTACCACCTCAGAGATTGTAGAAGCCTTGCAAGAACCGCTCAAGATGGTTACAGAAACCGGGCGGCGTGTGCTCGAAAAAACCCCCCCCGAGTTGGTTTCCGACATTATCGACCGCGGCGTGGCCTTGTGCGGAGGCGGTGCGCTCTTGCGCGGCATCGACAAACTGCTCACCAAATCGCTTGGCATCCCTGCCTACCTGGTGGACAACCCGCAAACCTGCACAGCAGAAGGGGCGGCGCGTGGTTTGGGTATGTACAACATCTTGCGGCGCAACCTGCCGCCGGTTTAGACGATACAGGCGCGCATAAGCGCCTGTTTTTATTTTCTTGAAACAGAGGAGATGATATGCAGTCCCCGCAACCTGTGCAATTGCCCGAAACCTTCACCTCAGTATTTGGGTTGGGTTCGCCGACAGCCTTTTTCCCGGTCAGTACGTGGAATCGCTGGGGCAGCCTGATTGCCGGCATAGTTTTCTTTTTCGGCGGGGCGCTTCTGGGATTGTTCGGGTTGTATTATGCTTTCACCCAGTCCCAACAGTACGGGCCGGCAGTGTTCATGAATAACCTGTGGCCTTTCATCCTCTTTTCTGGTATCAGTGTGCTAATTGGCGTGTTTGGATTATGGTCAGCTTTTGCCAACTGGGGCAAGGCCGTGGCCATATTTTCCAATGGACTGGCCTATAACGATTACAAAGGCTTGCAAACCTGGCGCTGGGAAGAAATTGATCAGTTTTTCTTTTCGATCACCCGCCAATACACCAATGGGATTTATACGGGCACAACCTACATTTACACCATCAAAAAGGTGGATGGTGCAAAACTCTCTTTCGATAACAAGTACGGCAAGAATGAAATTCCCAAGTTGGGCACCATGCTCGAACAAGCCACCCTGCCCATCCACTACCGGCGCGCGGCCGATTTCTACAATACCGGGCAGATCGTTCCTTTTGGGCCGGTATCCATCAGCAAAGAGGGTATCACTATCAATAAGAAAACCTATGCCTGGCAGGATGTGGACAAAGTTTCCCTGAACAATGGCATGTTGAGCGTGGCCAAAAAAGGCGGCGGCTGGTTCAGCGGCGCCTCGGTCATGGTATCCGGTGTTCCCAATTTAACGGCGCTGCTCTCCATCGTGGACCAGGTGACTGGCATCAACACCAAGTAACCTTTGTATGGGATATCGAAAACCGCCATCGGTTGGGGTGGCGGTTTTTGGTAAATGCTAACCACACCACCGAACGGGCACAGCGCGTGAAGCGAAGCATTGGACAGGAAAGGGATGGCCTGCCCGCTCTCTTTCAACGTGTGGTTGATCGAAATGAGCGCGATGAGGGCAAAGAAGAAAACCTGCGCTATGCTGCGAATCCAAATGCTGCGCGGGCGAAAAAGCCGGAAGCGTCTGCCAAACACTGTAACCATAAAATCATCCGTCAAGGGAAGTGCGGAATTTCCGCTAAAATGTAAGTGTTATTTGTTCATTCCGCTCAAAGGAATTGTAAAGAATGGGTAAAGAAAAAGCCCCGCCAAAGGCGGGGCTGTAAAGGATCGGTAAAAGGCTAATCCAGGTAATAGGTCATGCGCTGCAGGCCAATGGACGGGTCAATGTACTGCACTTTCACATCAGCAGGCACCGCCAGGCTGATGGGCGCATAGTTGAGGATGGCCTTGACCCCGCCTTCGACCAGTTTGCTGGCCACATCCTGCGCTGATGCGGCAGGAACAGAAAGCATGGCAATTTTCACACCCGCAGAGCGTATTTCTGACACCAGGTTATCAATGCTCTTGATATCCAGGTCGCCCACCTTCTGCCCGATCTTTTCTGGCGAGGCATCGAACAACATGACCACACGAAACCCGCGATTGCTGAACCCGGGGTAGCGCGCCACCGCATGTCCCACATCACCCATGCCCACAATGGCCACATCCCAAATGCGGTCCACCTTCAAAATCGAGCGGATCTTGTCCATCAGGAATGGGATGTAGTACCCCGTACCCTGCTTGCCAAATTCGCCAAACTGCGAGAGGTCTTTGCGAATTTGCGCCGCCGAAATGCCCACGCGCTCCCCCAACTCTTGCGAGGAAGTGGTCTGGATGCCCTTTTCGGAAAAACGCTGCAACGCGCGCAGGTAAATGGGAAGCCTGCTAATGATAATATCCGGAATATTTTCTGTCGGCATACCATACTCCACTGGTCAGATTTCTAATAATCTACCATAAAAAAAGATTTTGTGCAATCAGGCACAAGTATTGTACAAACTGGTTCATTTAATCACAAGACCAACTTCTCCCGGCGATTCAGCCGTGAACACGGTCATGGGAAAGGGAAGGAAATGACCGGGCGGATACTCGAAATTGGGGTCTTCGACTGCTCCCATTTTCTCGCGGGAATCCAGGCAGGAGATAAGGCTCACGCCACCCGCAGCCTGCACACTGACCATCGGGCCGCCGTCCACGCCCCAGCCGCCAGTCCCCACCCGGGTGTACAGCCCGGCCCAGCCCGGCGCGAAACGCCGCCACGGGTCGAGCGCCAGCCCGATCCGTGTAACGGGGGGTGGGGCGCCGTCATACGTCACGCGGAGTCCGTCTTCCGCAAGCCGGAAAGTCTTCGAGCGGGCCTCATCCGCGCGGGTGAAGGTGATGGCATCCCTCGCCGTGCTGACGAGGCTGTAGGCGGCCCAGGGGTCATCTGAGTCGATGAACGCGCCGCCCAGGGCATTGGGGTCGGCGGCCTGCTCGAGCGCGGGCTGCCAGCGGCTGCGGTCGCTCAACCCGGTCTCGAACTGGTAGGTGGGTCCCACCAGTTGGTGCGTGCCGGCCGGGTCGGCCATAAAAAGATACGCCAGCCGGGCGCCATCGGCGCGCAGCACGGCGAAGTAGGTTTCGTTTGCCAGCAGGCAGTGTGGCGCGAACCGGGCGCAATCGTTGATCGGGCCTGGGGCTTGCGCCCAGGCTGCGGCGGCCGCGAAATAGTCCAGGTCGGGCAGGTAAAGGGCGCGTAGTTGCAGCAGTCGGGGGTCGCGCGTGGGGGCGGTCAGTTGCGCCAGCATGCGCTGGGCCGCCTGCGCGATATTTGATCTTTCGGGCAGTTGTGCCACAATATCGGCATAGGGACCAGGGTCGAGCGTGGGCAGCGATACGAGCGGCGCGAGATTGGATGCGCCCGGCAGGCTGGCGAACTGGCCGGGCTTCAGCACCTCGACATAGGGGCGCGCGGCCAGGTAAGCCATCGACGGCCCGGCGATATCCGCATTGCCCCAGGCAGAATAGGCCAGTTCGCCGCCCCAGGCCAGCGGCTGGCCGCTTTGGGCGGCCTCCAGCAGGGCGCGGCGGGCGTCGAGGGTCAGACCCTGCACCGTGGGCTGGAGCAGGTCGCTTTCATGGGGGGCGGGGATGGCAGCCCGGGCGGTGGCATCGGGCAGGCTGGCCAGCCCGCGTTTTTGAAGCGATTCCAACAGGGAGGTGCCGCCCACATAATCCAGCGCGGAAAGGCGCTCAGGCGTGGCGAGGTCGAGCAGGGTGAGAGGCAGGTCGTATTTTTGGGCGGCCTCAAGCAGGTGTTTGAGGCCGTGCCGCTCGCCGTATGGTCCGGTATGGGCGCCATCCCAGCGGCGCAGGGCCTGGGCCGGGGTGGCGACCGGGAAGACATCGTAAAAGACCAGCAGCACCGGCGCGCGGGAATCCACCTGCTCATCGGCGTGAACGATGGCGGTCTGGTCTTGTTGGGTGGCGTTGAGGGTGATGGCCTGGATTTTGTAATCGGTGGGCAGTCCCAAGGTGAGGAATCGCAGGGTGAGGGTCTCGGCGGCCCGGTCCACGCTCGCAGATGGAATCAGCCACCAGGCGCGGCGTAAGCCCGCATCCTCACCCGCCAAATAAATGCCCGGGCTGCCGCGCCCGGGGATGGCCGCCAGCAGGTCGTACTCGATCTCGCTGATATCGAGGATGGCGGTTTGGCTCTGTGGGTAGGCCCAGGCGAGCAACCCGCCGGGACGCGTGTCGAGGGCGATGTAGATGTCGGGCAGGGGGGGCTGCTGTTCGTCTTCCAGCGCGGGGTCGAAGGGGATGTCGAGCAGGTCGATGCGAATTTCAGTAAAGAGTCCTTTTGCGCGGGTGTAGAGGGCGGTAATGTCCTCGGTGGGGTTGGCGGCATCGGCCGGGTCGAGCGCGCGCAGGGAGGCGGCGCCCCAGGCGGGGGCAGGCGTACAACCGGCCAGCGCCACGGCGAGGCACATGAGAAGGAGGGTTCTTTTCATGCTGTGTCGTTTGGGCAAAGGAATGGATGGGACGCAGATTGCACGGATCTTGTCGGAAATTAGAACCTATAAAGTCGCAGTGCAACGCATCCTTCGCAAATCTTATGGGTTGGTCTTGACCGTGAGCGTGTAGTTGACGTATTGCAGCCCGCCTTCGCCGGTGACAGGGCGCAGCCAGAGCAGATATTGCCGCCCGGCTTCCACGGTTAGCGGCACGTCCACGTTACCACATTCCAGACCTTTCCAATTGGTCACGTTTTGTCCGTCCACCAGCAGCACGACCAGCAAGCGTCCGTTGCCCTGGCAGGACAGGCTGAAGAGCACCGGGGTGACTGCGCTGGAGGGGATAAAGCCGATCCAGTCTTCCGGGTCGCCATCCGGGATGGAGACATCGCTGGTGTGGGTGAACAGACGCGCGCCAGCCGGTGAAAAGATGAGGTTAACGTAAGGACGCTGGGCGGTGTCGTTATCCAGCGCGGCAGGTACCAGGGTGGCAGTGGGGGTCGGCGCCGGGGCGCCGGGCGTACCCTTGGGAATGGGGTTTCCCAGTTCGTCAAGCACAGGCAGCCCGTCGGTCGAGTCGATTTGGACGAAGGCGACTGTGACCCAGCCGCGCCCGCCCGGCCCGGCCGGGTAGGCAATTTGCAGCCAGGTGCCGTTCTCGTTGACCCCGGTAACGATGATGGCATCATCCGGGTTGAGCAGGCCAAGCGAGTCGAAGTTGACGCCCGGGCCGCTGCGCACGTTGATCTTTTGCAGGGCGCGTCCGCTCACACCCGGTGGCGGGGCAGACGTGGGGGCCTCGGTGGCGGCCACGCCGGCGTTGTTGACCACGGGCAGGCGCGCGAGATCGGTTTGTTTTATGGTGACAAATTGGGCCGAGACCCAGCCCTGGGTGCTGCCGCCTTCGGTGTAAGCAATCAGCAGCCAGGCGCCGGAAGAATCTTTGCCGAGAACGCTCAGCGCGGTGTTCGGCTCGATGCGCCCTAAAATGCTTTCACCCGTGCCCGGGCCAGAGCGCACATTAAGCTGGGCTGCGGCGGTTCCGCTTATGGGTTCTGGGGTGGGCGTGAGGCTGGCCGTGGCAGATGGGATCGGTGTGATTGTGGCGGCCAGGGTGGCGGTGGCAAATGTGATCTCTGTGGGGGTGGCGCTGTTTTCGACGCCTTCCTGCACCACGCGCAGGTCGCAGGCAGGCAGGCTGAGTGCCGCAATGAGCAGGAGGGGAAGGAGTTTACGAAGGTTCATAGCCTGATTGTACCGAAAAAATGGCTTAAATACACCAGGCCGCAGGTGGCTGCGGCCTGGCGCTGGTACCCCCGCACAGACTCGAACTGTGCTCTACGGCTCCGGAGGCCGTCGCTCTGTCCACTGAGCTACGGGGGCAGGCGGGGTGTATTTTACCACTAAACCCGTGGCGCCAACTTTGCCAGTTCGGCGCGGTAGGCGGCGATGATGCCCGTATTGTTGCTCTCGTTGCCCACTTTGTGGAGTTGTTCTTTTTTGTGGGCCAGCTCACCGCATATCTGGTAGAAGCGGGTGGTGGCAGTGTAGTTACCGCCAAACAGGGCTGCCAACTTGGCCATGCTTTGCCCCAGCGTACTTGCTGCGGTTTTGTACTGCGCGGGGCTGATCAGCCCGGCTTGCACTTCTTCCCGCAGGTGCAGGGTGAGCAGGCGGCCTTCGCGCCAGATCATGTACAGGATGAACAACCCCATGAACAGCCAGCCGCTCCAGTCCAGCAGGGTGCCGAGCACGCAGGTCAGTTCACCAAAGACGGGGATGGTGGCCAGGGTGTTGTGCAGCGAGTGGGTGAAAATGGCCATGCCCAGCCCCAGCAGCGGCGCAGCCACCCTGGTCAGCGTGTTGCGGTTGAGGCGCGCCACGGCCAAGCCGATGCCAAAGAACGCGGTGTAAAACGGATGCTGCCAGCCTACGATGATGACGCGGATGAAAACCAATTGCCAGAAGCCGTCCCAGCCGCCGGACTCCCATCCGCGGTAAATGTAGATGGCGTTTTCGGTGGCGGCGAAGCCCAGCGCGGCGATGCCGGCGTAGATGATGCCATCCAGGATGGAATCGAACTCGCGGCGGTAAAACAGGAAAACGATCACCACCGCCAGCCCTTTGAGAATCTCTTCGACCACGGGCGCAATCAGGGAGCCGGTGGCTATGTCGGCGGCGACCTCGGAACCAGTGAACAGGTAAAAGCCCATGCCAAGCACGGTGTTGATGATGTAAGCTCCGCCCGCGGCCACCACTGCACCCCAGAAAAAGACAACCGTGAGAAGAGGGACGGGTTCTTTTTCATACCGGTCGAGCCAGTAGACGATGTAAGCCAGCACCAGCATGGGCGCGAAACCCATAAAAACCGAGGCGAGGTTGGGCATGGGTTGTCTCCGTAAAAGTGGAATTAATCTATTCTAGCCGTTTCGGGGGCAAAAGCAAGCATTAAACGGGTTCGCGCATGAGCAGGGCGGCGCGCTCGATGAATGTGCCCTCGAAATTGATGCCCAACGCATCCAACACTTCTTCCGGGCGGCCGGTGGCGCCTTCGCGCGCGGCCAGGCGCATGGACAGGCGCGGCTGGCCTTGGGCGGTTGGGTCGATTGCGCGCAGGTTTTCGATCAGCGGGCGCAGGTCGTATTGTTTGTTGCGCCGCGTGCGGATGATGGAGTCTGCTTCGATGACGGCAGCCAGGTGGCGGGCCAGCTCGAGCGGGTCGACCGGGTCGCGCAGGGTCACTTCGAAAACGGCAGATTCCACCAGTGTTTGCAGGGCCGGGGCGCGCTCATCCACTTCCGCCACTGTTTGGATGTGCAGCCCGCCCGGCACGGCCGCCTGAATCCGTTCCACCAGCCCCTCGAGCGCGACCGGTTCGCTTAACCAGATGTCGACCAACTCGCAGCGGCTGGAAAAGCCGAGCGGCAGGGCGGCGGCCAGCTGGATCTTGGGCTGGGGGTGGAAGCCCTGGCTGTAACTGAGCGGCAGACCGGCGCGGCGGCAGGTGCGCTCCCAGATGCGGTGCAGGTCGAGGTGCCCGGTGTAGCGCAGCGGCCCCACCTTGGCAAACGTGATGCGCGCCCTCATGCCGCCCTCCGCAGGCGCATGCCCAGCCGACCGCCCAGCGGGGTGAAAATGAGCGCAATGAGCGCGCCTGGCAGCCCGAACAGCAGCGAATTGGCGCTGCTTTCATTGGAGGAGAACAGGCGCAGCCCGATGAGCAGGAGCGCGGCGGCGATTCCCGCGGCGATGGCGGTGCCCATGCCGTGGGTTTTGCGCGATACGCCCGCCAGCAGGCCCACCACGGTGGCGTCGAAGGCCAGCACCGGCAGGCTGAGGAGGGGGTGGCTGACGCCCAGGCGCAGCAGGATGGCGTCGAACATCATGGTGCTCATGAAGGTTAACAGTCCGGCCGGGATGGCTACGAGGATATCGGAGAAGGTGATTTTCATGAATGCTTTTTAGCCACAGATTTCACAGATTGACATCAATGTTTTTACTTGCATCTTCTTTATTTGCGGATCATTATTTGTTTCAGTCGCCGACCACCGGCAGTTCCACATCGATCTTGCGCGGGGGCGATTTGACTTCGGGGCATTTCCACACGTCGCCGGGGTTTTCGCGGCGCACGTTGCTGAAGGTGGGCAGGATGCCGCACGCGAAGCACTGTTGGCGGCAGTCCACGCGGATCTGGCCTTCCAGTGACATGCGGAAGTCCTGGAACAGGTAGTTCTTTCGCACTGCTGCGGTGATGTGCTCCCAGGGGAAGACCTCGTCGGTGCGGCGCTGGCGATGGGTGTAAAAAGCCGCATCGAGCCCGTGGGTGGCGAAGGCGTCCATCCAGCGCTCAAAGTGGCGGCCTTCGTCCCATGCGTCGAATTTGGCGCCGTTCTGCCATGCGGTATAGATCACCTCGGCCATGCGGCGGTCGCCACGCGAGAGCCAGGCCTCGAGCAGGCTGTTGTTGGGGTGGGTGAGCGAGAGTTTGATGTTTTTGTCGGTCAGCATGCGGCGCAGCACGGCCTGTTTTTCCAGGATGCTTTCGCGCGTGTCGCACGACACCCACTGGAAGGGCGTTTGCGATTTGGGCACAAAGGTGCTGACGCCCACGTTCAGTTTCACCTTCCAGCCGGCCACTTTGCGGCCTTCTGCCAGCACGCGTTTGGCCAGTTTGGCGATGGCCTCGACATCTTCGATGGTCTCGCTGGGGTGGCCGATCATGAAGTACAGCTTGAGGGTGGTCCAGCCGCGCGCGAAGATTTCGCGGGTGGTGTTGATGAGATCTTCATCGGGGATGTATTTGTTGATGATGCGGCGCATGCGCTCGGTGGCGGCTTCGGGCGCGAGCGTGAACCCGCCGGTGCGGCGCTGCTTGAGCCGTTCCATCAGGTCGATGGAGACCGATTCGATGCGCAGTGAGGGCAGCGACACGTTGAGGTGTTTGCCCTCGAACTTATCTCCCACGGCGGTCACCAACTCCAGAATATGCGTGTAATCAGAGGATGACAGCGACAGCAGGGCCAATTCCTCGAAGCCGGTGGCGGCGATGGCCGCCTCGGCCGCCGCGACCACCTCGGCCACGGTCCGTTCGCGCACCGGGCGCGAGATCATGCCGGCGTGGCAGAATCGGCACCCGCGCGTGCATCCGCGCATGATCTCGACGGTGGCGCGGTTGTGCACGGTCTGGATGTTGGGCACGATGAAGCGGGTGGGCGGGGGCGGCAGTTTGGCCACCAGGCGCTTGATGACCGGGTTGGCGGCCTGCGGGATGAGCGCTTCGACCTGGGCCACCGTACCATCCTCCTGGTAGCGGGTTTCGTATAAGCGCGGCACATACACGCCGGGGATGGCGGCCAGGGCGCGTAGCATGTCTTCCCGTTTTCCCGTGCTCCCTTCTTCCCGTTCTAACGGGTCAACGGGTGAACCGCGAAACCGGTTAACAACACCAATGATGTCGTGGATGACTTCTTCGCCCTCGCCGATGACGAACGCGTCGATGAAGGCGTGCATGGGTTCGGGGTTCATGGTGCTGTGCCCACCAGCGATGACGAGCGGGTGGCGCATTTTGCGGTCGGCGGCCCGCACCGGGATGCCGACCAGGTCGATGATGTTGAGGCAGTTTGTGTAGAGCGTCTCGTAGGGCAGGGTGAAGCCGATTATATCGAAATCAGCCAGCGGGTGGAAGGTTTCGAGCGAATAGAGCGGGATGCCGTGTTCGCGCATCAGGGCTTCCATATCGGTCCAGGGCGCGTAGGCGCGCTCGGCCAGCGCATCCTCCCGCTGGTTGACCTGGTCGTAGAGGATCTTGAGGCCCACGTTGGAGATGCCGATGTCGTAAATATCCGGGAAAACCAGGGCAACCCGGGTTTGCACCTGCGCCCAGTCTTTAACGGTAATATTCAGTTCGCCGCCCACGTAGCGGCCGGGCTTTTCGGCCTTGAGCAGGATTCGGTCGAGCCCGTGTTGGATTTGTTCGGGGGTGATAATCATGCCGAAAATTATAATCGCCTTTGTTTTTGGAGTTGCCGCGCGCTGCATATAATTGGATACAAAATGTCATAAATTTGTCATCATTTGGATAGTCAATTCTTCCTAATTTATGTTCTGCCTGTCCAGACAGATGCGATTTCGTGCAATAATAGTGACAGGTGACGCAGTGTTTGTGATTATCGAATACTGAGAGGATGCGATGTGTAAATGGATGAAGTTGCCAGTCGGTTTAGGGGTGTTGCTTTTTTTCGGATTGTTTTCAGGCTGTGCATCCCAGGAACCGATCCTGGTTGGCCTGGCGGTGGAATTGACAGGCCGGCAGGCAGATGTGGGCATCAATGTGCGCGATGCCGCCCTGATGGCCGTCGAGGAAGTCAATGCGCTGGGGGGCGTAAATGGCCGCCCGCTGGAATTGGTGGTGCGTGATGACCAGGGACTGCCAGAGGTGGCGCGCCTAGTGGATGCTGAACTGGTCGAGATGGGGGTGGTGGCCATCATCGGGCATTACACCAGCACACAAACCGCCGCAGTTCTGGATCAGATGAATGCAGCCCGGGTGGTCTTGCTCAGTCCGAGCGCGTCCAGCGCGATTTTTAGCGGCAAGGATGATTACTTCCTGCGGCTTATCCCTGACACATCGTTTGTGGGTGAAACGCTCGGACAGCACATCATGGAATCGTATGATGTGCAGCGTGTGTTGGGTGTGTATGACGAGAACAACCGGGTATTTTCTGAATTCTTTTGGCTGGCTGTCGATGCGCAGGTGCGCTCCCTGGGGGGCGCAACCGAGGTGATCGTCTACAACAGCCCCCAGACTGACTTGCAAGCCCTGGCGGGGCAGATCAAAGCAGGCAACGCAGATGCGATCGTCATTGTGGCTTCCGCGGTTGATACGGCCGTACTTGCGCAATACTTGCGCCAAATTTCCGTGCAAGTTCCGCTCTTTTCTTCTCCCTGGGCACAAACCTCCCAATTGATAGAAAAAGGCGGACAGGCCGTGCAGGCGATGGAATTAAGCGCGTTTTACGACACTGGTATAAGTACCGAACCCAAAGCCAGGTTTGTGCGCGCTTTTGAAGAACGGTTCGGGCGCGGCCCCAGCCTGGGCGCTTCGCAGGCGTATGAAGCGGTGATGATGCTGGCCAAAGCGTTGGAAACAACCGGAGGCAGCCGGGATGGTGTGCGTGAAGCCCTGCTGGGGCTGCGTGGTTTTCCGGGGCTGTTAGGTCCCATCACTTTCGATGCGTATGGCGATGTCCAGCGCGATGTGTACATCATGCGTGTCGAAAATGGCCAGATTGTGAACAAAAAAACGATTTCACCACAATCACCCTGACCTGTAACCCTTATGCCCAAAAAGCGCACCGCTACCAGCCTTAAACAATCACTCTATCGCCTGATGCTCATCCCGGCCCTGGCCTGGCTTTTAATCCTGGTTGGTATCATTATGTTGAGCAACCGGCTTGTTTTCGATGAAATCGAAAAAGAGCAGATCCTTTCGGTGCAAAACATTGCCAGCCTGGGCGGCCAATACCTCAAAGAGACACAGGTTTTGCTCCAAAACCTGGCCGACCTGGCATCGAATCTCTCGCCTGAGGACCGCGATCGCTTGCTTGTCCAAACCCAGGCCAATTACCCGCGCTTTACGGCGCTTTACCTGCTGGATGTCCAGGGTCGGGTGCTGAGTGAGAGCAAACTTGCCGATACCCCGCCCTTGCTGGGTTTCGATTTGTCTGGTGAGCCATACTTTGGAAAGGTCAGAACCCTGCTGAAGCCTTACTTTTCTGACACATTTTATTCGATTGCCATTGGCGATATTGCTGTAACTGTGGCCCAGCCGATCTTGCAAGATTCCGAGTTGAAAGGTGTGCTGGTCGGCGAACTCAACCTGTATGACCTGCAAGATGCCATTGAGGATATGGCGATGTACCCGCAGGATACCATTTTTGTGTTGGACGAACGCAACACGGTGGTCATTCACCCCAACCGCGACCTGGTACGGCAGCAGGTCAGCATGGGGAATATCGCCATTGCGCGCCAGGGCGCCCTCCGCCCGATCACGCGTATCTTTGAGATGGATGGAACCTGGGTGTTTGCCAGCGCCGCACCCATGGAGAACGGCTGGGTGGTTGTCATCAGCCGGTCACTTTGGGATGCCGCCTCGCCCTTGCTGTGGCTTGCCGGTGGGTCGCTGCTTGCATTTGTGGCCAGCATTGCGATCTTTGCCTTCGGCATCCAGCGCAGTGTGCAGCGCATCAGCGCTCCCATATCCCGTCTTGCCGAAAAAGCCGAGGCCATCTCGACAGGCAACTACTCCCTGCTCGAAGATACAATCACGAACGGGCGTTACCGCGAACTGAATGCCCTCACAGCCAGTTTTAACCACATGGTCGAAACGGTGCGGCTGCGCACTGTTGAAATCATGCGCACCAATCAGCAGCTCATGGCCGAGTTGGAAGAACGCCAGCGCATCGAGGCTGCCATGCGCGAAAGCGAATCACGCTACCGCAGCCTGTTCGAAAACACCCCCATCTCCATCTGGGAAGAGGATTTTTCAGGAGCCAAGCGGTATCTCGACCAGATCAAAGAAAAATATGGCGGCGATTGGTTCATGGCCCTGGCTAAACACCCCGGACTGGTGGCCGAGTGCGCCAGCCGGGTGCAGGTTTTGGCGGTCAACCAGGCCACGCTGGAAATGCATGGTGCCACATCGAAGGATGCGCTGATCAAACGGCTTTCAGAAATATTCACCGTTGAAGCGCCGGTGACTTTCTCGCGCGAGTTGGAGGCCATCTGGCACGGTTGGCCGGGTGTGGAAATTGAAGGGCGCATCAAAACCCTTTCGGGTGAATTGCGTCATGTCATGGTCAAATGGACGGTTCTGCCCGATCATCAGGCGGCCTACGACCGGGTATTACTCTCGCTGGTCGATATCACCCCGCACAAGCTGGCCGAAATGGAACTCAAACAGCATCGTGAACACCTGGAGGAGTCGGTGCGCGAACGCACTGCCAAGCTGGAGCGCGCCAACCAGGAACTGGAAAGTTTTGCCTACACCGTCTCGCACGACCTGCGCGCCCCGCTGCGTCACATCGACGGGTACAGCAACATTCTCGCAGAAGAATATGTGGGACATTTGGATGAGCAGGGGCGTTTCCTGCTGGATAACGTGCGCAAAAGCGCCCAAAACATGAGCCGCATGATCGATGGCTTGTTGCAATTGTCTCGCACGTCACGCGGCGAACTGACCGTGGCCTATGTCGATCTCAGCGCAATTGCCACAGAGATTTCGCAGGAATTGGCTGAAAACGAGCCCGGGCGGACAGTCGAATGGACCATTTCCCCCGGCTGCCACGTGCAAGGTGATGCGCGCCTGCTGCGCGCTGCGCTGCAGAACCTGCTCGAAAATGCCTGGAAGTTCACCCGCACCCGCACCCTGGCGCACATCGTATTTGGACGCCTGGACCCGGAGCAGGCCCGGGTGCGCTTTTCGGTCGAGTCGCCGGTCTTTTTTGTACGCGACAACGGCGCGGGATTCAACATGAAGTATGCGGCCAAAATCTTTACCCCGTTCCAGCGTTTGCACACCGAGGAGCAATTTGCCGGCACAGGCATTGGGTTGGCCACCGTCCAGCGCATTATCCGGCGGCATGGCGGGGAAATCTGGGTCGAATCCGAGCCGGATGCAGGCACCACCTTCTTTTTCAACCTGCCCTGAAAGACCGGGCCTGCCCGTATCAGACACCCGGCCCGGTTTGGGGTTATGAAAACAAAAATGTTTCGGTTTGCAGGCGCTGCAGCGATTGGCGCAGTTCGTTCCACGCGCCCGCTTTGGCGCGCTCCTCGGCTTGCCCGTAGGAGGGCGCCAAAGCGATGTGGTTGACGCCCGCCGCGATGACCTGCTCCACCACCTGGTCGGCATCCGGTTGCGAAATTTCCCAAAACGCCGCTGCGCCAAAGATGGCAATGGTGCTCAGGTGTCCGCTGCGTCCAAATTTTCTCTTTTCCACTGTTTTGCTCCTAGTCTCCAATGATCTTGACAAGCGCGCGTTTGCGGCGGCGGCCATCGAACTCGCCGTAAAAAATCTGCTCCCAGGGCCCAAAATCCAGCCGCCCATTGGTGATTGCCACCACCACCTCGCGCCCCATCAGTTGGCGCTTTAGGTGCGCATCAGCGTTATCTTCGCCCGTATCGTTGTGCCGGTACTGACGCACAGGCTCGTGTGGGGCCAGTTTTTCCAGCCAGGTGTCATAATCGTGGTGCAGACCGCTCTCATCGTCATTGATAAATACTGAGGCGGTGATGTGCATGGCGTTCACAAGGCACAACCCTTCGGTAATGCCGCTCTCACGCAGGCATGCTTCCACCTCAGGGGTGATGTTGATAAACCCGCGCCGGGCGGGTATGTTGAACCAAAGTTCTTTACGGTAGGATTTCATGGGTGCAGCTCCTGTATGGATCTGATGTTCATAAAGCATCCGATGCAGGCGAGATTGGCAATTGGGTGCGTCCGGCGTTCAGCGAGATCAGTGCAGCGGCGCACAGCAGCATCACCAGGTAGGGCGTCACAAAGCGCAGGGCGGGTAGCAAGTGCCCAAACATCAGCACCAGCGATATACCCAAAAGCAGCGTCAGCGCCTGCTCAAGCCGGATGGGCTGATGCTGCGGCAGGGTTTTGGTGATGAACACCAGCGGGAACCACAGCAGCGCCAGGTCGTGGTAGTGCAAGTGTGGGGCAACCAGCACAGATAGCACAATGGCCAGCCCGATCTTTTTTTCGTCAATAATGTGCTTGCTTTTCCATGCAATGGAAAGCCCGACAATGGATAAAGCATACACCCCCCAGGCAGCGTTTCGCAGCACTTCCCGCTCAAAGTGTGGAAACACCCTGAAAAAGATGCCAATCAGGTTGAACATATCCTCTTCATTTGTGCCATGCCCTTCACCGCTAGCGCTGGTAAGTAGGATATTGATGAATTGTGCTGCCCCTTCAACTTTCACCAACAAAACGCTGAATATAGCGAGCAGCAGCCCCCAAAAAACGGCCCAAAAGAAAACTTTTCGAAGGGAAAATGCAAAAGGAATTGTCAGAAGTAAGGCCATGTGCGGACGAATAGAGATCAGCCCCAGTCCGAGCCCTGCCAGCCAAGCTCGTTTTGTAGTCAGCCCAAACAGCCAAATCGAGACGCCCAGAAACAGGATCGCAGTATCCTGTCCTAATAACAGGCTGATGAAGACCGGGAAAAACAATAAACCGCCGCCCCAATAAGCCATTTTAGAAACAAAATCGGATGCTCCACCGGAAAATTGTTTGACCAATAATGTTAGTGAAACAATATAGCATCCAAGCGACAAGAATGACCAGACAATAAAGGACGAAACATAGTTTGCGCTGGCAATCAGCCACAAAATCGGCAGAATAAATGGCGGATGGATGTATATAAGCACCTGCTTTTCGTCTAGTGCAAACCCGACCTGTTCTTCCTGCACTGCTTTTTGCAGTTGGATGTCATAAGCCTTGTTAAACCCGAATTCCTGCGCAACCCGTCCACCGGCGTAAAAGGCAATGAAGTCGGTGCCGGTGCGCTGGGCATTGTCTGTGATCATGCGCGCCCAGATGATCGCGTATATAGTAGCGAGTGAGGTAAATGCAACCAGGATGAAGATGCGGCGAAAGTCAGGGTTTATTTTTCTCATGTGGGAAATTTCTACTCCACCTTCTCCATCACAATGGTTGCTTCTCCGACCAAGGCGGCCAAAGCGCCGATGGCCGCCAGGGCCGGCGCCAGGATGACCGCTGCTGCCCCTATCGTAAGCGGAATCTCCATATATGTGCGCCCCTCCCGGTCGCGGATGATAATGCGGCGGATGTTTCCTTCACGGATGAGTTGCTTTACTTTGCCCAGGATTTCATCGCCGTTTACTGAAAATTGTTCGGTGCGTGTGTTATTTTCGTTCATAAGGGCCTCCGCATTGATTATCGCATAATTCTGACGAAGGTGGCGCCCTACCCCGGTTGCTGGCCGCAAGGTTCTGGGTTATAGTGAGGCGTTTGCATCTGTGCAAAATACACTGCCGCCCGGAACCTGCCCCATGTCCATCGCCTTAAAGCATCCTCTTTTCCAGACATTGCGTGAACTGAAAGGGAACCCGCGTGTCACGGTCTTGACCGAAGTGATGTTCGGTATCCCCTATAACCTGTTTTCGCCTTTCTTTTCGGTGTACATGCTGGCGCTGGGCGTCACCGACCAGCAGATTGGCGCCATTGCCAGCCTGGGCCTGGTGCTGCAAATCTTTACCGCCCTGTTCAGCGGCGCGATTGTTGATAAGTTTGGACGCCGGATGACCTTGTTCCTCACCGACATGCTATGTTGGAGCGTGCCATGCCTTATTTGGGCCGTCGCGCAGGATGCGCGTTTTTTTGTCGCCGCGGCTGTCATGAACAGCCTATGGCGTATTTCGCACACGGCCTGGACCTGTTTCATGGTCGAAGATGCAGAAGAGCGGCACATTGTCCACATTTGGACATGGATCATGATCTTTGCGGTGTGCTCGGCGTTTTTCGCGCCATTTGGCGGGTGGTTCGTGGAGCGTTTCGGAACGATCCCCGCCATGCGCGGCCTGTTCTTGTTTGGTTTTGTGATGCTGACTGCCAAGTTCGTGGTTCTTTATATCTTTTCGCACGAAACCGAGCGCGGCATCCAACGCCGTAACGAAACCCGGGGGCATTCCCTGCTCAGCCTGCTGGGAGAATATCGCAGCGTTTTCGGGCAGATCTTGCGCACGCGCGCGATCCTGTTTGCGATTGCGCTCATGGTCATCACCAATATTTATGCCACCATTTCGGGCAGTTTCTGGGGTGTTTTATTCACCACCAAACTCGGGTTTTCTGACTCCCAGATTTCCATATTCGTGGCGCTGCGTTCCATTATTATGACCCTGTGCTTTTTCGTGCTCGGGCCGCGCCTCACCAACCTGCGCCGTTTCCGCCTGCCACTGGTGATTGGGTTCTCGGCCTTCTTCGCCAGCCAGCTTTTTTTGGTGGCCATGCCCCCCCAGTCTGTTATCCTGCTGGTTGCCAGCGTTGCCCTCGAAGCGCTAGCCTCGGCTCTGGTCAGCCCCATGACTGAATCACTGCTGGCAGTGTCCCTCGAATCAGACGAGCGCGCCAGGGTCAGCGCCATGGTCTATGTAGCCCAGATCGTGATCATTTCACCCTCTGGTTGGATCGCTGGGCAGTTGTCTGCGATTGATCGCGCGTTGCCATTTGCCCTTACCATGGCGTTATTCCTGGTGGGCGCCGCCCTGGTCTGGTTCCTGGGGAACCACGCCCAGCTTGGCGGGCATCGCCCGGCCGGATAAGCAAGCTATCGAACGCGCAGCCTCGCGCTCGCGAAAAATTACCAACAGGAGGAAAACGATGCAATTTTCAGAACTTATTTCCGCCCGTTACAGTGTGCGGGCCTATCGCCCGGACCCGGTCGAAGAGGAGAAACTCGCGGCTGTTCTCCAGGCCGCGCGCCTGGCGCCCACCGCAGCCAACCGGCAGCCGTTCCAACTGGTGGTGATGCATACGGCCGGGCGCGAAGCAGAGATCGGACAGGTGTACGGCCGCCCCTGGTTTGTGCAAGCCCCGCTGGTGATCGCCGTTTGCGCGGTGGCCTCGCAGGCCTGGGTGCGCGAAAGCGACCGCTTCAATGCGCGTCTCATCGACGCCGCCATCGTCGCGGACCACCTCATTTTGGCGGCGGCAGACCAGGGGCTGGGCACCTGCTGGATTGCAGCTTTCAATGTGGAAGCGGCCCGGCGTGTGCTGCGCCTGCCCGACAGTGTGGAGCCTGTCATTTTCACCCCGCTGGGGTATGCCGCCGACCAGCCCGTCCCCAAGACACGCAAACCGCTTGCAGATCTGGTGCGTTACGAGCACTGGTAGATTGGCGCCGGGTATCATTAATAATGAGCCCGCCCGGCAACACCGGGCGGGTTTTCGGTTCAGTGTTTTGTAAAGAAATGGCTGACCCTGGCAGTCACCTGCCGGTGGGTCATTTTGTCGCTGGTTTCTACCGCAACGATCCGCTTTCCAACGGATTTTGACCGCCTCAACATCCTTTCCAACTCGAGTTTGGCCTCTCCCGGCCCCAAGATCAGAATTGCATCTGCCGTCCGCAACAACTCCATGACTTTCTCATAATATTGCCGCAGGTACGCTTCATAGCGTTGGTTGGCATGCAATTCGTTCGTTAGGTCGTCAGAACCACCACTACGGTGAATAAGGCGGGTGCGGGGTTCGACATGTGATTCGATCACTTGAATGTCCTTATCCCCGTTCTTCATCTGGACAACCACAGCCTTTTTGTGATCTATCCATACGCCAACATTGTATTGCATAAAAACCTGCCCTCCTTTCTGGTTTTCCTGTGGGCCGCGGCGCCACCGGTAAGGCGGACAATCCCGCCGCCGTAAGGGACAAGCATACTCTATTGAATTATGGCACGAATCTGACATGAATGCGCATTAAAAAATGTTCCGGCGCATTACCCGGCTTTTTGGCTTTTGGGTTGCTCGGGCGCAACGTGGAGCATGATCCATTTGAAAAGCGCGGTAATGCTGCCCCAAACAGTTACACCAACCACCAGCCCGAAAAAAACAATGGTAAAACTATAAAATATGAGAATTGGCTCGTCACCCAGCCTGGCGCTAAAGGTGAGTCCCAGCCCCGCAAGCGATAAGATGAGCACGAAACCACTCACAACCAGCAAGGGCTCACCCAGGAACTTCCAGCGCCGGTCGAGCGCCTGGATCCAGGCGGGCAGGTCTGTTTCGTGCCGCCGCGCGCGAAACAGCGGACGCCGTTGAAACCTGTCTGGGCTGAAGCGGATGTGTACATCATAGAACCCAATCGGCAGGTCGTGTTTCAACTGGCATTGCCGGCATGCCCAGACCAGCGGACGTGTTGCGAAATCGGCTTCGGCGATTTGGCCGCCTTGCCGGCAGTGTGCGCACCACACATAAGCCGAGCCAACACCGCAGTGCGCGCAAACCACGCTGATAGGGTCGGCCAGACTCTGCGTCGGGTGAAGGATCTTCCCCCTGCCGTGACACGCCAGGCACTCCCATGTCATTTCATTATCATGCAAGAATTGATCAATTTTATGGCCCACAATGTTATTATACATACCGTATTGCCATCTCGCAACCGTTGCTTGCGTGACACACAGGGTTTATCCAAAGTCACACAGAGCTAACCGCCAAGGCAGCCAGGTGAGCAAAACCCGCCATGTTTTTTTTGATTTTCTTGGCGCTCATTTTTCGGACGTCGCTCGATGTTAACTCGCGTAATTTGCCGAACTTGTGCAATTCACATTAAGGTTTTCGCTCCGTTTAACAAAGTGCCAGACTGCCAATGGCGTAAAGGATAAAACTTTGAGAATTCCCTGGTCTGACACGCGCGCCTTTCTTAAAATCATAATGCGTTACATCATTTTTAAGTAAACGATGGTCGTCAAACCTGGTCTTTTACCGTCAAAAGCGGCGTTTTCACCCCATCTGGTGCGGCAATTGCCATGCCATCATTTGGCGATAGCCTGAAAGCCCCAGGCAGGGAGTGTTTGCAGTAAAAATCATCAGGAGGAAACATGCTTTCCATCGAAAAAATTGAACTTGACCGGGCCCACGCGCGGCGTTTTGTTCAACTATCGCATCGCCTGTACCGCAACTGTCCCCACTGGGTGCCGCCGTTGAACGTTGACGCATACACCCAACTCAACCCCAAAAAGCACCCTTTTTTCGAACATTCGGATGTGGATTTTTTCCTGGCTGTGCGCGAGGGGCGCGATGTGGGGCGCATCGCCGCCATCGAAAACCGGCCTTTCAACCAGTATCACCAAACCCGTAAAGCCAACTTCTATTTCTTCGACTGCGAAAATGACCCCGAAGCCGCCGCGGCCTTGTTTGAAACCGTCTTTGCCTGGGCGCGTGCTCGCGGGCTGACCAGTGTGGTGGGACCCAAGGGCATGGGACCGCTGGATGGGTATGGGGTGCAGGTCTTGGGGTTCGAACAGCGCCAGACCATGACCATGCTCAATTACAACTATCCCTACTACCAGCAACTGATCGAAGCGCAGGGTTTTATCAAAGAGGTCGATTTTGTTTCATGCTACCTGCCAGCCGACCAGTTCAGGATTCCCGAACGTGTGGAGCGTATCGCTAAGCGGGCGCTGGAGCGCGGCGGGCTGCAGGTAAAACGCTTCTCGAGCAAGAAAGAATTGCTGCAATGGGCAGACCGCATTGGCACGGCCTATAACCAGGCTTTCGTCAATAACTGGGAATATTTCCCCCTCACCCGGCGCGAGATCGATTTCGTGGTCGAAAACATCATGACCATTGCTGACCACCGCCTCATCAAGATCATCACGCATGGCGAAGATGTGGTCGGGTTCCTGTTCGCTTTCCACGATGTCTCAGCAGCCTTGCAGCGTGCGCGCGGCAACCTGCTTCCGTTCGGGTTGTTCGATATCCTGCTCGAGATGCGCCGCACCCGCACGGTGGCGGTCAACGGCATGGGCATCCTGCCCGCACACCAGGGGCACGGCGGCAACGCCATCCTCTATTATGAGATGGGCCAAACCCTGCTCAACTTTGGGAAGTTCTGCCATATCGAAATGACCCAGGTGGCCGAAACCACCGAACAAATGCGCGCCGACCTCAAGAACCTGAACGGCATCGAGTATAAGAACCATCGCGTTTACAGAATGGATTTGTAAAATGCGCCACCCGCTGGATTTCATTCCCCTCTCTGCGCGTAAACCTGTTTTCTGGGCTGCGCTCATGCTGACCTTCATCTGTTTTGCGGTTTTCCAGGTTTTCCTCAACCCGCCGCTCGTGACCGCTGCCGCGCCATCAGGCATCGTTTCATTCGAACTGGCCGGTTCACCGGAGAGTGCCTTTGCCTTGCTCGCTTCTTGGGACGATGCGGCCCTCCTTTACACGGTTTTTGGACTGGGGTTCGACTTCCTCTTCATGCCGGTGTATGCCACCGCGTTGAGCGCGGGCATCCTTTTGGCGGCGGGCCGGCGGCGGGGAGCCTGGTCTGCGGCGGGGAATGCCCTGGGGTGGGGGGCCTTTGCGGCAACGGGTTTCGATGCAGCGGGGAATATCGCCTTATTCTCCATCCTGCTCAATGGCGCAGATTCAACCGCGCCGCAGGTGGCGTTCTGGTGCGCGAGCATCAAGTTTGGGCTGATCTTGCTTGGGTTGGGGTATGGGCTGGTTGGCTGGCTGCTGCCGCAAAAATAAAAACGGCCGCAAGGGTCGTCTTATTTTTTGAGCGGCAGCAGCACATGGAACTGGCTGCCGGGGCATTTTTTCTCGTCGTAACCGGGGCTTTCCACCCAAATCTTGCCGCCGTGCGCCTCCACGATGCCTTTTGAGAGCGCCAGCCCCAGCCCCGCGCCCGAGCCTTTGAACTTGGTCCTGCCTGTGGAATGGCGGTTGAGCTCGCCGGGTTGGTAGAACTTGGAGAAAATGATGTCGCGCACATCGGGGGCGATGCCTACGCCGGTATCACTAAAGACCAGTTCCACCCAACCAGATGGGTTGCCGTTACCTGGCGGCAGCAGTTGCCCGCTGACGGTGATCTTGCCGCCATCGGGCGTAAATTTGATGGCATTGCGCAGCAGGTTTTGGAAGAGCTTGGTGAGCAACTCCGGGTCGCCGCTGATGGGCGGCAGGGCGGGCAGGTCGGCTTTGAGGATTTGCTTGCGCTTTTCGGCATCGTTGCGCAGGCTGCTTGCCACTTCGCGCACCAGCCTGCCCACGGGCACATCCTGCATGTGAATTTGCAGCGCGCGGGTGTCGAGCTGTACGATGGCGAACATGCTTTCCATGATGTCGTGCATGCGCACAGCGCTTTCGTTGATGCCTTGCACGGTTTTGAGAAGGAAGGCTTCTTCGGTGATGGCGGGCACATCGAGCAGCATACCAGCATAACCGCGCATGACGGTGAGCGGGGTGCGCAGTTCGTGTGAGGCGATGCTGAGGAAATCGGTTTTGGTGCGGTCGAGCTGCTCCAGGTTGCGCTTGGCGCGGTCCAGTTCGCTGTAGGCGGTGCGGATGCGTTCGTTGAGCTGCACCAGGTTTTCGACCAGGCGGGCGTTTTCCAGCGCCACGGCGGTCTGGTTGGCCAGGGTGGAAAGGGCCGTCAGATCGTCGTCGCGGTAACGGGTGCCAGACAGCTTCTGACCGAATGCGAACAGGCCAATCCACTGCCCTTTGGAGAAGATGGGCACGTACACTTCGCAATCCAGGCGGGCCAGCCAGTTGCGTTCGGTTTGGGGGGCTTTTTGGTAAAGCGGCAAAAAATCCAGGTCGTATTGCAGCAGGGAGCGGCGTTCGGTGGACAGGGTGCGGGCAATTGGGCTCGATTCTGCCAGCGTGCCGGCCGGGGTGTGCAGGTTATTGGCGGCATGTACGCCGCGCAGGCTGTACACCATCTCGTTTTGGGCGTTTGGAATGCGATCTACCAGGTAGAGGAAACCGCGGCTGATCTCCATGGCGTCGATGATCATGCCGACGGCCAGATCGGCCAATCGCTGGATTTCGAGGATGTTGCTGATGCGCAGGCTGTATTCGCGCAGGGTTTCGGCCGGGTCGTAGTATTCGGTTTTGAACAAGCCGTTGACGCTGCGGCGGATGAAGCTGATGGCCGGGGCAAACACGGCCGCCAGGATAACGGCAATGATCCCGCCCAGGATCAGCGGGTTGAGTCCACTGGCGGCCTGCAGGTTGCGCTGTGCGGCAGCATAGCCCAGCCCATACACACCCAACGCCAGAACGCTTGTGATGAGGTAAATGAGCCCGCGCCTGAACAGGTCACGTGCATCGGGCAGATGAAATGTAAGGGCCACGTACACCATTAACACCAAGCCAATGACGCGCAGGAAGCTGCCGAACCCATTCACTGCGAGCAACACCATCACATCATTGGCGGCCAACAGGACCAGCACCGGCATCCAGTAAACGATGCGGTTGCGGTGCATGGGCTGGTGGGTTTGCTGGTAGGCCCGGGCAAGCATGAACACCGTGACCACCATGAATACCAGCCACCCGCCTGCCAGCATGAGCATGGGCAGCCCCTGGGCGGTGATGGCGGTCGTTTGTCCCTGCCAGACGATGTCGGGCAGGGGGATGACTTGCGTGTAAAGCAGCACCATGGCCAGCAGCCAGACCGCGCCAGAACCCAGCCAGCCGCGCCCGCCTTTGACGCGCAGGAAAGCGCGCGCAATGGCCAGTAAAAGTAAAGCCAGCACCAGGGTGCTGGCCAGGTCAATGATGCGGAACAGCGGCCTGCCAGCCCCCCCAAACATTACCAGCAATTCCATCACCTGCACCAATAGGCCGAGGCAGGCATAGGCGGTCAGCAGGTAGGCTGTTACTTCCTGCCCGGTGCGGCGCGCCAGCGCGAAAAAAATGGCCGGGATGTAAATGATCCCTTCCACAACCAGCAGCATAATGACCAGCATCTCATTGTTTTGTGGCGGCATGCTGCGAAGTATAACCGAAAAACTACACGCTGTTGCAGGGCGCCGGCACGGGTTGCGCGCGTTTGCCTGCCCCGTTACCCGGTCTTTAATGTAAAATGATAGCATTATGTAAAACATTTGGATCGTCACCAGGAGGCCACCCAATGCTCATTTCGCAGCCTGCGCGCGAGCGATACCAATTCGAGAACGAGCTTTTTCTTGCCAACGGGCGGGTCATCATCTCCGAGTTCGGCGCGGCGCGGCATTTTGCCGAGCGGATGAGCGCCGCGCGCAGCGCGCCTGTGCCGGCCAGCGATATCAACGCGCTGGGGTTGATCGATGAGGTGCTGCACATCGTCTTGCGCCAGTATGAAATGCAGAACGCCGGTGTCATGTCGCGTGCCATGGGCTGGCTGGAACGTACCATCGGGCAGGAATCCCTGCGCCGGGTGATGGTGCGCTTTGTGAACGAGTTCCCACCGCTGGCAGTATACCAGGGGCAGATGTCGGCTGACCAGTACCTGGACCAGGATGCTGATGGCGTCTCGAACCGGCAGCATGTGATGGAGGAAATGCTCATCCTGCACGTGACCAACCTGAACCCTGCCGCCCAACCCTACCGCGAACTGTTCGACGATGAGCCGCTCAAACCCGGCACGGCCTACGAGGCGCTTGTCAGCGGGGTGAGCGATTTCTTTAGCGGCGAGCCGGGGCTTGGGGGGCGCGGGTCGGGCGAGACGCTCATCCATGTGCTGCGCGCCCCGGCGGTGGCATCGCCTTATTCGCTGGCCGGGCAGCTCGAGTTCCTGCTCAACCGTTGGGGGGCGGTGCTGGGCGAAGGCTTCGTGCTGCGCCTGCTGCGCGGCATCGATTATGTTAAGGAAGAGGTCATCCGCCAGACCGGGCCGGGCGGCTTCCAGGGCGAAACGCCGGTGCTGTCGTTCCACGGCAGCGAGTATGCCGAGTACGAGCGCTTCAGCCCGGATAAAGACTGGATGCCGCGCTGCATCCTGATGGCCAAGAATTCTTATGTGTGGCTCGACCAACTCAGCAAGTGGTATGGGCGCGAGATCCGCACGCTCGACCAGATCCCCGACGAAGAGTTGGATAAGCTCGCCCAGCGCGGCATCACCGGGCTGTGGCTCATTGGGCTGTGGGAGCGCAGCAAAGCCAGCCAGCGCATCAAGCAGCGCATGGGCGACCACGATGCGGTGGCCTCGGCCTATTCGCTGTTTTCTTATGATATCGCCGCCGACCTGGGCGGCTGGGGCGCGCTGGAGAACCTGCGCTGGCGGGCCTGGCAGCGGGGGGTGCGGCTTTCGGCGGATATGGTGCCCAACCACATGGGCATCGACTCTCAGTGGGTGCTCGACCATCCCGATTGGTTCCTCTCGGTGCCTTACGCCCCATATCCGGGCTACAGTTTCAACAGCGAAGTGCTGTCTGATGACTTGCGCGTGGGCATCTGGTTGGAGGATCATTATTACAGCAAAAGCGATGCGGCCGTGGTCTTCAAACGCGTGGACCGCTGGACGGGCGACACGCGCTACATTTACCACGGCAACGACGGCACCTCCATGCCGTGGAACGACACCGCCCAATTGGACTACCTGAAAGCCGAAGTGCGCGAGGCGGTCATCCAGACCATTTTGCACGTGGCGCGCAACTTCCCCATCATCCGCTTCGATGCGGCCATGACGCTGGCCAAGAAGCACATCCAGCGCCTGTGGTTTCCCGAGCCGGGCGCGGGCGGGGCCATCCCCAGCCGCTCGGAGCACGGGCTGACGCGCGCCCAGTTCGACGCCGCCATCCCCGAGGAATTCTGGCGCGAGGTGGTGGACCGGGTGGCCGCCGAGGTGCCCGATACGCTGCTGCTGGCCGAGGCCTTCTGGCTGATGGAAGGTTATTTTGTGCGCACGCTGGGCATGCACCGCGTGTACAACTCGGCTTTCATGCACATGATGCGCGACGAGGATAACGCCAAGTACCGCTTGGTAATGAAGAACGTGCTCGAGTTCGACACCCAGGTGCTCAAACGCTTCGTCAACTTTATGAACAACCCGGATGAGAAAACGGCCATCGAGCAGTTTGGCGATGGCGACAAGTATTTTGGCGTGGCCACGGTCATGGCCACGCTGCCGGGGCTGCCCATGTTCGGCCATGGCCAGTTCGAGGGATTCCGCGAGAAGTACGGCATGGAGTTCCGGTGCGCCAAATGGGACGAGCAGCCCAACGAGGGGCTGATCAGCGCGCACGAGTGGCGCATCTTCCCCATCCTGCACAAGCGCTATATTTTTGCCGAGGTGGATAACTTCCTGCTCTACGATTTCTTCTCGGTCGATGGGCATGTCAATGAGGATGTGTTCGCCTACTCCAACCGGCATAACACTGAACGCGGACTGGTGGTGTACCACAACAAGTACGCCGATACGAGCGGCTGGGTGCGCACCTCGGTGGCGTTCATGGATAAGGGCTCTGGCAGTCTGGTGCAAAAGTCTCTGGGCGGGGGGTTGGGGCTGCCGAATGACCCGCTTGATTTCGCCATCTTCAAGGATTACGTCACCGGGCAGGAGTACATCCGCAGTTGCCGCGACATCAATGAACAGGGTTTGTTTGTGCACATGCACGCATACCAGAGCCATGCCTTCCTGGACTGGCGCCTGGTCTATGGCGGGCAGTGGAAAGCGGTGCACGATGCCCTGAATGGTGCTGGAACACAGTCGGTGCAGTCCAGGTTCGACGAGCTGTTCGCGCCCAAACCGGAGGTGGCCGCGGAGCCTCCGAAGAAGCTGGTCAAGAAGCGGGCAGCGAAGAAGTCCACTGGCGGGAAACCCGCTTCGGAGGAAAAGCCGAAATCGGCGCGCAAACCCAAGAAGGCCGCCACCCCCGGGATCTGACCGGGAATCAGCAGGCAGGGACTCAAACCCTGCCTGTTTTCATTCAGGGAGCTTTTCGTGAAACCATTTTTCCGCGCTTACCTGTTTACCTTTGTTCCTTTCCTGGCCCTGGATGCCATCTGGTTGGGGCTGGTCGCGCCCGCCTTCTACCGGTCGCAGATTGGGTTCATCATGGCGGAAAACCCCAACTGGCTGGCGGCGGGGCTGTTCTACCTGCTGTTCATAGGCGGGATGGTGGTCTTCGTTACCGGACCGGGTATGGCGGAGGGGGACATCCAAAAGGCAGCGCTGCGTGGGGCGCTCTTTGGGCTGGTGACCTATGCCACCTACGACCTGACCAACCTGGCCACACTCGAAGGCTGGCCGATACTGGTCACCGTGGTGGATATGGCCTGGGGCACAACCCTGGGCGCAGTGACCGCTGGGGTGGGGGTGTGGCTGGGGCGATCCCACACCGCGCGCCGGTAAAAAATACCAAAGTACCTACTGCTTCTTGCATAAATATCTAAACCTTTTTATGCGAAACTCAAGGTGAAAACAGCATTTCCATTTTAGATATTTACGCAGTACTCTGTAAATCAAGCCGGACTAGTCAGGATACCGATTAGTCCGGCTGATGTCTTTTTATAAGCAAATCAAATGACCGAGCGTTATTTTTATCACTTGTCACAATATAAGTGACACTATAAAATGACTTTGTGATTTTTGTCACTATTATGAAGGGAGCCTCAACGTGCAAAAAGCCAAACTCGCAATCCTGCTCGGGTTGGGCATGTTCATACTGGCAGCATGTGGCGCGGCCGTAACCCAAACCGCAGCCCCACAACCCACCGAGCCGGCCGTTCAGCCCGCAAGCACTCTTCCGCCGACCGCCACCATGGCACCGGTTGTGGATGAGTGCCTGGCCTGTCATACCGACAAAGACAAGCTGGTGTCGCTGGCCAAACCAGAAGAAGACAAAGAAGGCGAATCCAAAGGCGTTGGCTGAGGGGGCGAGGTGGCTCCGTTGGAGCCATGGGAGAAAGTCTTTATCACCGCCGCCTATTCGGAAACCCGTCACGGTGATATCCAGTGCACCTTTTGTCATGGCGGCGCGCAATCTGCAGACATGGAAACCGCGCACGCTGGCATGATTGCCGATCCAAGCACGGGCGCCAACAATGTCTGCGCCACGTGCCATGAAGACCAGTCCAAGCATTTCGACCAGAGCATGCACGCTTCGCTGGGCGGCTATTGGGAAACAATCAACGCGCGCAGCGGCCTGGAGACCCACCCGTCGCTCGAAACCATGTTTGGCAATCACTGCGCGGCGTGCCACACCAGCTGTGGCGACTGCCACATCAGCCAGCCCGGCTCGGTGGGCGGCGGCTTCGTGGATGGTCACATCATCAACAAGACGCCCTCCATGACGCGCAACTGCACCGCCTGCCATGGCAGTCGCGTGGGCAATGAATACCTCGGCAAGAACGAAGACCTGCCAGGGGATGTCCACTTCCGTCAGGGTCGCATGAACTGCGTGGCCTGCCACACCGGCGCGGATATGCACGGCGAAGATTACGGCGACACCCCGCCCGCCAACCGTTACGATGGCCCGCAAGCACCAGCCTGCACCGACTGCCATGCCGAAGCGATTGCTGCCGAAAGCGAGAATGTGATGCACCAGGCGCATGGCGAAAAACTTGCCTGCCAGGTGTGCCACTCGATCACCTACACCAGTTGTGACGGTTGCCATGTTGCCATCAGCGACAAAACCGGCAACCCGTTCTATGAAACCGAAGCCACCTACCGCACTTTTTTCATCGGGCAAAACGTGCTCAAGAACGAAAACCGTCCGTACAACTACGTCACCGTGCGGCATGTGCCCATTTCGCCGACCAGCTATCAGTTCTATGGCGAAAACCTGCTGCCAAACTTCGATGCCTTGCCCACCTGGGCGTATACCACCCCGCATAACATCCAACTCAAGACACCGCAGACATCTGCCTGCGAAAACTGTCACGCCAGCACAGACCTGTTCCTGACTGCAGACAAGGTCAAGCCCGAAGAGCTGAATGCAAATGCGACGGTTATTGTCACCAATCTGCCGCCCAGTATGGATGAGATCAACAACGCCGCCAAGATGCCCGCCGGGCACGCCAACTTCAAACCGGGAATGTGCGCCTCCTGCCACACCGACCTCCCGGCCAGACACGTTGGGCGCATCGAGTCTGCTTGTATTGTGTGTCACAGGCTACCGTAATGCAAGCCTGCATTTAGAAGAAACCAAACCAAAAGGAGAACTATCTCATGTCTCGCAAGTTATCTGCCCTGCTTGGTATCCTGCTCGCCCTGAGCATGATCTTGAGCGCCTGTGCTCCGGCTGCCCCGGCCGAAGTCACCCAGGCGCCCGTGGTCGAAGCGCCCCCCACCGAGGTACCGCCCACGCCCGAACCGGTTTTCGATATTTCTACCTACTTCCCGGCCTTCTGGGCCCAGGTGCCACCCGATAAGGGTTACGGTTCGATCAGCGCTGCCAAACTCAATGAGCAGCTGGTCGAAAAGCCGGCCTTCCTGGTGGATGTGCGCGAACCCTCCGAGTTGGAGACCAATGGCTACATCGAAGGCGCCATCAACCTCCCGGTGCGCGACCTGCTCAAGAACCTGGACAAACTGCCCGGCCTCGATGAACAAATTGTCATCTACTGCGCCTCGGGACACCGCGGCGGTATGGCCATGATGGCCCTGCGCATGTTGGGTTACACCAATGTCATTAACCTGGGCGGCGGCACCAATGCCTGGGGCAGGGCTGGCTTCCCGCTGGTCAAGGACAGCATGCCCGAAGCCCCCAAAGCCATCAGCACCCCCATCGTGGCGGATCAAAAGCTGTTCGAGACCCTGGATGCGTACTTTACCAACCTGCCTGCCGACAAGGGTTTCTACACCGTCAAATCTGATAAAGTAACGGAATACCTTGCCGACAAGAAGCCCGCCATCATCGATGTGCGCTCACAGGCCGAATGGGACAAGGATGGTTACATTGAAGGCGCCACCTTGCTGCCTTTTGCCGACTTCCTGAACACGCTCGACCAGCTTCCGGCTGACAAGAACGCCCCCATCTTTATCTACTGCGCCTCCGGCCACCGCGGCGGCATGGCCATGATGGCCTTGCGCCTGCTCGGCTACACCGACGTGATCAACCTCAACGGCGGCCTCAATGCCTGGAAAGCCGCCAACCTGCCGGTGGTTGGCTGGGTCAACTGGCCGGTGGTGATGGGCGACTTCCTCACCAACCTGCCCGCCGATAAAGGCTTTTACTCTATATCCTCTGCCAAATTCAATGAAATGCTGGCCGAAGGCCCCATCTTCACTGTGGATGTGCGCGAACCAAGCGAAGTGGAAGCGGGTTACATTGCTGGTTCCATCAACCTGCCCATCCGCACCCTGCTGCAAAACCTGGATAAACTACCCGCCAAAGACCAGAAGATCGTCATCCTGTGCGCCTCTGGGCACCGTGGTTCGTTGGGCGTGATGGCCCTGCGCCTGCTCGGTTACACCGATGTGGTCAACGTGGGCGGCGGTATCACTGGCTGGAAGAAAGCCGAACTGCCCCTGGTGACCGATCCCATCCCCGCGCCCGAAGTGAAGGGCACACCCGATGTGGATCCCACCCGCCTGGCCTATCTGGACGCCTACCTGGCCAACCTGCCTGAAGCTGGCTTTGGCTCTGTGAAAGCGCCCGATTTCAACACCGAGTTGGCTGGCGGCGCAACTGCCTTCATCCTGGATGTTCGCACCCAGGCTGAATGGGACGACAAAGGCCACATTGAAGGCGCGGTGCTCATCCCGGTGAACGAACTGGTCAGCCGCATTGCCGAAATCCCCACCGACAAGGCCGCCCCGATCGTGGTGGTGTGCGGCTCAGGTCACCGCGGCGCGATGGTCCAAATGTACCTGAATGCCCTGGGCTACACCGCGGTGCGCAACCTGAACGGCGGCATAAACTCTTGGATCGGCGCTGAACTGCCGGTTGTGAAGTAAGTAATCCTTTACCTGGTCGCAACGACCCGCAGGGTAACACCCGCGGGTCGTTGCTATTGGGGTGATTTAGCCTTGCCTGCGTGTGCGCAGCACCCAGCCTGCCAGGAACAGCGCACCAATTAAGACCGGCGTGCCGCCCAGAACCAGCATGCCTCATCCCAATGGCGCGGCAGATGCAAAGCTGAAGTACCATACCGCGAACCCCAGGTAGCCAATCGCCCCGGCCCATTCCCATTTTTTGTACCAGGCCAGCAGGAGCGCAACAAGCATCACGAAAGATGGCAGGTTGTGCATCAGGAAAGCGATGGCGGTCTCCAGTGGGGTGTAGCCTTCAGCGAACACATCCAGCGAGAACATGGACACGAACAGGATGAACAGCACGCCCAGCACGCGCGGTGTCCAGGTGAGCAGTTTAATGGTTGCAGTATTCATGTGCGCCTCCAATTTCATATTAGCACGCCGGGAGCAGATTGCAAGCGCGTGATGCTTTTGGGCATATAATTCGAGACTAAAAGAAACCCCCCATGACTGATTCGCTTGCAGTGAGCGTGAATATCGTCACATTCACCTGGCGCCGGATGTGGAGATCACCGAGATTCGCGAAATCTACAACAAAAAAGGTTTCGAAGGTGAAACGCTCGACAAAATTGTGGAGGTCATCACGGCCAACCCGGACGTGTGGGTGCAGGTGATGATGTCTGAGGAGTTCCAGATGACCCCGCCGGAGCGTTCGCAGGCGCTGAAATCTGGATTTGTGGTGGGGTTCGCTGCGCTGGTTGGCTCGTTCATCCCGCTGGCGCCGTTCTTCTTCCTGGATGTGGAGCTGAGCATTTGGGTTGCGCTGGTGGTGGCAGCGATCACCTTGTTTGTGGTGGGCGCGTACAAGGCGTGTGTGACGGTGGGCCGCCCCTTCAAAAGCGGCCTGCAAATGGCGCTCATCGGCATCATCAGCGCGCTGGTGGGCTATGTGGTTGGGTTGTTTTTCCGCGTGCCGCCGGGGGTGGGGTAAAAACGGGCGTGCAATTGGAACGCTCATGCAGAGGCTCAGCCTCTCCACAAACACCGGCTACAAATTTTCGATCTGCACCGGCTCGACCGGGTTGGCCAGGTCGAAGCCGAAAACTTTCCCGTAGAAATACAATTCCGCTTCCAGCGCGCGCTGGATGTTGGCCGCCTGCCGGAAGCCGTGCCCTTCGCCCTCAAAGGCGATGTACGCCACCGGCACCTCGCGGGCCAGCAAGGCCGTGTAGATGCGCTCGGACTGGTTGGGCGGCACAATCTTGTCATCCAGCCCCTGGAAGAGGATGAGCGGCGCGTTGATCTTATGCACATGGTGGATGGGCGAGCGCGCCTTGTACACGGCTTTAGCGGCCGGGTAGGGACCCACCAGGCTGTCCATGTAGCGGCTTTCGAACTTGTGCGTGTCCATGGCCAGGGCTTCGATATCGCTCACGCCGAAGTGGCTGGCCCCGGCCCGGAAAACATTGCGGAACGCCAGGGCGGCCAGCGTGGTGTAGCCGCCTGCACTGCCGCCACGGATGGCCATGCGGTTGCCATCTACCCGCCCCTGGGTAGCCAGGTATTTCGCGCCATTGACGCAGTCGTCCATATCCACCACGCCCCACTGACCTTTCAGGCGTTCACGGTAGGCGCGCCCAAAACCGGTGCTGCCGCTGTAGTTGACGTCCAGCACGGCGATTCCGCGGCTGGTCCAATATTGCACGCCGTAACGCAGGGTGGCGCTGGCCGCGCCGGTGGGACCGCCATGGATGAAGACCACCAGCGGGGGTTTTTCGCCGGCCGGGGCAGCGTAGTCGGGATTGGCAGGCGGGTAAAAGTAGCCATGGGCGATGAGTCCGTTTTCGGTGGGAAAGGCGATGCTTTCCGGCACGGAGATGTAGCGCGCGTCCACCGCGGTGTTGAGCGTGCTGCGCAGGGTCTCGACCGCGCCGCTGGACAGATCGAGCCGGATGAGGGCGTTGGCCTGGGTGGGCGACCCGGCCTGGAAGAGCGCAAACCCGGCCCCGGTGCGCACGCCGCTGATGGCGGTGTACGGCAGGTCAAAGTCGGTCAGCGCGCTGTCTGGGGTGTGCAGGCGGGCCAGCCGCCAGGCGCCAGATTGCGCATAGGCAGCGATGAGCGTTTCGTCATCTTCAAAATCATAGGTGAACATGCCAAAGACCCATTGCGGCAGGCCGAACTCGGCTTCCATGCGGCGCACGGCTTCGATTTTGCCATCCACGATGCGGTAGGGGTTCCACCAGCCGTGCGGGTCGGTGATGAAGTGCAGCGTGCCGCCCGGCGACCAGGCGGGCTGAAAGACCGATTCCTGCTGGCCGCCGGCTATCTGCCGCGCGGGGCCGAGTGAGCCATCGGGTTGGACGGGGGCCAGCATCAGGCGCGTGCCGTCCCAGGGCATGTTGGGGTGATCCCATTCCAGCCAGCACAGGTGCGCGCCATCCGGGCTGAGGCGCGGGCTGGCGTAGAAGTCGCTGCCCACGGCCAGGAGGCGCGTTTGGCCGGTTTCAACATCCACGCTGACCAGGGTGTTGACCACCCGGGCCGGTTCGTCCACGGTGTGGTCTTCGCGTATGCACAGCAGGCGGCGGCGGGCGGGGTCGAAGATGGCGTCGGCGTAGCGGTAGGGGCCTTCGGGGGTGAGCCGGCGGGGGGATTCGCCGGGGAAGCAGGTGTAGATGCGCTGGTCGCTGAAGTTGGAGAAGTAGACGACGCCATCTGCCACGCAGAAGTCGCCGCCGCCGTATTCGTGCGCCATGTTGCGGGCGTTGAAAGGCGGTGGGTTCACGTCGCTGAGTGCGCCGTCGGGCGTGCGGCGCACAATGACGCCGCGCCCTTTTTCTTCGGGGCGCACTTCCAGCCAGTAGATGTCGTTGCCGTCGATGGCGGCGCCGCCCAGTCCGATGGACTTGGCGGTGACGACCTGGGAAGTGATGGGCGATTGCCATGAGCCGTAGGGGGCAAGGGTGGGCATGGGTTCCTCCTCATGTGTGCTTTGATGTTACCGCAGAACGGCCCGGCTGGCAAAGGGGGGGAGAGTAGAGAGGAGGGAGTGGTTATTTGATATTCGATACGCGAATCTTGCGTATCGAATATCAAACATTGAACCCTGAGCAGCGTAACTTTTTGTTCGTGAAACTGTCATATATAAAATCGCTTGTAATTTGTTTAGCAAAGTGCTATTATCTTTCTTAGAGCAGAAAAATAGAATATGCACTTCTCCTAGGGAGGCATGGATCCGATGCGTTGATTGGTCGCAGCCCGCGTAGCCCGCGCAGCGCGGGCAGCCCATCGGGGAGCCAAAGCGAAACCGGCCCGGTATGTGGCCGGTTTTTTTTTACCTCATGCAATTATGAATTTTCTTTGCAAAGGAGGTGAGTGGCGCACATGCTTTGGTTCCGGGAAACGTTTGTTTTTGACCTCTCAATTCATGAAAAGGAGAAAGCTTATGTCCAAAAAAACTTTTAGGGTCGCGCTGTTCGTTGCGCTCGCGCTGACCGTTGCGTTGAGCACAGCCGCGCTGGCCATCGAATACAAAACCCTTGCCTGGACCGGCCAGGGCAGCGGCTCGGAGCGCTGCGATTTGGTGGGCCAGGGCCAGCGCACCGAGGATGGTTGGATTCACTGGATCGTGACCAGCGCCAAGGATGTAACCTTTGCTGAACTGCGGTTGAGTGGTACCGGCGCAGGGACTTATTCCCCCACCAAATACGGCTCGGTGGTTGAGTTCTTCACGCCCTACTACAAGATCGAAGGCCTCAAAGCCACCCTGTACTACCTTGGCAAACTGGGGCGCAACACGCAGCTCGTCATCTCAGACTACTGCCCGGTGGTTTACAAGCCGCTCGACGTCAAAAAGACCGCCAATGGCTCGTACGAGCGCAAGGTGGAGTGGAAGCTCGAAAAGTCGGTGGATGATGACTACCACATGGGCTATGCCGGTGAAAAAGCCGGAGATTCCGTCTGGAAAGTGGTTGCCACCAAGACCGAGACCCTGAGCAAATACCTGGTGACCGGCGATATCACCATCACCAACCCCAACAAGATCGCTGTGGACTTCAAGGTGGGTGACGTGCTGGATGACGGCACGGTGGCGGTGGTGACCTGCCCGGCTTACACCGTCCCGGCGTTCGGGTCCATCACCTGCACCTACGAGGCCAAGCCCCTCGATGGCAAGGCCACCAAGAACACGGCCACCGTCACCTCGCTGACGCCGTATGTCAAGGGCGGCACGGCGGTAGTGCCCTTCACCTACAAGGAAACCCTGGTGGGCTACGACAAGGGCCTGCTGACCGACCCGCGCTTCATGTACGAGAAGGAAATCAGCGCGTCCACTACCGTCACCTTCCCCGAAGCGTTCCTCTGCTCGGAGAAGGCCAGCGACTACACCAAGGGTTTCTACACCTACACGGTGGTCAATGAGGCCATCCTCGACAGCAACATTGGGCTGAAGGCCTCTGCCGAAGTGAAAGTGGATTGCTACCTGCCGGCCCTCAAGGTGGAAAAGACCGCCAAGGGCGAGTGGGACCGCGAAGTGAAGTGGGAACTGGACAAGTCGGTGGATAAGCCCTTCTTCAGCGGCGGCCCGGGCGACACGTTCGATGCCCTCTGGAAGGTGGTTGCCACCAAGACCGTCATTGGCCCGAAGAACTTCGTGGTCAGCGGCGACATCACCATCAAGAACCCGGCCGCCATTCCGCAGACCTTCGAGGTAAAGGATGTGCTGGATGACGGTACCGTGGCCGATGTAATCTGCCCGGCTTACACCGTCCCGGCTGGTGAGACCATCATCTGCACCTATATTGCCAAGCCGGCCGATGCTTCTGCCACACTCAACACGGCCACGGTCACTGCGGTAGGCAACGACCCGGTGAAGGCCGCCGCCAAAGTTGAATGGAAGGAAAACCTGACCGGTTACGACAAAGGCACCCTGACCGACCCGCGCTTCTCCTATGAGAAAGAGATCAACGAAACGACCACGGTCACCTTCCCGGAGAAGTTCACCTGCTCCGAAGACCTCACCAAGTACACCAATGGCTTCTATACCTATGACGTGGTCAACTGGGCCTACCTGAACGGCAACCTCAAACTGGAAGACTCGGCCAAAGTGACGGTGGAATGCTACCTGAAGTTCTACGGCGAAACCGCCTGGGCGGCCAACGGCGACAAACCCGGTGAACTGCCCTACCCCGGCGCCAACTGGGCGACCTATGTGAAATATGAGGGCAAGGAAAAGACCGTCACCCTGTTCGCTGGTCAGACCATGCCGGCCGGTACAGTTACTTTCTCAGCGCCTGTGGACGGTAAAGTCACCATTACCATTACGCTCAGCGGCGCCTGGGTCTTCGACCCGTTCAAGGGTGTGACCGTAAAGGTGCAGGATTACGCTGATGCGCCGACCGTCAGCAACCCGGCCCCCGGCCAGTTCGCGTACTCGGCCGCCTGCACCGGTAAGACCTGTGAGATCGTGGTGCCTGCCAACAACTACTACGGCGTGCATGCCAACGTGGGCTACTGGGGCAAGTGACCTGTCCAAACTAACCAGACGGGGGATGAACTGATACAATTTATATGGACCACTTGGCGGCGGAGCGACCCTCCGTCGCCTTTTTCGACCCATTGCGTAACTTTTTTCCGTTTTCCCTGTCATGTAAGCAAGAACATACTCCTCACAGGGAGGCAGTGATCCGGTGAATGCATTGGTCGCAGCGCCTGCGCATAGCAGGCACATTCACCGGGGAGCCAGCGCGAAACCGGCCCAACGTTGCGGCTGGTTTTTTTTGTTTTACAGCCCGCAACCCCTGAACCCTAACGGAGGCGCATCGTAACATACCGTCGGTTTTAGCAAGCAACCCAAACCAATCAACCTTTTTTATTCAAGGAGAAACCAATGCAAAAGAAAACCCTTCACATTGCCCTGCTGATCGCCCTGGCGTTCACCCTGGTCTTCAGCACTGTGGCCTTCGCCGAAGGACCCACCTACACTGAAAACTGGGACGGCAAACGCGGCACAGACTCAGAAAAATGCGAGTACGCCGGGCAGCCTGGCCGCCCCGCAACCGGCTGGATCCACTGGGTCTTCAGCACCAAAGGCGAATCTGCTGGCGCCGAACTGATCCTTGGCGGCACGGGCGCAGGCACCTACAGCCCCGGCGAACCGCTGACGGCCAACATCTGGCACTTCTACACCCCATTCTTCAAACTGGATGGCCTGACCGCCACGATTAACCTGTTTGGCGGCGCTCCGGGCAATGGCGGCGGTCTGGTCATTTCGGACTACTGCCCCGGCGCGCAGGAAAAACTGGAAGTATCGAAGACCGTGGTAACCTACTACGAGCGCGAACACTTCTGGGATATTGACAAGTCGGTCAACCCGCTGGACATCTACCTTTACATCCCCGGCCAGGGCGTGGGCAAGCCCAGCAGCGGCACCGCCACCTGGGATGTGGTCGTGACCTATGGCGGCTTCGTGGACTATGACTTCAACATCTCTGGCGTGATCACGGTCAAGAACACCGGCCTCCTCGACGCGGTAGTCACCAGCGTGGAGGATGTGCTGGCGGGCGATCCCATCGGCATCACCTGCCCGGTGACCTTCCCCTATAACCTGGCCGCTGGCGGTTCCTTCACTTGCTCTTACAGCGAAGATTTCACGGATCTCGTTGAAGGCAACAACGTTGTGACTGTCACCACCGAAAAAGCCACCTACTCTGACACCAAGCCCATCGTGTGGGGCGGCCCCAGCAAAGAATTCAACAAGACCGTGAGCATCGAGGACAGCATGGTCGGTCCTCTTGGCAGCGTCACCGCCCCCAATGGCGCCATCTTCTCCTACTCCAAAACCTACAACTGGGCGGATTACGGCGCGGACAAGTGCGGCTCCTACAAGTATGACAACACCGCCACCATTGTCGAGACCGGCCAATCCGCTTCGGCCAGCCTGACCGTGCACGTGCAGTGCTACAACTACGAAACCGCTTACGGCAAGGGCAGCGCGGCCACCTGCTTCATCCCCACCTTCTCCAACTGGGGCTGGACCAACAAACTCAATGCGCGCGGCACAACCGATGTGATGGAACTGTGGGCTGCGGCCGGGCAGTGCAACACCAGCAAGGGCACCCTGGTTGGCAGTGTGACGGTCACTTATGCCGCCAACGGCATGGTGAGCGCCTCCTACAGCGTGGCTGCGCCTTACATGCTCAAGGAAACCCACTTCTATGCGGGCAAGACGCAGTTCCCGGTGGTCAACAGGCGCACCACTGTTGCGCCCGGGTTATACACCAACAAAGGCCCGTTCAGCGGCGTCATCTGGACAATCGCCCACGCGGTGGTTGGCCTGCCTGACCCCACCTTCGGGCCCAAGTAACCCGGCAGCACTCTGTAACGTAAAGCACGTTCTGGCGGCGGAGACCTCTCCGCCGCCAGTTTGTTAACTGCGCAATCCCGGGCAATCGGGTACAATCACGGCAGTCTGTCCGCGCGCATCGGTCTTTTTTCGCGGCTCGCGGCAAGTTACCGTAAGGTTTCATTTGAACCCACCCTGCAAAACCATCCGTTTTTGTAAAACCCGCGTTGCGCCGCGCTTGTGCCAGACCCTGTAAAAAAGGAGGGTAATATGCATGCCACCGACTTTGTGGATCAGTTGCAAGGCCTGGCCCGAAAGATGCTGCCCGCGCGGGCTGGCACCTATCCGCAGCCCATCATCCGTTCGGCCAAAAGCTGGGCGGCCATCTACCCCATCGAGCCGCCCCCGCAACAGGCGGTGCAAGACCCCATCGCCGACCTGCTGACACGTTACTACATCAGCCCCACCCTGATTGGCAACTTCACCTTTGTGTCGCCAGACCTGGGGCTGCGCCGCCTGCGCTTCCTCGTTTACAAGTCGCCGCGCCAAAAAGCCATCAACCTGTATGTCGAAACCTTTGAAAACCAGGTTTACCAGGCTCCCAACACCTGGGACACCCAGACCAGCATCAACCAGACCAGCGGCGACTTTCTCGACTGCCTGGGCAGTTACGCTTACCACCTCTCGCACTGCACCCTGTCCAATTTGTCGGTCGCGGCCCAGTTACGCTCGCTCGAAAGCGAATTCCTCATGCGCATCAGCGCCATTGCAGGCAGCGCGTGGTGGCGCGAGAACATCATCAAACCCCGCTGAGCGTGCATGGCCCACCCCGCCCGTCCCACCCATCTGCTGGTCAACCTGTCGCAGCTCAAGCGCAACCTGGGCGCCATCCGCGCCCGGGCCGCCCCGGCCCGCGTGATGACGGTGCTCAAGGCCAACGCCTACGGTCACGGCGTGGCAGGTGTTGCGCCCTTCATCGCGCCCCACACCGACTACATCGGAGTGGCCACCCTGGAGGAGGGCATCCTGCTGCGGGAAATGGGGATCGATAGACCCATCCTGGTCATGGGCGGCATCCTGCCCGACCAGGTCCCCTTTTTCCTGGAATATGACCTGACCCTGACCGCATCGCACCCGGCGCTTTTGGATGCGGCCGAACAGGCCGCCGCACAGGCTGGCAGGCCGCTGCGCGCCCACCTCAAGGTGGATACCGGCATGGCGCGCCTTGGCGTGCGCCTGGGCGAGGCCCAGCCCTTCATCGAACACGCCTTGCGTCTCAAGCATGTGGATGTGGAAGGCATCTACACCCACTTTGCCAATTCCGAAATCCCGCGCGCGCATGGGGCAGCCCACCCGCCGCATCTTGTCACCGCTAGCCAGCAGTTGGAGCAGTTTCACGCGGTGCTGGCGCTGTACCAAAAACTTGGCACGCCCGCGCCGCGCATGCGCCATGCGGCCAACTCTGGCGCGCTGCTCAACTACCCTGAAAGTTTCTTCGACATGGTGCGCCCCGGCATCTTGTTCTATGGCGTGTACCCCGGTGAAGCGGTGGAGCGCACCGTGCAGGTGGCCCCGGCGCTCACCTGGAAATCGCGCGTGGTCTTCGCCAAGCGTGTTGCGGCCAAAACACCGGTCAGTTATGGCTCGCTCTGGCGCAGCGAACGCGAAACCGGCATTGCCACCATCCCTTGTGGCTATGCCGATGGCTACTTTCGGCGCATGACCAACCAGCCGCGCGTGCTCATCAACGGCCGTCCCTACCCGCAGGTGGGGCGCATTTGCATGGATCAGTTCATGCTCAACGTGGGTGACGACCCGCTCAGTGTTGGCGACGAAGTCATTCTGCTGGGGCGCGCGGCGGGCGGCGCGCAGGTGACGGTGGAAGACCTGGCCGCCTGGGCCGGCACCAATACCTACGAGGTGATGACCAACATCGGCGCGCGCGTGCCGCGCGTCTTTGTGACTGACGAAGCCGGGTAGGGTACAATAAAAGAAACCCCAACGTGGAGACTATTTTGAAACTGATTCGTGCCTACGTTCCCCTTGTTCTTACCGCTTCCCTCATCATTGCGCTCGACCAGTGGACCAAATGGCTGGTGCGCGAGAACATTCCCTTTGGCGGGCAGTGGCTGCCCGATGGCCTGGCCTGGCTGTTCCCCTATGCGCGTATCGTGCACTGGTATAACACCGGCGTGGCTTTTGGCATGTTCCAGGGCTATGGCTGGGTGTCTGGTATCTTTGCCCTGGTGGTGGTGGGGCTCATTTTCTATTACTACCCGCGCACCGAACCCGGCGATTGGTGGATGCGCCTGGCCCTGGGCATGCAGGCTGCCGGGGCGCTTGGCAACCTGGTGGACCGCATCATGATGGGCGGCCGGGTGCTCGACTTTATCTCGGTGGGCACCTTCCCAGTCTTCAACGTTGCCGATGCCAGCATCACGCTGGGGGTGGGCATCCTGCTGCTGGGGGTATATCTCAAGGAACGGGCCGAGCAGAAGCAGGCCCGGGCCGGGTCTGCTGGGGCGGCAGACGGCGCAGGGTTGGAATCTGCTGTGGATTCAGGAGCAGCCGGGGTTGAGTGACCGCGTCGAAATCCTCCAAAACGAAACCACCACACCAGTGCGGCTCGACAAATTTCTGGTGGCGCGCCTGCCGGAGTTTTCGCGCGCGCGCCTGCAAGGGCTGATCGCCGATGGCTTCGTGGTAGTGGATGGCCGCCCCGCCAAAAAGGCCGGGCAAACCCTGGAGGGCGGCGAGACCATCACGGTGCGCATCCCACCCCCGCAGCCCGGCGACCTGGCCGCGGAGAACATTCCGCTCGATGTGATCTACGAGAACGACGACCTGCTGGTCATCAACAAACCGGCCGGCATGGTGGTGCATCCTGCCGCCGGGCATGCCAGCGGCACGCTGGTGAATGCCGTGCTGGGTTACGAGCCGGATATTGAAGGAATTGGCGGTGAGGAACGCCCCGGGCTGGTGCATCGCCTGGATAAAGACACCTCCGGGCTGATCGTGGTCGCCAAGAACGACCGCGCCCATCACTGGCTGCAAGACCAGTTCCGCCTGCGGCTGGTGGAAAAGGTGTACCTGGCCCTGGTGGACGGCGCGCCGCCCACGCCCACCGGGCGAATCGAGGCGTCCATTGGGCGAGACCCGCGCGACCGCAAAAAGATGGCCGTGGTGCCGCCTGCCAGGGGCCGCGAGGCCATCAGTGAGTACATCACCCTGGAGCATTTCCGCGCCCATACCTTGCTGGAAGTGCGCATCCACACCGGGCGTACCCACCAGATTCGTTTGCACCTGGCTTATCTCAATGCACCGGTCACCGGTGACAGCATTTATGGACACCGCCACCCAACACTGGCGATTGAGCGTCACTTCCTGCATGCGCACCGGCTGGTCATCACCCTGCCCGGCGAGAGATCCCCGCGCCGCTTCGAAGCGCCCCTGCCCCCCGACCTGCTGGCTGTGCTCGGCCAGCTGCGTGTAGTGGAAAAATAATCCCTGCCTGGAGGCTTCGATGCCAATCATTGACCTGCGTTCGGATACTGTCACCCAGCCCACACCGGCCATGCGTGAGGCGATGGCCAAGGCTGCGGTGGGTGATGATGTGTACGGCGAAGACCCCACCATCAACCACCTGCAAGAGATTGCCGCCAGCATGACCGGCAAGGAAGCCGCATTGTTCGTTCCCTCTGGCACGATGGGCAACCTGGCGGCCATACTGGCGCACTGCAACCGGGGCGACGAAGCCATCATGGGCGCGCGGGCGCATACCTTTTTATATGAAGGCGGCGGCATCTCAGCCCTGGGCGGCGTACACTCGCGCCAGATCATGGAGCAGCCTGATGGCGCGCTGGCGCTGGATGCAATCGAAGCGTCGATCCGTCCGGACGATGATCACCAGCCCGTCACCCGCCTGGTCGAGATCGAGAACACCCACAACCGCTGTGGGGGTACGTTCCAAACGCCCGATTACATGCGCAGCCTGACAGATTTTGCCCACACGCGCGGGTTGATCGTGCACATGGATGGCGCGCGTGTCTTCAATGCGGCCGTGGCCCAGGGCGTGGACGCAAAAGCCCTGACCGGCCCGGTCGACTCGGTCACGTTTTGTCTCAGCAAGGGGCTGTGCGCCCCGGTGGGATCGGTGTTATGCGGCTCGGCGGAGTTTATCCGCAAGGCGCGGCGCATCCGCAAGCACCTGGGCGGCGGCATGCGCCAGTCCGGTGTGCTGGCCGCGGCCGGGATCGTAGCCCTCGAGACGATGGTGGAACGTTTGGCCGAAGACCACGCCCGCGCCCAAGCGCTGGCCAACGGACTGCGCGACATCCCCGGGCTGGTGCTGGACCCTGACACCCCGGCCACCAACATGGTCTTTCTCAACCTGACGGATGAGGCACCCCTGAACGCCGAGCAGGCCGCCGGGCGCCTGGCCGACCTTGGGGTGCTGGCCGGCGTGACCGGTGCGCGGCGCTTCAGGCTGGTGCTGCACTACTGGGTGGATGACGCCGGGGTGGCGCAGACGGTTGCGGCATTTAAACAAGTGTTGGGTTGATCGATAAACCCTGTCCATGAATACAAAAAGGGCTGCCTGAATAGGCAGCCCCAAAATTTTAATTCACCAGGACGCGTGTTTTTACGGCATGCCTGCCAGCGCCGATTTGGCCGCATAGGCTACGCCCACCATACTGCGCCCGGTGTGCGCCCCCAGTACCAGCGACATGGGACCCATCGGCAGCCAGTCACACTTGAAGCGCTGTTCGATCATCTCTTTCAGCAGCGCGCCGCCTTCGGGGTTGAAGGCGTGCAGCACCTGCACTTGCAATTCGGTACCTTCGCGATGCACATGCAGCATCTGATCCACCAGCCCCTTCACCGCGCCCTTGAAGGTGCGCGCCTGGCCTTTCTGCACATACGTGCCGTTCACCTTCTCCACGCCGATCATCGGTTTGATGTTGAGCAGCGAAGCGATCAACCCTTTCATGTGGCTGATGCGCCCGCCGTGGATGAGGTACTTCAGCTCATCCAGCGTGTAAATGCTCTCGCTGGCGTCGCTGATCTTTTGCAGCATCGGCAGGATCTTCTCCAATGACCAGCCCGCTTTCAGCGCGCGCGCGGCAGCTTTCACCTGCCACCCGGCGGCTGCTGAGAGCGTTTTGGTGTTGACATGGGTGACCTTCGCTTCAGGCGCCAGCTCCGCGCCTGCCTTGGCCGAGTTGAACGTGCCGCTCAGCCCGGCCGTTAGGTGAATGGAGAGGATTTCTTCACCTTTTGCGGCCAATTTGCGATACACATCAGCAAAATCGCCCGCCGAGGGCTGCGAGGTGGTTGGCAGGTTGCCAGACGCTTCGAGCAGCGGGTAGAATGTTTCAGCAGTGATGTCGATCTCTTCGCGATAAGATTTCCCATCCAGGGTGACCACCAGGGGCACCACGTGAATGTTAAGTGCGTCCCGTTCTTCAGCGCTCAGGGAAATGTCGGTGCCACTATCGGTGACGATTTGCATATAAGCCTCGATTTCTTGGGTGGGTTGGTCAATCTTTACGTTGGAAATTTTACCATGTCTGGATAAGTTGTGTGTGAGAAATAAACTCAGTCGTATAGACGTTCAATCGCCGGGGCGCAGGAAGAGCATGAGGCGCGGTCCCCAAAGATGGTCAGTGGATATCGCAGCATCAAATCCCAGCATCTCTGACCTGTGCCCGATGAGCGCGGCGGTAGGGCAGGCCGGGGAAGTGGGTGTCGAGGATGGGGCGCACGGCTTCGCGGTAGAAGCCGCCGCACAACTGCAGGCCGGGGATGAAGGGCGGGGGTTGCATGCCTCATTTTTATCGCACTTGCAACTTTTCCCGCGGGCGGGCATCTGATACAATGCACGGGGTAATTTGTGAGGCGGCCCGTGCGTCTTTTAGACGTAAACCTGATCAATGAGGTGAATAATGTTCAACCTGGGTAATATTTCCACGCCGTCTGCGGGCGGCGAGACCAAACACGTGAAAGTGCTCGTGCTGGGTTCGGGCCCGGCCGGGCTTTCTGCGGCGCTTTATGCGGCCCGCGCCGAGCTGGAGCCGGTGGTGTTGACCGGCACCGAGCTGGGCGGCCAGGCCGGACTGACCCATACCATCGAAAACTATCCCGGCTTTCCAGAAGGGGTCGGCGGCCCGGAGCTGGGTGAGCTGTTCCAGAAGCAGGCCGAGCGCTTTGGCGCCAAGGTGGAGTTCGACACCGCCCACACGGTGGACCTGGGCCAGCGCCCCTTCCGGGTGACGACCGACAACGGTGAATACCTGGCGGATACGCTCATCATCGGCACCGGGGCGCGCCCCAACCATCTCGAGATCCCCGGCGAATATGAGTTGACCGGCAAGGGCGTGTCATACTGTGCCACCTGTGACGGCTGGTTCTTCAAAGACAAGAAGGTGATCGTGGTGGGCGGCGGCGACAGCGCCCTCGAAGAGGGGCTCTTCCTGACCCGCTTTGCCAGCTCGGTAACCATTGTGCATCGCCGCGACAGCCTGCGGGCCGGCAAGGTGCTGCAGAACCGGGCGTTCAACAATCCCAAGGTCAGTTTTGTGTGGAACACAGTGCTGACCGGGGTGGTGGGCACCGACAAGGTGACCGCCGTGAAAACGAAGGACGTGGTCACCGGCAAGGAAGGGCAGATCGAGGCCGATGGCGTGTTCATCTTTATCGGTCACACGCCCAACACACAGATGTTCAAGGGGCAGCTGGATATGGACGAAGGCGGCTATATCCTGAGCAATCACCTGATGGAGACCAACGTGCCGGGCGTGTTCGTGGCCGGCGAGGTGGCCGATTCGCACTTCCGGCAGGTGGTCACCTCGGCGGGCATGGGCGCGGCGGCGGCCATCCAGGCTACGCACTTCCTGGAAAAAGAGGCGGTCAATGCCTAGCCATTGCCGGTTTGTCTGAAATGCTTTAAAGAGGCTTCCGCATTAGGTGCGGCAAGTCTCTTTTTTTGTTACAATCAGCACAAGGGTTGTAAATGGGTTTGACCCATTGAAAAATAACGCACAATTGGAGGAGCACCATGGCAAAAGTTTCCATTATTGGCGCGGGCATGACCGGCGCCACCACCGCCCACTGGCTGGCCGAGCGCGAGATCGCCGACCTCGTGCTGGTGGACGTGGTCGAGGGCATGCCGCAGGGCAAAGGGCTCGATATGCTCGAGGCCATGCCCATCATTGGCAAGGATGTGGAGATCGTCGGGTCCAATGATTACGCCGCAACGGCTGGCTCGGATATCATCATCGTCACAGCCGGCCTGCCGCGCAAGCCGGGCATGAGCCGCGACGACCTGCTCAAGGTCAATGCCGAAATCGTCGGCAAGGCCGTCACCGAGACGCTCAAGTATTCCCCCGAGGCCATCTACATCATTCTGACCAACCCGCTCGATACCATGGCCTACCTGGCCATGAAAGTGGGCAACCTGCCCAGGCATCGCGTGGTGGGACAGGCCGGTATCCTCGACTCGGCCCGCATGCGCGCCTTTGTGGCCATGGAGACCGGTGTGAGCGTGGAAAATATCGACTGCTACGTGCTGGGCGGCCACGGTGATGAAATGGTGCCGCTCACCCGCCACAGCAACATCGCCGGCGTCCCGCTGCGCGAGTACATCCCCGCCGAAAAACTGGAAGCCATCGTCAACCGCACCCGCAAGGGCGGCGGCGAGATCGTCAACCTGCTGAAGACTGGTTCCGCGTTCTATGCCCCGGCCGCGGCCTGCGCCCAAATGGCGGAAGCCATCCTGAAAGACAAACACCTGATCGTGCCGTGCGCTGCCCACATGGAAGGCGAATACGGACTGAGCGACATGTTCTTTGGTGTGCCGGTCATGCTCGGGCGCAAGGGCATCGAGAAGATCGTGGAATACAGTCTGGATGATGAGGAAAAGGCCGCACTGCAAAAATCTGCCGCGGCTGTCAAGGAAACACACGAGGCGCTCAAGGCGCTGGTGCAGCTGTAAAACTGAACAGGGACGGGCCGCCAAACCCGCCCCTGTATTTTTTGGAGGTTAACCATGATTTTGCAGGAAAAGATTGCTGAACAACTGCCCGCCTGGCGCGAACGCGTCACCAAACTCGTCAAGGAGCATGGCGATGTGGTGGTGGGGCAGGTGACCATCGGTGAAGTGTACGGCGGCATGCGCGATGTCAAATCGCTCGTCACCGATATTTCCTACGTGGACCCGGCCGAGGGCATCCGCTTCCGCGGCATGTCCATCCCGGAGGTGCTGGCCGCGCTCCCCAAGCCCGACGGCGCGGATATGCCTTACGTGGGCGGCCTGTACTACCTGCTGATGGTCGGCGATGTGCCCACCAAAGAACAGGCCGAAGCCGTGGAAGCCGAGTGGGCCAAACGCGCCGAAGTGCCCGGCTATGTCTTCGACCTCATCAAAACCATGCCGGCCGAAACGCACCCCATGGTGCTCTTCTCGCAGGCCATCCTGGCGCTGCAGAATGGCTCGGAGTTTGCGCGCAAATACCACCAGGGCATGAAGAAGACCGACTATTGGATGCCCTCGTTGAATGATTCGCTCGACTTGACGGCCAAACTGCCGGTCATTGCGGCGTTCATTTATCGCTTCAAATACAAGGGCGATGCCGCCGCGCCGAAGTATGATCCCGCGCTCGATTACGGCGCCAACTTCGCCAAAATGCTGGGCGTGGCCGACCAGAAAGGTTACGCTGACCTGGCGCGCCTGTACTTCATCCTGCACTCCGATCACGAATCGGGCAACGTCTCGGCCCACGCCATGCACCTGGTGGGCTCGGCGCTCTCAGACCCGTTCTACGCCTTCTCTGCCTCCATGAACGGGCTGGCCGGCCCGCTACACGGCCTGGCCAACCAGGAATGCCTGGGCTGGCTGCTGGATGTGTACAAGCAATTTGGCGGCGTGCCCTCGCGTGACGACCTGTACAAATTCGCCTGGGATACGCTCAACGGCGGCAAAGTCATCCCCGGCTATGGTCACGCCGTATTGCGTGTGCCCGACCCTCGCTTCACCGCGCAAATGAAGTTCGCCAAAGAACGCTTCCCGCAGGATGACCTCGTGCGCCTGGCAGACATGGTCTTCGACGTGGTGCCGACCGTGCTCAAGGAACAGGGCAAAGCCAAAAACCCTGCCCCCAATGTGGATGCCATCTCTGGCACATTGCAATACTACTACGGCGTGCGTGAATTTGATTTCTACACTGTGCTGTTCGGCGTGGGCCGCGCCCTGGGCGTGACCGCTAACTATGTGTGGGCCCGCGCGCTTGGCCAACCCATCGAACGTCCCAAATCGCTCACCACCAAAATGCTTGAAGACGCGGCCGCGAAATAACCTCGGCTTTAGACAGCCCTGTGATTCATGCGCCCATGCTTTGCATGGGCGCATGTTTTTATAATCGAGATCGACATTATGCTGCAGGCACCGTGGTGTGTGGTTAAAGAGGTAATCCTTTTTCTTATTGAGCCAGGCTATGTGCAATTGATCAAACTGTAAGATTAAAATAGCCTAAAGTTCCTGCTTGTAATTCGCCTACTGTTGCGCTAAGCCAGGCTTTCTCGTTTTTGGTTGTTTTGGCAAGTGTTTTTTCAAAAGCTTCCACAACTTGCCGGGCATGCGATAGATACTTTTCGATTTTGTGCTATCCTTGGGCATGGAGACGTTGACCTTGTTAGAGGATTGTAGAGAATCCTTTTCTATCAGGTTACGTCTCTTTTTTCAACTATTTTTCGGATAGGTTCTAAATATGTTTGCGTCCCGAAGGCCATGTTCCCTTCGGGACGCTTTATAGTGGGGGTAACGTTCAGCCGTCTGGCGCGGGAGCGCCAGACGGCTGTCTTGATAACCGGTGGGACAATTTCACCCCCTTGCCGCCCCATTCGCGTCCCTCCCCTCGCTGCCTGCCGGTGTCCATAATTGCAGCCGGACAGGAGGGACCGCTGGATGAAAAAAAACCGGCCACCTGCCCGGGCCGGTTTCGCATTTGCTCCCCGACGGCATACGCACCTTTGCGAGTGCGCAGCGACCAATTGCGCCGCCGGATCATTGCATCCCTGATGCTTGCTTCGATATGTCAATTCCCTGAACATACAATAGCATGCCGGGCGGGTGGGTTCAATCATGCTTAAGTACTATATTTCACAAAATGACTTTTGCACACATCTGCATGTTGCTGTTAAAATAATGGCACCATGGCTCAACGTTCTCCATTACGATACCCGGGCGGAAAATCCAAAGCCCTGCCCCAGATTATGCCGCTTGTGCCACACTTTGACGAATTCCGCGAGCCGTTCGTGGGTGGTGGGTCGGTCTTCATTCAATTGATGCAGGATTTTCCCCACGCCCGCTTCTGGATCAACGACCTCAACCGCGATGTGTACCTCTTCTGGCAGACCGCGCGGGATCAATCCACCCGCCTCGTGGACGCTGTTAAACAGGTGCGTGTCCAACATCCCAACGATGGGCGCGACCTGTTCGAATCCTACAAAAATAACTGGGATTCCCTGCTCGATTTCGAACGCGCGGTGCGTTTCTTCGTGCTCAATCGCATCACTTTCTCTGGCACCATCGATTCGGGCGGGTACAGCCAGCAAGCCTTCAATAAACGTTTCACCGAATCAAGTATTGCCCGTCTTGAGGCGCTGGGTCCACTGCTGGGGGGGGTGACCATCACCAACGACGACTACCAGCCCCTGCTCGACGCCTCTGGTGAAGGTGTTTTCATCTTCCTCGACCCGCCCTACTACTCCAACCCCGATTCGCGCCTGTACGGTAAAAAGGGCGACCTGCACGCCGGTTTCGACCACGCCCGCTTTGCCAGCGCCATGCGCGCCTGCACCCATCGCTGGCTCATCACCTATGATGACTGCCCCGAAGTGCGCGACCTGTTTTCGTTTGCCCACATCAAACCCTGGAAACTGCAATACGGCATGAACAACTACGGGCAGGCCACCGCCGTTGCCGGTAACGAACTCTTCATCGCCAACTACCCGCTCGGGTGATTACGCTTTACCTTTTATTTTTCGCCCATGCCCCTTTTTCGCAATCCCCGTAAAGTGATCCTGCCTGCCCCGGCCGTCGAGCGCGCGCGCTGGTTCGCGGCAAATGTCATCGGCACGGTCGATTACAGCGACAGCCGCCAGGAAAATGCCGCCAAAGTTGCGGACGATCACTTCGTCAGCAAGCTGGGTGAAGAGGCTGTGCGCCAGATGATGATCGCGCTCGGCTTTACGGTCGAAGGCCCGGATTACACCATTTACGAAGGAAAACAGAAATCATGGGATGCCGACCTGAAAGTGAACGGGCGTGGTGTGGCCGTCAAGACCCAACGCCGCAGCACGGCCCAAAAATTCGGGTTGTCGTGGACGTTCCAGAGCGGCAGCCAGCGCCGGGACGCCATTCTGGATGACGCCGAGGCGTGGGTGTTTTTCGTCGAGTACGAGGATACAGGCGGCGGGTCGTGCGAGCTGTGGGTGTATCCGCCTTACAAGGTGGGTCGCCTCAAATTCCGTCCGCCCAAAAAGAGGGAACTGATCGGCGAAAAAAAAGTGGTGTATGTTGAGGATTTGCCTGCCCATCAGCATAAAAAAGGGTAATTTTCACAATTGCGATATCATTACCGAAGCCCGCCGCCCGTTGAAGTGCGGTGGGCTTCGCGCTATGATGGTATTGGGGGTTTCTCGTGCCTGGAGGTTTCTATGAAAACGCGTTTCTTTTTGTTTTTGTTGCTTTCCATCGCAGCGCTGGTTATCCAGCCTGCATTGCTGTCGCAGGCCGCGCCTGCAACAGCGGACGAGGTGGTCTTCGATTTTGTCGCCAGCGCCGGCCATGCGCAGTGGAAGAGCGGCGCTGGCAACCTGCCTTTCCCAGGCACCAGCGGCGACTGGCGAGGTTTTGCCCAGGGGGTTCAATCACCCACTTATGAAGATAACATCGCAGGCGCGCCCGCGCTGCTGACCGTGCCCCAGAGCAAGACAGACGGTTACATCATGGGCGTTTTTCCCGAGTTCACCGTGCAGGATGGCGACCGCTTCAAAGTGATCGTGGGCTGCGAGCCGGGCGCCAAAAACTGCTATGTCACCTACCGGCTGGATTACCTCACCCCTGGTGGGAACACCATTATCGTTTGGAAGTGGAAGGAGAAGAACGAGGGGCGCACCTATGCGGCCGATGTCGACCTGAGCAGCCTGGCCGGGAAGAAGGTCCGCTTTGTGCTGACCATGCTCGCCACCGGTACCGCTGAAGGCGACCGCCCCCTGTGGGGTGGGCCGCGCATCACCCGCCTCGGCAACGGGCAGACACCCCTGCCGCCGCTGACGCCCACCCCCACGCCCTTCGGCACCCCGCCGGTGGTGACGCCTGTACCGTGTAACCGGGCCGCTTTTGTCTTGGATGTGACCGTGCCCGATGGAGCCACCTTCAGCCCCAACGCGGCCTTCACCAAAACCTGGGAGGTGCGCAACGCTGGTTCGTGTGCCTGGACGAAGGAGTATGCCTTGGTCTTTTACGGCGGCCAACAGATGAGCGGCCCCACCGAGCTGAAACTTTCCAACCCGGTGCTGCCCGGCGAAACCGTGCGTCTGACCGTCAACCTGGTTGCGCCGCCCTGGTCTGGCCCATATCGCGGGGAATGGATCCTGCGCGCACCCAAAGGTGAGTTGTTCGGCGTGGGCGCGATGGGTACCACGCCCCTGTGGGTGACCATTAACACCGCTGGCATCGCGCCATCCACCGAATCGGGTTATGACTTTGCAAACAACGTCTGTGCGGCGCAGTGGAAGAGCGGCGCGGGCAACCTGCCCTGCCCTGGCGCGGACGGTGACAAGAACGGCTTTCTTCTGATTCAGAACGCCCCTGTGATGGAGAACGGGCAGACTGGTGCGCCCGGACTGCTGACTGCCCCGCAGAACAAGACCAACGGCTACATCATGGGCATTTACCCGACCTTTACCGTCAAGGCGGGCGACCGCTTTAGGGCCACCATTGGGTGCGAGAACGGCGCCAGGAACTGCTACGTGACCTACCGTCTGGATTACCTGACCGCTGGCGGGGCGACACGTGTGGTCTGGCAGTGGAAGGAAAAGAACGATGGTAAAACTTACGATGTAAACGTGGACCTGACCCCGCTGGCCGGCAAAAGCGTGCGTTTCTCGCTCACCATCCTGTCCACCGGGCCGGCTGCGGGCGACCGCGCGCAGTGGATTGCGCCGCGCATTGTCCGCTTGGGGGGCAGTGGCATTCCGCCCACCCCCACAGGCTGGTTGACCTATACCAACGACACCATCGGGTTCAAGTTCAGCTACCCGGCCGGCAGCACACTCACCGGGAGTCCGCCCAATGCGGTACGCATCAACCTGCCATTTGTTTCTGGCACGAACCTGAGGGAGAAATATCTCGAAGCGGTGGCGACTGAGAACACCGGTACCTGCCTGAGTTCGCTTGGTTCCGGGCCAACCGGTTCCACGGGTCGCATCATCGTCATCAACAGCATGGATTTTGTCGAGCAGGTTGGCTCGGATGCCGGGGCGGGCAACATTCACCAGTGGTATGCCTATTCCACGGTGCGCGGTGCGGACTGCCTGACTTTCAACTTCATCCTGCATTCCCTCAACCCGGGCAATTTCGAAACCCCGCCGCCGGTATTTGACCTGGAGGCTGAGACGGCTGTTTTCAGGCAAATGATTGGCACACTGGTGTGGACGACCACCCCCACCACACTCTTTGGCCCTTACACAGTCATGCTTGTTCGCCCGGGTGATGTGCTCAACATCCGCGAGGCGGCAGGCGCCGACCAGCCGCTGGCGGGCAGCTTCCCGTCTGATTCGCGCAACATCCGGTCCACCGGGCGGACGCAGCAAGCGGGCGGCGCCACCTGGATGGAGGTCAAACGCCCGGATAACGGGCTGGGCTGGGTGAACGGCTTGTACCTGGCGGAATACATTTCGCCGGAGCTCTTCGTGGGCGACCATCGTATCATCAACATGATTGACAACCAGCTCAAACCGGCCATGCTAAATGCCAATGGCGACTTGTTTGCCGCAATTGTCAGCCCGCGGCATGGTGTGACGATTGCCTATCACAACTACGGCGGCTACACCAAAACCTACTTCCCGGCCCAGGCACGCGGTATCTTCACCAGCGCCGAGTCGGTCAACTGGGGCAGCGGTGCGCGCGGCGAGCCGGACATTGGCACCTTCAGTGAGATTGTGCGCCCCGCATTTGTGGATGTATTTTCCTCGGTGTACCAACTGCATCCCAATAACCCGCAGGGTGCGCACATGTATGTGGAACCGTGGCCGTTGAGTTACCAAAACCTGAACTTTCATTCCCTGTGGAAGCCCGGCACCCCTGGCGTTGTATTGGATTGGCGCGAATGGCTGATCGGTTATGAATATGTAAACGGCAAACCCTACCTTGTGCTGATGGTCCATTTTGTGTGGGAGCCGTAAGCTAAGCCGTAATTCGCAAAACGTAACGGCCTCATGCTGAAAATTGGCATGAGGCCGTGCTTTTTTTAGGGCGTATATTTTGGGCTTGACACGGGTGCTATACTGATTTTATTAGCCACCCTGTTTACCGGCAAAGGAGAGATTATGAAATCAACTTCGCGAGGGATTGTGTCTGGGTGTATTGTCTGGGTTTTGGTGTTCAGCGTACTAAGCTGCCTGGGGTTGGTTGGCGCGGGCGTGGGTGCGGCCACGGCCCAGACCGGTTTCGTTGTCGAAACAGTGGGCGGGCGCATGTGCCCGGCGGGCACCACACCCGATTTGTTCAGTTATGAATCATATATGGTGGATGAACGCGGGGTAAGGATGCCGTCCACGGCGTATGAGTTGATTTGTGTGAATGCGACAGGTGAAACGGTCGTCAACCTTGGACCTACCTGGGCCTTCATTTGGTCAGGCATTTTGGGCGGCGCAGGGCTGCTGTTGGCGGCCCTCTTCTCAGCGCTGGTGGCTGCGCCGATGGGCGCCTGGATCGGGCGCAAATTCGGCAAGGAATAATCATCCCGGTTTGATGGGGTGGGTGGATGTGCGCGAGCGGTTGGCCGGGTTCGAAAATTTTCCCCAGGTCTCTACGGCGTCGCCTGCGGCGCAACCCCCTGCCACGAGAACACGCGCGCTGCGCTGGTTGCCCCGGCCGGAGTGTAGATGGGTTGTCCATTGCTGTCTGTGCCGGTGGTGCGTACCGTACTGATCGTCCAGCGGTAAATATGCGGCTGGCTATTGCTGGGCCGGAAGCTGGCTGGGACGATGTACTTGGTGTCGGTCACGTAGGCCACAATCCGGCGGCCCTGACCATCGGTTACGTCTTCGACGGTCACCTGGTATGCTTCACCGGTGCGCAGTGTGCCAATGGAGGACCACTGCAGGGTCACGGTGTCGTTGGCCAGGGTGAAGGAGGCGCCATCGGCGGGCAGCAGCAGGTTGGGGGCCTGGTAGGGCGGCGGGAGGGTGGGCGTGGGCGTGGGACCTGGGGTGGCGGCCCGCTCACATAACGGAATAACCAGTTGAATTCCGAGGAAAACGTTGTCTGTCGCCAGTCCGTTGTATGATTTGATCGCCTCGGCCGGGACGTTGTAATTGGCAGAAATGCGCGAGAGGGTGTCGCCTTCCTGCACGGTATAGAGCACTTTTTGGCAGGCGGCGGCAGTTGCGGCGGCCGGCTCCAGCGTCAATGTGGCAGCTGGCAGCGGGGTGGGTGTGGGGAACGGCACCTTTATCTTTTGCCCAATGAAGAGTGTGTTGCAGGCCACCGGCAGGTTGTTGAGTGTGATGATGCTTTGCACCGACACGTTGAACGCCAGCGCAATCGAAATACAGGTATCGCCGGAGGCGATTGTATATTCCTGCGGGGGCTGTTCGGTGGGGGTGGGCTGCGGGGTGGGGGTTTGGGTGGGCAGCAGCGTGGGGGTAATGGTGGCTGTGACGGTGGGGGTGGCTACCGGGGTGGGCAGCGCCGCACCGCCAATGGAGCGCAGGGTGAAGAAAACCATCATGGCCCCAATGGCCACGAACAGCACCAACAACCCCAGCGCAACCGGCAGCGAGAGGGTGACCTCTGGCATGCGGCTGGCCTGTACTTCTTTTTCAATACTTTTGGCGGGCTTTTCGCCCAATTCGGTGCCGCACACCAGGCAGCGTGTGGCGCTTTCGCTCAGGCGCGTGCCGCAGGTGGGACAGGTTTTTATGTGAGTTGATTCGCTCATAGCGCACGGGATTATACCATGCCCAAACCGCCTCGCAGTACGGCGCAAACCCTGCGATCACCCTCCGCCCGGGTACCGGCTGCGCGCCACCTGATATAATTTGCCCCGCATGACCGACATCCTTTCCCTTTACCGAACCTTGCTACTCATCCGCCGCTTTGAGGAGCGCCTCCTGTCCGAATTTTCCACCGGGCGGCTGGTGGGCACCACCCACGCCTACATCGGGCAGGAGGCCAACGCGGCCGGAATCTTCGCCGCCGCCGACCCCGGCGATGTGGTCTTCAGCAATCACCGCTGCCACGGGCATTTCCTGGCTTATGGCGGCGATCCATACCGCCTGGCCGCCGAACTGATGGGCAAGTCCACCGGGCTGGTGGGCGGGCGCGGTGGCAGCCAGCACATCCAATGGCGCAATTTTTACTCCAACGGCATCCAGGGCGGCATCGTACCGGTCGCCACCGGCATGGCGCTGGCCGAGAAAGTCCAGCAGACCGGTCAAGTGGCGCTGGTCTTCATTGGCGATGGCACCCTGGGCGAAGGCGCGCTCTACGAGAGTCTCAACCTCGCCTCGCTCTGGTCGCTGCCGGTGCTTTTTGTGGTCGAAAACAACCGCTACGCCCAGACCACGCCCATCGAACTTGGCGTGGCAGGCTCCATCCCGGCGCGTTTCCAGGCATTTAATGTGGATGTGTGGGAACGGGATACCACCGATGTGCTGACCGTTATGGAAGCGGCCCAGGCCGCCCTGGCCTTCGTGCGCGCGAACACACGACCCGCGGCCCTCATCCTGCACACCTATCGCTTCGCCGCCCATTCCAAAGGCGACGACGTGCGCGACCCGGCCGAGGTGGCGTCTTACAAAGAGAAAGACCCGCTCCTCATCCACGGCGCGCGCCTGGGTGAGGCAGAACGCCAACGCGCCGAAACCGAAGTCACCGCCATGCTGGAAGATGCCTTCAACCGGGCCTATGCCGATCCATTCCCGCGTTTGAACGTTACGCCGTTTACCCGTTCAACCGTTGAACCTGGGACCGGTAAACAGGAAAATGGATAAACGATGACCACCGTTCTCGAACGCCTCAACCACGCCCTTCATGCCGCGATGCAAGCCGATGCGCGGGTGTACGTGCTCGGCGAAGACCTGCTCGACCCGTACGGCGGGGCCTTCAAGGTCACGCGTCAGCTGAGCACAGCCTTCCCCGGCCGCGTGCTCACCACGCCCATCTCCGAGGCGGCCATCGTCGGCATCGCCAGCGGCATGGCGCTGCGCGGGCTGCGCCCGGTGGCCGAGATCATGTTCGGCGATTTTGTCACGCTCATCGCCGACCAGCTCGTCAACCATGCCAGCAAATTCCGCTGGATGTACAACGATAATGTGCGTGTACCCATTGTGGTGCGCACCCCCATGGGCGGGCGGCGCGGTTATGGCCCCACGCACTCACAGTCGCTCGAAAAGCTCTTCCTGGGCGTTCCCGGGCTGACGGTGGTGGCCCCGAACACGCTCGGTGACCCGGCTGACCTGCTCATGGCTGCCACCGCGGATGATGACCCGGTGCTCTTCATCGAACACAAGCTGCTCTACACGCGCCCGTTGCTCGAACCCGGCCACGGCGATCTGGAAAACTGGAAACTCGGATCCACCGGCGGCGCGTACCCCACCTTCATCCTGCGCCCCGAGTACCCCGCCCAGGTCACGTTTGCGACTTACAGCTACAACTTCGAACTGGTGCGCGCGGCCGCGCTGGAACTGGCCTACGAGCACGAGATTTTCAGCGATATTTTCGTATTCAGCCAGCTCAGCCCTTTTGACCTGTCCCCGCTCGAAGCCTCGCTGCGCGCCACCCGTCACCTGGTCACCGTGGAAGAGGGCACCCACACCCTCGGCTGGGGCGCGGAGGTGGCCGCACGCGCCGCCGAAATGGGCGTCAACCGCCTGCGTGTTGCGCGCGTGGCCGGGCGCGACCTGCCCATCCCCAACAGCAGGCCGCTCGAAGATGCCATCCTGCCCTCTGTGGCAGATATCGTCGCCGCGGCAGTGGAAATCATACAATGATCAAATCCGAAGTTCTCGTCCCCCTGCTCAATGCCAACGAACCCGAAGCGCGCCTGATCGAAATCCACGTCACCGATGGCCAGCCGGTCGAAAAAGGCGCGGTGCTCTTTACGATGGAGACCACCAAGGCCGCCGCCGATGTCGAAGCGCCGGAGAGCGGTTTTATTCGCGTCCTGGCCGGCGAAGGCGATACTTTTGCGGTGGGCGACAGGCTGGCGGTCATCACCGAAACGGCGGATGAAGAAATCGCCACCAAGGATGAAAGACGAAAGAGAGAGGCGCAGGCATCGGACACCCAGCGCATGCCAGCCGATATCCGCATCACCAAACCTGCCCGGGCGCTGGCCGAGCAATTGGGTGTAGACCTTTCCAGCTTGCCGACCGGCAAGCTGGTCACCGAGGCAATCGTGCGCCAGCACGCCGGGGCGGGGAGCGCGCCGCAGATCAGTGCCGCGCCCGCTTCCAACGCGGAGATTGTCGTCTACGGCGGCGGCGGGCACGCCAAAACAGTGATGGAGCTGGTGCAGTCCATTGGCGCGTTCCGCATTGCGGGTATCATCGATGACGGCATTGCGGCTGGGACGGAAGTGCTCGGTTATCGGGTGCTGGGCGGGCGCGAAGTGCTGCCCGATTTGGTGGAGAAAGGCATCCGGCTGGCGGCCAACGGCGTGGGCGGCATCATCGATATCAATGTGCGCGTGCGCCTGTTCGAACTGCTGGGCGCACAGGGGTTCGCGTTCCCCATTTTGGCGCACCCGCGCGCCACGGTGGAGCGCTCCGCATGGCTGGGTGATGGGGTGCAGGTGTTTGCCAACGCGTATGTCGGCTCGTCGGCGGTGGTGCATCCCCGATCCATGATCAACACAAACGCGGTTGTCTCGCACGATTGCGAGATCGGCGCGTACACGCACATTGCGCCGGGCGCGCTGCTGGCCGGGCATGTGCATGTGGGCGAGCGCGCGCTGGTGGGAATGGGCGTGACCACAGCCATTGGCGTGAAGATCGGCAGCCATGTGCGCATCGGCAATGGCGCGGTGATCTATGCGGATGTGCCGGACAAGACCATCATACCGGCTGGCAAGGTTTGGGACGGGAAGTGATTGACCGGCTGTGGGGGGGAGGTCCACCCTGCAACCCTTAACCCTGATGGTCACACAGCGATTCTGCTGGCGTCGTGACCCCCCTGTGGGGACGGTGTACCACCCCTTGAAGGCGCCGCTGCCTTCGTTCGCCGTGACCAGGTCGCCCACCGCCACGGCGATGGGGTTTATGTCCGTGGCATAGTTGACGGGTGCGGCAAAGCCCAGGGTGGGCGCCGCCTGCGCCGTATCACCGCCGCTTTATTCTGACCACTTGAAACTCTGGCCTTGAGATTCTTTTTCTCTTTGGGTAACAGAGTAACTTCATGTTTCTTCACGAACCTATATTACCCGCAACCCTACATCTTTATCAAATTAGAATACTGGGAATTTATGGGTAGGTTGTAAACTCATTAGTGTTCATTGGTGACCAATATCTGTGGTTATAATCACGCCATGCCCATCCGAATTCTCTCCTCCGAAGTTGCCTCGCAGATTGCCGCCGGTGAAGTGGTCGAACGCCCGGCCTCGGTCGTCAAGGAACTGCTCGAAAACGCCCTGGATGCCGGTGCGCGGGCCATCACCATCACCATCGAAGATGCCGGCCGCCGCCTGATCGAGATCGCCGATGATGGCTGCGGCATTCCGCCCGCCGAACTGCCGCTGGCCGTCGAGCGGCACGCCACCTCCAAGCTGGCCAGCGCCGACGACCTGTTCCGAATCGGCACCCTCGGCTTCCGCGGCGAGGCATTGGCCTCCATCGGCTCGGTCTCGCGGCTCACCCTTACCAGCCGCAGCGCCGATTCGGCCGCGGCCAGCCGCATTCGGGTCGAGGCGGGCATCGCCGGGCGCACCCAGCAGGTGGGCGCCCCGGTGGGCACCACCGTGCGGGTCGAGGACCTGTTCTTCAACGTCCCCGCGCGTCTCAAATTCCTCAAAACCGACAGCACCGAGCGTCGCCAGGTCGACACGCTCATCACCCGCTACGCCCTGGCTTACCCCAACGTGCGCTTCCGCCTTATGGATGGCGCCTCGATCGTGCTGCAAACCAGCGGCGATGGCGACCGGCGGGCCATCCTGGCGGCGTTGTATGGCGTCGATGTGGCCAAGCAAATGCTCGAGGTCCTCGCTGAAGACCCTTCGGCAGATCTGGCGCAGGCTGCCAGGCTTACCGGCTTTATCAGCCCCACCTCGCTGACGCGCTCCAACCGCAAAGAGATGACCTTCTTCATTAATGGTCGCTGGGTGCAGGATGTTCCCCTCGTCACCGCCCTGCTGCAGGCCTACCACACCCTGCTCATGGTTGGGCGCTACCCCCTGGCCGCGCTCTTCCTCGACATCCCGCCCGAAGAGGTGGATGTCAACGTGCACCCCGCCAAAGCCGAGGTGCGCTTCCGCAGCCCCGACCGCATGTTCAGCTTCGCCCAGCGCGCTGTGCGCCGCGCCATCCTGGCTTATGCGCCCGTGCCGCAGGCTCCCGCCGCCCTGTGGGGCGGGCGGCCGGTCTTCCAGCCGCGTGAAGAAAACCATGGGGAGATCGATGCCGGGTGGACCATTGGCCACACACCCTTAACCCAATCCTCCTCTACGCCCCAACCATTTTTCCCCGCGGAACAAAACGCCGCCCCCCCGCCTGATTCTGCACCCCGGGTGACCGTCTCACGCCCTGGCGGCGAACTGGTGCGCCTGCCGCTCATGCGCCTGGTCGGGCAGATCGGCGCCACCTACCTGGTGGCCGAAGGTCCTGACGGGCTGTACCTGATCGACCAGCATGCCGCCCACGAGCGGGTGCTGTTCGAAAAGTTGATGATCCAGCATGACCGCAAGAACATCCCCTCGCAGGCTTTGCTCACCCCCGTGGCTGTGCAGCTGCCCCCGGTCCAGGCGAATATGCTCACCCAGCAGATCGAAACCCTCAACCACTTCGGCTTCGAGGTCGAGCCGTTCGGCCCCAACGCCTTCCAGGTGCGGGCCATGCCGGCCCTGTTCGGGCAGGCCGATCCGGCCTCTGCGCTGCGGGGGCTGGTCGAGGATTTCGAGGAAGACGAAGCCCCGCTCCAGAACGAGATCGAAGCCAAAATTGCCGGGCGCGTCTGCAAGCGGCTGGCCGTCAAGGCCGGGCAGGTGCTCACCCCGGACGAACAGCGCGCCCTGCTGGCCGACCTGGAAAATTGCGACTCCCCGCGCACCTGTCCGCACGGCCGCCCGACCATGATCCATCTCTCGGTGGATATGCTTGAGCGGCAGTTTGGGCGGCGCGGGGCGCGCTAAAAAGAAAGAGAAAAGAGATGCAAGCACTCTGGCTCGAGAACAATCACATCGACCTGCGCGATGTGCCCGTGTCCGCCAGACCCGGCGAGGCGCTGATCAAGATCCGTACGGCGGGCATCTGCGGCACCGACCTGGAACTGGTGCGCGGCTATTATCCCTACACCGGCATCCCCGGTCACGAGTTTGTGGGCGAGGTGGTCGAAGCGCCTGATCTGGCCTGGCTGGGCGCACGCGTGGTTGGCGAGATCAATGCCATGTGCAGGCAGTGCGAGCAGTGCCGCAACGGACGCCCCACCCATTGTGAAAACCGCAGCGTGCTGGGCATCATTAATCGCGATGGTGCTTTTGCCGAATACATGCGCCTCCCGCTCGAAAACCTGCACCGCGTCCCCGCTTCAGTTTCAGATGAAGCTGCGGTGTTCACCGAGCCGCTGGCAGCCGCGCTGGAGATTCAGCAGCAGGTGCAGATCAGGCCCACCGACCGGGTGCTGCTGGTGGGCGCGGGACGGTTGGGGCAGCTTATCGCCCAAACGCTGGCCCTTACCGGCTGCGACTTGCGCGTGGTGGCCCGGCACAAATACCAGCGCGACCTGCTGACCGCGCGCGGCATCCGCCTGATCGAAGAAGCCGATGTGCAGCCCTGGCGCTGGGATGTGGTTGTCGAGGCAACCGGTTCTCCCAGCGGGTTCGACCTGGCCCGCAAGGCCATTCGCCCGCGCGGCACGTTCGTGCTCAAGAGCACCTACGCGGGTAACCTGACGCTCAATATGTCATCGATCGTGGTGGATGAGATCAACATTGTCGGGTCGCGCTGCGGCCCGTTTGAACCGGCCCTGCGCCTGCTCGCGCAGAACGAAGTGGACCCCACGGTGCTGGTGGCGGCTGAATACCGCCTGGGTGAAGCGCTGCAAGCCTTTGAAGCGGCGGGCAAGACTGGCATGCTCAAGGTGTTGGTGCATCCGTAAGAAGGGGAACCGTAAAACAGAAACCCCGCTGCTGGCTTTTTATTTATTGATGCGCGGAAAAACTGATCAAGTGGGCGCCAGAATTTTTAGGATTTCGCTCAAGTGTTGCACCTGGCAGGTCACCGGCAGACCGGTGGGTTTGCCTTTGGGGTTGTACCAGCAGGTGTCGATGCCGTAATTGATGCCCCCGGCCATATCCGAGGTGAGGCTGTCGCCGATGATGAGCACCTCGCTTTTGGGTGGGCCGCCCAGCGCGCGGAAAACCAGGTCGAAGAAACCGGACTCAGGCTTGGCCACGCCCATCTCTTCCGAGATGAACACGTGCGCGAACGAGTCGCGCAACGCTGAGCGAGCCAGGCGCGGGCGCTGGACATCGGCCAGTCCGTTGGTGACCAGCGCCAGGCGGAAGTGTCCCTCCAGGGCGCGCATGAGCTCCCCGGCGCCTTCGAGCAGGTCGCTGCCGAGGGCAAGATTCTGCAAATAGACCGGCGAGACAGTTTCCGGGTCGGCGGTGAGGTTCAGTTCATCGAAGAGCAGGCGGAAGCGCAGGGTGCGCAATTCCACCGAAGTCACCTCTCCGCGCTCGAATTTTTCCCAAACCAGTTGATTACAACGTTTGTAGATTTGCGCGTAGCCAGGGAAATATGGCAGGCGGAGTTGCTCGAAGGTCCAGCGCAGGGCGTTGGACTCGGCTTTGGGGAAATCGAAGAGCGTGTCGTCGGCGTCGAAGAGCAGCCAGGAGTATTTCATTAGCTGCTGGCCCCGCTATACCGTTTGACCCCAAAGCGCCAGACCTGCCACGCGACCCAAAAACCGGCCGCGCCAATGCCCGCGAACATTGCCACTTGCGGCCAGCCCAGGTCGCCGCGCAGGGCTTGCAGCGGCACGGTGGTGGCCACGGCGATGGGGATGAGGAAGGTGACGATGATGCGCAGCCAGACCGGGTAGACCGTGACCGGGTAGCGCCCGGCGTCGAGCAGGGCTTGCAGGATGGTGACGTTGTTGTCGAATTTGGTGAACCAGAAGGTGAGCGCGATGAGCACCACCCACAGGCTGTAAATGATGAGCGTGCCTGAGAGCAGGAGCAGGATGAAGCTGGCGATGCTGGCCGGGGTGGTGATGTCGCCGGACATGCCGATGCCAGCCACGATGAGGATGACGGCCAGCACCAGGTCCCACACGCGCCAGACGGTGATGCGCGAGAAGGTGACCAGGAACAGGCTGTTGACCGGCTGGAGCAGGGTGTAGTCGAGTGAGCCGTCGCGCACGCTGGCGTTGAACTTTTCGGTGTTGGGCCAGATGATGGCCACCATGAGCGTGTTGACCAGGCGGAAGACGCCCAGCAGGGCGATCAGCTCGCCGGGGCCCCAGCCGCCAAGGGTTTCGGTGTTGCTGAAGATGATGCTCAGGCTGAGCAGTTCCCAGCCCAGCCACATCAGGTTGAGCAGGATCTGCACCACCGTGTCGGCCCGGTAGGCCAGCGACATCTGGATGTTGACCTTGAGGAAGGTTTGCAGCAGTTTTAGGATGTGCATGGTGTTTTCCTTCCCTCCATTTTGGCGCAAAATGGGGGTATGAGAGGGGGGTTACGCTCCCACCGCCGAATAACGCTTGACGCCCTCGCGCCACACCCAGCGGAAGAGCAGCAGCGCGGCCGCGAACCAGACCGCGCCGGAAATGAACCCGTGCGCGACCTGCTCTGGTGCCAGCCGCCCGAGCGCCAGTTGGATGGGGAAGTAGATGAACAATTGGAAGGGCAGGTATTGGGCGATATCCTGCACCAGTTTGGGCATGAGCTGCAGCGGCACGAACTGCCCGGAGAACAGCAGGATGAAGGCATAGTAGAACTCGTGGATGGAATACACGCGCGTGGTCCAGAAGGCCAGCGAGGTGATGGCCCCGGTCAGCAGGAAACTGGTGATGAAGCCTATGACCACAGCCGGGACGGCCAGCAGGATGTTTGTCAGCGTTACGCTGTTGAAATTGGGCTGGTAGAGCAGCCACAGCACGCCCCAGATGGGGATGAAGACCAACAGGTTGAGGGCTTTGAAGGCGATGTTGTTGACCAGGGTGTTGGTCAGCATGGGATGCACCGGGCGAATCAGTTCAGACGAGAGCGAGCCATCCTGCACCTTGTAGGCGAAGATGTGGATGATGATGTTGCTGGTCAACTGGTCCACCACCAGCAGGGTCATGTAATAGGTGATGAAGTCGTTGGCGGTCAGTCCGCTCACGCTGCCCTTGGCGTTGGCGATGCTGGTCCACACCGCCAGGTAGATGATGGGCGAGATGAGCCAGTAAAGCAGGTACATGAGCAGGTTGGCGCGGTACTGCCATTGCTCGGCCCAGTTGACCTGCCAGAAGCGTTTGAAAATGAGGAACATGCTTATGCCGCCTTTGGGGTGTTACGCATTGAAAGCCCGCTCGATGACATCCTCGATGGGTGGGTCGGCAATGGTGATGTCGTGCACGGGCAGGTCGGCCAGCAGGCGGGCGGTGATGCCGGTCACTTCCCCGGCCGGCACCTGGATGTAGCGCTTCTCGCTGTCTTCCTCATTTTCCACCGGCATGCCGTAGGGGGCCAGGTCGCAGTTGTCGTTCGCCAGCGCCACACCGATCATCTTGAACGGCGCGATCTTGCGCGAGAGCTGGGCGATGCCGCCGTCATATTTCAGTTGTCCGTGGTGAATGATGATAATGCGCTCACACAAAGCGGTCACATCGGCCATGTAGTGGCTGGTCAGGATGATGGTGGCCCCGGTGCGGCGGTTGTACTCGCGCAGGAACTCGCGGATGCGCGCCTGCCCGGTGATATCGAGCCCGATGGTGGGCTCGTCGAGGAAGAGCACTTTGGGGCGGTGCAGCAGCCCGGCCGCAATCTCGCACTTCATGCGCTCGCCCAGCGAGAGGTTGCGCACCGGTTTCTTCAACAGCGGGGCCAGTTCCAGCAGCTCGTCCAGCTCCTTGAGGGTGGCCTTGTATTCATCATCCGGGATGCGGTAGATGGCCTGGTTGAGCAGGAACGAATCGGCGGATGGGATATCCCACGACAGGCGGTTGCGCTGTCCCATCACCAGCGTCATGCTGCGCAGGTAGGCGGGCTTCAACTCCCAGGGCGTAAATCCCAGCACCTGGGCTTTGCCGCCGGTGGGGTTGAGCAGCCCGGAGAGCATTTTGAGTGTGGTGGTCTTGCCCGCCCCGTTGGGACCCAGGAAGCCCACCACCTCGCCGGGCTCTATGGAGAAACTGACTTGTTTGACGGCTTCAACATCCTTGTACTTGCGCTTGAAAAAACTGCGCACGGCAGCGCCGAAGCCGCCTTCGCGCTCGGGCACTTTGTAGGTCTTGCTCAGGTTCTCAATGGTAATTGTATTGGGGGACATAAAAAAATCGCTCCTGTGAAAGAGCGATTCTATCATTCCTAGAACAAATGTGCCAGTGCGCTCACTTTGAGGGTGTCGGGTTTTGCTTCCATTGCTTCGCCTTGATGGATAAATAAAACAGGTCTCATACTGGTATTTTCGGGTATTTTACCGGGCAAACTTGCCGGGCGCGGACGAGCGCAGATCAACGCGGAAAAATTCATTTTTGAATGCTATAAAGTCTGCATTTTTCCGCGTGCATCCGTGTCCGAACAGGTTTTGAAAAGCGGTCATCCTTCTCGTAGGCGATCAGGTCACGGCTAGTTTTTCGCGCGGATATTTTTCATAGCGCCGTTCTGTCACCACCGCGCCCATGCGCTCCACCGTTTGCCAGACCTCGTCGAAGGTGGTGTAGAGCGGCGCAAACCCCAGCCGGATGTTATCGGGCGTGCGGAAGTCGGGGATGACGTTCATCTCTTCGATCAGTGCGCGGTTGATGCGGTAGCCTTCGGGATGGCGGATGCTGATGTGGCTGCCGCGCCGGTCCGCCTCGCGCGGTGAGCCGAGCGCAAACCCCAGCGGCGTCAGCAACGCATCGCACAACCCGGTCGCGTATTCTGTTAAAGTGACCGATTTCTGGCGAACGGCCTTCATCCCGGCTTCGAGCAGGGGCGCGAGCGAGGCCTCCATGGCCAGCATCGACAGGATGGGCGGCGTGCCCGCCAGGAAGCGCGCGATGCCCGGCGCGGGGGCGTAATCCAGCCCAAAATCGAACGGCGCGGCCTGCCCGATCCATCCCCAAATAGGCGAGCGGGCATCCGCCAGCAGGCGCTGGTTGACGTATAAAAATGCGGGCGCGCCCGGTCCGCCGTTGAGGTACTTGTATGTGCAGCCGATTGCGAAATCTGCGTCGCAGGCGTCCAGTTCGACGGGCAGCGCGCCAGCCGAGTGGCTCAGGTCCCACAGCACCAGCGCCCCCATCTCGTGTGCGCGGCGGGTGATGGCGGCCATGTCGTACAGGTAGCCGCTCTTGAAGACCACGTGCGAGAGCGTGACCAGCGCGGTATCGGCGTCGATGGCGGCGTAGAGCGCGTCGAGGTCGGGGGTGATGTCGCCATCTTTGGAGCCGATGCGGGTGATCTGGCGGCGATCCCTCCCGGCATCCAAAAGTCCCTGCAAGACATACAGGTCAGATGGGAAGTTGAGCGTGTCGGTGACGATCTTGTTCCGGCCGGGGCGCAAATTCAGGGCCGCGCTGGCCAGCTTGAACAGGTTGACCGAGGTCGAATCGCTGACGGCCACCTGCCCGGGCGCCGCGCCCACCAGTTGCCCGATCATGTCGCCGATGCGCAGCGGAGCCTCCCACCAGCCCCGGTTCCAGCCACGGATGAGCCCCTGACCCCATTCCTCGTCCACCACCTGGCGCAGCCGCGCGGCTGTCTCCAGCGGCAGCCGCCCCAGCGAGTTGCCGTCCATATAAAGGAGGTCGCTTTCGGGGATGGCGAAGCGGGCGCGGTACGCGGCCAAGGCGGAGGCGGCATCGAGGGAACGGGCGTAAGCGCGGGTGGTGGACGAAATCATCATGCTTTGTTCTTATTCCAGGGTAAAGAAGAAGGTTGTACCGGCATCGATCTTTGACTCGGCCCAGATGCGCCCGCAATGCAGGTTGACGATGCGTTTTGCGACCGCCAGGCCCATGCCGATGCCTTCGAACTCGTCTTCATGGTGCAGACGTTGGAACGCGCCGAACAGTTTGTTGGCGTAGCGCATATCGAATCCGACACCGTTGTCGCGCACAAAAAAGATGGTTTCGCCGTGTTCTCCAGCCTGGCTGCCGATTTCGATGCGGGGCGGGTTGCTCTGGCGCGAGAACTTGATGGCGTTGGCGATCAGGTTGTGAAAGACATGTCGCAGCAAGGCCGGGTCGCCGCGGGTGTTTGGCAGGGACTGGATAGTGAACTCGGGCGCAGGCGCTGCGCCCTGCTCGCGCATTTCCTGCACCAGTTGCTGCACCAGTTTTCTGGTGTTGATCCTGGACTTTTGGATGGTGCGGCGTCCAAGTTTAATGTAGGCCAGCAACTCATCCATCATCTGACCCATATTGAGTGAGTTATCCTGGATTTTTGCAAGCAGGCTGGCGGTATCAGCATCCTGGGGCAGTGCGCTTTCCTTTGAAACGATGTGGGCGTAGGCGTGGATGGCGCGCAGGGGCGAGCGCAGGTTATGTGAAACGGTGTAACTGAACGATTCCAGTTCGTTGATGGTTTCTTGCAACTGGCGGGTGCGCTCACTGACTCGCGCTTCGAGCGAGGCATTGAGGGTTTTGAGGTTTTCAGCGGTGCGGGAAATGGTGCCCAGGTGCCCGATGGCCTGCCCGTAGAGCATGAGCAATTCGCAGCGGCGCGCATCGATGGGGGTATGGGTCAGGAAGTTGTCGGTGTACAGGAAGCCAATGACGGTGTTGCCATCCCACAATCCTACACCGGCCTGGTCGCCGGTGCCAATTGGCTCCATTTTTTCGTTGTAAACCGGCACACTGTTTTTCTGGTAAATGTGCTTGCGGTCGGCCATAAGCTGTCGGTTGACTTCGAGTGGGCTATGCGGCAGGCGGAGGGTACGTTCGTCGCGGATGTTGCCGGTCTCATCCACGCCATAGGAACCGAGCATGTAATCGGGATCGGATGGGTCAACGAACCATAATCCCAGGCGGTCAAAGCCGAGACGTTCGCAGCCCAGTTTGACCGCCAGGTAGCACATCTCATCGAAGGAGGTTGCCAGGGAGAGCTGCATGGTGACTTCGTTGAGGGTGGCCAGAAGCTGCGAGAAATGCCGCTCGTTTTCGTCGAGCTGCTTTTTCTCGGTGATGTCGCGGTTGGCGGCGCGCCGTCCGGCGTATGTGCCGTCACCCAGGCGCACCGGGGCGCAGGCATGCGAGAGCCAGCGCTCTGCGCCATCTTTGCGGAGGATTCGAAACTCGAGTATTTCACCCTGGCTGCCGGCATTTTCCCTATCTTCAAGGGACAGGTGCTCCTCGACCATCTGACGGTCTTGTGGATGCACAATGTCCAGCAGCAGGCGTGGGTTGGCGATGAATTCTTCGCGGGTGTAACCGGTGATGCGCTCGACAGCCGGAGAAATGTGGAAGAAAGTTCGGTCAGGGGAAAGCCAGTATTCCCAATCGTAGGTAAAGTCGGCCACAATCCGATATTGCTGTGCGCTCTCACGCAGAGATTGCTCGAGGCTGATGCGGTCGGTAACATCCTGTTTTACGGCCACATAGTGTGTTATTTGTCCGTTTTGGTTGCGGATGGGCGCAATGAGTGTGCTTTCCCAGTAAATGCTGCCATCTTTGCGACGGTTGACAAATTCGCCTTGCCAGAATTGGCCTGCTGAAAGCGCCTGCCACATTTGGGTGTAAGTTTCCTCCGGGGTCAGCCCGGATTTTAGTACCTTGGGGTTTTGCCCCCGCACTTCATCCACGGTGTAGCCGCTGGCTTTGGTGAATGCCGGGTTGACGTACTCGATGCTCCCCTTGGTGTTGGTGATGACGACTGAATTGGGGCTGTTCTCTATGGCGGCGCACAGGATGCGCAGTTGATGCTGGACCGCTTCGACATCGTCGTTGTTGTTTGACTGAGCGTTGGATGAGAACAGGAGCGCAAAGAGGGGGATGCTGGTCGAGAGATCAAACAGCCAATTGGTCCCTTGCACAGCGCTGTGCGGTTGAATCACGATGAGCAGGACCAGCCAGGCCGGGATGAGGAAGATAAGCGCATCGTAGCGGCCGGGAGCTCGATCCCGGTAGCGTACAAGGCAGGCAGCGCCCATGCCCGTCAATACTCTTTTTGATTGATGCAATAAGGGTTGCCTGTTTACAATCCGAACATGCAGGAACAGGGAAACAGCAACGATCAGTACCACCCACAATGGACTGATCGGGTTAGGGATGAACGAAGATAGGTAAACTTCTTGCATGGCCTTGGGCGTGATAAAAAACAGAGGCGCTTCGCGCGCCCCTCTGTTGATGCAGTTAAGATTGTATCTTTGACATGGCGTATTCTGCAAGGGTTATAGCGAGGTTGCTTCGCACTTTCTCAAAGTCACGGTGCGTTGTTTTTCTTTTTATTGACATGGCTCATGGCATACTCGGCCAGGGCGGTGATGGTCAGGCTGGGGTTCACGCCCGGGTTGGCCGGCATGACTGAGCCATCAATAATGTATAAGCCGGGGTAGCTGTGTACTTCAAATTTTTCATTCACCACACCGCTTTGCGCGTCGGCGCCAACCGGCGCTCCGCCCAAAATGTGGGCGGTGGTGGGCAGGTTGAGCAGGTTCTCGCCCAGCGAGCCCATGGCGATGCCGTTGGTGCGCGCGGCAAAGTCGCGGGTGAGTTCGTGCGAGCCAGGCACGTTCGGGCTCACCTCGAACCCCGGCTCCTGTTCGGCCAGCATGCCGCGCCGGCCCAGCGTCCACAGGCTGCGCCCGCGCCGGAAGCGCATGCGGTTATCCACATGCTGCATGACCAGCAGGATGGTCATGTCGTGCGCCCAGCCAGGCAGGGCCATGGCTTTGGCGAAGTCGCGCGGGTGGGTAACGATCCAGACCAGCGAATCCCACAGGCGGCGCGGCACCCCGGCGGTCAGGTCCACCAGCGGGGCGGAGATGAAGCGCATCAGGCTCGAGCCATCCGGGTAGCGGGTGGGCTCGACGCGCGTGACAGCGTCGTAGTTGAAGATCGATGAAATCGACACGCCCTCCGAGTAGTTGATGTCGCTCTTGCGCGCCACCGAGCCTAAAAGCGCCTCGGAGTTGGTGCGGATCTGGTCACCCAGGCGCGGCGAGAGGTGGGGCAGCGCGCCCGTCTCGCGCAGGCGCAGCAGCAGGCTGATGCTGCCCATCACCCCGGCAGAGAAGATGACGTTGCGGGCGCGGATGGTTTTCTTCCGTTTGATGGGGCTGGTGCTGGACTGGTAGGTGATCTCGTACCGCACGCCCAACCCGTCGCCTGCCTCGCCGTTTAATGGGCGCACATCCACCACCTCGACTTCGGGCATCACTTGCGCGCCGTTCTTTTCGGCAAAGTACAGGTAATTTTTGGGGAGGGTGTTCTTGGCGTTGTGGCGGCAGCCGACCATGCATCCGCCGCAGTGCTGGCACCCGGCCCGTTCGGGACCCGCGCCGCCAAAGAACGGATCGGGCACGCTCACGCCGGGCTCGCCAAAGTAAGCGCCCACATCCGTCGCGCGGAAGGTGTGCGCCATGCCGCGCTCTTCGGCGATATCACGCAGCACCTCGTCGGCTTTCCACAGTTTGGGGTTGCGGGCCACGCCGAGCATTTTGCGGGCCGTCTCGAAGTGCGGGCGCAGGGCTTCGCACCAGGCAATGGGCGCGCTCCAGGCGGGGGTGGCGAAGGTTTCATCGGTGGGCACTTCCAGGACATTCGCGTATCCAAGCGAGCCGCCGCCCACGCCCGCGCCGTGCAGCACCATCACGCCCTTGAGGATGCTGATCTGCAAAATGCCGTGCGCGCGCAGGGCCGGCAGCCACAGGTACTTCCAGAACTGCCAGTTGCGTTTGGCGAAATCCTGGTCGCGGAAGCGCTTGCCCTTTTCGAGCACCAGCACCGAGTAGCCTTTCTCGCTCAAGCGCATGGCTGAAACCGAGCCGCCAAAGCCGGAACCGATAATAATGTAATCGTAGGCTTGTGCGCTCATGGGCTGCACCTTTTTGCTCGCGCAATCACTCGATCTTAAGAATCTTCAGGCGAATTTCCCCCGCCGGGGTTTGGGCCACCACGCTCTCGCCTGGGCGGCGGTTCATGAGCGACCTGCCAATTGGTGATTCGTTGGAGATTTTACCGGCACGCGGGTCGGCTTCTTTTGCGCCGACGATGTAGAAGACCTCTGGCTCAAAGTCGTCTTCCTGCACGGTTACACTCACACCCACACGCACTTCATCGCGTTTGCCTGTGTCTTCGACGATTTCGGCGTTGCTCAGAATGTAGTCCAACTCCTGAATGCGCCCTTCCAAAAAAGCCTGGTCTTCCTTGGCTTTGTGGTAATCGGCGTTTTCTGAGAGGTCGCCCATCTGGATGGCTTCGCGCAGGCGCTTTGCCAGGGCGATGCGCTGCGGGCCTTTCAGGTCGGTCAGTTCTTCGCTCAGGCGCGCGGCGCCTTCGGGTGTCAAGAAAATAGGTTCAGGCATGGGTCATCTCCTCATCAAATCAATCGCTCGGGTTGAAGCGGTCGTTCCGCCCGCAGGTTGCGAGCATAGGGTGGCAGATCAGGGTTTAAGGATGGGGTCGAACAGACGCGCGTGTTCTTCCACGGCAAAGCGGTCGGTCATACCGGCAATGTAGTCGCACACGGTGCGCTCCAACCCGCGCACGGGCGTCATTTTCTGCACATGCGTGGGCAGGATGGCCGGCTCTTCACAGTACGCCGTAAACAGGTCGGTGATGATACGTTCGGCTTTGACTTGCATGCGCACCACGCGGTAATGCCGGTAGAGTTTTTGGTACAGGAAATCCTTCATTTCGCGGTTGCGGCGGCGCATTTCATCGCTGTAGCCGATGACGTTGGTGGTAATTTTTTGGATATCCAACGGCGATTTAGCCCCGCTCGATTGCAGGCGGGTGTGGGTTGCTTCGACCATGTCGGTAACCAGCAACCCCACCAGGTGGCGGATCATGCGGTGGCGCTCCATGTCGTCAAGGATGGGTCCGCGCCACTTGTAGGTTTCCTTGAGGATTTCCCACAGGGCGATGCCGTCCAGCATGTGCGGGGTGACCATGCCAGAGCGCAGACCATCGTCCAGGTCGTGGGTGGTGTAGGCCAGTTCATCGGCCACGTTGGCGATCTGCGTTTCCAGGTTACCGCGCAGGTTGGGGTCGTAGTCACGAGCGTCCGAAACGTCATACTCCGACTCGTGTTTGACCATGCCCTCGCGCACCTCCCAGGTCAGGTTGAGACCGGGGAACTCCGGGTAGCGTTGTTCCAGTTCGGTCACAATGCGCAGGGACTGTTTGTTGTGGTCGAAGCCGCCGTGGTCTTTCATCAGCCGGTTAAGCGCCACCTCGCCGCTGTGCCCAAAGGGGGAGTGCCCCAGGTCATGCGCCAGGCAGATGGCTTCCACCAGGTCTTCGTTGGCGCCCAGGGCCCGTGCCAGGGTGCGCCCAATTTGGGATACTTCCAGGGTGTGGGTCAGGCGGGTGCGGAAGTAGTCGCCTTCGTAATTGATGAATACCTGGGTCTTATATTCCAGGCGGCGGAAGGCCGTGGTGTGCAGGATGCGGTCGCGGTCGCGTTGGAAGGCGGTGCGGTATTCCGGCTCGTTGTCGAGATAGGCGCGTCCCTTGGTATGCTTGCTGCGCATGCCATAAGGCGCCAGCGCTTTGTCTTCCAGGTCTTCGAGCATGCTGCGGTCGAAATACATGGTGCAACCTTTCCGATGAAAAAGCCATTGCGGGCTTGCTGCAATGGCTTTTGTGGGGCGAGAGGGGGTCGAACCCTCACGGTATCTCTACCGGCGGATTTTAAGTCCGCTGCGTCTGCCGATTCCGCCATCGCCCCTGGTGGCTTCAATTGTAACGCAAGCGGGGGTGCCGTCAAGTTACACGATCGCCTGGCAAGCTGCCGAAAAGTGTTATTTGAAAAACTTATAACAATCCATAAGCAATACAAATTATTAAAAAAAGATTAATACAAATACGTGTTGTTTGTCACTATTTGTGAATATATGCACAATTATATAATGTCATATAGTGAGTGCCCAAACGTTCCATTCATTTACCTTGCTGAATACCGAGGTTAAACTATGAAAAAGATGCTTGTTCTGACAGGGATGGTGTTGCTTATGGTCAGCGTGGCTTTGTCTCTGGCGTCCTCTGCCGGTGCTGCCAAGCCCGGGCCGAAAACCCCCACGCCACGGCCGCCCACAGCCACCCCAACCCGTACGCCCACCCCGGTTGCGCCCACAGCCACCCCAACCCGCACCCCCACCCCGGCTGCATCCACGGCAACACCAACGGCGGTATTCCCTTCCCCCACGCCCAACCCGTCAAATCCGCATGCTTCGCTTGCATCGTATAATGGCCCGCAAACATGCGTCAATTGCCATCCTTCTGCAGCGCAAAGCATGCTTGGTTCGACCCACATGCAGTGGTCTGGCAAATGGAAAGAAGTGAACACCTACTGCACCGCGCCCGAACCGGCTGATTTTGCCTGCCGTTCGTGCCACGTCAGCACCGGTAAAGTGACCAATCTGACCGTCAACGACATTGACTGCCTGATCTGCCACAACGATACTTACAAACGCGCGCTTGGCCCGCAAACCAATGTGGTCAATGTGACTGATTGGACCGGCGCGACCAAAACCTACAATTTCCCGGTCAAGGTCAATGGCGATTACCAGTTCCAGCCGCGCTACGACCTGATGCCCCCCGGCACCACCATGCTCAGCCTGGCCCGCTCGGTGCATCTGCCCACCAAGACCACCTGCCTCAACTGCCACGCCAGAGCCGGCGGCGGTGATGGTGTCAAGCGCGGCGACATCTACATGAACCTGGCCAGCCCGGCGCTTACCCGCGTGGAGGATGTGCACATGTCGCCCGCTGGCGGCAACCTGACCTGCCAGTCCTGCCATGTGCCGCAAAATCACCTCATTCCCGGCAAGGGCATCGACCTGCGTGTCGGCGAAGGCGGCACGGTCACCTGCCAGCAGTGCCACTCCGGCAACCACAGCACCGCTGATGTCAACAAACACACTGCCCGCGTGGCCTGCCAGACCTGTCACATTCCGTCCTTTGGCAAGAATACCCCCACCGAAATGTCACGCGACTGGACCAAGCCGCACTGGAACCCAGCCGGCTGCGGCGGCCAGGGCGCATGGATAGGCGAGGAAATCAAGGCCTCCAACGTCATCCCCACCTACAAGTTCTGGAACGGCACCAGTGATATTTACAACTTCGGCGAAACCATTCAGGGCGTCAATGGTGTCTTCAACATGGCGGCGGCTCTCGGCACCATCCAGGATGGCAAACTTTATCCCATCAAAGTTCACACATCCTTCCAACCCTGGCACAGCGCCAGCCAGCGCATGGTGCAATATGATGTGCTCTGGAACTTTATGACAGGCAAATACCAGGAAGCGGCCACACGCGGCGTAACGTTCATGGGATTGACAGGTGCGCCCACCTGGGTCAACGCCAGCGCCGACCAGTTGATTACGCACGGTGTGGAACCCAAAGCCAATGCCTTGCAATGCACCGCCTGCCACGGCACAACCACCCGCATGAACCTGAAGGCAATGGGCTATGGACTCAAGGATACGAAAGCGGTGGTATGCTCACAGTGTCATGCCGACAAGAAGCAACCTGCCTTCGACCGCATGCACAACAACCATGTCGGCAATCGCGATAAAGACTGCTCCTATTGCCACACCTTCAGCCGCCCTGAGCGCGGTCTCGAACTCGACCCGACGCCATAACTTCCCACATTCCAAACGCCCCTGCGCCAGCAGGGGCGTTTTTGTTTATAATGCGCCCATGTTTTCCAAAATACGCGACCTGTTTGGCTTCACGCGCCATTCCTACTACCTGTTCAGCGCCTTCCTGCTCACCTGCCTGCTCATCGTCTACATTTGGTGGCCGCTGGTGGAAGAATACCTGGCGCTCATGTCACCTTACCTGCAAAGCGGGCAGTATCCCTGGTACCTGGTCGTGGACTGGCTGCTGCTCGGCATCTTCCTGTTCATGTCACTCACCATCATGGCGCGCGCCGACTTGAAAACAGACAGTCTCATTGTTTTCGTGGGCTTGTGCGGCGGGCTGGTGATCGAAAGCTGGGGCACCCAGACCAACCTGTGGCATTACTACACCGCCGAGCGCCCGCCGTTGTGGATTATCCCCGCCTGGCCAATTGCCTCGCTCTCGATAGACCGCATTACCCGCCTGCTCGACCACCTGCTGCCCAAACAGGATTCACTCTACCCGTGGCCGTACTGGCTGACCTTCGGCGTCTTCTACGCCCTCATGCTCTGGTTCGTCGCGCCCACTTTTGATAAGCCGTATACCATCCTGGCGTTGCTCATCTGCGCGTTGATGACCGTTGCCCCGCACGATAAGCGCATGGCGCTCTTGTGGTTCATCGCTGGCGCGGGGCTGGGATATTTTCTGGAATTGTGGGGCACCACCCGCCAGTGCTGGACGTACTATACCAACGAAACGCCGCCATTGTTCGCGGTGCTGGCGCATGGCATGGCCGCAGTCGCTTTTTGGCGCACCGGGTTGTTGATTAAACTGACATGGGAAAAACTGACACATGGCAAAACTGAAACTGGACTTGCACGACATCTATAACCGCGGCGACCAAATTGAAGCCGAACTCAACCGCATTATGGAAGAAGCCGCCGAGCGCAAAATAGAGCTGGTGGAAATCATCCCCGGTAAAGGCAGCGGGCAGCTCAAAAAGAGGGTGCTGCGCTTTCTCAACCAGGGGCACATCAAAAAGCTCTATCACCGCATGGAGAAAGACGACAAAAACTTCGGGCGCATCTTCATCCACTTTCGCTTCTAAAAACAGGCCCTATTCTTATTACGCTGCTTTTTTCTCATCACCCAACCTTTTGGCATGCAATTCAGTATTAAAAGTGTGAGACTCACAAACCAATGGAGCCAGATATGGATGATGACATCACTGCCATTCGCCAACTGAAAGCCGGCGAGATCGGCGGGTTAGAGACGCTGGTTTGTCGCTATCAGGTGAAGGCAGTCCACGCAGCCTTCATGGTGCTGCGCGATGAGCAAGCTGCCGAGGATATAACCCAGGAAACCTTCTTGAAGGTGTTCCGGCATATTCAGAGCTTCGACGAGTCGCGCCCCTTTGGCCCATATCTGCTACGAAGCGTGGTCAATGCCGCCCTGGATGCCGCGATCAGCGCCTCGAAAGAGGCGCAGGCGACAGTCGGGCTGGAATCTGTTGAGGGTCTGCTCCAAACCGCTTTGCGGGTGGAAGCCGAAGCCGAGTTCAATGGCCTGAAGCGGGAAATCCATCAAGCTCTGGAGGCACTTTCCCCTCGTCAGCGCGCGGCGGTGGTGCTGCGCTACTATCTTGAAATGAGCGAAAAAGAGATGGCCGAGGTGCTCCATGCCCGCCCCGGAACGATCAAATGGCTGTTAAATGCGGCGCGCGAAAAACTTCGCGGTCTGTTGGAAGGGAGCGTGCGATGAACCCAAATGACACTTCCCGCATTCTGGACGCCGTTGCCACTGACTTTTTTCCCGCCGGGGTGGATTTGCTGGCGAGGGTTAAAAGCCGTTATGAAAGGAAAACCTTCATGCAAACCCTGCGCGCCAAGCCGGCGCTGATGATTCTGTTTGTCCTTTTGGCCCTGGCCCTGCTTTCGGGCGCGGCCTACGCCATTGGGCGCTCGCTCGGCTACATCCCCGGAGTCGGGATTGTAGAACAGGGTACGCTCATCCGCGTGCTGGCTGAGCCGGTCAGCGTTACCCGTGATGGGATTACCCTGACCGTAGACCAGGCCTACCTGACGCCTGAGCGAACAGCCCTGTCTTTTACGGTGTCAGGCATCCCCCAGGAAGCGCGCCCGAAAAGCGAAGCCGGATTTTCTTGCCAGCCATCGACGCCCACATTGCTTCTTGCAGATGGCACACAATTGGAACCAGGTGGCGGCGAAGGGAGTGGCGAAATAGATGGATACCGAAGTACATTTTTTTACCCGCCCATCCCGCCAACAGAGCAATCTGTAACCTTTTTGCTGCCCTGCCTGGAGGATGTTGCCCCGGCTGCTGCCCCCCAGGATTGGGAACTGACCTTACGCTTTGTCCCTGCCCCGCCCGACCTGACGGTTGTGCCGGTATTGCAAATTGCCACCCCGCCGCCCACGCCCACTACCCTGCCAGAGGTCACGCTGGTGGAATCAGAGTCTTTCATGGGCATCTCTCTGCATCTCGAATCTGTGCAAAACACCGGGCGTGGCTACTTGTTTGAGACCAGTATCCGCTGGCAAGATGGTTTGTACGCTGATTATGGCGTTGGCGCAGGCGCAGGGCTAATTTTGACAGATGCAAAAGGCCAAAAAATTGATTTAAGCTATTTCAGCAACGAAAAATCTATGAGGTCTGCAGGCCCTCGGCGAACCTTGTCAGGCTACAGCCTCCCCAAAACATCTTTTGTCTCACCGATAACCTTAACCCTGCCTTTGGTAAGCGCCAACCTGCCTTTGGACAAGCGGCCATCGTTTAACTTCGACCCCGGGCCAAACCCGCAGCCGGGACAGGAATGGCAGATTAATCAGACCATTGAAGTTCTGGGACTGCCAGTTGAAATACTTTCAGCGCGCTACGTCACTTATGCCGATTTGCCAGACCAGGAATGGTGGGTGCAATTTACGCCTCCCGATGCCTATGGATTTGAAGTCAGCCTGCGCGCCAGCCCTGAATTTAGCGCAATCAGTCTTTCCATCGATTCAGGCTTTTCACCCGATGGAGGCTCGGCAGGCGGATATCCGCTGGAGCGGGACGAAAATGGCATTATCAAGGTTTACCCGCTAATGGGCGGGCGTATCATTGCCCCGTTGGTAATCAGCATTCCGTATGTCAATATCGCGCACGATTGGCAAGTCAGTTTCGACCCACGCGCCCTGGCCGGGGGGACTCCTGTCCAACCAGACTCGACTCCCATCGAAGCGTCCCTGCAAATCGAGCAGGTCATCCCAACCGAAGACGGATATTACCTGATCGGTCGCACCATCTGGGATGACCCGCGTTTCAGCTTCCTGACCCTTGGGGGTTGGGGAACGCGCCTGCTGGCCCCGGATGGGATAGAAATTCCCATTGAGCCGGTTCAACTGGATGAAATCGGCATTCAAAACCCACAACAAGACCAATGGGCATATCGCGTGTATGGCAAAGCTCTGCCGCCCGAGCTGAAACTAACAATGAGTAATGCCTCTGTTTGGTTCACGCAGCCCTATACATTTTCCTTCCAACCGGGGCTGGACATGCAAGCAGGCCAGGAATGGGTGCTTAACAAGCCGCTGGAAATGCTTGGCTACACCGTGACTGTGCAAAAGGCCCGTTATCTGACCGAGGGCGACGGTCGCGGCTTTGAGTTTATGATGCAGACCGACAGCCCCATTACCAATGTGGGCTTGGGCATTCAAAGCGGCGTAACCAATAACTACGCGGGTGGAGGTGGAGGCGTTTCACGTGACCAGTCAGGGAATTTGAGCGCAACGGTGACCACAAACGGTCAATTTACCGGCGAACCGGTTGTCCTGTTCATTTACAGCCTCAACCTCGATGGAAAATGGCAGTCCGCCTGGAATCCGCCTGCCGCCCCTGCCGGGGCAACGCCCTTCTACATTCCGCAAGCCTGCCTGGGGTTGGATTCCGTCAAAAAAGCCCTCGCCAACCCGCCCACCCTGCCCCCCGAACTGACGGGCAAACTCCTGCTGATGCGCGGCGCGCTGGCCCCCGACCCCTCTCTGTTCATTGCCAACCTTGACGACTCCACCGAAATTCCGCTGGCCTTCGGGCACGGCACTCTCTCGCCGGATGGCAGTCGGGTGGCTTATAGCGATGAAAACAACCAACTGACCCTGATGGATGTTGCCAGCAAAAACAAAACCATCCTGGGCGCCGGTTATCTTGCCCCGCACTGGTCGCCGGATGGCAACAAAATAGCCTCTCAGCGCGAGACGCCCAAAGGCTTCAATATTTTCATCATGAATGCTGACGGGTCAAACCTGCGCGCCCTGACCGACACCACCGAATATTTTTCGTTGATCGGTTGGTCAGGCGATGGTCAATCCTTGCTCATCCAAAGTGGGGCGAGAATCGAATTGCTGGGCATAAACGATGGCAACCGTAAACTTTTGTTTGAAACACGGAACACTTCATACGGCTCTCCCTCGGCTGCACTCTCCTCAGACGGGAAGTGGCTGGCCTACCTCGATAAAGTCATCGGCAAAATGACGCCTGGCTTATATCTAAAGGCTTTGCCCGATGGCGAACCACGCCTGCTGGCGCAGTTGGAACACTGGAGCGTTTTCAATCCCGTCTTTAGCCCCGATGGGCAATGGCTGGCTTTCAGTGTCCTGAATGGAGATACAGGGATGGCTTCTCGTTTAATGCTAATCAGCATTGCCAACTGCCAGGTCACTCCGCTGAACGAACTTCAAGGCCAAATCCGGCAGTGGTTGGCGCCATAAAATTATATATTCTGTGTAATACAATCCCAAATCGATTGTATATCTTTATGAGAATATGAACAATCGGAGGCTGTCCGTTTTGTACTTCCCATTTCGCCCACAAAAGCACCCGCTGGAACAGGCTTTCGAGAAATACTACCCGGCCATCTTTCGCTATCTGCGCTTGCGCGGCGCGGACGCCGATACTGCCAATGACCTGGCTTCGGGTGTCTTCGAACGCGCCCTGTCCAGATTCGAGCAGTATGATCCGGCGCGCGCGCAACTACAAACTTGGCTATTTGCCATTGCACGCAATCTGGCAGCCAATCATTGGAAAACGGAAAACCGTCTCGAACCGATAGATGATGATTTTCAGGACGATACCCACGAGCCGGAACAGGAAATCATCCTGTCCCAAAACCGGGAACAAATCCTGGCCGCCCTGCAACATCTCGACCTGCGCGCCCGCGAGTTGATTGCGCTCAAATTCGGCGGACCACTCACCAACCGCCAGATTGCCGAACTGACCAACCTGACCGAAAGCAACGTAGGAGTCATTCTTTATCGCTCGCTCTCGAAATTACGTGCCATACTGGCCGAATCGCAGGAGGCAAGCCGTGAATAAACGTATAGAGCAATTCAATCTGCGCCTCGACCAGTTGCTTGGCCTGCAAGCCAGAGAATTCAACCCGCCCGACAATTCCCATGAACGCACTGCGCTGGAAACTGCCAGCCTGATTCATCAACTCGACTTTGACGCGGAAATGAAGCCCAAAGGCAAATGGACCTTTCAACTTTTCCATCCAAGGAGAACCTTCATGCAAACCCTGCGCGCCAAACCTGCGTTGATAATTTTGTTCGTCCTGCTCGCCCTGACCCTGCTATCGGGCGTTGTCTATGCCGTCAGCCGCTCGCTCGGCTACATCCCCGGCGTAGGGATTGTCGAACAGGGCGGGCAGCTCCGCGCGCTGGCCGAACCGGTCAGCGTCACCCGCGAAGGAATCACCCTCACCGTTCAGCAGGCCGTGCTCTCGCCCGATAAAACGGTCATCCAATACACACTGGAAAACATCCCGCCAGAGGCCTACCCCAACACTGAAGATGTCATCGGGTGCATACGCACACCCGAACTGCACCTGCCCGATGGTCAAATCCTGTCCATCATCCAGGGCGGCGGCGGATACACCCTCAGTTTTACCTTTTTGCCCATCCCTGCAAATGTGCACGAAGTCGTCTTCATTCTGCCGTGCATCAGCAACACCCTGCCCGGCCGCGCGCCCGAAAATTGGGAAATTTCCCTGCGTTTTGTGCCTGCCCCGCCCGACCTGACGATTCTCCCCGTCATCGAACTGCCCACACCCACACCCCAGGCATCTGCCGAAACGCCCCCAACCCGCATCGATTCCGCGCCTGTGCCTTTCCAAATCGTCCAGGCGCTTCAGGTCGGCGAAGATGTGGTGCTTTTAGGGCAAACACTTCAGACAGCACAAGGCTGGATTCAACTACACACCATCCGCCTGACCGATGCCGCCGGGCAGCTGGTTTTCACCACGCCGCCAACAGTAGAAGGACTGCCTGCCTTCGATTGGGGCGTGCAGTTCAAAGCCGGTCCGCCAGGCCCCTTCACCTTCACACTGGAAGGTTCACTGACCCAAACCCTCCCCAACACACGCGCCGAAGTGATGTTCGATGCTGGCCCCAACCCGCAGCCCGGCCAAACCTGGACGCTCAATCAGCCCATTGAAATTGGTGGGCGCGCGGTCACGCTCGTCAGCGTACAGACCGACAGCGCCAATGGCTACTCGTTCCAGTTCCATGCCCAGCCAGATGTAGCGGGCCTCTCAATATCCATAGACGGGCATACCGCCGTGGGCGGCGGGGGCGGCGGAGCACAAGGGAATTTCTCGGCTTCTGTCATGTACGAGACGCTCCCCAAAGGCCAACTGCGCCTGCTCCTGAGCGATCTGACCTTCACCAGCCCAATTCAAACCTGGACACTCATTTGGGACTCCAACCTGCCCACTGCGTCCAACCCACCCTTCGACGTTCGCCTGGTACTCGATCGGGTCATCCCGCTGGAGGATGGCTACACCCTGGTGGGGCATGTCGAATCGGGCGATGTCCGCATTCTCAAGGCTTCTCCCGTTGAGCCTGGCTCGCTATCCGCAATCGATTCTTCCGGGCGCATTTTGCCGCTGAGCCAGGCCGCATTTGGAGAAGTAATTCAAATCCTGCCTGCGGTGGATGAATCGGCCTGGGTCTATCACCTCAAAACCAGAGAAATCAATGGCGATGTGATCCTCACCTTGAATGAAGTCAACTTGCGCCTGGCACAGCCCGTTGCGCTCACCCTCGACTTGCGCCCCTACCAGTTCGACCCGCGCCTCACGCCGGTGGGAGTTTCCTACAAAACCGGTCTCATTCCACTCAACCTGCCCGGGTTGGGCGCAACCCTGTATCGGGCAGCCTACATCAGCCAGGGCAACCTGACCGGCTTCGACCTGTTCTTTCAGTCTGACCCGCGCCTGACAGGCATTGTCTTTGAAATGCCGGGCGTCCAGTTTGGGCAGGCCATGAGCGACTCGCGCTACGACACCAACAGCCAGTCGCTGGTGACGCGGGTGGCAGCCGACACCATAATGCCCCAACCGCTCGAATTGCTGGCAACAGAAATAAGACTGCAGGGCGAGTGGATATTCATCTGGACGCCATAACGCACATTACAGCCAGCCCGCCGCAAAAAAACGCCCCGAAAGTTTGAGAACCTTGAAATCTTTCATGCTACACTTGGGCGCATGAAGCCCCAATTAACCCCACGCGAACAGCAGGTTATCGAACAACTACTCCAGGGCAAGAGCAATAAAGCGATTGCGCTTGCTCTGGGGCTTTCGGTGCGGGCGGTGGAATTCCACCTGAGCAACCTCTACGCCAAACTGGGCGTTGCCTCCTGCGCCGAAGCCATTCTGAAAATAACCACCTTCACAGCCTCAAAGCCGGCGCAACCCGCTATGGCATCGAAATCAGCACCGGCGCTTTTGCCTCGCTCGAACCCAACTACCCCACGCACCCTGTCGTTGTCGAAAGTGACCGCAAAAGCCTGGACGAATTACGCGGCGCGTCAGTTGGCGCTCACCCTCTCGTCGCGCCTGCGCGAGATGGAACGAGCCCTGCTTTTTGAGGAAAGCTGCAAAGGCGAAATCTGCTTCTTCCGCTGGGACGCCCGCAACCGCGACTGGAGCGGCACCGATTGGGTTTTCATGCCCCCGCCCTTACAAGTAGGTATGCTGACAAACGGCCAGGTTGCGACGCTGGTCAACACCCTCGATTTGTTCACGCCATAATCTGCGGCGCAAGTCGGAGGCTTGCGCTATTCAATCATGCCCCTCGAACTCCCGCTCCCGCTTCTCCTCGCCCCGCTGCCCTTTGTTCTCTACGGCCTGCGGCGGCGCGGGCGGAAATTCCTGCTACCCTTCGCCGCCTTCTGGGTCTATTGCCTTGCCCTGGTGAATGCCGTGCTTTTCCCGCTCCACTTACCAGAGCCGGGCGTCGGTTTTACCTTTGCATCACATTGGGAGCAACTCGGCCATCTCCATCACTATCACGGCCTGAACCTGATTCCGTTCTACTTCGGAGCTTGCCGGGACCAGCCACATCTCTGCCGCATCGGAATTATCCAAAACATCCTGATGACCATCCCCTTTGGGGTGCTCTACCCGCTCTTGCGTCCCATCCCCGCACGTCGCATTTCGCTCATCGCCCTGTTGGTCGGTCTCGGCACCGAATCAGCCCAACTGCTGACCATGCTGCTCATCGGCAACAACTACCGTTCGGTGGACATCAACGACACCATTTTCAACGCCCTGGGGGTGATTCTGGGCTATGGCGTCTTGTGGCTAACGTCCCAAAAGCTATTGGCGATGACGTCGATTGCCTTGAAAAAGCCTTCGGGACGATTCGCAGCGCAAGGGATTGTTACTTTCTCCGCCCCAACCCGATATACATTACAGATGAACCCCGCTGACCCGCAAGGCTTCGCCGCGCTCTACCGCCAGCACCTGCCCGCCGTCTATCGCTATCTTTACCGGCGGGTGGGCAATGCCGCCGAAGCCGAAGACCTGACCGCCCAAACCTTCACCGAAGCGCTGGAAGCCGTAAGGCGGAATTCATTCCGTCCGGGCGGCAATTTTCCTGCCTTCCTGTTCACCATCGCCCGCCGCCGGGCCGCCGATTTTTATCGCCAACGCCCCGAAGCCCCGCTCGATGAACCTCCCGACCCTGAACCCGGCCTGCTGTCCGCGCTCGAAGCCCGCGAAGACATCCGTCGCTTGCAAACCCTGCTGGCCCAACAAGACGAAGAAAAGCGGGAACTATTGCGCCTGCGCTTTGCCGCCGGGCTGGGCTTTGCCGAAATAGCCCTGCTCGAAGGCAAAAGCGAAGCCGCCGTAAAAATGAGCCTGTACCGCACCCTGGCCTGGCTGCGCGAACATTGGGAGGCCGATAATGGATGAGATGAAACCGACCCTGCCCCCCGGCCTGGATTCCACGCTAAACGATTTTTATACCGCGCCCCAGCCCGCCCCAGACTTCGCCGACCGGCTGGAACGGCAACTCCTGTCCCAATTCTCCACCCCCAATACGAACCGCCTAACCGGAAAACCGGCCAACCGGTCAACCGGGGAACCGAAAAACTGGAGCATTTTCATGCAAACCCTGCGCACCCGTCCCGCCCTCGTTTTTCTGCTTGCGATTCTCGCCCTGGCCCTGCTGACCGGCGCGGCCTACGCCATTGGACGACTCTCCGGCTACATCCCCGGTTTTGGTTTCACCACCGGCGACCCTGGCTCCGTTTACAGGCTGGCCGAACCCGTAGAAATCACCCACGCAGGAATCACCCTGCGCGTCTTGCAGGCCACCAGCGACTCGCAAAGGTTTTCTGTCACCATTGAGCAGGTCGGGCAGGTCGAAAGCACCAGCGATTTTATCTACCCGTTTGCCGCCGTCCTGCTTCCCGACGGGCAGGAAATCGAATTCCGCGAGAGCAGCGGCGACCAGGAGAACAACCGCCAGGTGAACATCTTTGAGTTTGCGCCCCTCCCGCCGGAAACCAGCGAACTCTCCCTGCGCTATCAAATCATCGAAAGGGAGCGGGGCGTCCTCTGGCAAGCCGAACTGCCCCTGCGCCTGCGTCCGCTGCGCGATGACGAAATCATCCCGCCCCCGGCGCAAGGCCCCTGGCAGCCAATCGCCAGCGAAAGCCAGGCCGGGCTGCGCCTCGTTCTCGAAAATGTCGCCGCCGCCAGTGACAAAACCATCCTGCAAGTGGCCCTGCGCTTCGACCAACCCGGCATGAGTCTGAACAATGACTGGAATGTGCTGCTCAAAGACAGCCAGGGGCGCGTTTACCCGCTCAGCCTGGTGATGAGCGACTTGAGCGATTCAAGCAACCAGTCCAAGACCTACGAAACCGTGCCATTCAAGGGCGGCGAACTGCTCACTCTGTCGCTCACCTCGTTCCCCGACCCGGCCAACCTGCCGCTCTCGCAGGATTTTTGGGACGACGCCCCGGCATTCACCTTTGACCCCGGCCCGGATCCGCAAGCTGGTCAGACCTGGCAACTGGACGAGACCCTCTACGCCGGGGATTTCACCTTGCGCCTGTCAGGCGCGCAAGCCGTTTCATCCACCGAAATTGTCTTCCTCTTCGCGCCAACCGACCCGGTCAGGGCAGTCATGCTCATCAGCGATGCTGCCACCGGCGCCGGCGGCGAAACACACGCCCGCGATGGACTCATCAACGTCCCCGTGCGCTTCGCTTCCCTCCCCAAAGCCCCCATTGAACTATCCATCATGCGCGTTTATTACACCGCCCAGGGAGAGTGGAATATCTCCTGGCAGGCCCCGGCCGCGCCGCTTGGCGTGCAAGTCGGCGGGACAACCACCCCGGCCCCAACACAGTCAATTTTCGCCACCCCAACCCCCGCTTTTAGCGACCCGGCCTGGCTGGAACTCGTCCGCCTCAACGAATCTTTCGATATCCCCTTCCAACAAGGCCCCGGCTGGATTCGCCGTGTCACCGAGACAGAGACATTCCCCCGCCCCGGCCAAACCTTTCCGCCGCCGTATATCAAATCTGAACACTGGCTGGAGATTGATGAAAACGGCTATGTCACCCGCGCCCTATACACCGACTATGACAAGGCGGGCAACATTCTGCAACAATCGGTCACCGTCGGCGACTATTTTGTCAACTTCACTGCTGGAGATTCGGGCTATATCGGCGGGCAGCGCTACCGCTTCACATCCGCTTTCCTGCGCCAGGACTTTAATGCCGTGGTGAAATACGGCAACACGGCTGTCGCCATCGAAGAAATTCTGTGCGAAGGCGGCGAACCTTGTTACCAGATAACCTTCCTGGAAACATTCGGTGCTCCTGTGCAAAACCCCGGCGAAACCCAGGCGTTTAGTGGGTCGGCGCGCCAGGTATGGGTGGATAAAACCAGCGGGAAAACGATAAAAACGCGCACACTCTGGCGATTCGAAGATGGCACAGAGCGGGTTGAATCCACCCATAGCCTGCTTACGCTTGAAAAACTTCCTGCCCCGCCGGATGAAGTGACACAGGTTTTGGATAAGATCGTTGTGCCGTGAAAAATGGGAGAACCATAAAACCTTCTGGTAATAAGTTGAGAAAGGTGAACAGAGGCAATTCAAGCAGGCAATGTTACCGGGTTATGCCCAATTGAGCGAGTTGAGTGCTCTGAAATTGATAAGCCCGGCTATGGCAAGGAAGAAATCGCCATGAGTTGCTCGTCGATTGCGATACAGGTCTGAAACGATGCGAAACTTTTTCAAGCGTCCAATGACATG
>DAOUAP010000009.1:0-2894 GCA_034433165.1 Anaerolineales bacterium | reverse complement strand
GGCTGGCAGGCACATCCGCAAAGCCCGTACTGCCACCCACCGGCGGGGGCAGGTACAAGGCGCCATATTTGGCGCGCAGCAGGAAGACCGCCATCTGGTCGCGCGTCACCGGGCTGGACGGACAGTAATTGCCGCCGCCGCAACCGCTGGTGATGCCTTCCACCCTAAACTGCTTGATCCAGGCCGCGGCCCAATGACTGGTGGGCACATCGGCAAAACCTGTGCTGTCACCCACCGGCGGGGGGGTGTACCCGGAGCCTTTGATGCCGCGCATCAGGAACACGGCCATCTGGTCGCGCGTGACGGTGGTTGCGGGACAGTACCGCAAGGGGAGCGTGGCGCACCCGGTGGTGATGCCCGCTGTGTAAATGGCTTCGATGTGCCGCCAGGCCCAGTAATCCAGCGGCACATCGCTGAAAGAGGATTGCGAATACCCCAGGCCATAGATGCTGCCACTAAAATAATCTGTAAAATATATTTCACCGTTTTCATCTTCCCCAAATGATGTAATGTTGTATGTGGTGTCAACCAGTTCTGTAGCAGTCCAGCCAGTCGATTGTAGATGCCGCAAACCAAAGATCCGCCCGGAACAAAAATCGCCATAAAAATAGTGCCCGCGCAAAGTGGGGTAAGCCAGCCCACGGTATACATATCCTCCGGTCACCGAACAGCCCAGGCTGTGTGTATATTCTGCAACCGGCAGCACCTTGCCGCTCTGGTCACACCCAATGGAGGGGTTGTAACAAATGCTGCCTTCCATGATGCGCCAGCCATAGTTTTCTCCGCCAGGGCTTGTCGCTGGTTGGAAATTCACCTCTTCCCGGCTGCCCTGTCCGACATCGCCGATGAGCAGATCACCCGTCTGCCGGTCAAACGACATGCGCCACGGATTGCGCAGCCCATAGGCCCAAATCTCCTTTTTTACCAAAGGATCGGCAGCATTGTAAAAGGGATTGGTCACCGGGACTGCATAGGGCGGACTGTCCACATCGAGCCGCAACACTTTTCCAAGCAATGAACTGAGGTTCTGGGCGTTGTTGTCAGGGTCGCCACCACCGCCGCCATCCCCGGTTGACCAATACAGGTAGCCATCCGGGCCAAAAGCCAGGGTGCCGCCGTTATGGTTCTGGTAATTGGGATGGGGAATAGCCAGAATTTCGACCCGACTGGCAAGACTGACAGTGCCCGAATTGGGTGGAGAAGCTGTAAAGCGCGACAGCACCAGCGCGCCCTGGGCATTGGTATGCACCGTGTAAAAGTGACCGTTGCCCTCAAAGCCCGGGTGGAAAGCCAGCGCCAGCAATCCCTGCTCGCCCGACGAAGCGTTGACGAGCGACTGCATGTTCAAAAATGGCGTGGACGCCAGGCTGCCCCCCTGAAAAATGCGAATGAGTCCGGCGCGCTCTACAATGAACAAACGCCCCGAGCCGTCACCCGCGTGGGTGATAAAAATGGGCGCAGACAACCCGCCAGCGACAAACGTAAAACCAAGACGCGCCGGGTCCAGGTTGGGCACGGCAGGTTCATTGATCTTCCAAAAAGGCGTATCGGCGGAATACAGCGGGCCTGCGGGTGCGCTGCCGCCATATTGACAGGTTCCGGCGGCGCCATTGCCAGAGGCATCGAGCACAGAACCCGTGCATGGTTTGCCAATGGCTTCATCAAAGTGATACAAGCCCGCTGTAAAGGAGTCGCTGACAAAAGGCGCCTGTGGCGGTGTGAATCCCGCAGTGTATCTCAGGGTGGTCGAAATACGCAGTTCATCCAACCAGCCGTTGAACGATGGGTATGCCGCGCCGGCATCGTGTTTTTCTGCGCCAAGCACCAAAAACGGGTCGCTGTTGGGGAAAGATGTTCCCCGCCCATCCCGGTACGATACATCACCCGTCGGGCCGGTCCCCTCGCGCTGCAATTGCCCATCCACATAGATGCGCATTAGTCCGCTGGCGCTGTTGCGCGTCAGGGCCACATGATGCCAGGCGCCATCGGCAAGGTTGCTTGTGCCGCAAATGGTGTTGGCAGATGTTTCACGCGCCACGCCAAAAGCAATGCGACCGCCAGCCAGCGAAACACCATAATCGCCGTGGTCGCCATCGCCATAAATATCCCGGTCGAGAATGATATTGCCATTAATCCAATTGATGTCCCCTTCTGTGCACAGCGCCGAAGTGTTTGCTCCCGGCTGCGCCTTCAACCAAAACTCGAGTGTGAAGTCGCCGCCAGCATCGATGGACGCAGCGGGCGCATCCAGGCGAATCTTTACCCGGTCTATGTCGCCGACGCCGTGTCCCAAAAAACGGAGCGAAGCGCTCACCTGGGCAATCCCCGCAACCTGCGCCTGCAACGCTGAACCAGACCCTGCCGCAGGCAACACCCATCCTGACAGCAAGATAATGAGAAGGAAGATTTTTGTTTTCATATCATGACCTGTGATCGTTCAAAAATTGCTTACGTCAAACCCCATGGGCCGGTTGTCTGCAATACCTTGCATCTCTATTGTGCACCATTCAAACCTGTTTCACAAGGATGATATTCCGATTGTGGGAACCGGCGGCAAGGTGTGGTCTGCCACTGGTCCCCACATATTTCAAGGCCTGGTTTTTATACTACGGCAGCGGCAGGTTGAAGGTGCGCTGCAGGAAGACGGCCATCTGGTCGCGCGAGACCGGCGTGCCCGGGCAGAAGTTGCCGCCGCCACAACCGGTGGTAATGCCCTCGGCCGCCAGCTGCTTGATCCACGCCGCCGCCCAATGGCTGGCAGGCACATCCGCAAAGCCCGTGCTGCCACCCACCGGCGGGGGCAGGTACAAGGCGCCATATTTGGCGCGCAGCAGGAAGACCGCCATCTGGTCGCGCGTCACCGGGTTGGACGGGCAGTAGTTGCCGCCGCCGCA
>DAOUAP010000008.1:0-174765 GCA_034433165.1 Anaerolineales bacterium | reverse complement strand
AGGATAACAAGCACCCCCATGCCCAGATCAACGCCCCGCTCGAAGAAGTGGCAGGCAAGGTGGTCAAATACATCCGCGAACTCAAACCGGATGTCGTCATCACTTTCGATCCCATCGGCGGTTACCGCCACCCGGACCACATCCACATCCACAACGCTACGGTGCTCGCTTTCGAACAGTCCAATGACCCTGGTTTTCACCCGCAGGCAGGGCTGCCCTTCCAGCCCGCGTACCTGTATTTTCACACCGTCCCGCGTGGCTTCCTGAAATTTGGCGTAGCACTCATCAAACTGCTGGGGCGCGACCCGAAGAGGTGGGGCCGCAACCAGGATATCGACCTCGAATCGCTTGCCAATGTGGATTTTCCAACCCATGTTCGGATTGATTACCGCAGCGTGTCTGAGGCCAAAGCCCAGGCCAGCATCTGCCATGCTTCGCAGGGGGGTGGCCAAATGCGCAACGGGTTCATCGGCATGGTCTTTCGCTTGTTGGGCGAGCAAGATACCTTCATGCAGGCTTACCCGCTGGTCTCAGGCAAACTACAAGTAAAGACCGATTTATTCGCCTGACCTGGCACCCTGGGAACTTTTCGCACCCTCCTGTCGTCATGGTAGCATGACCCTCACGGGAGGGTTTGCTTTTATATGCAAGGTGATAGAATTGATCCATTCTCAAGAGGAGCATGTATGGCAGAGACTGTATCCCCGCTACCCAAACCATCATCCCGTTTTCACTTCGGTCATATTTTTGGCGTACTTTTTCGCCCGCGCCGCGCCTTTGAACAATTGGGCGCCATGGAGGGCTCCACCTGGTTGACGCCCATGCTCACGCTGACATTGACCGGTTTTGTTTATATTCTGGTGCGCGGCTGGTTGCAAACCCGCGCCGCCATGATGGGTGAGGTGCCCCTGCCGCGCGACTGGCAGTGGTGGACGCCCGAAATGCAAGCCCAATACATGCAGGCCCAGGCGGCTACGCAAGGCCCGGTCTTTCAGTACGTGATTCCGGCCATGGGGATGCTGGCCAGCCTGTGGGTTGGCTGGATAATTGTGGGTGGGCTGATGCACCTGACATTCACCATGCTGGGCGGGCGCGGCACCACGGGCGGCGCCATGAACATGGTGGCATGGGCCTGGCTGCCAGTGGGTGTGCGTGATGTGCTGCGGGTCATTTTTATGCTGGTTACACAGCGCGCCATTCAAAGCCCGGGGTTGGCAGGTTTTGCCCCGTTGGGCGAAGGCAACGGCCCGCTCTTCTTGTCTGCGTTGTTTGCCCTGCTCGATCTCTTCATTGCCTGGCAGGTGGCGCTGCTGGTAATTGGTGCGCAATTTGCAGAAAAAATGCCAACCGGGCGGGCCCTGACAGGCGTATTGATCGTCGTTATCGTTATCCTGCTGGCCCAGGCTGGCGTAGGTGCCATATTGAATTCACTGGGCGGATTAATGATTGCCCGCCCGTTCTTTTAGTCGGCTTTTGGCCAAGGAATGGCACCCATGACAGCTTTCATCCGCATAAGCGGGCTGAAAAAACACTACCCCATGGGCGGCAACATTGTGCGCGCCCTCGACGGATTGGATCTGGAGATTGATCGCGGCACATTTACCGTGGTCATGGGCCCATCCGGCTCGGGTAAAAGCACCCTGCTGTACCTGCTGGGCGGGCTCGACCGACCCACAGATGGACAGATCCAGGTGAATGGCCAGAGCATCGATCAAATGGATGAGAATGCCCTGGCAGTTTTCCGCCGCCGCATGGTGGGATTTATCTTTCAATCGTTCAACCTTATTTCCAGTATGACAGCCGCCGATAACGTTGCCTTTCCCATGCAATTCGCCGGGGTGCCAACACGTCAGCGCAGCACCCGCTCGCAGGACCTGTTATCGCGGGTGGGGCTGGCAGAGCGTGCCGGGCACCGCCCCACCGAACTGTCTGGTGGGCAGCAGCAGCGCGTCGCCATTGCCCGCGCGCTGGTCAACGATCCGCAACTCATCCTGGGCGACGAACCCACCGGCAACCTGGACACCCAGAGCGGCATGGGCATCATGCAAATTTTGGCCGACCTGCACGCCTCGGGCCGCACGGTGCTGGTGGTCACCCACGACCCACGCATGCTTCGCTTCGCCACCCATACCATTTACCTGCTCGACGGGCGCGCTGTCACTGAGGCGCAATACCTGGCCGCGGTGATGGATGGCGGCACACACACATAAAAATGGAGGTTTCTTCGAATGAAACTTTTAACCCGTGTCATCCTGGTTTTTATCCTGGCGATCTTCACTGCCTCCCTGAGCTTGCCCGCCGTCGCCCAGGCGGCGCCCAACGCCCAGGATACCGAGACCCCGACCGCCACCGCAACAGCGACTGTGACATCCACTAAGACCCCGACCGCCACCGCAACAGCGACTGTGACATCCACTGCCCCCCCTGAGCCGACGCCCATCGAACCCCTATTCGGACGACCACAGGTGGTCATCAAAAACTATGGCATCAGCGGTGGGGGTGCCATTCGCGCCGGACAAGACTTCACCATTGACATCCAGCTCTACAACGCCGGACAACGCTATGCCACCAACATTCAGGTCTCTTTTCCCAGCGGCGACCTGGTGCCGCGCGACACAGGGGGTGTGGTGGTGGTCGGTGAAGTTGCGCCGGGCAATCACTACAGCCTTTCGCAGCGCATGACGGCCGCCGCCTCGGTTGCCGGCCCGGGATTGCTGACAACTGAAGCGCTGGTATCGTACTATGACCAGCAAGGAACTGCGTATAGCGAGAAATTCATCCTGGCCATTCCGGTGGCTGCCCCCGCTTTCAGCGGCCCGGCGCAGCCCACACGCACACCCACCCCGGTGAGCGCTAACCGGCCGCAATTGGTCATTGCAACCTATCGCACTGATACCGAACCCTTGCAGCCGGGCGCAACGTTCAACATCGCCATGGAACTGGCCAATGTTGGCTTGTCTGGCGCCCGCAACGTCACCATGATCGTTGGCGGCGGGAGCGTATCGGTGGATGCAAACGGCACCCCGCAGCCGGGCGGCGTTTCGGGCGGCGGTGGTGAATTTACCAACTTCGCACCCATCGGTTCCTCCAATGTTCAACGGGTGGGGGATATCGCGGCCGGTGGCACATTGTCTGTTGGGCAGGGGCTTATTGTCAATGTCACCACAGCACCCGGCGCCTACCCCATGAAGATCACTTTCCTTTACGTGGATGAAAAGGGCAATGTGTACAAAGATGACCAGGTGGTAACCCTGCTTGTGTACAGCCTGCCCAGTGTCGATATCAGTTTTTACCGCGACCCGGGGGCTTTCTTCACCGGCCAGCCCAACGCCGTTCCCCTGCAGGTGGTCAACCTGGGGCGCAAAACGGCTGTGTTGGGCAATATGCGCGTTACATCGCCGGGGGCAACTTTCGAGAATGCCCAGATCTTTGTCGGTTCGCTCGAACCGGGCGGCTACTTTACGTTGGATGCCATGGCTTACCCGCAAGTCGGTGGGCCGCTCACCCTTGAAGTGACCATTGAATACAGCGATGATTTCAACCAGCCGCGCATTATCACCAAGACCCTGACTGTTGAGGTCATAGAGCAGCAAATGCCACCCGAGGGCGAACCCGGCGGCGAGGGAGGCGGTGAATTCCCCGTTACCCCGGTGGAAGAGAGCATCTGGCAGAAAGTTTGGCGTTTCATCCTTGGTTTGTTCGGCTTGGATAGCGCAGCGCCTGCCCAGCCCACCACACCCACTGAAGAAATCCCGCCAGATGGCATGCCTGCGCCGGTCCCAGGCCCGGTGATCGGCCCGAAAGGATAGTGACGCGGTATGAATTTCTTCGACCTGTTGCGCCTCATCTTTGGCAACCTGAACCGGCGCAAGGCCCGCGTTGCCCTGACGGCCATTGGCGTGGTGATCGGTACCGCCGCCGTGGTGATTCTGGTGTCGCTGGCGATAGGGTTGCAGGAAAATGCCAACAGCCAGCTCTACGGCATCGGCGATCTAACGCAAATTCAGGTTTCGCCCGGATACATTGAGGGACCGTCCGGCGGGAACCAGCCGCCTACATTTGTCCCAATCACCGACGATTCACTGGCGCAGTTTGGCGCGCTGCCTGGTGTGCAGTCTGTCATCCCGCGCGACTATATGATGGGCTCTGCCATCATGCGACTCAACCGGCTGGAAGGTTACGCCAACATGATTGGCGTTGACACGACCGACCTGGCGCAGTTGGGGATGATCGCCGCGCAGGGCGGGTTGGAAATGAAGAAGGGAACAGCCATTGTCGGCCCGATGGTGGCAGCCAGCCTGTACGATCCGCGCAGCCGGCCCGGACAAGACCCGCCCCCGCCGCCCAATTTGTATGATCAGCAGATCAAACTCATCCTTATCAAATGGGATAATGAGGGCAACGAAATCCGAAAAGCGGTGTCGCTCAAGATCGTGGGTGTGCTGGCCGAGACACGCGGCGAGTCAGACTGGTCGATGTACCTGCCCTTCGATGACCTGACCGCTTACAACGAGTGGGCCATGGGCCGGCGCATTAACCGTAACAAGGATGGCTATAACCAGGTCATCGTTAAGGTGGATGATGCCAAGAATGTGCTGGCCGTAGCAGATTCGATCACCAACCTAGGTTTTCAGGCCTATACGCCGCAATCGTTTTTGCAGGGTATCAACAACTTCTATATGATCCTGCAATTCATCTTTGGTGGTGTAGGCGCGATTGCCCTGTTGGTGGCCGCTATTGGGATTGCCAACACCATGACCATGGCCATCCTGGAACGCACACGTGAGATCGGGTTAATGAAAGCCATCGGCGCGACCAACCGCGATGTGCTCTCCATCTTCCTGGGCGAGGCGGCCGGAATCGGCTTCATTGGCGGGTTGGGCGGGGTGACATTTGGATGGGTGGCCGGGCAGATCATCAACGTTTTGGCGCTCGTTTACCTGGCCAACCAGTCTGCGCAGACGGGCGCTCCACCTCCTACGGTTGCAGTTTCCACCCCCTTGTGGCTGCCGGTTTTCACGTTGGTGTTCTCTACGTTCATTGGGCTGGTATCCGGGTTATACCCGGCGTTGAGGGCTGCCACCATGGTGCCGGTCACGGCCCTGAAATACGAGTAAACGCACAGGAGCGGGTTACCCCCCGCTCCTGTGCGTTTTAAGCGCAATGCCGCCATATCTGGCGCTTGTTATTATAGAACAAAATATCTATAATTTGAATACAAATTGTCCAAATATTCAAGGAGAATGCCATGATCAAGCGCAATATCGTCCACATCGAGATTCCGGCTGCCAATTCGCAGGCCGCCGGGAAGTTCTATGCCGACTTGTTCGGTTGGGAGATCCAGCATGTCCAGGAAATGGATTACACCATGTGGGATGCCGGGCACGGTTCCTCGGGCGGGTTCAGCAACGTGTCACAGGGGGCACAACCGGGGGAGGTGTTGATCTATGTCAACAGCGAGGATATCGCCGCCGACCTGGCGCGTGCAGAAGCCCTGGGAGGCGTGATCGTCACCCCTAAGACTGAAATCCCCAACACTGGCTGGTTTGGCATGTTCAAAGACCCCACCGGGAATGTGATTGCGCTCTACACCAGCAAAAACCCGGGCGCGAACGCCTGAAAGCCAAAAGCAGTTCACTTCTGGTTGCCAAAAAGCGCGGCGAACAACCCGCGCTTTTCCTTTTTTGCGGGCGGCTGGGGCACATCCAGCTTGAATGGTGGGGTGAGGTTCTGCTTGACCAGGTTGGCGCCCTGCCTGCCCAGCTGCAGGATGGTGACCGAGCCGGTGCTGCACGACAGGCGCTGGAAGTGGTCGAGCGGCATGCCCAGGTAATAGTCCACCACCAGTTTGATCGGGTCGGCATGGAAGACGAGCGCCACGATATCTTCCGGTTGGTGTAGTTTGGCGATGCCTTCGATCTCGTTGACCAGCCGCACCTGCTGTTCGGCGAAAGATTCGCCCCCCGGAAAGCGGAATCGTGAAGGCGCTTGTTGTACGGTCTTCCACTCTGGCAGCTTGGAAAGCTTTTTCAATTCGGCGCCCTGCCATTCGCCGATGTCAGTGTCCATCAGGTTGGGCGCCTGCCTTATTTCGAGGCTGCGGGCCTGCGCAATTGGCGTGGCGGTCTCCATGGCGCGCTCCAGTGGGCTGGAATAGATGGACGCCAGCGGCACATCTTTGAGGGCTTCGCCCAAATCGGCGGCTTGCTTTTTCCCGTGTTCGTTCAGGTGCACGCCGGGGGTGCGCCCGGCCAGGCGCCCGGTTTTGACATAGTCGTTTTCTCCGTGGCGGATCAGTAAAAAGAGCGGCATGATTACTTGATGTTCCTCTTCAATTCTTTGATTCTGTCTTCTGGCAGGTTGGGCACATTTTCGCGGCGTTCGATGTTGAGCGCCTTGCGCTGGGCCGTACGCCACATCTCCAGCCGGATATTGACCTGCGACTCATATCCCTCATTTGAGGGAGTGTAAAAGTAGGTGCCGAGCAGGCGTTTGGGCAGGTACTGCTGTGGGGTGTAATGCCCCTCGAACTCGTGCGGGTAAACATAATCCTTGCCTTGTCCGGTGGCTGCGCCATCGCGGTTGTCGTCCTGCAGGTGTTTTGGCACCTGCCCCGCACCTTCTTTTTCGATTCGTTCCATGGCTTTGAAATACGCCCCGGCGCTGTTGCTTTTGGGCGCGGTGGACAGGTAGAGCGTGGCTTCGACGATGGGGTAGATGCCTTCGGGCAGGCCGATGAAGTCGAAGGCCTGCGCGGCGGAGGAGGCCACCACCAGCCCCATGGGGTCTGCGAGGCCGATATCTTCGCCCGCCAAAATAATAAGGCGGCGGATGATGAAACGCGGGTCTTCGCCGGCATAGAGCATTTTGGCCAGCCAGTAGAGCGCGGCGTCCGGGTCGGAGCCGCGCACCGACTTTATGAACGCCGAGATGGTGTCATAGTGCGCGTCCCCGTCCTTGTCGTAGAGCACAGCCCGGCGCTGGATGGATTCCTGGGCGACATCCAACGTGATGTGGATCACGCCCCCGGCATCGGGTGGGGTCGATTCGACGGCCAACTCGAGGGCGTTGAGCGCATTGCGGGCGTCGCCTCCCGCTACTTCGATGAGGTGGTCGCGGGCATCCTCATCCAGTTTTATTTTGCGGGCGCCATAGCCGCGTTCCGGGTCGCTGATGGCGCGCTGGAGCAGCAGGGCGGTTTCGGCGCGGGTCAGGTTGCGCAATTGGAAAACGCGCGAGCGCGAAATGAGCGCGCCGATCACTTCGAAATAGGGGTTTTCGGTGGTCGCACCGATGAGCGTGACTGTGCCGTTTTCCACGTGAGGCAGAAGCGCATCCTGCTGGGCTTTGTTCCAGCGATGCACTTCATCCACGAACAGGATGGTGCGCGCGCTGTACAGGCGGCGGCGCTCGAGGGCCTCGTCGATGATCTCGCGCAGGTCGGCTTTGCCCGCCAGGATGGCGGAAATGGTGACAAAGTGGCTTTTGGTGGTATTGGCGATAACTTGCGCCAGGGTGGTTTTTCCGGTGCCTGGCGGCCCCCACAGGATGATGGATGAGAACAACCGGTCGGCTTCGATGGCGCGGCGCAGCAGTTTGCCTTCGCCCACAATATGCTCCTGCCCAATGTACTCGTCGAGTGTGCGCGGGCGCATACGCGCCGCCAGCGGGGCTTCGTTCTTCATCCGCTCGTTCATGGCGTGATCGAAAAGGTCAGGCATGAAGCGAATTATATACTACGGCAACTGGCTGCGGATGTAATGCTCGAAGAGCGGGCTGAAAAACCGATCGATGCCGTTTGGTTGGGCGACCAGCCCTTTGAGGCGCAGGCTGGCTTTGGCAAGGGGCGAGATGCCCGCAAAGGCGCCCTGGGCAAGCGCAAGCAGCCCGGCGCGTTCGTCATCGTTGAGGCCTTTCCAAATTTTTTCGCATTCATCCGATATGCCGGGCTGATCACCAAACCAGGCGATTTGGGATATTTTTTGCACCGCCTGCGGGTTGTTGATGAACAAATCCATCAGGGCAGAGATCATGCCGGGGTGGCCGCCGCTTTGCAGGTAGATCCATTCGCGTCTTTCGGCGGGCAGGGGGTGGTTTTTCCGCGCTTCGAGCTGCAGCAGCATTTGGGTGGCATCTTGCAGGTTGTAGGGGGTCAGGCCGATCATGCGGTTGGAGAAGAGTTCGCGGAAGCTTTCCACATGCCCGTAGGGGCGCATGCGCTCGGGCAGGTGACGCATGTAAATGCCATAGCACAGGCGGTTTTTGTTCGAATCGCGCACGGCCCGCATCTGGGCGAACAGTTCGCGCGGCATGTCTTGATACATTTCGTCAAACTCGTCGAACAGGAAACACAGGCGCAGGTTGTATCTCTGGCATAGCATATTGACAGCCAGTTCGAACAGGCGCAGGGCCAGCAAAAAGTCGTGACTTTCGATGACTTTGGTGTCGAGGTTGACCAGCTCTCCGCGGATCTGCTCGACGTCGGTCAGGTCGTTCTCGTGATCACTGCAGCTGAGCATGAGAGAGCTTAGCAGGAGTTCGTAAAAGTTCCAGTTTTCGCGCGCAGGCATGCGGTTGAGGTCCACGCGAACGATCCAGGTGTTGGGGGTTGTGTCGCCCAGGTAGTGTTTTTGCACCTCAGGGCGCATGATGTGATCCATGAGGCGGGTTTTGCCCATGCTGGCTGCGCCAATGACGAAGAAGGAATCGGCGCTTTCGATGTAACCGAACAGTTTGAGCAAAATATCTTGCCGGTAAGTGAGGCTGTGCTTTGGGCCAATTTCGAGCATGTTTTACGCTCCTTGCGGGGTGAGTATGTTGCGCCAGGTTTTTGGGGGCCAGGCCTCATCCCAGTGGTCGAGGCGGTAGGCGAGGATGCTGCCCAACATGAGCGCGCGGTGCTGGCAGGCGCTTTGGCCTGATTCGATGAGTGTAGCACGGAAAATGGTATTGAAGAACAGCCCCAGCAGGTACTCGCGTGCATCGGTAACCGGGGTGTGTTTTGCCGCCAATTGCCTGATGGCCCCGATGACCTGCAAGGCTTTGTGCATCTCGGGGTCTGGCAGGTCGGGTAGGTATGCGGGCTGCGCACCAAGCTCCCTGGGTTGGGCGATGGCCAGGCACAACAGGGAAAACAGCCCGTTGTTTTCGGGTCCGCAATGCAGGCGATTGATGATGTCTGATTCGAGTTCGATGAAATCTTGCAAGACATGCCCTTCACCGCTGCGCTCGAAATCGATGACCCAGGCGTTGTATTGCTCATCAACCAGCAGGTTGTCACCGTGCAGGTCGCCGTGCGTTATGGCGGTGTAGGTGCGCCCAAGGCGGCTGATGTCCTTTCCGGTTTTACCGGCTACGTTTTCAAAGAACCAGTGAATGGGGTGCGGTGCGCCCATGGTTTCCCAGGTCTCTTTTCCCATGACCGATGCCGGGTCAAAGTGATTCAGCGCTGCGGCGCGGTCGATCCATTCTTTGCCCCAAACGTTGCAATACAGTTCAATAAGGGATTGACCTTCGCGGGGCTCTGCTTTTTCATACAGGTCAGACCACACTGTCCCCAGGAAGCGTTCGAGACACAAACGGGTGTTTTCTGCGCTTTCCAGTTTGGCGATTTGTGAAAAGGGACGGGCTTTGGAGCCGACATTCATGATCTTTATACCACCCAGGTCCCACAACATAACCGAGTCCAGCATGATGGGGCGGTAATTGCCAACCAGGCGCCCGTCGATAAAGGACTCATATTTCTGGCTCTCCAGCGCAATCTTATGCTTTCTGGCCAGCTTGACAATGACTGGCTGGCGGTCATCTTCGTACACGCGCAGGATGACCGATTTGGGGCGCGGCGCGCCGGAAGAGGAGGGGCGTTGCGGGTTTTGGTTGAGGTGTTCCAGCCGCAGCGACCTGGCGCGGGGAAACAGCAAAGACAGGGTGTCCAATATCTGGTCCTGGTATGGGGGTCCCACATATTTTTCCAGTGTGTTGATGGCGCTCTGGAGGATTTCGGGTGGACCGATCATTAGGTTGCGCTTTTTGGCGCTGCGGTATTGCGCGTAATTCTCGAGCCGGGTTTTCAGCGCTTCGGGGCCATCATCTTTGCCGATGAAAATTGCACCGTAGTCGTTGCTCAGTTGGGCGGTGCGCACATCGCCGCCAGCGCTGACGACCATGCACAGGGCCGGGGCCAGTTGCGGCACGAGGTAAATCCCACTTGTATCTTCATCGTCCAGGTCATCCAGCAGGCGCATATCAACAATGGCAAATTGGACTCGTTTTTCGGAAGCCAGGTATTTGGCGTTTTCGAGTAACGCTTCACCCACACCCAGGGCCACCACTGGCTCATACTCCCAGATCGCCACCATACGTTCGTAGGTGCGGCGGATGCGCTCGTTGTTATCCACGATCAGGACGCGCGGCTTTATCTGTTGGACTTCGGTTAGCATGGCTTTACTCCGGGTACCCATCGGTGGCGGTATGAATGGGCAGGGTGATGGCAAAGGTGGTGCCTGAGTTTGCATCACTATGAATGAGGCTGATGCTTCCTCCCATATCTTCGACCAACTGTCGAATGAACAATAAACCATAACCACCCCCTTCACCGCTCTTTTTTGTGGTGATAGGCTGGATGAAGAGGAACGGCCGCACATCCTCCGGGATGCCATGACCAAAATCCTGGAAACGTATTTCGATATGTTTGCGGTCTTTGCGGCGGGTGCTGATTATGATGCGCTTCTCTGATTTGCCTTCCATTGCCCGGGCAGCATTGCGGATGAGGTGTCGCATCATCTTTTTGAATGCAATGTTGCTGACACGAATGAGCAAATCTTCGGTGTGAAGCTGGTAATCGACGTGAATATTTTTGCTTTCGGCCAGTTCCCCGGCGTAGCGCTTTATGAGCGTATCGGGCGAGTGGGGTTGCTTGTTGCGCGCTTTTTGCGGATCTGCTTCACCCAGAATGGCAATGCTCTGATCAATTGCTGAAACGCTTTCGAGCACTTCGGGATCGTTTTCTGCAAACTGGCGAATGAGGTAAACGTTGTTCTTGATGCTGCCCAATTCATTTTTCAGGTCATGGGCAATATCTGCAACCCAGGCGGTTTGCGCGTTCACCGTGCGCTGGAAAGCCAGGTTGTCGTTTTGCCGGGCGCGTTCCATGCCCATGCTGAGTTGGGCTGCCACGGTTTGCACAAGGTCTACATCCTCGTCATTGAACGGGGTGTGGTTTTCCAGCACCAGTACACCCAGCAGGTTTTTTGCGCTGTCTATCAGGCTCACACATAATTCAGAATCGCTCTCTTCGATGAGCTTCAGGTATTCGGGGTTTTTGTGGACATTGGGCTCGTTAAGGGTGCAAACCCGTTTTTGTTTGAGCGAGTCTCGCGCGACCCGGGCGGCAAGCGATTTGTCGTGAATGGGAAAAGCGCGCTCCGACGGGTTGGCGCGGTAGAACTTGAGGGTGGATGGGACGAAACGCAGCGCTTTTTCGTCGGGATAATAAGCCAGCACCCCCAGGGAGGATTTGTTGAAAAGGTGTTTGAGGTTTTCCAGGACGCGCACGAACATCTCATCCAGTTTTACCGATTTGTAGATGATTTCTGCGGTTTTTTGAGCCATCTCAATCCGGCGGCGCTGCTGGTCCTGGTCGAAGCGGCGCGCATTGGCAAGGGCCACTGCCGCCAGGCTGGCAATCGAACGCGCATGGTGAATATCCTGTTCGGTGAAGGTGTGGGGTTTGCGGTAATCCAGGTAAAGGACGCCGAGTTTTTCTTTTGCATCTGCCTGGCCATCCACCTGGGCAATGGCAATTCCGAGCAGGGCTTGCACACCCTCCCGCTGGATGAAGTGGTGCTCCGCCAGGCGATGGGCATCGATGACGGTTTGGTCGCGGTTGATGTCGGGCACTACCAGCGGTTGCTTTTGCAACACATAAGCCGAAACCCCATGTTTGCGCGGTTTTTCTTTTACTTTTTCTTCGAGCGGGTATTGCAGCACGCCATCGTAGCTGATGTTGGCCTTGTCAAAACTTTCGCCGCCGGGTTTCAGCGGGTAAATGATGACCCAATCTGCTTCGCTGATGGTGCGGGCAGTCTGGCAGATGCGCTTGAGGGTTTGTTTGAGGGCGTCTTTTCCGGCGCTGCCTAAAATTTGGTAGTTGGCATCGAGCAGGCTGTCACTTTTCTCTTGCTGGCGCAGGGTTTCCCACACCAGCCCGGCATAATTGAGGATGGTTTGCAGCCGGTAAAGTGCGCGGCCAGACAGGCGTTTCTGGTTATGTTTGTTATCCACCAACATGAGCCCAATGGTTCGGTTGCCGGCATTGAGCGGCAGGATGGCGCATTCTGTCACCTGGATGCGTTGCATCACTTCGTGTGGGATGCGACGGACAACTCCGCTCTCAGACAATTGCACATATTGGCCAAGGTTGAGGGTTTCGTTGAAGGCATCGGTGGCATGGGGGTCGATCTTGACCCTCACCTGCTTTTCCAGCGCGCTGAAATCAGTCAGGTGCAGGCAGTCATTTTCCAGGTCGTATAAAAAGTCATCGAAGGCGTAACCACGCGCTTCGTCCCGCTCCCAGTCGTGGTGGGCTTTTTGTGGGTCTTCGGTGCCAACTGCGCGCATTAGCACCAGGTTTTCGCGGGTTTCGTCTTCCATGAAAAGCATGGCGCGATTGAACCCCGTACCGAACTGGGCCGTGGCCAGGGTAATGGCCAGCGTAAAAAGGTGCTCTTTTTTGGTGCGGGCCACGCGCAGCATTTCCATGCTTGAACGACGCAGCACATTAATCCGCTCGGCATCGCGCTTTTCCGATTCGTTGATCCGGCTGAGCGCGATGGCCCCGGCAATTTGGTTGGCGACAGACCCCAGCAGGCGCCAGTCGCGCTCGGTGAATTTTTCTGCTTCGCGGGTGTGTTTCAGGATGATGCCGCCAATGACCTCATCGCTCACCTTGAGGGGCACACCCATCCAACTGGTTGGCACGGCGCCTTCCGTCTCGATCTGGTGTTTTGCCACGAAGGCTTCCACCCCATCCGGGAGAAATAACCCCTGTGGATGCGTCATCAGGTATTCTTCCAGCCCTGCGCGTGCGATTCGGCGTATGCCATGGATACGCTGCCCTGCTTCATATAAAAGTCGATAAGCAGGCTCATTGCTGTCTCCGTCAAACAAAACCACGGCAAAACTTTCTGTGTTAATGAGGCGGCCCACTTCGGTGCGCACCACATCCAACAGGGTGCCCAGGTCTTCAATGGCGGCGCGGGCTGTAACATGCTGGCCGATGGCCCGAATGATGTCGGCCTCTTCGCGCGAGCGCTTTTCACGGATGTACAGGCTGGCATTTTCCAGCGCAAGCGAAACCTGGCGTGCGAACAGGTGCAGTAATTGCCGCTCGTGCTCGCTCACCAGGCGCAATTGCTGGTCGTGGTCGAGCATCAGTGCGCCCAACAGGCGCGTGCCGCTCCACAGTGGCAGGATAACGTTTTCTCCATGCGGCCAGCGATACCCGAAAATTTCGGCTTCTTTTTGAACCTGTTCGCTATCTTCCGGGCGCATAAAGATGACATTTTTAGACTGCTTGATGCGGCATAAATCGAACCAGCGGTCGAGGGGGTATAACCGCTTGCCATTCTTAAACCCTGGAATACAACCCTCACCGGCGCAGGTGATCCCGACCATTTGGTTGTTGGCGTTTGCCTCTTCACGCGTGGGCACCCAAAACAGGTGCGCTCGCACGAAACCCAGTCGCATCGCATACTTGACGACCGTGGACGCTACATCGGCAAACAGCTCTTTGCTCAATGCTTCTTCCATCATCGCGCCGAACACTTTTTGCCAGCCGTGCTCGCGCTGCTCTTTGCGCCACTGTTTAATGGCCTTGAACAGGAAGATGAGTTCGCGCGATTCAAATGATTTGGACAGGTAACGGAAAGCCCCGGCTTCATAGGCGCGCACCCCGTTGGCGGTGTCATCGAAACCGGTCAGGATGATGGCATCCGAGTCGGGGCTCAGGCTGCGCAGTGTGCGCATAATTTCAATCCCATCGTGCCCCTTGCCAAGGCGCTGATCGATGAGCAGCACTTCGTAGGGCTTGCCCAGGCGGATGGCGGTTCGCACCCGATCTTCGGCTTCTTCGGGTGTGGTGGTGATATCGGGTTGGGCTTCCCGCGCATCCTCCAGAATCATTTTGATGTATTCGGCAAAGGTTTTTTCGTCATCCAGGATCAAAACTCTGCACATGCGGTTCCCTCTTATAGGTGACGCGGAATTTCGAGCGCGAAAGTGGTACCACCCAAAATGCGGCTTTCGCGCACAAACAGGCGTCCCCCGGCTTCTTCGGCCATGCTGCGTGAGATGTACAGCCCAATGCCGCTGCCATCTTGTCGTGTGGTGTAACCCGGCTCAAAGACCGTCTCCCACAGGCTGGTATGAATGCCCGGGCCGTTATCCTCGATGAGGATTTGAAAACATCCTTCGGTCGCATCGCGCGGGTTGGGGTCGATCCAAATATGCACCCACCCGCCCAGCTTGGGGCGCAGCCCCGCGACCTGCTGCACTGCATTAAGCAGTACATTTAGCAGCACTTGTTCAAAAGCCCCTGCGTAGCCGCGAACCACCGTCAGCGATTCGGGCGCTGTGAAGTACATGTTTACATGGGCGGCTTCGCTGGTGTCGCTTAGCAAGCCCAGCGTTTCCTTGATGATCTCATCGACCCGGAGCATGCCTTCATCACTTTTGCGGATGATGTTGCGGAACATGCGGGCGGTATCGACCATGCGCTTGATGCTCACCTGGGCACTTTCCAGGTCACTGCCAATTTGCTGAATGCGCGTCATTTTTACATCCATGGGATCATCGCGCTTTTCGATGAATTCCAGGGTGCGCCGCACCGAATCGACCCGCGTGTGGAGCGGGGTGATGAGGTTGTTGATCTCATGCACCAGGGTGCTGGTCAGGTGTCCAATGAGCGCTGTGCGTTGGATGACAATTGCACGCTCCCTGAACAGGTTGCGTTCCAGGGTGCTGCCCATGGCAAGGGCAATGGCCTCGGCAAACAGTTTTTGTTCTTCGCCCAGGGCTTTATAGTGCCGGTCGAACAGGAACAGCGCATAGGAGAGCTTGGATTGTGAAGAGACCGGCAGCCCGACGCACGCAGACAGTGAAGGGTACAGTTCGAACAAATACCTGAAACGATTGTGCTCTTCGGTGGAAATATCGCTGGCGAAAACAGTATCGCCATCTTCAGCCACATCGCGCACCGGGCTGTAGATGAGCGAGGCAATGGCGTACTTGTTGACGATGCCGTCGCCCACCAATTCGGCGATGGATATGCTGCGGTTGTTGGCGTCGAACACGAACAGGATGGCCAGTTCGAACCCTAGGCGGCGGCGCACTTGCTGCAGCAGAAATTTGAGCGCGCTGGACATTTTTCGGCTGGCGGCATTGGATAGTGTGAGCGGGGTCTTAGGGTTGTTTTCCAGCCTGCGCACTGTGCCTGCTTGTGGCTGATCCTGGTCGAGGATGCGCAAGAGGTCTTCGGGCAAAAGCGGCTTCATGAGCAATTCGACGCCGCGCCGCATGAGCGCATTGAGCGCATCGGTCATTCGGTCGGCGCGTGCCCAGTCGGTGGCGCTGACCACGCGCATATCGGGGTAGGTATCCAAAATATGGTGCGCCAGCGCCACCCCATCCATGCCCGGCAGCCCCACGTCCACCAGCGCCAGGTCTGGCTGTTGGGCTTGCAGGAAATCCAGCGCGGCGGTGCTGTTCCCCACCACATCCACGCGCTGCTCTAGGCGGCGCAGCCAGGTGGCAACCGACCAGGCCTGGTCTTCTTCGTCTTCCACCAGCAGGATGTGGTAACGCTTTTTGGCGTTACGCAGGAATTCGTCCAGGTCGGCCAGGCGGGTGGTGTAGCGCTGCGGGCGGTTGATGGCCGGGGTGGTGGCGATGTCTTCCTCGAGGGTGGTCGTCACGGGGGGCAGGGCCAGCGAAATACGGCGTCGTTCGGGGTCGATGCTTTGAATGATCACCTGAACCCGGTCGCCCGGCCAGAACACCTCCAGCGGGGGATTTTCCACCCAGGCTGGCAATTGCGACTGGTGCAGCAACCCGGTCAGGTTGGATTCCAGTTCGATAAATGCGCCAAAGCTGGTGACGCCGGTAACGATCCCATCGTAAACCTTGTGGTTGAGTTTGTCTTCCAGCAGGGCATCCCACGGGTCGTGCTCGCTCAGGCGCAGGCTGAATTCGCGGTATTGCCCGCCTTTGCGTTCCATGGGGATGGCTTTGCCTGTCCACCCAACCGGGAAGTGCGCCTGCCAGTTGTTGCGCACTGTAGCATCCCACGATACCTCACGGACGCGCACGATGCCGCGCTTGCCATCCTCCAGTGCGATGGCAAGCCCAAGCGGAAGATGTTTTACCACTCGAACAGTGTGCATTTTTTTTGGGGCTTGGCTGGGCATGATTATTCGGCTTTGCTCGGGTTTAGCAGGGTGACTTGCGGCAGCCCAATTTCTGGCGGGTATGGGAAGCGAAAAACAGACCACGCTTCTTCAAGGTCTGCAATTTCATGCAGGCGCGGAATGCTGTACTCGCTGCTGGCGCGGATTATTTCCAATTGATGCAGGGCGGCTTTCCAGTCGCGGGCTTCGCTGCCGTTTTCGGGGGATACGGTTTCGTAGCCCGGCGAGGGCTTGTCGTTGGCCGGGCGGCTGAGGCTGGCACCTACCGCCCGCGACAGGCTGTCATCGACCCCCTCGCCCTGTGTTGCCAGGTGAACTTGCAGGTAGAAAAATTTGCTCCAGGGTGCCAACCGGCGGGTGATGAATGGCGTGACCCAACCTTTGTGAATCGCATTTTGGATGGGGCTGACCTGGTCGGCGTCCATTTTTTCCAGCCGCTGTTTGAGGCTGAGCAGGTTTTTACGTTCTGCATCGTGCAGCAGGGTGGGGCGCAGGCTGATGTTAAGCAGGGCCGGGAAGGCCAGCCCGGCCAGTGCGCGCCAGATCTGCTCGTCGGCGTGCGGGCCCGATTGCCATATCCCCAACACCGGTACCTGGCTGGGGGAACCAGAAAGGGGCGTTTCGTAGCGCTTTACCTGCAGGATGGTGGCAGGGTGCGGCTCGTTGAGCAGCAACTCGGTACCCGCCAGGCGGTGGTAGTCTTCTTGGCGGGTGGCCGGGTACAGCTCGTGATCGGTTGGAAACAGGGTGTGAATTTCGCGCCAGTAAATGGCGGCGGCCCGGCGCGCATCGCTTGGAGATTTGGCGCATACTTTGGCCAACAATCCCACCTGAAGCCCCCTGCCGGGCAGGTTGATGCAGCGCAGCGCCAGGGTGCGGCGCTCGGGCCGCTCGATGCGCTGCACTGTGTTGACTGTATGCTGCGACTCAAGGAAGAGACGCTGCCGGTCGAGGGCTTCGTCGTAAAGCGCGGCAGAGTTGAAGCCCCACTTAAGCCGTTGAAGCGATTCGAAAGGGCGCACCATCACCTGGCAGGCGATAATGGCGTGCCACGGGTATGCCTCGGCATATTCCGTGCCATACGCTGCCTGGTTTTTCTCGTTTGAAAAAATTTCGACCCATGGCGTGTTCATTAGGCTGCCTGGCAGGGTGTTCTACTTGCGTTGTACCAACCTCATGATGGTTTGCGCCAGATCGCTGACTTTTTGCTCCTGGTCGGGGCTACCGCTTCGTCCGTTTCTGCCCGTTGGGACGTGGCTGGCGGTTTCGGTTTTTTCGAGCAGGGTGTTGGTCAGGTCTTGCAACAGTTTGGAATCGCTGGCGTTGCGCGGGAAACCGGGCATTTCTTTGATGGCTTCGATCATGTTCATGATTTCTTTGTGGCGGCGTTCGGGCAGTGAGCGTACCCGCTCCAGCTCGATCTTGAGTTGCTGAACCCGGACCAGGGCCTCTTGCACTTTCAGTTCTGCTTCGGCTTTGGTTTGTTGCACTTCGCCTTTTTTGCGCTCCAGTTCCTTTTCATCGACAACCACGTTTTGTTCCAGTTGAAGTTGTTTTTGCTTGTTGCGGCTCTCTTTTTCGAGGAACTGCCCGGCTTTACGCAACGCCAGGTATTTGGGGTCGCCAATCCATTCCTGAATAAATAGGTTGCTGATGGTGAACCCGCTGCATGTGGGGGTTTGTGTCAAAAGCCGAAGAACGTACCGCTCAAACGCGCGCTCGTCCAGGCTGTCGTCGGTTTCGGCAGGTTTCACAATTTCGTCATGCGTATGTGAGATGATGTAGTTTTTGATGGCTGTTTCCAGCGTGGTCAGCAGGGTGCGCACCGGGTTGTCTACTTCCAGCAAGCTGGCCGGGTTGAACACGCGGTAACTGAACTGCACCTTGAGAGTGATCTGGAAGCCATCGGAGGTGGTGCCTTCGATTTTGTCGAGCAGGCGTGTACGTTCGCGCTGGTCAATGTAGTCCATCTTGTAAATACCTGCCGGTAATTCCCAAACGCCGCCATTTGCAATGATGGTGCGCTGCCCATCGGGCGCGGTGATGGCCCCGTATACCGCCGGTGGCAGGTTGATGTAGGTTTTTTCGATCAGCGCCGGGACATCGAGTTCGAGCGCAGGCAGGATGACTTCATCCTCCGGGAAGTTCACCGGGTCCAGTCGCCGCCTTCGCCCCCCCCATTCGATAAAAGAATCAAAAATATCAATCATCATGTGCTCCCTTTCCCATTAGCTACTATTATAGGCATTTCGTATACCAAAGGCAATCTAACAAAAGTACCTTCTTTCACTTAAGATGTTATCGGAAAATTGGACATGTTGCCTCTGATAAAGTAAACTCAGGTCATGGATGTGTTCAAGCAGCGCTGGCGCGATCTTTCCCTGGGCGCAAAAATCATCAGCCTGATGGGGCTGCTGGTGCTGGTAGGCACACTCTGGCTGACGGCTCTATCAATCCAGCGCGAGCGCAGTAATTTCCAACGTGAGTTGGAACAACAGTCTGAACTGGTAATGGATGTAATTGCCCTGAGCGTGAAAGACCCCCTGTATTACCAACAAATCGATGAACTGCGTTTCATTACCGATGAGGTTGTGGCTAACCCGGATGTCACTTTCCTGGTTTTTTACGATAAAAACGGCAAGGTGCTCATCGACGGGGTGAATACCCAGAATTTTTCTTCCCAACACGTGGACCCCCTGGGCCGTCAATTGGTTGCCCTGGAGATGGGTTTTGTCTTTCGAGAGTGGCAGCCTGGTCAATTGTTGGTGGGGCGTCCCATTCGATTGGGCGGCCAGGTCATTGGGGCGGTGGCTTTTGGGCTTTCAACCGAACCACTCGACCAAAAGATTATGGAAATTACGCGCCAAAATATGTGGCTGGTATTTGCCGCCATGCTGATTGGCGCAAGTTTCAGCGTGATTGTGGCGCGCCAGATCACCAACCCGCTGCGGGAACTGACGCGCGTTGCCATTGAGATGACCCACGGCAATACATCCATCCGTGCCCAACCCCTGGGGCGTGATGAAGTCGGGCGGGTGGCGGCAGCCTTTAACCAAATGGCTGTCTCCATCCAGGAGCGTGAAAAGTCCCTGCGTGATTTCGCTGCCCAACTGGAGCTAAAGGTGGCCGAGCGTACCGCCAAATTGCGCCAGCAGGCTGCCCAACTGGAGAAGATGGCCATTTCAGACCCGCTTACGCGCATCTTCAATCGCAGGCATTTTTTTGAGTTGGCCGAAGTGGAAGTGGAGCGCGCTGACCGGTACAAGCACCCGTTATCGATTCTCCTGTTCGATGCCGATTATTTCAAAGCCATCAACGATACATTTGGACACCCTTTTGGCGACCAGATCCTTATCAGCCTGGTGCGCCTTGTAGAGCAAAACATTCGCACTGTCGATGTGCTTGCGCGCTACGGCGGTGAAGAGTTCATCCTGCTTATGCCTCAAACCGATTTCCCGGCCGCCCTGATCATTGCAGAGCGTTTGCGCGCGGTGGTCGAGCAATCGACCCAAGCGCATGATGGCAAACCGACCCGCCTGACCATCAGCATCGGCGTTGCCAGCAAGTCCCCCAACCAACACATCAGCCTGTCCGAGTTGGTGGAACGCGCAGACCGGGCTCTCTACCTGTCCAAACAGAACGGCCGCAATCGGGTGACCCACCTGGAACAAACCTGATCCCCTGCCACACCCAATCAATGCCCTGTGCGGAAGCGCTCCACCTGCAGGTTGTACTTCAACTGCCGGTCGTTGATCTGGCGCTGGAGCTGCTTGCGCTCGCCTTCATCGCGCGTCTGGGCCAGTTTTTCTTTGAGTGCGCCAATCTCTTTCAGCAGTTCGGCCTCTTCCGGTACAAAGCCCGCGCTCTTAAGCATGGAGTAGCCCACGCGCAGTTCCTCCGGCGTGTCAAAATATTCGTCCAGCCTGAGCGGTTTGCCCTTGCCCGGCAGGTTATCGAAATCGCCCCGCTTCATGGCTTCTTCGATGGAGGAATCAACACCTTTTTTCTCGTCCATGGTTTGTACCGTTCCTCTAAAATCTGGCCATCACGACCCCTTGCCCAACACCGTGCCCCACAGGCGGCGCAGCCCCACCGAGCCGCCAGCGATCATGGCCATACCCAGCACCGCCTGCGCCACGATCATTCCGCCAAAGTTGGTCATGTAGATCAGCGCGTTGGCCGCGTTCAACGGTCCCACCACCGAAATGGAAGACAGCCCAAACAGGATGCCCATGGTCGCCGCGATGGCCGCCAGCGTAATGGCGCACCCCAGCCCGAACATCACCGCAGACATGGCAAACACCAGCGGCGCATGGCGCATCTCCACCTCGCGCACACTCTCGCCCTGCACCGTTTCCACCAGCTTCAGGGCATCATCGTAATAAATATGCTCCCGGTCGGTCAACTCCAGCGCAATTTCGCTCGTTTTTGCCGATTGCGCCAGCCGCCGCACAATGTAAGCCCGCAACGCGTGTTCATCCATATCAAAAGTATACGCCACGCTGTTCGCGCCCGCAACTGGTTGCCCCAATCCCTGTTTCGTTGTACACTGTGAAACAAACCAAGGAGGCGCCATGACCCACCTGCTCTACCAGACCGATTCCTACCTCAAAGAATTTGACGCCATCATCACCGCAGTAGATGGGGAAATCCGCGCCCTGACCCTCGACCGTACCGCCTTCTACCCTGGCGGCGGCGGCCAACCGAACGACCTCGGCGCCCTGGCCGCGGGCGGAACAGACTACCCGGTCACAGCGGTCAAAAAACAAGGCGCCGATGTGCTCCACTACCTCGGCGGCGAGTCGCCCCTGCCGGCGGTTGGCGCACCCACCCACAGCGTGCTCGACTGGCAGCGCCGCTACAACCTGATGCGCACCCATACCGCGCTGCACATCCTGTGCGGATCGGTCTTCCGCGATTACGGCGCGCTCGTCACCGGCGGTAACATGGACCCGCTGGAAGGCCGCATGGACTTCGAGTTCGAGACCCTGCGCGGCGAACTGGTCGGTGAGATCGAAGCGGCCGTCAACAGGGAGGTGACCGCCGCCCGTGATGTGCGCGTCAGAATCCTGCCGCGCGAAGAAGCCTTCCAGATCCCAGACCTCATTCGCACCAAGATCAACCTGCTGCCCGAGGGCATCCTGGAGGTGCGCACCGTCGAGATCGTGGGGCTCGACCTGCAAGCCGATGGCGGCACGCATGTGGCCAACACCCGCGAGGTGGGCAAGATCAAGGTTGTCGATTACAAATCCAAAGGCGCCATCAACAAGCGCATCTACATCAAGGTCGAGTAACGGAGGAAAAATGCAATATCGTACCCTGGGACGCACCGGCCTCAAAGTCTCTGCCCTGTGCATGGGCACCATGCAGTTTGGCTGGAGCGCCGACGAGCCGCTCGCGCACCAGATCCTTTCGGCGGCCTACGAGGCTGGGCTCAACTTCATCGACACAGCCGATATCTACTCGCGCTGGGTGCCCGGCAACCCCGGCGGGGTGGCCGAAGAGATCATCGGGCGCTGGGTAAAGGCTGCGGGTATCCCGCGCGACCGGTTGGTGATCGCCACCAAGGTACGTGGCCGCATGGGAGAGGACCCCAACGCCGAGGGGCTGCATCGCATCCACATTATGCAGGCCGTTGAAGCCTCGCTGCGCCGCCTGCAAATGGACTACATCGACCTGTACCAGACCCACTGGCCAGACCAGGACACGCCCATCGACGAGACCCTGCGCGCGCTGGATGACCTGGTGAAGCAAGGCAAGGTGCGCTACATTGGCGCGTCGAACTACGCAGCCTGGGAGTTGATGGAATCGCTGTGGGCGGCCGAGCGCAACCATACCGTGCGCTACGTCAGCCTGCAGCCGCACTACAACCTGGTCGGCCGCGCTGAATTCGAGCGCGAACTGCGGGCGGTGTGCCTAAAATTTGGCATTGGCGTCATCCCGTACAGCCCGCTGGCCGGGGGATTTCTGACTGGCAAGTACCGCCGCGGCCAGTCTGCGCCCGAGAGCGTGCGCGCGCGCGGGCTGCAACATGCCATGACCGAGAAGAATTTCGACCTGATCGCGTTGATGGACAGCATCGGCAAGGCGCATAACGCTTCGGTCTCGCAGGTGGCCCTGGCCTGGATGCTGGCCGACCCGGTCATCACCAGCCCCATCATCGGCCCCAACAAGATGGCGCAGTGGACCGACAACCTGGGCGCGCTGGATGTATCCCTGACCGCCGAAGAGAAAAAGCAGCTCGATGACGCCACCGCCTGGCGGACCGGGGACGAAGACTAAATGCGCCTCAAAGCCGATCTGACCTTGCTTTTGGTGGCCGTTGTATGGGGCAGTGCGTTTGCCGCACAGCGTGTAGCCGCACTTAACGATGCGGTTTTCCTGTTCAATGGGTTGCGCTTCCTGTTGGGCGTAATCGTGCTGCTCCCGTTCACCGGGGCGCGCTGGGGGTTTTCGCGCAAGGATTGGGGTGTGGTGGGCGTTTCGGGGCTGATCCTGTTCGTGGCCAGCGCGCTGCAGCAGGCGGGCATCCGGTTCACCACGGCCGGCAACGCGGGATTCATCACCAGTCTGTACGTCGTCATGGTACCGCTCATCCTGGCAGCGGGTTGGAAGGAGCGTCCGCATCCGGTGGCGCTTGTTGCGGTGGCGGTTGCGGGGGCCGGGGGGTTCCTGCTTAGCACGGGCGGGCAGTTCATTTTTCAACTGGGCGATATGCTGGTGCTGGCCTGCGCGTTCTTTTTTGCCCTGCATGTTATTGTGATCGGCAAGCTGGGCGCGCAGATCCATTCGCTGCGCTTCGCTTCCGGGCAGTTCATGGTGGCCGGGGTGCTCAGCCTGCTGACGGGGCTGGGATTGGAGCGCCCGGCGGCTGAATCTTGGCCCGCCATTTGGGGCGGGGTGTTGTTCACAGGCATTTTTTCGGTGGGCGTTGGCTATACCCTGCAGGTGGTGGCCCAAAAGCACACCCCGCCCACCGATGCGGCCATCATTCTGGGGCTCGAGTCGGTTTTTGCAGTCCTGGGCGGCTGGCTTTACCTGGGCGAATTGCTCGTGCCGATCCAGATCGTGGGCTGCGTGCTCATCCTTGCAGCGGTGGTGATGGCTCAGGCCAAAGACTTCAAACTGGGAAGCGGAAAAGCCCAGTCGGTGTTGTAGTTCCAAAAGGAGCAAGCCATGCCTGCTAAAGTGATCCTGAACCCTTACTCCAACCGCTGGAATGCCCAAAAACGCTGGCCCGAGGCCGAAGCTGCCCTGCGAGCCGCCGGTGTGGGTTTTGAACTGGGCGTGTCGAATTACCGCGGCCATGCGGTCGACCTGGCTGCGCAAGCCGCGCGCGATGGGTTTTCGCCCATCATTGCGGCCGGTGGTGATGGCACCGTGGGTGATGTAGTCAATGGGCTGGCCCTGGCCGCAGGCGATGGCACACTGGCAGCCATGGGTGTGATGCCGCTCGGCACAGCCAACGATTTGATGTGCAACCTGGGGCAACCCCTGGCGCTGGACGCTGCTGCCCGTATTATTGCGGCTGGAAAAACCCGCCTGTTGGATGTTTGCCAGGCTGGGAATCGCTATTTTGTCAATAACTCGGGCATGGGGATCGAGCCGCATATCACGCACATCCAGCAAGGCATTACCTGGATCAAGGGCGTGCCGCGTTACCTGGCGGCGGCTTTACAGGGCATCTTTGAAAACCCGCGCTGGCAGGGGGTGGTGGCGTGGGACTCCGGCCGTTATGAAGGTCCCATCTCACTGGTGAGCGTGGGCAATGCTCCGCGCACAGGCGGATTATTCTATTTGACGCCCCACGCAGACCCGTCCGATGGCAAGCTGACCGTTGTGATTGGGCACAAACGCTCTTCGCTGGCCTTGCTTAACTTGCTGCCCCAAACCATGGGACCTGAAGGACGTTTCCTGCGTGACCCGGATATTCGTGAATTCCATACGACCTGGGTCACGATTACGCTCGACCACCCTTCCCACGCACATACTGATGGCGAATTGTTCACCGAGACGGTGACCAGCCTGGCTTACCAGATCTTTCCTGCCTGCCTGCCGTTTTTGGTGGACTGACAGCACGCCAGCGTAAATTGTTTCCATGCCTTCTGGTAAAATCAAATGGCGTTCCCAGAATGTAGGGCGCCATTTTTTTATTGGAGGATCGCTTGACCACTGCCCGAAATGTTTTTTTGGGTGTCTTCTTCCTGTCAGTGACAGTTATCACCCTTGGCGGGTTGTTTTGGGCGAACCTGCTGTTTGCGCAGCGTAACCCGGGCGGTGCCGAGATCCTCACCCTTTGGTCCGGATCGCGGGCATACACCATAAATGCGCTCAACCCCTACAGCGTTGTGGTCGCCGATCAGGTGCAGCGCCAGGTGTACGGCCGCCTGGCGCGCGCCAGCGAGCCGGTCTATCGTGTCGATGCGCCCCTGCACTACATCCTGCTTTTCACGCCGCTGGCCATGGTCGAAAATTTTACAGAAGCCCGCGCCTGGTGGCTGGTGATTTCCCAGGGCGCGCTGGTGGTATTCAGCCTGCTCGGGTTTTCGCTTGTCCAATGGCATCCACCGCTGCCCATCCGTGTCCTGGTCGTCTTGGCGGGGTTGTTTTGGGCCTACGCGGCCCTGGCGTTGTTCGAAGGCAGCCTGGTCGTTATCGTTGGGTTGTTGTTTGCCACCGCCTTGATGGCCTTGCGCGCCGAATCAGATGAATTGGCTGGCATCCTGCTTGCCTTTGCCACCGTCAAGGCCGAAGCTGGCATCCTTTTCCTGACCTTTATCTTTGTTTGGTCGGTTATCCAACAACGCTGGGGTGTGATCTCCGGCTTTTTCATGGCCTGGATCGTGCTGGCTGGCATTGGCTGGCTCTTCCAGCCAGACTGGTTATGGGAATTGCTGCGCGCCGTGGTATCAAACCTGGAGAGCGGCCCGCTGGTGAGGCTGGGCACCCTGCTCGAGACGCGCCTGCCCGGCATTGGCGCCCGCGCCAGCCAGGCGCTCACAGGATTGGTGGCCGCCATCCTGCTCATCGAGTGGTATGCCGCTGCGCGCGTAGGTGAGTTTCGCCACATGCTCTGGACGGCCATGCTCACCCTCAGCCTCACCCCGCTCAGTGGGCTGCCCGCTGAGGCGTCCAACCATATCCTGCTTTTTCTGCCGCTATTGCTATCCCTCTCAGTCATGGATGAGCGTTGGGGGCGGTTTGGCCGCGCCACGGCTGTCATCATACTCATCCTGGCTGTCGCTGGCTTCTGGCTGCTTCTGGTCAACACTGGGGGGCAATCCCGCGCACTGATTGCGCCCTTGCCGGTGGCCTTGGCCGGGTTGCTCTACTGGGTGCGCTGGTGGGCAGTGCGCCCGCCGCGTACCTGGCGCGATCAGGCATCCGCCGCTCCGGGGCGCATCTGACCATGGCATCGCTTTCCCCTGCCCGCAGGACGCAAATCGCCGGTCTCTTTTTATTCCTGTCCGGGCTGCTCATCAACAGCGCTGTTGCGTGGTTTCAGTCTGCGCCCGGTTACATGGATGCCGATTACTACTATGCAGGCGGTTTGCAAATTGCCGGCGGGCGCGGATTCTATGAACCTTACTTGTGGCATTACCTGGATGACCCTGCCAGCTTGCCACATCCCTCCCATACCTACTGGATGCCCCTGGCCTCCCTGTTGTCTGCTGCCGGGCTGTCAGTCGCACCCGCCCTCGGCTTAACCGCCGCGCGGGCGGGTTTTATTTTAGCTGCGGCCTGTGTCCCGCTACTTACGGCTGCTCTGGCCATGTCGTTAACCTCCAAAAAAGAACTGGCCTTCGCGTCCGGGTTACTGGCTGTTTTTTCCGGTTTCTACCTGCCTTTCCTGCCCACGACCGATACATTCGGCTTGTATATGCTGGGTGGTGCGGGTTTCCTGGTATTATCCCAGCGCTTCACCGAGCGTAAATCGGCGCTTCTCGCCCTGTCCCTGGGGATACTTGCCGGTCTCATGCACCTGGCCCGCGCCGATGGGTTGCTCTGGTTTGGGTTGTTTCTCTTCGTGGTGGCATGGTCCTTCAGGTCCCAGCCACACCGCATGCTCATGCCGCTGGCATTGGGGGCGGCTGCTTACCTGGTTGTCATGGCACCCTGGTATCTTCGCAACCTGTCGGAGTTTGGCACGCTCATGTCGCCTGGCAGCAGCCGCGCCCTGTGGCTGACCGAATATGATCGGCTGTTTGCTTACCCTGCCAGCCAGCTAAACTTTGAAACCTGGCGCGCAGCCGGGCTCGCCTCTGCGGTCGATGCCCGCCTGTGGTCTGCAGGGGTTAACCTGCAAAGCGCATGGGCTGTACAGGGCGGCATCTTCCTGCTGCCTTTCATTCTTATTGGACTTTGGCACATGCGCCGCAGCCTGCCCGTGCAATTGGGAAGCGCCGCCTGGCTGCTCACTTTTATCGCCATGACGCTTGTTTTTCCACTTGCCGGGGCGCGTGGCGGATTTTTCCACTCCGGCGCAGCCATGCAACCGCTTTGGTGGGCGCTGGCCCCAATTGGGCTGGATGTGGTCACCGCCTGGGCTGCTGCGCGCATCCCCACGTGGTCAGTGAAACGCGCCCAACCGGGTTTCCGTACCCTTATGCTCGGGCTGGCTGCATTCCTCACGCTGGCTCTTGGCATAACACGGCTATCTGACACAGGGTGGAATGCCTATGCCGGCATTTACACCACGGTTGAGGCGCGCCTGCTGTCCACGGGATCGCCCAAAACCGAACCGGTCATCGTATCCAACCCGCCTGGCTACTACATTTACAGTGGGCGACCTGCCATTGCCTTGCCCGATGGCGACCTTTCCAGCCTGCTGGCCCTGCGCAACCAGTTCGGGGCTCGCTTCGTCATCATGGATGAGTCCAGCACCCCGCGTGGGCTTGTCCCCTTGTACACGGCCGGGCAGGCTGTAGATGGTTTGCGATACATTGGAGAAGTAAATGGCACGCGAATTTTCGAAATCCCCTGAAATCGATTGGCGTACCGGGGCATGGCTGGCTGCCGCAGTCGCCCTCTCGATGGTCGTTTACCTGCTGGCTGCCGCTGCCACGTACCGGCCCGGTTTCCCGCTCGACGATGCCTGGATCCACCAAACCTATGCCCGCAACCTGGCCACCCATGGCGAGTGGGCCTTCTATCCCGGACAACCTTCGGGCGGTTCCACCGCCCCATTGTGGTCAGCTTTGCTGGCCGCGGGCCATGCCCTGGGGCTGTCCCCCTTCTTATGGACTCACCTGCTGGGTGGGGTATGCGTCTGGCTGTTATCACTGGTGTGTGAAAGCTCCGCCCGAAAGATCATCCCCGGTTACCAGCCGCGTTTGCCCTGGGTAGGACTGTTGTTTGCGTTCGAATGGCACCTGGTTTGGGCGGCGGCTTCAGGCATGGAAACAATCCTTCACGCCTTGCTGCTTACCTCGGTGTTGGGCTTCCTTCTGGCAGGTGTGCGGCGTTACGTTTTGTTTGGGCTGCTGGTCGGACTCAGCGTGTGGGTCAGGCCAGATGGCATTACCCTTATGGGCCCGTTGGGGTTGCTCATCCTGATCGAAAACCGCCACTGGCGAGCCGCTTTGGGCGCCGTTTCACGTCTTTCACTGGGCTTTGGCACCCTGTTCATCTTTTACCTTTTATTCAACCTTTGGGTGGCTGGCACACCCTGGCCCACCACCTTCTATGCCAAACAAGCCGAATACGCCGAGTTGCTTTTGCGCCCGTTCACCGGCCGCCTGATGGAACAACTTGTCTTGCCCCTGGTGGGCGTAGGCGTAGCCCTGTTCCCCGGCATGGTTGGGTGGGTCGTCCGGGCAGCCCGCAAACAAGATTGGGCCGTTATTGCGGTCTTGTTGTGGTTCCTTGGGTATCTGGGTCTGTACGCCTGGCGCCTGCCCGTCACATACCAGCATGGGCGTTATATCATTCCCGCCATGCCCATCCTGTTTTTTCTTGGGCTGGTGGGGTACCTGCATTGGCTTCGTTCTTCATCCCGCGCGCGCTATCAATGGACGATCAACACACTTATAAAGGCTACAACCGTTAGTGTGCTGGTTTCGTTCTGGCTGCTTGGGGCCCGGGCCTATGCGCAGGATGTATCGATTATAGAAAGCGAAATGGTCGATACCGCCCAATGGGTGGCAGCCAACCTGCCCGCTGAAGCCCTTATTGCCGCACACGATATCGGCGCCCTCGGGTATTTTGCGCAGCGCCCCCTGGTCGATCTGGCCGGTCTGGTGACGCCAGATGTCATCCCATTTATTCGGGATGAAGCGCAATTGAGCGCATACATGGCCGGGAAGGATGTGGACTACCTGGTCATCTTCCCAGACTGGTACCCGGAACTTACCACCCGGTATCGTTTGGTGCATACCACAGGCGCAATCTACGCTCCGGCCCTCGGTGGCGAGAATATGGCCATCTACGCCGTCAAACCATGATCAAAAACCAACCCCTAAAAATTGTGCGTAAATAGTACCTGTGCTATACTTTTAATTACTGCGTACTGCGCAAGCATCTAAACCAGGTTAGCCCACTTTGCCTTGTTTTCCGCCAAATTCGGTTTAGGAATTAATGCAAATAGCAGCAGTTTTCCCGGTGAGGCCTTATGAATTCGATTCGATTAATTGTGGTCGATGACCACCCACTATTCCGGCAAGGCGTAGCAGACACGCTCTGCCTGGAGCCCGGTTTTGATATCATCGCCCAGGCCGAAGATGGTGACCAGGCCCTTTTTCAAATTCGCTCGCTCAAGCCCGATGTTGCCATCCTTGATGTGAACCTTCCCGGCATGAATGGACAGCAAATCACCAACGCCATTCGCGCTGAAAAGCTCCCAACACGAGTCATTTTACTGACCGGCTATGACGACGAGGAGCAAATTTTACATGGCGCCTTGGCCGGGGCTGTGGGCTATTGCGCCAAAGACATCCAGCCCCAATTGCTCCTTAATGCGGTTCGGGCCGTTGCTGCCGGAAAGTACTTTATCGGCGGGCAGGTGATGAACCAGCAGGCTTTTGAAGATTGGCTTTCAGCCCAATTGGATGCCGCCCGCCGATCGTACAGCGAACCCGGCAACCCCTTCCACCCATTATCAGATCGCGAAATGGAAGTGTTGGCCTGTGTGGTTAAGGGCCTGAGCAACAAAGAAATTGCCGGTATGCTTGGCATAAGCCACCAGACCGTTAAGAACCATGTTACATCCATATTGCGGAAATTCGCGGTCGAAGACCGTACCCAGGCCGTTGTGTATGCGCTCAAGCATGGCTGGGTTAAATTGGATTTTGAGAAAAAATAAAGTGGAGAATTACCCATGGCCCTCCTAGAAAGCAGCGGCACCGATTCCCTCGCCCGAGATTTGCTCTCCCTTTTGCAAGCCGAACAGGAACAAACCGACAAGGCACTTAGAGAAACCACCCTCATGCTCGAACAAAGCCGGGGTGAGGTTGCCAAGCTCTCGCAACGTAATGCGGCCATAACCACCCATTTGCAGCAACTCCAGGGGCAATTGGGTACCGTCTCAGTTGAAGAACTGAAAATGGCTTACGACTCTGCGCTGGATGCCCAGCAGCGCCTGTTCGTTACCAGGGGACAGTTGGATAAGTTGCAAAGTATCAAATCGCACCTTGAGCAACTTAAAGTCTTTCTCACCAATGCCCGGGCACTTGCTGCCCAGCCAGAAAAATCCATCGCGGGCAGCGCAAAAGTTTCAGCTCCGGCTGGCATGGAAAGTATTATCAACGCCCAGGAGGCAGAAAGGCAGCGTTTGTCGCGCCAAATGCATGACGGGCCAGCCCAGGCCCTCTCAAATTTCATCCTCCAAACCGAAATTGCGTCTCGCCTGATGGATATTGATGTGAACCAGGCCCGCGCAGAATTGACCAACCTGAAGGCATCTGCGATGGGCACCCTTCAGAAAGTTCGGAACTTTATCTTTGAATTACGTCCCATGATGCTCGATGATCTGGGGCTGGTGCCAACGTTCAAACGCTATACCGAAACGTTCAAAGAGCAAACTGGACTCGAGGTGAACTACCACTTTTCCGGCACCGAACGCCGGCTCGAATCCTTTATAGAGGTTATGACCTTTCGTGCCTTGCAAGAATTGCTGGGGAATGCCTCCCGCCACAGCCAGGCCAGCCTGGTAAAAGTGCACCTGGACGTTTCAGAAAACTTTGTCAAGCTTGTGGTAGATGATAATGGAAAAGGCTTCGATCCTGAAATCGTAACGCATGGCAATAGCATGGGGCTCAAGCTCATCAAAGACCGTGTCGAAATGCTGGGCGGCAAGTTCGAAATCGACAGCGCCATTGGCAAAGGCTCACGAATTACATTTTCAGTGCCGGCGGGGCTTGCCTGACGTATAACACTTTTGTAAACCCCAATGGATGCTTTTTGTCTTGAATTTTCACGGCGTTCTTGTATAATAATTATAGTTTCAAGAATAAAACATGAAACGAATTTATGAACAGGAAGGAGGTGAAAATCATGTTGTTCGCCCCTAAAGAAAAAGGACAAGGCCTCGTCGAATACGCGCTGATTCTCGTTTTGGTTGCTGTCGTTGTTATTGCTGTTCTGACCATCCTCGGCCCGATCATCGGTAACGTCTTCAGCCGCATCAATTCCGGCCTTAGCAAGTAAGTTTGACGTGGAAACGTCTGGTGAGACCCTGTGTTGCAACAGGGTCTCACTTTTTCATACCCGTTCTTTTTTTTATTTTTTACTGTATAATCGTTGTTAGCACTCTAAATCAAAGATGCTCAAGGAGGCGATTATGCGACGTGGCAGAATTTGGATCTTTCTCATCCTTATTGTGGTTATAGCTCTGGGTGCGGTACTAATTCTCTTTTCTGGTGTATTAGGCGGCGGGGGTGTTCTGGTAGGCGCACCCACACCCACGCCTGAAACCGTTTACGCAAAAGTGATTGTTGCCGCTCAGTCTGTGCAGCGCGGCACAGAATTAACCGCTGACATGCTCGGAACCATTGACATTCCGCAGGAAAAATTGGTGGATGTCATGATCACCGACCCGACCCAGGTCATTGGCAAGCTTGCCAAGTACCCGCTTGAGCCGGGTGTGCCGATTACGAACGCTTTGCTGGCTGGGCGCCCTGAAGATATTGCCCAGTCTGGTTCTGAGGCAGCCCGCCTCATCCCGCCGGGCTTGACGGCCATTACCATCCCGATCACGCGGTTGTCTTCTGTGGGCTTTGCCATTCGTGACGGCGATCGGGTGGATGTAATTGCATCATTGCTTTTTGTGGACGTTGATCCGAGCTTTCAGTCTTTGCTTCCCAACGTGACTTACACCATCACTGGCACAGGTTTCCTGCCCGATGCGTTGCCAATCCTCACGGCCACTCTGGCGCCTTCCTGCAGCAAAACCGATGACGGCTATATCTGCGGCGAAGCAGGCGCACCGCAAGGACGCGTCGAACTCGATGCAACCCTGAACCAGGCCTTTTATATTGGCCCGCGCACCGAACAGCGCCCCCGCCTGGTGTCGCAGCGCGTACTGCAAAATGTGCAGGTGCTCAAAATGGGCACCTTCACCCTGCCCGGTGCTGATGGACAGGCAGGCGGACAGCCAACCCCTACCCCCGCGCCCGACCAGGCCCAGCAACCAGTTGCTGTTGAGCGGCCAGACATCATCACATTGATCGTGCCGCCCCAGGACGCAGTCACGCTGACATATCTCATGTATAGCAACGCCAAGCTGACCCTTACCTTGCGCGGCCTCGACGATGAAACCCGTGTCGATACTGAAGCGGCAACATTGCAGTTCCTGCTTTCACAGTACGCCATTCCGGTGCCTGTCAAACTGCCGTACGCCATCCAGCCGCAAACCGAAGAGCTGGCCGAACCGCTGCTGCCGAACGATATTGTGCCTATCCAGTAGCTCTGGGTTGTCATCGTTTGCCTGGAAAGGTTTTGGAGTTATAGATGTCTGGTGAGAAGATCAGAATTCTCATTGTGGATGATGTCGCTGAGACTCGAGAAAACGTCCGCAAATTGTTGCAGTTCGAGTCCGATTTTGAGGTGGTCGGCGCCGCTCGTTCTGGCCGCGAGGCCGTCCAATTGTGCGAAGAACTGAAGCCCGATGTCGTCCTTATGGACATCAATATGCCTGACATGGATGGCATAGCCGCCACAGAAGCTATCCGGCAGCGTATGCCTTCTGTGCAAATTGTCATCCTGTCAGTCCAGAACGACTCCAATTACATGCGGCGTGCCATGCTGGCAGGCGCGCGTGATTTCCTGACCAAACCGCCCATGGCCGATGAGTTAATTTCGGCGGTCAAGCGGGCCGGAGCCATGGCGCGTGAGGAACGATCGAAGACCCAGTCCGCCTCTCAGCTGCCCAATGTGATCAGCGCCCAGGCACAATTCACTTCGGCGCCGGTCAAACAAGGCAAATTGATTATGGTCTACAGCCCCAAGGGTGGTACGGGTGTGACAACACTTGCTGTTAACCTGGCGCTTGCGCTTAACAACAGCGAAACCCGTGCCGCCCTTGTGGATGGCAACCTGCAGTTCGGAGATGTGGCCATCTTCTTGAACGAGCAGGGCAAAAACACCGTGGTCGATTTAGCGTCCCGTTCTGGCGAATTGGACTACGATGTGGTTGAAAATGTCATGATCAAGCACGCCGGTTCCGAACTGCGCGTTCTGGCTGCGCCTGCACGCCCAGAACAAGCCGAAAATGTGCGCAGCGATGATTTTGGCAAGGTGCTGGGTTATCTCAAGCAAGTTTATGCGTATGTTATTGTCGATGCCGCCTCGTTCCTGAATGACGCCACCCTGGCTGTACTCGATTCGGCTGACCTGGTGGTGTTGGTTGTTACACAAGACATTCCCGCCATTAAGAATGTGCGCCTGTTCCTTGACCTGGCAAACACCCTCGGGTTGAAGCGTAACCAAATTTGCCTGACAATGAACCGCTATGACAAACGCATTCAGGTCACCCCTGAGCGTGTGGCAGAAAACCTCAAGCAACCCATGGCAGGGATCATCCCCCTCGATGAGCGGGTCGTAATTGAGGCAGTGATGAGGGGCAAGCCATTCGTTTTGGAAAACAAGACGCAGCCTTCAGCCAAGGCCGTTTTTGCCTTGGCCGAGTCAGTGAGAGCCCAGCTGCTTCAACTGGACTCGGACGATCCGGCACCAAAGAAGTAATCGTATTCATTCGAACATTACCTGTAAATTCTGGAGGTATGATGTCTTTGCTCAAGCGCATTGAACAGGGCGGACAGGGGCGTCCATCCCAGCCATCTGGCGGCGCGGGGGATTCCTCGGGCGGGGGGTTGTCTTCCCTGCAATCGCGGCGGGTCAGTGCGCCTGTAGCTGGTCCGCAGGCAGGCTCTTACTTTGACTTGAAGACACGCGTCCAGAATAAGTTGCTTGCTGAATTGGACCCTTCAATGGATATTACGCGCACCGAAGATGTGCGCAGAACGATTCTGGAATTGTTCGAACAGATTCTTACGGAAGAGAATATTGTTCTCTCGCGGCCGGAGCGCCAAAAACTGTTCGAGCAGATCGCTGCGGAGATCCTCGGCTTTGGCCCGCTTCAACCCTTGCTTGAAGATGACACCATTACCGAAATTATGGTGAATGGCCCCAAGAACGTTTATGCAGAGCGTAAGGGGAAGATTCATCGTGTGCCGATTACCTTCGAAAGCAATGATCACGTTATGCGCGTGATTGACCGAATCGTTGCACCGCTTGGCCGCCGTATCGATGAATCCAGCCCGTATGTGGACGCCCGCCTGCCGGATGGATCGCGCGTGAATGCGGTTATTCCGCCCATTTCTCTGGTGGGCCCGACCCTTACCATTCGTAAGTTTTCAAAAAACCCGATCACGGTTGAACAACTGATCCAATTTGGATCGGTTACCCCCGAGGCGGTGCAATTTCTGAAGGCGTGTGTCGAAGCCCGGTTGAATGTGGTCATTTCGGGCGGCACAGGTTCCGGAAAAACCACCTTGTTGAATGTTATGTCCAGCTTCATTCCCGGTGATGAGCGGATTATCACGATTGAAAATGCCGCCGAACTCCAGTTGCGCCAGGAGCATGTGGTCACCCTGGAATCGCGTCCAGCGAACATCGAAGGACGTGGTGAAATCACAATCCGCGATTTGGTGATTAACTCGCTGCGTATGCGCCCGGAACGCATCATTGTTGGGGAGTGCCGCGGTGGTGAGACGCTGGATATGCTTCAGGCGATGAATACAGGTCACGATGGCTCAATGACCACCGCGCATGCCAATAGCCCCCGCGACGCCATTGCGCGTATCGAAACCATGTGTCTTATGGCGGGTATGGATTTGCCGGTGCGCGCCATTCGTGAGCAAATTTCATCTGCAGTGGATGTGATCTGCCAGCAAGAGCGCATGCGTGATGGAACGCGAAAAGTCACCTATGTTACTGAAGTAGGCGGTATGGAGGGTGATATCGTCACCATGACCGACATCTTCCTGTTTGAGCAATCAGGTATCGAAAATGGGAAGGTCATAGGACGCCTGCGCCCAACCGGGCTGCGCCCAAAATTCATGGACAAAATCGAGGCGGCTGGTATTCATCTTCCGCCATCCATTTTTGGCATTGGAGATCGCCGCCGCTACTAAGCGATCGGAGACAGGTACATTATGCTAAATATCTTGCTGATAGGTGGCGTTGTTGTTGTCATCCTGGTGATCATTGGTATTGTGGTTTCTGTTACCAGTGAGCGATCCCTCGTTGAGGATCGTTTGGGGCGTTACCTCGAGGAAGAAGAAACCAAGGCGCCACGCGAGAGTTTTTCGGATGCGGCGCGTGACTGGCTTAACAAACGCGTTGAGCGATCTTCATTTGGCGACCAACTTTCCAAAAGCCTGGCCCGGGCCGATTTGAAGTTCAAGCCCGGTGAGTTCATTGTCCTGATTCTGGCGGCAATGGTGGGTGTAGGTCTATTGGCGTTCTTTTTGGGCAACCGGCATATTCTATCGCTGCTCATAGGGTCTGTTGCTGGTGCTGCATTGCCGATCATCTATCTCAACACCCAGCAAGGCAGGCGCCTACAGCGTTTTAACGACCAGCTGCCTGATATGATCAACCTCATGGTCAACGGCTTGCGGGCAGGCTACTCCACGATGCAGGCCATGGAAGCGGTCAGCCGCGAACTCCCCGCCCCAATTTCGGAAGAATTCCGCCGCGTGGTGCAGGAGATGCAATTGGGGGTGCCCATGGAGCGCGCCTTGGATAACTTGTTGAGGCGCATCCCAAGCGAAGATCTGGACTTTGTAGTGACAGCCATCAATGTCCAGCGCGAAGTGGGTGGTCCGCTGGCGGAGATTCTTGATACCATTTCCTTCACCATCCGTGAGCGCATTCGCATTAAGGGCGAAATTCGCGTACTGGTAGCCCAGGTGATTGCATCAGGGCGCTTGCTTTCTGGCGTCCCATTCGCGCTGGCTGTTGTTCTCTGGTTTATTAATCAGGAGTACATGATGGAATTTGCGAACAACCCGCTATGTGGTGGGATCGCAATTGGCTTGGGAATCATCATGATTGGCATTGGTTATTTCATTATGACCCGCATTGCAAATATCGAGGTGTAACATGGATTTTAGCGTTTACATCATCATCGGTATCCTTTTGCTCGGCGCCATTGCGGCCGGCGTTGTCATTTACAGCCGGCGGATAAACAACTCGAGTGAAGACCCCCTGGCAGCGCGACTTGCCGAGTTTACACAGTCTGGCGAACAAGTAACGCTGGAAGATTTGGAACTTTCGCAGCCCTTCGCTGAGCGCGTCATTTATCCCGCATTGCGCAGTTTTAGCGAATTCGCCTCACGGTTCACCCCGCAAAATGAGATTCAGGCCACCGCGCTCAAGCTGGAATTGGCAGGCAACCCGGGGCGAATCGATGCGCCAACCCTGCTGTTCGGGCGTTTCATTGCGGCTGGCGTATTTGCGGTTATTGGGTTTTTGATTTTCACCGTTTCCATCCTCGCACAACCTTTTTCACGCGCCATTCTTTATTCCATGGGCGCTGCCCTGTTTGGTTATTTCTTCCCAACGATGTACCTGGACAGTCTGATTCAGCGCCGGCAAAAGGAAATCCGTAAAGCCATGCCCGATGCGCTGGACCTGCTTACCATCTGCGTTGAGGCCGGGCTCGGTTTTGAGGCGGCTATGGCAAAGGTAGCCGAAAAATGGGACAATGAGCTTTCTGCCGCTTTTGGGCGTGCCATCCGGGAAGTGCAACTCGGCAAACCACGGCGCGACTCGCTGCGTGACATGTCTGAGCGGATTGGCTTGCCCGAAATGACCAGTTTTGTTGCCGCAGTGTTGCAGGGACAGGAACTGGGTGTAAGCATGGCGAAGGTTTTGCGCATCCAGTCTGATCAGATGCGTATGAAGCGCCGCCAGCGGGCGGAAGAGGAAGCACGCCAGGCGCCTGTCAAGATGTTGCTGCCGATGACTTTCTTCATCTTCCCGTCCATTTTCATCGTGCTGATGACCCCGGCAGCCCTTCGCCTGATGGGAAATTCTATACTGGGAGGCTAGCGAACCATTGCCGAAGCATGCAGCCTGGCGTTTCAGGTTGTCTCAGGCATTTTGGAACGGGTTGGATTGGCTTTATCCGCCCGTTTGCGGGGGTTGCGGGAAACAAGGACAGCGCTGGTGTGATTCATGTCAATCCAGCCTCATTCCGATCCCGTCGCCCTGGTGTGAAATTTGCGGCCAGCCTTGGCCACAAGAAGGAATCTGCCCCGAGTGTCTCAACCCACGACCGCCTTTTCGTGTTTTGCGGTCGTGGGTTGTTTTTGAGGGCGTAATGCGTAGAGCTTTGCACACCTTGAAGTATGGACGCAACCACGGCGGTTTTGGGTACGCGCTGGCTGAACACGCTGCTGCCTTCTATTTATCTCTGAGTTGGCAAGCCGATATCATGCTGCCCGTGCCGCTTAGCCCCAAACGGATGCAAGAACGCGGATATAACCAGGTTGCCCAGGTTTGCGAACCGCTTGCTGGCCTGGCAGGATGCCTGTATGCGCCACAGGCGCTGCAACGCATCAAGCATACTGATACCCAGGTTGGTAAAAATCGGACCGAGCGAAAGGCGAATGTGCAAGGCGCATTCCAGGCAAAGCCTGACCTGGTGAGGGGAAAAACGGTTGTCATTATGGACGATGTGGCTACGACCGGGGCAACCCTTGTTGCGGCATCCAGCGCGTTGCTCGAAGCAGGTTCAGCCCAGGTTTATGCTTATACACTTGCGCGCGCGCTGCCACATCACGGGTACAATATAATCTAGTGAACAACTGATCCATATCCAGGGTCAGTAATCGTATCAACTCATCATTCCAAACAGGAGGCCCCTATGGCGCAAAAAATCGAGATTGTGGGTCATGAGTTCGAAGTAACCGATCGTATTCACGATTACGTTACTAAAAAAGTTGCCCGGCTCGAACGTTATCTTTCATCTGTAGATGAAATGCGCATCGAGTTGAATCACGTCAAATCGGCGCGCAGCGCCACCGACCGTTATGTCGCCCAACTTACCCTGCGTGGAAAAGGCCTGTTGCTGCGTTCCGAGGAACGCGCAGACGACATCCGCACGGCGCTCGACGCAAGCATCGACAAGATGCAGCGTCAGGTGGCGCGCTTCAAGGGCAAGCGCAACCACGGGCGTGGCGATGGTAAATCTGCCGCCGAAGTCGCTCCAGACCCAGAGCTCTCCGCGTTGATGGAAGCCGCCTGGAAGGAAGAACCGCCCATCATTGCCCGCCGCAAACGCTTCGACCTGATTCCGATGGACGAAACCGAGGCTGTCGAACAAATGAAACTACTCGGACACGAAAACTTCTTCATTTTCTTCAACGTCAAAACAGAGAAGATAAACGTTGTTTACCAGCGCCGCGATGGCACCTACGGCCTGATCGAGCCGCATATTCGTTAGTGACAGCCGCATCTTACAACGGTAAAATACAGGCTGGCCTTGCACTGCAAGGCCAGCCTGTCACTTAAGGAGCATGGATGGAAAAAATTGACGATGATGATACCTTCATCTCACCCGAATGGGAGCAGGGTATTGATCAGCCAAAAATTGTGAGCGCCGTGCGCCAGATGATCGAAGCCTTTGGCGAAGACCCGCAGCGTGAGGGGCTGCAACGAACCCCGGAGCGAATCGCACGCATGTATGTCGAACTCCTTTCGGGCTACCGCATCGACCCGGCCGCTCTTGTCAACGACGCACTGTTCGATGTGCGTTACGACGAAATGGTTATCGTGCGCGACATCGAATTTTACAGCCTGTGTGAACATCACATGCTGCCTTTCATCGGGCGCGCCCATGTTGCTTACATCCCGGATGGCAAAGTCCTTGGCTTGTCCAAGATACCGCGCATTGTGGATATGTTCGCGCGCCGCCTGCAGGTACAGGAACGCCTCACCCGTCAGATCGCCGACTTCCTGCGCGACCTGCTTCAACCACAGGGGGTGGCGGTGGTGGTCGAGGCCATGCACATGTGCTCGATGATGCGCGGTGTCAAAAAACATAATGCACGCATGACCACATCTGCCATGCATGGCGCATTCCGGGCCAACCTGGCCACGCGGCAGGAATTTTTGGATAACATCTCGCGCGGCTCGGGACCCCTCCAACTCTAGGGAGTGCGCCCCGGCCCTCTGCGCACGCATTACCTCACCGGCAGCCCGTCCCACGGTCAACCGGCTGAATTATTCTTCCCGGTCGCGCGTAATCTCTACCCCAACAGACTCCGCCTCTGGCAGCGCATCCGGTTTCTCCACGCGCACCGTGGCGCGCATGACGCCCGGCTCGGACAGGCAGAGTGCGGCAATGTCGGCTGCCAGTGCTTCCACGGTCAGGCGGCGGGCGCTTTCTGCGTGGGCGCGGGCCTTGCGCGCCAGGTCGCTGTAGCTAACGCTGACTGCCAGGTTATCGTCCATGGCGGGTTTTCGTGTATCCAATTCAATAACGATGTTGATCAGGATGTTTTGGGGTGTAACCCGCTCTTGCGGGTTGACACCCAGGATGCCGAACGCGCGCAGGTTTTTTATAAAGATTTTATCCATGAAAGTGAGCTCCTGGTAAATGCAAGCGTCTCATGCCAGCCCGCATGGCATGAGACGCTTGCATTATTGACCACGGGGAATTTTATTGTTTTTCGGTGGCAGGGTAGTGATATCCTGCGCGCACTTCATCGCCTAGCTCCATGAGGTCGCCACAAGAGCAAGGGATGCCATGCGCACAGTCTTCGCAGCAATACTCTTTTTCATGGCGCATGAAAGGTGTCCAGGTGATCTCTGTGCCGCAGCCATCGCAAAATACTGTGCTTTCGATATGTGCCATCTTGCACCTCCTGTCGCGCAAAATCGTTGCAGTGTGGTTGGCAATTTCTATCTAATGCTAGCACAATCACGGTGCAGATTCAATATTTCTGGTGGAATTTTCAGGTATTTGGTTGTGCAGGCGGTCAAGCAGGATCAGGGCGGCGGTCAATACCATCCAGGCGATCAGCTGTTCGGCGCGTAGTCCACCTGGCAGCAGGGTGCTGTCGCCGCGGAAGGCCAGGATGAAGAGATTCCACCCGGCGGTAAGGGCGGCAAAGCGGGCAAAGAGCACGCCGCTGCGGGTGGATGGCGCCAGTTTTGGGGAAAGCAGGAGCAGGGTGGCCAGCGCCGCCAGGATCTCGTAGGCCTGGGTGGGGTGGCGGCGCGCTCCCCACAGGTCGATAGCCCACGGCAGGCTGGTTTCCATCCCAAAAGCCTGGCCCGAAGCCAGGCGCGAGAATCCGATGCCCAGCATGGTTACGGCGAAGAGCGGGGTGAGCGCATCGAGCGTGGGCCACAGTGGCATCTTTTTGCGCTGGCCATAGATGAACGCTGCAAGCAGGGCTGCGGCCAGCCCGCTGGGGGTGTCGAGCAGGCCTGGGTTAAGCGAGACCACATCCCACAGGCTGGTAAAAGCGGATGGATTGAGGGCGATGAAGCCCAGCCGCGCGCCGAGGATGCCGCTGACCAGCGCAGCAAAGACCAGGTTGTAGAGTGTGTCTGCCGAGATGCCGCGGCGCGGGGCGAAGCGTTCGGCCAGGCTAAGCCCCAGCCAGATGGCCAGCAGGATGAAGAGGGGCGGGGCTTGCAGGTTGAGCGGTCCGAGTTGCAGGGTGGGGAACATCAGGGTTGCTCCGCAATGAGTTGTTCAACGCGGCTGCGCAGGAGCGCCTCGGCTATGGGCCCGCCGATGACCACCTCGCGGATGACCCCATCGGGCCCGATGAAGAAGGTGGATGGCAGCGATTGCACCTGGTAGGCGCGCATGGCGTCGCCGGGGTCGAGCGGGACGGGGAATGTGAGGTTGTATTCGTCGAGGAAGGCGGTCACATCGGAGAGACTGTCTTGGGCGGTGGCATTGACCGCCAGGATGACCAGCCCCCGGCTGGCATATTCTTCGTGCACGCGCTGCAGGGCGGGCATTTCGGCGCGGCACGGCGGGCACCATGAGGCCCAGAAGTTAACCACCACGGGCTGTCCACGCAGGTCGGCGAGGCGCACGGCTTGGCCATCGATGGTTTCAAGGGTAAAGTCTGGGGCCAGGAAGCCGGCCTGTGGCGCGGGGATGCGCCCTGCGGTGACAGCGCCGGGGTCGGCGGCGGACAGCCATACCCAGGCCAGCCCGGCCAGCACGAGCATAGCGTAAAAAATTTGGCGTTGAGTCGGTTGCATGCTTTTCATTTTTACCCTAAACTATTAACGTGTTTGATGCTTTGCAGGTTCAAAAGTTGCTACAGGTCTTTCATTTTATTTTCTTGGGGCGGGGTTATGCTGTTTTCTAACGCAACCTTTATCGGGATCGATGCCACGGGCGGGCGCAAGCCGTTCACTTATGCTGCGCTGGATGGCGACGCGCGTCTTTTTGCGCTGGGTGATGGGGAGATGGAAGAGGTGTTGGCCTTTCTGGGCGGGCAGCGCTCGGCTTGTGTGGCGGTCAATGCGCCGCCGCGCGCCAACCTGGGCGTTGTGAAAAACGGCGCGCAGATGTCGGCTTTTGGCCCGGCGCACCTGCCTGGCCGCGCTGTGGACATGCGCCTTGCAGAGTTCCAACTGCGCGAGCGTGGCATTACCGTGGCGCATACCCCTGCCCGCGAAGACTTGTGCCCGGCCTGGATGCGCGTAGGTTTCGAGTTCTATCGCAAACTGGGCGGCATGGGCTTCAGGCCGTTCCCGTCCGATCGCGAAGGCTGCTGCTGGCTGGAGACGCATCCGCATGCCGTCTTTTGCGCACTGATTGGCAAGATACCCTTGCCCAAGATGTCACTGGAAGGGCGTCTCCAGCGTCAATTGGTCCTCTACGAAGCCGGGCTGGAGATAAAGGACCCGATGGATTTTTTTGAGGAGATTACGCGCCACCGCATCCTGAAGGGTAACCTGCCCCTGGAAGTCATTTATGCGCCCGAAGCGCTGGATGCGCTTTCGGCGGCTTATACGGCGTTTGTCGCCATCCAAAAACCAGACCAACTGACAACGTTTGGTGACCCTCACGAGGGTGTGCTCTACCTGCCGGGGGAATTGAAGGAGAAATATTAGCTTTTGAGGATTTTCGGCAGGAATTAGAAAGCGGAAAGGTGTGCGCATCTATCCGCTTTCTAATTTTATGAACATTTACTGGTTTACTATCCGGTCTACAGCCTCACTTCGAACCCGCAGTATCCGCATTTGACGCTCTGCTGTCCACGCAGCACCACCTGGTCGAAGTTGGCCCCGCATGAGGGGCATTGGGTGGGCAGATTTTTGACTGCATCCACCGCGGACTGGTCGATGGCAACGGCCCGGCCGGCATCGAAATCGCGCGTTTTGGCGCGGTTAATCAGCCGCACCCATTCGTCGCACGGCTGCCAGATGTGCAGGTCGAGGCGCTGGAAAGGGGCGCCGCTGGAAAAGCTGATGTGAATGTGGTCTTCGTTTTTCATCATGCCCTGTTTGCTGGTTGTTACACTATCCACCAGGGCAATCGGGGCTTCCCATTCCAACTCCTGTACTTTTTTCTTTTCGGTGGCGATGAAGAGCACCTTTTTGGTGGTCACTTCCTCTTTTTGCTCGAATAGCAGGCGCTGATCGGTCAGGTAGAGTACGCCATCGGGGTCTTCATCGCGCTCCTTGCCATTCTGGTACCATACGGCTTTGACGGCCATGATCCCGCTTTCGGTGGGCAGAAGTTTGAAAGATGCTTCAGCGATCTGTTTGAGCATCCAATCCAGTTTGCCCAGGTGTGCGGTCAGTGTGTTGAGTTGGGCGGCGTATCCGTCGTACATGCCCGAAACGCTGCGTTCTGCGGCCGTTACTTTGCCCTCCAGGGTTTCGAGCGCGGTCTTGAGGCTGGCCAACTGCGGCCTGGCGGCGGCTGGGTTGGCGGCCAGACCGGCCAGCTGTTTCATCTGTGCTTCGAGCGGCAACAGGGAACCCTGGAGACCGGCAGACTGCTGGTTGAGTTGCGCATTGATGCCTGGCTGGAGCATTTTCCACTGTGAGTCTAAAGCAGCGGCTTGTCCTTCCAGTTCTTTCTCAAAGGCGTAACCATTCTGCCTCAGCACAGCAAGCCGTTGGGGCAGTAAGCCGGTGGTGGTTTGGAGGTTTTCGATGCGGTCACGCACGCTGTTAAGGCGCACGCCATTTTGCAGTCCGGAAAGTTTGAGCTGCAACATGCTGAGTCCGCTCTGGAATTCCTGCTGGGGTGTGGGAGATGTCATGATACTTCCTTTTTTATGATTTGGTCTGATTATTCCACTGGTGATTACCGCATTACGGTTCTTCCGTTCTTAACGGGATGGCACGGCAGGGGCGCCCCGCCACGGCATAAGTGGCTGATTTCTCACGCCTGACGGGTTGCCCTTAGGCGTTTCCCCGCCAAAAACGGTAGAGCCCGCATTATTTCAGTGTGAAGATGTGTATGGCATACGGGCTTATTTCGGTGAGTGGCTTGTAGCCGCTAAAACTGCCGCCCGCCACCGGCAGAGGCGCAGCCTGCTCGGTACCAAAAATCGCCTCGGTGGTGCGCTCACCATCGGGTACAAGTGTTGCGCCCAGGCTGAGGCTGTAATCATTGATGGGGGTGCCGCCCAGGTTGATGAGCACGAGGATGTGTTCACTGCCCGCGTTGCGCAGAATGGCGTAAATGGCGCGGTTGCCGCTTTCGACCAATGTGATGCTGCCTGCACCCAGAGCAGGGTGTGCTTTACGCAAGGCGATGAGGGCGCGGTAGTGGTTGAGTAGGGAACTGGGGTCGGCTTCCTGCGCTGCAACATTAACGGTGGCGAAATCGTTGAACGGGTCGCGCCAGGCCTGGGGGGCGGTGGTAAATCCGGCATTTGGGGCATCGCTCCACTGCATGGGGCGGCGGATGTCCGGGTCTGGTTTGCGGCCCTGCATGCCAATCTCTTCGCCATAATAAAGGAAAGGCGTGCCGGGGGCCGTCAGCAGTATGGCGGCTGCCACTTTGGCCTTGTCTGTTTTGCCGGCCAGTACCGACATGATGCGGTCCTGGTCATGGTTGGTGAGAAAGGTGGCAAAGTCGCCATCTGGCTTGTCTTTAAGCATGAACTTGATGGCGCTGGTGATGCTGGAGTTGGCTTCGCCGTTTGCGCTATTGACGATGCCGCTGGCCAGTTCAAAATTGAAGATATGGTCGGCGCGGCCTTCGTAATTTTTGGCGATCAGGGCTCCGGCGCCGTAAATTTCGCTGACAGTATAGGCGTTGGGCGCGACACCTTTGTAGAATTGGTAGTAATCGGCAAACCATTGCAGGGTGGCGGGCGTATCGCTGGCCTTTTGTCCTTCTTCGATAAGGTGGCGGGCAGCGTCGATGCGAAACCCGTGCACACCGATGTCTTGCAGCCAGTAGCGGGTTACTTCGTGCATTTCAGCGGTGACTTCGGGGTTGGTGTAGTTAAGATCCGGCATACCACTCCAAAAGACGCCGTAATAGTAACCGCCACCCTTGGCCGCATGCCAGGCCGTGCCGAACGGGCCGTTGTAACCGGGGTATGAATCTGCCCACAGGAACCAACCGCGGTAAGGCGATTCCGGGTTACCATTGGCATCTATGAACCAGGGGTGCTCAACCGAAGCGTGATTCAGCACCAGGTCGATGATGATGCGGATGCCGCGCCTCTCGGCTTCAGCCAGCAAGTTCTGGAAATCTTCCATACTTCCGAACTCAGGGTTAACGGTGTAGTAGTTGGTTACATCGTAACCGTGGTATGAGGTAGCCGGGTTGATGGGCATGAGCCAGATGGCGTCGATGCCCAGGCTTTGGAGGTAATCCAGTTTTTGGGTTATGCCGTTAAAATCGCCAATGCCATCACCATCGCTGTCGTTGAACGAGCGAACGAAGATCTCGTAGAAGATGGCATCCTGCCACCAGTTGCGCGGCTGGGGAGTAGGTGGAATTGGGGTGGCGGTTGGGGCCTCTGCAGGTGGCAAAGGTAGCGGTGTAGATGGGGGGGTGCAGGCGGCGAGGAGGGAAAGGGTTATTAGGGTGAGCAGGAATTTTTTCATCGAATTGCCTATAAAGAATCTTTCCTCTTTCATCTCTCGCGCAGGAAAGAAGAAAGAGGAAAGAAGTGACCGCACGTGGAGTTGAACTAGCCCTTGACGGCGCCAGAGGTCAGACCGCCAGAGATATACTTTTGGAGCGGGATGTAGATGAGCGCGACTGGCAGCGCAACGATGATGGCCATGGCGGCAAAGCGGTTCCAGGGTATGTTTTGTGCGTATTGGCCGGTCATGTTGTAAAGCGTCATGGCCAGGGTGTAGTCTCCGGGTTTGGTGAGGAACAGCCAGGATAGCGCAAATTCTTGCCAGTGCCCGATAAACCCGAGGAAGAAGGTGACCGCCAATTGGGGGATGGCCAGGGGCAGCACAATCATGAAGAAAACCTGGTTGGGGTCTGCGCCGTCGATGGCGGCGGCTTCCTCAAGTTCCTTCGGAATGGTATCGAGGTAGCCTTTGAGGTTCCAGACCGCAAATGGGAGCGCACCTGCCACCATGGCGATGCCCACGCCCAACAGGGAGTCGCGCAGGTTGAAGATCACTTTGCCACGCTGGTCACACGCCTGGAAAGGCGCCACTGCGGTGCTGCCATCGGGGCACTCGGTGACGCGGATGCTGTTCATGAGCAGGTACAGCGGAGTGGCCAGACCCACACCCGGCATAAGCAGGGGGATGAAGACCATGATCATGAGCACCTGGCGCATCTTGAATTTGAAGCGCGAGAAGGCGTAGGCGGCGGTGACAGCCACCAGTAGCGCCACCAGCCCAACCCCAAAAGAAAGCATGGAGCTGTTGCGTAGCAGTTCAATGAAGGTGACGGGGTTGGCGGTGGGGCGGTCGAGCACTTGTTGGAAGGCAACGAAGGAAATTTCCTGCGGGATCAATTCCAGGGCGGAGGGACGCGAGCTTTTGGAACTGAAGGCCAGCGTGATGACATACATGATCGGGAACATCACGGTCAGTGTGATGAAGATCGCAAGCAGTTGGATGAGGATCTGCTTCCAGAGTGGAAAATCACGCCCGCCCACTTCGTTGGAGGTGTTGAGAGTAAGGAAGCGGATGATGGGGTTGGAACTTTCTTTGGGGGATTTTGTCATGGAGGCCATGTCCGTCTCCTTTTTTAATCCGAATAACTTTCGGTAGCGCGGGTGATGTAGTTGGTAATGAGGAAAACGCCAAGCGAGATGAAGAAAATGAACACCGAGAACGCTGCCGCTGCACCAAAGAGACGCAGGTTGCGTACCAGGTCATAAGCAAAAGTGACCAGAATCTCTGTGGAGCGGGCCGGGCCGCCTTGTGTCATGAAATAAACAAAGGCAAACAGGTTGAAGGAGGTTGTAAAACCATACACTGCGGCGGGGATCATGGCCGGGCGCAGTAAAGGAACGGTGATGTTCCAGAACTGCTGGGTGTCTGATGCGCCGTCAATTGAGGCCGCTTCGTAGAGGTCTTTTGGAATGCTTTGCAGGGCGCCAGTTGCCACTACGGACATAAACGGCCAACCCAGCCAGAAGTTGGCAATCATCATGGCGTAGTATGCCAGGGTGAGGGGGGCATTGGGCAGCAGCCAGGGGATGGGCGGGTCGAGGCTCTCCAGCCAGCGAATGCGCACGGGGTCGGCTGCCGCGTTGAAGAATTGGGCAATATCGGTCAGAGCCTGGTTCATGGCCCCGTACTGCACATCGAAGATGTTGCGCCAAACGGTGGCAACCACGATGGGCGGAACGACAACTGGCAGGATGTAGAGTGCCCGATAAATACGTTTGAACCACAATCCCTGCGTGTTGAGCATGACCGCGATCAGCACACCGGCCGGCACATGCACCATAACGTTGGTTATGGCCCACCAGAAGTTGAAGGTAAGCACACGGAAGAAGGCGAAGTTCTGTACGGGCAACCCGCCGGTCAGGATGTCAATGTAATTTTTCAGACCAATGAACTCAAGCGTGGGCGATTGGAGCCCAAGCAACAAGTCTTTGGTCTGAAAACTGGTGAAGGAGATGATCACCTGGTAAATGAGTGGGTAAAAGGTGATCACGCCCATTACCAGGAAGGCCGGTACCAGATACAGGTACGGCAATATGGCCCGGCGCAGGCTGGCTCTTCGGGCTTCTTCCTTAAATGCCATAGAGACTGTTGCCATGGGTTGCTCCTATATGGTGTATTTTTCCTGCAATAGTATTATTGTATCCATTTTTTTCAAAAAAAGAACACAGGCGGACAAGGATTTCTCCCTGTTCGCCTGTGTCCAAGCGCTAACATTTACCGAAGTTAGCCATCGTTTATTGCAACTGCTTACTTGTTGGCGTTGGCAGTGGCGGTGGTCACGAAGTCGGCCGGGGTGACCTTGCCTTCGAGCATTTCGCCATCACCGCAGAAGTTGGACCAGTACAGGCCGAGTTGCTGAACCTGCGGGCGCACGTAAGCGGTGGCGAAGGCATCAGCGAAGCCCTGAACGAGCGGGTCGGTGATGGACACATCGCTGCGGGCGGGCACGTGACCGGCGTCATTCATCATGGCGGTCTGGGCAGCGGCGTTGGTCAGGTACAGGGCAACCTTGAGGGCAGCTTCAGGGTTGGTGCCGTTCGGGTTGAAGTAGAAGCCATCCACACCCAGCAGGGGGTTGGCAGCGCCACCAGGGCCGGTGGGCAGCGGCACAACGCCGAGCTTGTCACCAAGGGCGGTCTTGTAATCGCCGAGCGCCCAGTTACCATTGGTGGTGGTGGCAATCTTGCCTTCGCGGAACGGAGCGGCAGCTTCGCCGTCGTTCTTGGGCAGGCCCTTGGCAACCATGGTGGCGTACAGGGACTGCAGGTAGGTGTAGGCGTCGGTCATGCCGGTGCCCTGGTCAGCGACGACTTTCCAGCTGTCATCAAAGACCTGGCCGCCAAAGGCGCCGTAGAAGCCCCAGTGATGGTAGCAGCCGATGCTGACGGAAGCGGGGGTATCGCTCTCGATGAGGGCTTTGAGCTCGTCAGTGGTGGTGGGCGGGGTGGGCAGCAGTTCCTTGTTGTAGAACAGGGCCACGGCCTTCAGGGATTCCGGAATACCGTACAGGCGGCCTTCCACGCTCATGCCGTCCACAGCCAGGGGCAGGTAGGCATCGAGTTGGCCAGCGGCCAAGTCGGTGATGTCGGCAATGAGGCCGGCGCGGGCATCGTCACCCAGCGAGTCGTTGGGGGCAATGAACATGTCCGGGCCGCCGCCAGCAGCCACGTCGGTGCGATACTTGTTGAAGATATCGTTGAACGGGATCTGCAGGGCTTCCACGGTGATGCCTTCGGCAGCCAAGTCGGCGTTGGCCTGGGCGATCAGGGCGGTCATGACGGTCTCTTCAGCCGAGCCGGTGCCGTAGGCGTGCCAGAAGGTCACGGTCACGGGGGTGACGGCGGGGACTTCGGGGGCTTCGGTGGCTTCGGGGGCCTTGGTGGCTTCCGGGGCCTTGGTGGCTTCGGGGGTGGCCGCCGGGGCGCACGCGCCGAGGGCGAAGCTGGCGATCAGCAGGAGGCTGATCAGGGCGAGAAGGTTTTTCTTCATTTCTCTTTTTCTCCTTATGAAGATGTGTGGTTTTTGAAGCGTTCAGAACGCGCTTCTACAATAGGATGGTGCGGGTTTGATCCGCCTTGCACTGCCAGGGCGTCAACCTGCCATAACGCTGTGCTTCACCTCCTTCCGTTCTGCAACTTGGTGCAATGCAATGGATAATGCCTGGACGGCTGCGCCCATGCTGGATGAGCGGCGGCCGAGAACAGCGGTGGTGATTTTAACATTCCGCGCAGCGATGGGCAGGCTGCGTTTTTGTACGGTATCGCGGATGGGCTGCAGGAACAGGTCGCCAATTTGGGCGACGCCGCCGCCCACCACGATCAGCCCGGGGTTGAACAGGTTGACCAGCCCGGCTATGGCCACGCCCAGGTGTTGTCCGGCGCTGGCGATGATGCGCTGGGCAACCAGGTCGCCTTTGCGGGCGGCCAGGGCGACTTCGCGTGCGCTCAGGTGATCTACCGGACCCATGTTGGACAGGATGGTGCGCTTGTTGCTGAGCACGGCCTCGCGCGCCTGGCGCGCAATGGCCTGCCCACCGGCCAGGGCTTCGAGGCAGCCCTGGTTGCCGCAGTTGCAGGTGGGGCCATTTTCATCTACTGTCAGGTGCCCAATTTCACCGGCCGAGCCGGTGGCGCCACGGTAGATTTGTCCTTCCACCAGCAGCCCCGCGCCAATGCCGGTGCCAACCTTGATGTAGGCCATATCAAGTTCGCCGCGCCCGGCGCCATACGCCCACTCGCCCAGGGCGCCTAATTCAGCGTCGTTGTTGAGGGCGATGGGTACATTCCACAGTTTTTCGAGCGTGGCGCGAATGGGGAAGCGGTCCCAGCCGGGCATGATGGGTGGGGCGATAACCATGCCAGCCTCTGAGAGGATGGGGCCGGGCACGCCAATGCCAATGGACAGGATATCGCTCATTGAAATTCCGGCGCGGTTGAGCGTGTCGCGAAGTAACTGGTCTGCCTGGGCGATGCACTCACTGGGACCGGCAGAAATATTAAAGGGCACTTCGATTTCTTCGATCACGCGGGCCGCCAAATCGACGACAATGATGCTTAGGTGCGATGCGCCCATATCCATGCCAACCACCCAGCCGCGGCCGGGGTTGATTTCGAGGATGATGGGGGGACGCCCGCCGCGGCTGTTGCGCGATTCGACTTCGCGTACCACGTCGCTGGTCAGAAGATCATTGATGATGGCGGTGACTGCGGCGCGGCTTATGTCGAGACGGTTGGCCAGTTCGGCGCGAGATATTCCCCCGGGGGTAAAGCGGATTAAATCCAAAGCGGCATGTTTGTTAATATTTTTGACATTCGATGGTGGGTGTGACCAGAAATAGGAGTTCGTTGCCACGATATTGCCTAAAAATGCCGTTATTTGCGCGCTTATGTTATCACTTTTTTATCTATTGTCAAGTCAATTAACTATGTGTTTGGCGCATTAAACAAAACCGCCCGCCTTCAAAGGCGGGCGGTTTTGTTTTGAGGTTGTAATTGAATCAGGCGCGCAGCGCGTTCCAGCCGGCATAGCCAGCGGTCTCGCCCAGTTCGGCCTCGATACGCAGCAGTTGATTGTATTTGGCCACACGGTCTGAGCGTGCCGGGGCGCCGGTCTTGATCTGTCCCATATTGAGGGCTACGGCCAGATCAGCGATGGTGCTGTCTTCGGTTTCACCAGAGCGGTGCGATGTGACAGCGCGCCAGCCATTGCGGTGGCAGAGTTCCACGGCTTCGATGGTTTCGGTCAGGGTGCCAATCTGGTTGAGTTTGACGAGCAGGGCGTTGGCGGCCTTTTCCTGGATGCCGCGTTTGACGCGTTTGGGATTGGTTACCAGCAGGTCGTCACCCACGATCTGGATTTTATCGCCCAGTTTTTCGACCATGAGTTTCCAGCTATCCCAGTCATCCTGTGCCAGTCCGTCTTCGATAGACACGATTGGATAATCCTTGACCCACTTGGCCCAAAACTCGACCATCTCCAGCCCGGTCAGTTTCTTGCCTTCTTTGCGCAAGTTATATGTGCGGGTTTCTTCGTCAAAGAGTTCTGATGCGGCCGGGTCTAGCGCGATGGCCACCTGTTCGCCGCGCCCGGCTTTGAACCCGGCTTTGGCAATGGCTTCGAGGATGACTTCCACGGCTTCGTTGTTGGCCTTGAGGGCCGGCGCGTAGCCGCCTTCATCGCCTACCAGCGTGGCGTAGCCTTTAGCTTTCAGCACCGACTTGAGCGCGTGGTAGATCTCGGCGCCCCAGCGCAAGCCCTCGGCAAAGTTGGGCGCGCCAAGCGGCATCACCATGAATTCTTGCGCATCGGTGGACTGCCAGCCGGTGTGTGCGCCGCCGTTGAGGATGTTCATCATCGGTACAGGCAGGATGTGGGCATGCACGCCGCCAATGTAGCGGTAGAGCGGCAGCCCCAGCGAATTGGCAGCCGCCTTGGCCACAGCCAGGCTGACACCCAGCATGGCATTGGCGCCCAGTTTGGATTTGTTCTCGGTGCCATCCAACTCGAGCAGGGCCAGGTCAATCCCGCGCTGGTCGGCGGCATCGAATCCGAACAATTCATCTGCAATGGTGTCGTTCACGTTATCTACCGCAGCGAGTACACCTTTGCCCAGATAGCGGCCTTTATCGCCATCGCGCAATTCGAGCGCCTCGTGAATGCCTGTCGAAGCGCCAGAAGGCACTGCGGCGCGCCCCCAGGCGCCATCTGCAAGCACCACTTCCACTTCTACGGTGGGGTTGCCACGCGAGTCGAGAATCTCGATGGCTGAAATCGTTTCGATTGTGGTATCCATGGGTTTATCTCCTATGATTGGTAAATATGGACTATGTGAAATTTGAAATTAAACCAATCAAGTATAATCGAACTTCTTGAAAAAACCTGGAGGTTGGGTTTGGCAAATACAGAAATGACCCCCAACGATGCACGTGAAGGCATGGTTTATCCCTTGCACGAAACGGGGTTTCACAAATTCATTGTGGCGGCGCTCCGCCAAGTTTTTAGATTCTTTGTGGTGATCGAAGTCCGCGGGTTGGATAACTTGCCTGCCCGGGGCGGCGTGGTGCTGTGCGCCAACCATATCAACAACTTTGACATTTTTCCCCTGCAGTTGGCATTGCCGCGCATGTTGTTTTATATGGGCAAGGCAGAGCTGTTCAAGGTCGGGTTCGTACACCATGCTTTACGCAGCCTGGGGGCTTTCCCGGTCAACCGCGGTGCGCAAGATGCCTGGGCGTTGCAACACGCCCGGCGTATTTTGGATGCCGGTCAGGTGTTGGCCATGTTCCCTGAGGGTACGCGCAGCCGTGGACAGGGATTAAAGGTCGGCAAGACGGGTGCGGCCCGGCTTTCAATTGAGAGTGGCTGCCCTATTGTGCCTGTCGCCATTGTGGGCATCCAGGACATGTTTAAGCGTTTCCCGCGCCGGACACGGGTTGTGATTGATGTGCGCGCGCCGATATATCCAGTGGGCGATGACACCCCGCTCGATTTGACCGAACGCCTGATGTTTACACTGGCAGCCTGCCTGCCCGAATCGATGCGCGGGGTTTATGCCCAGGTTCCCGAAGCATTCAAAAATCGGGGCGCATAACGCGGCCCTCATTATCACTTGCCTGCACGCTGCTTGGCCGCCCTGACCAGCCCCACAAATAGGGGATGTGGGCGGTTGGGGCGCGAGAGAAATTCCGGGTGGAACTGACTGGCCACCATGTAGGGGTGATCTTCGATCTCTGCAATTTCCACCAGGGTGCCGTTTGGCGATAAGCCAGAAAACACCATGCCGGCCTTCTCAAATGCGTCTCGATAATGGTTGTTGAACTCGAAGCGGTGGCGGTGGCGCTCATCGATCTGCGGTACGCTGTAGACGCTGGCTGCTTTCGATCCTTTTTGAAGTACGCACGGGTACAGCCCCAGGCGCATTGTTCCGCCCATATCAGTAATGGCGCGCTGCTCGAGCATCAGGTCAATAACCGGGTGGGGTGTCCCGCGGTCGAATTCGGACGAGTTGGCATTCTCGTAGCCCAGCACATCGCGCGCAAACTCGATGCACATCAACTGCATGCCCAGGCACAACCCTAGGTAAGGCACCTTGTTTTCGCGGGCGAACCTGGCGGCGGCGATCTTACCTTCGATGCCGCGCGAACCAAACCCGCCTGGCACGAGGATGGCATCGGCTTTTTCGACCACATCCCAGCCTTTGCCTTTTTCCAGATCGGCGGAATGTACCCAACTGATCTCCATTTCGACGCCAACCGACAATGCAGCGTGTTTAAGTGCCTCGCGCACCGACATGTAGGCATCGTGCAGTTCCACATATTTACCTACCAGCGCCACGTTAACGGTCGGTTTGGGGCGTTTCACTTCCTTAACCAGGTGCGCCCATTCGTTCCAATCGGGCTGCTGGCGTGGCGCGAGCCCCAGCTTTTCGATCACATAGTCACCCACGCCCAGTTTTTCCAGCAGCAGAGGCACCTCGTACAGCACTTTAGTGGTGGTCATCGGAACGACGGCGTTCTTATCCACATCGCAAAAAAGTGCGATCTTTTCGCACAATTCATCGGGCACAGGTTCGTCAGAGCGGGCGATGATCATATTGGGGCTGATGCCGATGGAGCGCAATTCGGCTACCGAGTGTTGGGTGGGTTTGGTTTTCAACTCATCGGTCGCGCCGATGTAGGGCAGCCATGTGACATGGATGAAGAAGGTGTTATTACGCCCGATCTCGGTGCGCAGTTGGCGCAGGGTTTCCAGGAAAGGCAGTGATTCGATGTCACCCACCGTGCCGCCTACCTCGACCAAAACGATATCGGCATCCAGGGTTTTTTCGACCAGCCTCACCCGGCGCTTGATCTCGTTGGTGATGTGTGGAATGACCTGGATGGTGCCGCCCAGGTAATCGCCGCGCCGCTCCTTGGCGATCACTTCGGCATACACCTGCCCGGTGGTGAAGTTGCACACCCGGCTGAGGGGAATATCAATGAAGCGCTCGTAGTGTCCCAGGTCCAGATCGGTCTCTGCCCCATCATCCAGCACAAAAACTTCGCCATGCTGGTAAGGCGACATGGTGCCCGGGTCAACATTGATGTATGGGTCCAGTTTTTGCACAGCCACCTTGAAGCCGCGCTTTTTGAGCACTAAACCAAGCGCTGCAGCGGTGACGCCCTTGCCAACCGAACTGACCACGCCGCCCGTAAAGAAAATGTATTTTGCTGCCATGTTTCCTCTCCCGAATGGAACGAATAACTTAAAAGCAATATCGCGAGGCAGGTTGTCCGCCGAAACAGCCGGGTATCTCTTTTATGCGCCGGTGCTGTTCCGCCCGTATGCGGGCTCGCAATGGTTGATGAGTGGCGGTATGAGGAAAGCAAACGGGCGTTTAACAAAAAATCCCGTGAACACCTCACGGGATTTCATTTTATCACGATTTGGCGTGCGCAGTTCAGTCGGCGGCCGCAAATTCGGGCAGCGACTTTTCTTCTTGACTCTCGGTGGCGGCGGGCGCGTTGGGGGCATCCCTTGTGTGGGGTTCCACCGAACTGAAGGAGCAGGCAGTGCGGGCTGAGTTGGGCTGGTATCCACTCCAGGATAAGAAGTTCCAGCCCCCGCTGGCAGATTTCATCAAAAAGTGGCCCGCCCCGCACCTGTAAAACAAGCACCCCGCCAAATTTGGCGGGGTGCATTTCTACTATTCGGGTATTAACCAACCAGCTTGACCAGGTCTTCGGCAGCGCGGCGCATTTCGAGGAACACCAGCCCCAGTTTGCCATCCTGCCGGGCCAGGGCGGTGAGCACCGCTTCATCGCCGACAGAGATGAGCACAATGAAGCCCTTATCGCCTTTGATGTACACCTGATCGAGCGTACCGCGCCCAAGTTCTGTCGAAATCCGTTCGCCCAACGAGAGCATGGCGGCCGACATGGCCGAAACGCGGTCTTCTTCCGCGCCCTGTTGTAACGCAGAGGCCATGATGAGTCCATCGACAGAGACGATGGCCGAGGCTTCAATATCTGGCGCGGCGGCGCGCATTGCATGCAGTCGGTCTACCAATTGCTGGGCGCGGCTTCTGCTCATAGGGACTCTCCGATTTTTAGGGTGATGTCAGTCAAAGTTTACCATAATATTATATGCGGTTTGGCACGCTTGCGGGCATGTGCGCAGGTTTTGTTAAGTTTCTGTTATGCGCGTGTTACTTTACCTGGTAGTTGGGGGCTTCCTTGGTGATGACGACATCGTGCGGGTGACTTTCGATCAGACCCGCGTTGGTGATCTTGATCAGGCGGGTATGGGTGCGCAGGTCTTCCAGATTGTTTGCGCCGGCGTAGCCCATGCCCGAGCGCAGGCCGCCCACCAGTTGGTAAACGTAATCCTTGAGCAGCCCCTTGTACGGCACGCGCCCTTCGATGCCTTCGGGCACCAGTTTTCCCGCGCCGCCCTGCCCGCTGCCATAGCGGTCTTTGCCATAACCTTGCATGGCGCCCATCGAGCCCATGCCGCGATAATCCTTGTAGCGGCGTCCTTCGAAGATGACCACATCACCTGGTGATTCCTCCAGCCCGGCCAGCAGTGACCCGAGCATGACCGTGTCCGCCCCGGCGGTCAGCGCCTTGACGATATCGCCCGAATACTTGATACCGCCATCGCCGATGATGGGAATATTGTGCTGGTGTGCTTCCTGCGCGCACTCGTAGATGGCGCTGAGCTGCGGCATGCCCGCCCCGGCCACAATGCGCGTGGTGCAAATGGATCCGGCGCCCACACCCACCTTGATGCAGTCGGCCCCGGCTTCGATGAGCGCGCGCGCGCCTTCGCGCGTGACCACATTACCAGCAATGATTTGCACTTCGGCAAAACATGTGCGAATGCGTTTGATGGCCTCGATTACGCCGCGTGTGTGTCCGTGCGCCGTGTCTATGGCGATCACGTCCACACCCGCCTCCACCAGCAGACCGGCGCGGGTTTCCAGGTCGGCGCCCACGCCCACGGCAGCGCCCACCAGCAGGCGCGAGCGGTCGTCGCGGGCCGCGTTGGGGTGCTCGATCTCGGTCAGCACGTCTTTCACGGTCAGCAGCCCCTTCAGGCGGCCATCTGCATCCACCAAAAGCAGCTTTTCGATGCGGTGCTTTTGCAGCAACGCTTTGGCCTCATCGCGGCTGATATCCACCGGGGCGGTTACCAGGCGCGGTTGGGGAGTCATAAACTCTGAAACGGACATCCCAAAATCGCGCTGCTCCACAAAACGGATGTCGCGGTTGGTCAGGATGCCCACCAGGTGCCCTTCACGGTCCACAATCGGCACGCCGCTGATCTTGTAGCGACCCATAATATCCTCGGCCTGTTGCAGGGTGGCGTCTGGCGGCAGGGTGACCGGGTTACTGATCATCCCGGCCTGCGAGCGTTTCACCTTGTCCACTTCCTCGGCCTGTTGTTGGGGTGACATGTTGCGGTGCAAAATGCCCAGCCCGCCCTCGCGCGCCAGCGCAATGGCCAGCCGGGCCTCAGTCACCGTATCCATGGCGGCCGAAAGCAGCGGCACGTTGAGGGTAATGCTGCGGGTCAGCCGCGCCTTTACGCTTACCTGCGAGGGCAGCACTTCGCTATAGCCGGGCAGCACCAGCACATCGTCGAAGGTCAGCATCTCGCGGGAGTTAAGAAAAAGTTCCTCGTTCATACGGTCCTTTCATTGGTTGAATAGACAAAATGTTTCAACTATTCTACATCAAATACATGGAGGGCGCTTTTCAAACGCCTTGGGTTTTCCATTTCAACTGTCGCCTTGTCATTTTAGCCGCTGAGGCGCAGAGTCCGCTGAGTTTTTATCTCATTTCTCTGTGCACTTTGCGTCCCTGCGGTTTAAAAATCATCCCTGCCAAAAAGTTTAACTGTCGAATTACCTGCTGCTGTGGAACGATTTTTGCGAAAAGACGTAAATCATGTTAAACTCAACTGTTACCCGAAAGGAGTCCGCCATGAACGATCGCCCTGGTTGTCTTTCTGGTCTGCTTAAACTCTTTTTGCTCGATGCACTCTTCGGCTGGTTGCAAGAGAAGTTCGGCTTTGGGCGTGGCTGCTCGTGCTCCGGTTGCGGCTGCGGCGTGATCCTGTTCATCCTGGCCGTCATCTTCTCCTGCTCCATCATTTTTAGTACCGATTGGTTCCGTTTCTCTTTCTAGGGGAATCGATGGTTCGCCTGCGCCTGAACGGCCTGCCGTTTACCCTGCTTTTTGCGGCCTGCGTGGCGTTACTGCTGGCCGGAACATTTCACCCGCATCCGGCCGCCGCGCAAGAGGCGTCTCCCACGCCCGACCCGCTGGCCGCCATCGCCGCGCCCCAACCCGGCCAGACCGTGCGCGGACAGGTCAGCATCAGCGGCTCCGCCGCGCCAGACGGGTTGGCCGCCTACGAGGTGGCCTTTGCCTACCCTGGCGACCCGACCGGCACCTGGTTCCTCATCCAGCGCGGCGAAACCCTGGTCACCGAAAGCGTGCTGGCCGTGTGGGATACCACTTCCATTACCGATGGCCTGTACGACCTGCGCCTGCGCGTGACCCTGGCCTCGGGTGAGACCCGCGAAACCTTCGTCCGCAGCATTGACGTGCGCAACTACACCCCCACCCAGGCGCCCACATCCACGCCTGCGCCGCTGCCCACCAACACACCTGTGCCGGTCGAACCAACCGCCACACCGACCGCCACGCGCACGCCGCCGCCCACGCCCACCTCCCTGCCGCCCAACCCGGCCGCGGTGGATGCGCCCGCCATCGCCGCCACCCTGGGGTACGGCGCGCTGGCCGCGCTGGGGGGCTTCGTCCTGTTCGGGCTGTTCCTGTCCCTGCGCCGCAAATGAGTGACCGACCACGCGCCGCCGCCGCCATCCGCGAGACGCTGGAAGAGACCAACGTGCCGGTGCGCATCGCGCGCTTGTTGTACGAGCGCGACTACCGCGCGGGCCGGGAGTACGTTTACCTGGCCGAGCTCGTGGGCGACATCGAGCCGTCTGTGGGCTGCGACCCCGAACTGCCGCCCGAAAGAGAACAGTGGATCCGCGAAGTGCGCTGGCACCCGCTCGAAAGCATGCGGGATGACTGCCAGGTTTCGCTGGTCATCCGGGCGCTGGGCATCAACAAAACGTAAAACGTAAAACCTCTACCCGCTAATCTCCAGTCACTAATCCCCATCTCTCCATGACCGACTCCCCCTACCTCATCGTTGGGCTGGGCAACCCCGGCCGCGAATACAAAGAGAACCGCCATAATTTTGGCTTCATGCTCATCGACCGGCTGACCGTGCGCCTGAACGCACGCGGCATGAAGGTCATGTCGAAGGCTATCGTCATCGATGCGCGCCACGAAGGGCGCAAGATCATCCTGGCCAAGCCGCAGACCTTCATGAACCTCTCTGGGCAATCGGTGCAGGGATTGTTGCGCTTTTACAAGATTCCCCTCGAGAACCTGATCATGGCTCATGACGATCTCGACCTGCCCTTTGGCACGGTGCGCCTGCGCCCCGGCGGCGGGCCGGGCGGGCAGAAGGGCGTGGGCCACACCATTCAGCTTTTGGGCACGCAGGAATTCGCGCGCCTGCGCCTGGGCATTGGGCGTCCGCCCGGGCGCATGGACCCGGCCGCTTACGTGCTGCAAGACTTTCCGTCCGGCGACCTGCTGGCCCTCTCGCAGGTGCTCGACCGCGCCGCCGATGCCGCCCTCACCTGGGTGATGGAGGGGCTGAACGCGGCCATGAATAAGTTCAACGGTGAAGTGACCACCTAATGCGCTGGAGCGCGTCGCGATGCTAAACATTTTATGACTCTTCAGGACTTACCGTGAAAACCTGTACACGAAACGCACGGAATAGGTGGAAAGACACGAAAAAGACTTTTTTACAATAACTTTTCAGTGCGGCTCCATATTTTCCGTGTTTACCATGTACGAAATAGGCCTATCACGGCGATCATGGGAAAACCCCCTTTATGGAATACCTCCTCTCCTCCATCCGCTCCACGCCTGAATACCAGTCTCTGCTCCGGCAGGTGCAGGAAGATGCGCGCCTGCCCGGGCTGGGATTGTTGCGCGCCGTGCGCCTGCCGCTGCTGGCGGCCCTGCACGGCGACCTCAACCGCCCGGTGCTGCTGCTGACCGACCGCGCCGACCACGCCCTGGCGCTCTTCGACGAACTGGGCTTCTGGACGAACGCGCCGCGCCTGCTCTTTAGCGAACCGACCCCGCTCTTTTATGAAGACGCCGCCTGGGGAGTGGCCACGCGCAGCCAGCGCCTGCAAACCCTCACCGTGCTGGCGCAATACCACCTGCCGTTCGGCGAGAAACCGGCCACGCCGCCCATCATTGTGGCCTCGGCGCGGGCGGTGATGACGCGTACCATGCCCCGGCGCGACTTCCTGAAGGCCAGCCGGCGCATCAGCGTGGGGCAGGGCGTGGCGCAGGATGCGCTCATCCGCCAGTGGGCCGAAGCGGGCTACCAGCCCGCCGAGATCGTGGTCGAGTCCGGGCAGTTCACGCGGCGCGGCGGCATCCTGGATATCTGGGTGCCGGCCGAGCCCTTCCCGGTGCGGCTGGACTTTTTCGGCGATGAGATCGACAGCATCCGGCGGTTTGACCCGGCCACCCAGCGCACCATGACCCAGCTGGACTCGGTGCTGGTCACCCCGGCCCGCGAATACCTGGCCGCGCCAGGCGCGCTGGACGGCTGGGAGCTGGCGAACGAGAGCGAGCCCTCCGAATTTTGGATCCCCGTGCTGCACCCCATGCCCGCTTTGCTGCTCGACTACCTGCCCGCGCGCGGACTGGTGCTGGTGGACGACTTGGGCATGGTCGAAAGTATGGCTAGCGAGGTGGAGGAGCAGGCGGTGCGTTTCCGGCAGGAGAGCATTGCCGAGGGCACGCTGACTGCGAACTTCCCGCTGCCGTACATCACCTGGCCGGATTTTTCCGACAGCCTGCACAACCGCCCGTGGCTGGAACTGGGCCGCTCGACGGCCAACGATGAGGGCGATCAGGCTTTGGACCTGAACCGGCGCTTTACCCCCGACCAGCGCTTTGGCGGGCGGCTCAAGCCGTTCATCGATCACCTGGCCGCGCTGGTGAAGGATGAACGCCGCGTGGTGGTGGTTTCGCGCCAGATGAAGCGCCTGAAGGAACTGTGGTTTGAGCACCCCGCTTTTGATGACGGCGGGCAGGATGCGGCCAGCCTGTTCCAGAATCCGGCTTTCGTCGAGGCGTCGCTTTCGGAGGGCTGGGCGCTGCGGGTTGGCGCGGCGGCCCCTATTCACCTCATTACAGATAGTGAAATTTTTGGCTGGGAACGCCCCACGCCGCGCGCGCGACAACGCCCGGCAGCCGAGGCGCCCGAAGCCGGTTTTGCCGACCTGCGCCCCGGTGATTATGTGGTGCATGTCGATTTTGGCATTGGCCGCTACGGCGGGCTGGTGCAGCGCGTGCTGGAAGGGCATGAGCGCGAGTTCCTGACCATTGAGTATGAGGGCGGCGACACGGTCTTCGTGCCCGTGCACCAGGCCGACCGGCTGACCCGCTATGTGGGCGCGGAGGGCGCTTCGCCTTCGCTCTCGCGGCTGGGCGGCACAGACTGGCATAACACCAAAGAGCGCGTGCGCGAATCGGTGCAGCAGGTGGCCGAAGAACTGCTGGACCTGTACGCCCGGCGGCAGATGGCCAGCGGTTATGCCTTTGGCATGGATACACAGTGGCAGAAGGAACTTGAAGACAGTTTCCCGTACGTCGAAACGGAAGACCAGCTCAAGGCGCTGGCGGCCATCAAACGCGATATGGAAACCGCCCGCCCCATGGACCGCCTGCTGTGCGGCGATGTGGGCTACGGCAAGACCGAGGTGGCCCTGCGCGCGGCCTTCAAGGCTGTGATGGACGGCAAGCAGGTGGCCATGCTGGTGCCTACCACGGTGCTGGCCCAGCAGCATTACGATACGTTCCGTCAGCGACTGGCGGCCTTCCCGATAAAGGTGGAGATGCTGTCGCGCTTCCGCACCCAGCGCGAACAGAACGAGGTGCTGCGCCAGTTATTGCTCGGCAAGGTGGATATTGTCATTGGCACGCACCGCCTGATCTCACAGGATGTGGAGTTCAAGGACCTGGGGCTGGTCATCATCGACGAGGAGCAGCGCTTTGGTGTGACGCACAAGGAGCACCTGAAGAAGCTGCGCACCGAGGTGGATGTGCTGACCCTGACAGCCACGCCCATCCCGCGCACGCTTTACATGGCCCTGACCGGCGTGCGCGACATCTCGAATCTGAACACCCCGCCCGAAGAGCGCCTGCCCATCATCACGCACGTGGGGCCGTACTCCCAGCGCCTTGTGCGGCAGGCCATCCTGCGCGAGTTGGAACGCGGCGGGCAGATCTTTTTTGTGCATAACCGGGTGCAGACCATCCACGCCATGCGCATGCACCTGGAAAAGCTCGTGCCGCAGGCGCGCATTGCCATTGGGCACGGGCAGATGCAGGAACACGAACTGTCTGAGGTGATGCACCGCTTCACTGATGGCCAGATCGACATATTGCTGGCCACCACCATCATCGAATCCGGACTGGACATTCCCAACGCCAACACGCTCATCGTCGACCGGGCCGATACGTTCGGGCTGGCGCAGCTTTACCAGTTGCGCGGGCGTGTGGGGCGCGGGGCGGTGCGGGCCTATGCCTACTTTTTCCGCCACCGCAAGAAGCCGCCCACCATTGATGGGCAGGAGCGGCTGGAGGTGATCGCCGAGAACACCCAGCTGGGCGCAGGCTACTCAATTGCCATGCGCGACCTGGAGATCCGCGGCGCGGGTGAGCTGTTGGGTATGCGCCAGAGCGGGCACATTGCCAGTGTGGGCTTCCACCTGTACACGCGCATGCTGGCCGCAGCGGTCAAGTCGCTGCGGCGGGCCATGGAAAGCGGCGCGGTGAAGATGGAAGGTGTGGAATTCCCGCTGGCGCCGCTGACGCCCGAGCAGCAATCCATCCTGGATATTGACATCCGCGAACCGGTCACAGTGGACCTGCCGCTGGCGGTGGGCATCCCGCGCGCCTACATCCCCAACCAGGACCTGCGCCTGCGCCTGTACCGCCGCCTGGCCGCCATCCGCGATGAGGCCGAGATCGAACCCTTCGCGGCCGAATTTGTGGATCGCTTTGGGACGCCGCCCGAAATGGTGCAGAACCTGTTCACGCAGATGCGCATTAAACTGCGCGCCGAGGCGGCCGGGCTGCAATCGGTCAACACCGAGGCCGGGCAGATCGTGCTGCGTTACCCGGTGCTGAACGAAGGCATGTCCCAGCGTCCACTCGCCGACCTGGGCGCGGGTGTGCGCGGCGGCAAGAACGCCTACTGGTGCAGCTTCCTCAAGGAAGATGACTGGCAGGAGCGCCTGCTGTCCACGCTCGACCGGCTTAAACTCCGCACGGTGGATGTGATCGATGCGAAGCTGCTGCCTTCGGGAGAATAAATCTTTATTAAAGGAAAACCAAATGAAACGAGTTTTAACCCTGCTTTTGATGTTGCCCATCCTGCTCGGCGCGTGCAATGCACCTGCGCAGCAGGTGACCCCGACTGCCGCAGTGGATGCCGTGGCTACGGTGGTTGCCCTGACGCTGGAGGCATTGGTCACGCCCACGCCTGAAGCCAGCGCCACGCCAGCCATTACCGAAACGCCTGCACCGCCTTCCGCTACGCCCACGCCCGAAGGCGTGCGTGTGGGTGGCGAGGTCTGTTTTCCCCGGACCAGCACAGGCAGCTTCGTGGTTTACTTCCAGAACGTTGCCACCAGCCAGGTGATCGAGCAGAGCATTGTGGCTGGCAGCCTGTCTTACTCGGTGAGCGTTCCGGCCGGCACCTACCAGGTGTACATGTGGCTGAGCGATTTCTCACTGGGTGGATTGGCCTGTACGCCCGAACAGGGCTGCGAAGGCAACACCGTCCGCCAGGTGACGGCCCAGGCGGGCGCGCCGCTGGCCAACGTGGACCTGTGCGACTGGAACAACGGGCCCTTCGACGTGCCCTACCCGCCCGGACAGCAGCCCCAAGCGGTCACCGGCTCGATCAACGGCTCCATTCTCAATTACCCCGGCGGCGACACACCCAGTTTCACGGTGATTTTCTTCAACCAGGCGTCTGGTTTCTGGTATTCGTGGCAGCCTGCACCGGGCAGCACCTACTTCCAGCGTGACGGCCTGCCGCCCGGCACGTACCAGGTGGTGGCCTACGACCAGAACAATAAGGCCGGCGGCGCACCTGCGCTGGTGAGCGTGAACGCCGGGCAGACCGTCAGCGTCAACATCACTGACTGGTCTGGCACATACCCTGCCAGGCCCTGACCGGCTTACGCTTTGCCAAAGACAGGGCTTCTCAAAGAAAAGTTCTTTACCGCTAAGAACGCCAAGTTCTGCAAGGTTACGCCAGGAAGACCCAAAAAACTTGGCGAACTCCGCTCGCTTGGCTGCCTTGGCGGTTGGCTCTGCATGAAATTGGAAAAGCCCTGCTGTCAGAGGGCTCGCCCTGCGGCAAGTCTCTTGACTCGTGATACGATTGCAACGTATGGCTGAAGGAGGCATCTGTCATGAAAAAATCCCTGGTGATTGGCGGCAGCGGCTTTTTGGGCACAGCCCTGGCAGGTGAATTGAAACGGCGCGGCGAAGATGTGCGCGTCTTTGATCTCAACCGCAACCCGGACGTTTTCTCCATCATCGGCGACCTGCGCGAACCGGACGATGTGATGCGCGCCTGCGAAGGCATCGACACTGTGTACCATACCGCCGCGCTGGTCGATTGGGGCCCGCGCAGCCGTCAGCGGCTGGTCGACATTAACGTGACCGGCACGCGCAATGTGATCGCGGCCTGCCGCGCCAATGGGGTCAAGCGCCTCGTTTACACCAGCTCGATTGATGTAGTTTTCGATGGCCGCCCCATTGCCAACGGCGACGAGACGCTCCCCTACCCGCGCCGCCACCTGGACGACTACGGCGCCACCAAGACCACCGCCGAGCGCGAGGTGCTCGCCGCCAACGGGCAGGACGGCCTGCTGACCTGCGCCATCCGCACCGGCGGAATTTATGGCCCGGGCGACCGGCACCGCTTCCCGGGCATCCTGGGCGCCTACCGTTCCGGGAACGCCATGCGCCTGGGCGATGGCACGGCAAAGTTCGGGCATGTTTATGTGCTCAACGCCGCCTATGCTCACATCCTGGCGGCCGGGGCATTGGTGGAGGGTTCGCCGGTGGCCGGGCAATGCTATTTTGTGGATGATGGCGCGCCCGGCAATTTCTTCGACTTCTTCGAACCGTACCTCACCGCCCTGGGCTACCAACCGGCTACAAAAAGCCTGTCCCACCCCCTGGCGCTGACCGTGGCCACCCTGTCCGAGTGGGCCGCGCGACTGGGCATCGGCCCGCAGCGCCCGCTCCTGACGCGCTACGTGGTCCAATCCACCTGCCGCGATTTCTACTTCTCCAATGAAAAAGCCAAACGAGATTTTGGCTACCGTCTGTTGGTGCCGCTCGACCAGGCCTACGAGGAAACGCGGGACTGGCTGAAAAAGTCCGGTTGGGGGAACCCCGCAGCGCACTGAATTTTTTCGGTTCTCCCGTTAAAAACGGGAGAACCTGTTTTTCTACCAAGCGGCAAATTTTGTAACCATGCAAGGATAACTTTCCGCTTTTCCTTCTTTTTGGCGGCAGCTAGTGTAGAATTTGAACATCTATTGGAATCACGAAATGAAAACTGCGGCAAAAAACACAATTACACTGCGCGTAACCACAGTGTTCACACTGTTGGCGCTGTTACCCTTGGCGATCACCCTTGTCGTTTTACTGGGGGTGGTGCGCAATGCTTTTGTGTCGCTTAGCGGGGAATACCAACAGCAAACTGCGCAATCGCTGGCGCAGCGCGCCGCACTGGTTGCCGGGAATGATGCTGTGTTCGGGGTGATAGAAGCCGCCGCACCGCCAGACCAGCTTGTCTTCATTGCTGACAGCGCCGGGCGTTACCTGGCGCACAGCGATTCGGGGCGCCTCGCCGCGGGCGGTACCCTGGGAGATGATTTTTCTCCCGAAATCGTTGGCGCCATTCTGTCAGGGCAGGTGGGGCAAACCGCTGACGCCCTGGGCGGATTTATCATTGGGTATGCCCCCGTACCGGGCACCCCTTACATTGTGGGCGCGGTCAAAAATTCCAATACGCTCGATGCCATGGTTGGCGAGGCTGCGCGCCAGCTGTCTTTGGGGTTTTTAGCGGGTGCCGTTTTGATTTCCCTGATCGGCACCCTGGTCATCTGGACGCAAGTCGGATCCCCCATGCTGCAACTTGTAGGGGCGGCGCGTGACATTGGGTCGGGCGAGTTGGAAACCCGGGTCGATATTCGCGGCATGGACGGGGAGCTGCATGTGCTCGGCCAGACGCTGAATCAAACCGCCGAAAAACTGCAAGACCTGGTTCGCGGCCTCGAGAAGCAGGTGCACGAGTTGAACCAGGCGCACCAGTCATTGCGCGCAAGCGAGCAGCGCTTTCGCATCATTCTCGACTCGGTCAATGACGCCATCTTGGTGCAAGACCTGGCCAGCGGCCGGGTGGTAGATGCCAATCACCGCGCCGAAGCAGTGATGGGCGGTGACAGGGATTGGTTGCTTAAATGCGAAGTCCGGGAGCTTCTTTGCTCGGGCAAACCCCCATTCAGCGATATTGAGTTTCAGCATTTTTCCGAAAACGCCCTGCAGGATGAGCCGCAGGTTTTGGAATGGCGGGTGTCGGGCAAAGAGGTAAAACCATTCTGGGCAGAAATAAGCATGCGCCCGGTGATTATCGACGAAACGGTGCGGCTGCTGATTGCCGTAAGGGATATTTCCGAACGCAAGCACGCCGAGCAGGTGCGCCAGATGATCTATCGCATCACACAATCTTCGCAGGCGGCGCAAAACCTCAACGAACTGTATGGAAAAATTCACGATATTGTTGGCGAATTTATGCCTGCCAGCAACTTTTATATCGCCCTGTATGACCAGGCGTCTGCCCGGTTTGATTATGCCTACTTTGTCGATGCGCATGAATCCCAACCCGAGCCGCACGCGCTCGACAACGGTCTAACCAGTTACGTATTCCGAAGCGGGCAGCCCTTGCTGGCCACCCCGGACGTGTTTGCCGAAATGTTGACCAGCGGCGCAGTAGAATCAGTTGGCGCGCCCGCCATCGACTGGCTGGGTGTGCCCCTGCATACCAGGCAGTCCATCGTGGGCGTCATGGTCGTCCAAACGTATGATGACGCCATTCGGCTGACAAAGCGTGATGAAGAAATCCTCACCATTATTTCTATCCAGGTGGCCATGGTGATAGAACGCCGCCGCGCCGATGACGCTTTGCGCGCCTCAGAGGCGCGCTGGCGCACCCTAATGGATAACTCACCACAGGTCATCCTGACCCTCGATTCAACCGGTCAAATTTCGTATCAAAACCACGCTTTTGCGGGCTTCTCATCCACCGACAGCCGGGGGAGATCCCTGTTCGACTGGCTGTCCCCTGAAACCTATCCGATTGTAAAACAAGCGCTTCGCCAGGTATTTGATCAAGCCATCAGCGCTTCCTTCGAGTTGGCTGTACCCGCGCCGGACGGACAGTTATATTGGTATACCTGCAACCTGGCGCCGTTGGTCACCGAGTGGCGTGTTGGCTTGGCCATCCTTAATGCCACTGACATTACCGTGAGGAAACAGGCCGAAAACGCAGTATATGAATTAAATGAAGACCTCGAACAGCGCGTGCGTGAGCGCACCCGCCAGTTGGAAGAAGCCAACCACGAGTTGGAAGCCTTCTCTTATTCAGTGTCACATGACTTGCGTGCCCCGCTGCGTGCCATTGATGGGTTTTCGCAAATTCTTGGTGCCGAGTATGCAGATACCATGACCGATTCAGGCCGGCACTACATCAAGGTGATTCGTGACAGCGCCGGGCGGATGTCGCAGCTCATCGAAGACCTGCTCCGGTTTTCCCGCCTCAGCCGGCAACCTCTTACCCGCCGCAGCGTGGATACCCTGAAGCTTGTCAACGAGTCGCTCGACAGCCTTTCCCTCGAGAAAGAAGGGCGGCATGTCGAGGTTATTGTCACCAGCCTCCCGGCTTGTGTTGGCGACCCGGCATTGTTACGACAGGTGTGGATCAACCTGCTCTCCAACGCGCTAAAATTTACCCGCAAACGTGACCCGGCGCGCATCGAAATTGGCTGCACCGAAGAAGATGCTATGCTCACATACTTTGTGCGCGACAATGGCACCGGCTTCGACATGCGCTATGCCGACAAACTGTTCGGCGTATTTCAGCGACTGCACAGCCCCGAGGATTTTGACGGCACCGGTGTGGGGTTGGCCATCGCCCAGCGCATCATTCGCAGGCATGGTGGCGCAATTTGGGCGCAAGCCACACCAGACCAGGGCGCCACATTTTACTTCACCCTGCCGCGCTGACCAGGCGAGAAATTGGGTCAGGTTTGACCGACAAACCGGCAGGCAGATTGCATTGGGGATTTATGGTCTGCGGTATACTTAACCCGGCAGCAGTTTGAAACCAATTTGACATTTGAAGATATTGCCTGCACCCCACACTTCTGTGAACGCGGCAGATCTTTACGAAACAAGGAGAAGGGCGCACCATGGAGGAACGACCAGTGGAAATCCTCTTGATCGAAGATAACCCCAACGACGCAGAACTTTCGTTGTATGCGCTGAAAAAATATAAAGTAGCCAATAGCATTTTTCACGCCCGCGATGGCGCTGAAGCGTTGGATTACATATTTTGCGCCGGGCCCTTTTCAGACCGTCAAATTGAGGATGTGCCGCGTGTTATCCTGCTGGATTTGAAGCTCCCCAAGGTAGATGGGCACGAGGTTTTGCGACGTATCAAATCGGATGACCGCACTAAAAACATTCCTGTTGTGATTCTGACATCGTCCCGCGAGGAACGGGATGTAATCGAAAGTTACCACCAGGGGGTGAACAGTTACATTGTCAAGCCAATTGACTTTGAACAATTTACCGAAGCGGTGCGCAAGCTGGGCATGTACTGGTTGCTGCTCAACGAAATCCCTAAAAAGTAAAACGCGGTACGGGGAGAGTGGCGAATATGTCAGACTTGCGAGTTTTAATATTAGAAGACAGCCCGATTGACGCCGAATTACTCATCCACAATATTCGACATGCCGGATATAAGGTTTCAGTGGAGCGGGTCGACACACGACCGGCCTACCTGCGCGCCATCGAAGCGATTCCGCAAATAATCCTGGCAGATTACAGCCTGCCGCAGTTTAATGCCATGGAAGCGCTTAAATTGTTGCAGGAGCGTGAACTGGATATACCCTTCATCGTGGTCAGTGGCACCATCAGCGACGAGGACGCGGTCGCTTTTATGAAACAGGGCGCAGCCGATTACCTGCTCAAGGATCGCCTTGGTCGCCTTGGCAAAGCCATCGAACACGCGCTCGAGCAAAAAGCCCTGCGCGACCACAATCGTCAATCGGTCATCGAGCTCCAGAAGGCGCACAAAGACCTTACAGATGCATACGATGAAACCATTGAAGGCTGGTCGCGCGCCCTGGACCTGCGTGACAAAGAAACCGAACTGCACACCCAGCGTGTCACCGAAATCACCCTGCGCCTGGCCAGGGCAGTTGGCATGGACGAGGAAGCCCTGGTTCATGTACGCCGTGGGGCGTTGCTGCACGATATCGGCAAAATGGGTGTCCCGGACCAGATACTGCTCAAACCCGGGCCGCTGACCGATGACGAGTGGGTTGTCATGCGCCGGCATCCGGTTCATGCTTATGAATTGCTTTTCCCAATAGAATACCTGCGTCCCGCGCTCGACATTCCTTACAGTCACCACGAAAAATGGGATGGCAGCGGGTATCCATGCCAGCTGAAAAACCAGGAAATTCCTCTTGCGGCACGCCTGTTTGCCATTGCGGATGTGTGGGATGCGCTCTCCTCAGACCGCCCTTACCGCCATGCCTGCCCGGAATCAGAAGTGTTGGAGTACATTCGCAGCAAGGCAGGTTCGCATTTTGACCCCCAACTGGTAGAAATTTTCCTCCAGAATTATCACAGCATTGTCAACCACCATGACCCACCCTGATCCCCTTGCTGAAACCCTGCCCGGTAAGCGCCGCCCGCCTTCCTCATGGATGACGGGTTTTATTCTTATGGCTGGGTTGCTTGCATGCGCCGCATTAACCTTTGCGGCCTGGCAATTTGTTGCCCCCGAGCCTGCCAGCATGGATTTTAGCGACCTGGCGCTTACCGCGACAGCCCAACCGTCCGCAACAGCGCTATCTTTCAGCGAGCCGGTTTTACCCAGCCTGGTTACGGAACAGCCCCCCCCCCGCGCAGAAGACGCCTACGAGCCGGCCGGACAGATCGTTTATGTATGCCAGGTTTTTCGCGCCTCAGCCGCAGACCAGATCTGTGTCATGAATGCCGATGGGTCAGGTTCGCGGCGCATCACCACCCGTGATGCCGCCCGTCATTTCTATCCCTCGTTTGCCCCTGAAGGCAACAGTGTGCTCTTTGTCTCGAACATGAACGGCACAAAAGATGCGCGCGGCAACATTGCCTATGAAATTTTTGAACAAAGCCTGGTGACAGGTGAACTCTGGCAACTAACCGACCGACTCGGTATCGTCACCGCTCCAGAAATTTCGCCCGATGGCACGCAGATCGTGTTCAAGAACAGTGACGGCCGCCTCAACGATATCTGGTTGATGGCGCGCGATGGCGGCAATCCGCGCCGCATTTTTGGCTCACAAACGGCCCAGGGATGGGACCCAGCCTGGTCGCCGGATGGTAGTCAGATCCTGTTTGCTGGTTACGACCCGTACTTTGTCGTTCAGCTTTTCATCATGGATGCCGATGGCGGCAATGTGCGCCAGGTGACCCAAATGCGCAAACTACGCGGACGCACCGATTGGTCACCCCAGGGGCTGATTGTGACCTATGCCGGTGACCCGTGGAATCGCGAGTTATACCTGATGAATACAGACGGCAGCAACCTGCGCCAGCTTACACCCGCAGGCGGGAACAGCCAGGGGCCCTCATTTTCGCCCGATGGCAACTGGGTTGCATTTACAGCATACTTTGATCGATACGGTGACGACAATGGCTGTGAAATCTACATCATCCGCACCGATGGCTCGGACCTGCGGCGCCTTACGGATAATGCCTACTGCGACTGGCAGCCGCGCTGGGGACCTTGAGCCATGTTGTTATCTGCGGTGCGTGAGCGCATCAAACGCCGTCAGATCGCCACCCTCTTCGATACCCGCGATGCACATTTGCAAACCATCATCGTTCTGGCGAATGCGGTCGAAGCGCGCGATGTGTACACCCACGGGCATGTTGAACGCGTGCAGCATTATGCCATGGGGTTGGGACGCGCACTTGGGTTTCCTGCTGAAAACTTGATGATCCTGGAGTACGGCAGCCTGTTGCACGATGTCGGCAAAATTTCCATTCCCGACCATATCCTCAACAAACCGGGCGCGCTGCTGCCAGAAGAGCAGTTCATTATGCGCCAGCACAGCGGGTATCCCGGAGGCTGAAGCCTTGTCCTACATCCGCCGTGAGATGGGAGCGCATTTTGACCCGACCATGGCCGAGGTGTTTATTGTGCTGCAAGAGAATAAGACCGGGGCTTGATTACCACTCACGATCCTGGCAAGTATTTACCCCTGCGTGCTTGCCAATCCGTTTATACATGGTCACATTGGTGAACGGTTCACCCAGAATGCCATCATGGATGGCCCACGAGCGCAGGCGGATCTTGTGTGCTGCGTCTGGCTGCCTGAAGGGCGTCGAACCATCCAGCCGGGGCAACAGGTCGCCATTTGTTGAAAACCCGGCCTCAATGCGCTCCATCAGGCGGCGGCCTTGCTGGTAGGCCATGCCATAGCGTTCGAAGATGACCGCATTGTGATAATACAACGGCTCTACAAAGTATATTTCGTGTCCCAGGCTGGCGATGAATGTTTCGAAAGACTCAATGGCTTTGCCCAACAGCTTTAGCCCGCGCCGCACCTGCCCGGGGGTGAGGCCGGCTTGCAGGGCAGCTTCTTCTGCGGCCAGGTTGCGCCTGAAGACGCCAAAATGGGTTGGGCTGCCGTTGGCAAGCCTGTCCACGTTGAAGCGGGGTGATTCAGGGTCGTTGAGGATGTAAAGCAGGACGTGGATTTGCCCGTTGAGGGTATCGGTCAGGTGGCCGTACAGGATGGGGTCTGGAAAACGCTGTTCGTGATAGAACGATAGCGAGACATCGGTTGTGCCGGGCGCCCATTTGAACGACATCAGCGCCTGGGCGCGCTGTGAACTGACGGGGGGCAGGTTGAATCGCTCGAGGAGTGCGGGTGGGATCATGCGGGCGTATATTTCGCACTTCTTTTCTTCAGGAAGCAGGTTGATTCTGCCAATCGTCGAAGGTCCCATATTTTCCCTTTACAACCTATCCGTAAATTCTTCAACCGCCAAGTCGCCGGGCGAGAAAAGAGCGCTGAGATCCTTTTTCTCATTTCCGGCTGTAAAAACGCCCTTATCTTTTATGGAAAAAAATCTCCTTGGCGCTTCTCATAAGTTTCCAGGCTTCTTGGCGGTAAATTTCAGTATTTTTTGGTTAGTCTGTTAGCGTATGCGCATTTCGCGCGCAGCATCCCGTTCCGAGTCGCGCCGGGCGATGCTGTCGCGCTTGTCGTGCAGTTTTTTTCCTTTGGCGAGCGCAATTTCCAGTTTGGCGCGCCCCTCTTTGAGATACAGCCGGGTGGGCACAATGGTAACGCCTTTCTGGCGGACGGCATCCCACAACTCGCGAATCTCTTTTTTGTGCAACAACAGGCGGCGCGGGCGTTTGGGTTCGTGATTAAACCGATTGCCGCGTTCGTAGGGCGCAATGTGCGATTCGATCAGCCAGGCCTGTTGGCCGTCTACTTCCACATACGCTTCGCCCAGGCTCACCTGCCCGGCACGCACCGATTTGATTTCCGTGCCGCGCAGTTCCAGCCCGGCTTCGAAATGTTCCAGCAGGAAGTATTCAAAGCTGGCTTTGCGGTTGGTTGCGACAGTTTTTGTGTTCACGCTTGTCATTGTATCACGTTAGCCCCAGCGCAAAATGACCACCCCGGCCGCCAGGCGCAGCCCCCCGGCAAGGATGAGCGCATTAACCAGACCAATTTGTTCGGCAACCACCGGTCCGCCCAACGAGCCAACCAGGATGGCTGCATTAAGTGCGATGTTGTACCAGGCCAGGTGGGCCGGGCGGTCATTGGCGGGCACTTTTTCGAGCAGGTAGTTGGCCAATGCGCCGCCCACCAGTGCCCAAATGAACCCGCCGATAAACGAAGTGACCCAGTACAGGCTGGCGTCACGTGCGAAGGTAAGCATGATGGGGTACACACTCATTAACGCGACACCCACGCCGGTAATGGTTTTGTGTCCCCATCGGTGGCTGAGCCGGGCCAATTGGGTTGACCCGACCAGCACGGTCAGGTAAAAGAGCGCTGTGCCAATGCCAATCTGGTCATCGGAGAGATGCAGTTGGCGCACAAAGTAAATTGGGAAAATGGGTACGGCGGCATATTGCGCCAGGTGAAAACCCAGCAAAACCAGCAGGGTTTTGCCAAATGCGCCGCGCCATACGTCTGTTCGCAGGGCCGCGCGCAGGCGGGCGCGCCCGGTTGGGGGTGTGGCCCGGGCTGGTTCGGCGGCTGCGAACGCATTGGGTGGTACGATCGGGCGGACGAAATAGAGGTGGTAACTGCTCATTGCCGCCCCGATAAATCCCAGTGTAAATACCAGTTGGTACCCCAGAGGAAAAGTGACATTTTCCAATATGAAACCGGAAACCAGGGAGGTGATCACATACACAATCGAGAGCATCACGTTGCGCACCCCGGCCACATGCGCGCGCCATTCGGGTGGCACAGCCTCGGCAAACAGGGCATTGAATCCCACGGACAGGGTGGTGCCGGGTATGCCCATGAGCAGCGCCAGGGCAATGAGCACCCATACCTCGCCCGAATCATTGAACAGCCACGGCAGCGGAATCCAGAGCAGGTAACCCAGGCGATGCAGCACCGAGGTGATGAAGACACCCCGGTGTGTGCTTTGTTGTGCCAGCCATTGCCCCGAGGGGATGGCAAAAATAAGATTAACAACCGCCGGCATTGCCCCCAGTAAGCCTACCTGCAGGGTGCTGGCCCCCAGGCGCGCGGCATAAACCGCGAGGAAGGCCATCGAACTGCCACTCAGGATGCCAAACCAGGCAATATCCCAGTACAGGTGGCTAAAGATTTTTCGGTGTGTGTCGGGGCCAGGTGCCGCCGAGCGAAAAAGGGCGTTGAGCAAAACAGGCTCCGGTAGATCGATTGATCAAATTTGCTGGGCATTTTGGCTTCCCATTATACGAGCTTTTTTGGGTTACCGCAGGCGCCTGCCCGGCCTGGCGGCCATTAACTCAGCGTGGCTGCCAGCTTGCACGATTCGCCCACGTTCCATACCCAGGATGCGGTCGGCGATGCGGGCCAGCCCGAGGCGGTGGGTGACAACGATGGCGGTCATGCCACGGGCTGAATCGAGGAAACTGAGGTAACCTCGGCCTTTTTCGAGCGGGTCGAGGGCGGCGGTGGGTTCGTCGAGAACACGTAACGCGGAAGGTCGCGCGAGGGCGCGCGCAGTTCTGCGGGGAAATATTCTCGCAGGTGGCGTCCGTTGGCCCATATATTGCCCTCATCCATCGGACGTCACGGGGGTGAGTGCGGCCCAGACGAGGTCGAAGAATCCCTGATCGACGAATGTTGCGAGGAGCGTATTGTGTGCGGTCACGGCCCGGACGTTCATCCTGAAGAATGGGTGTTCGTATTCAAGAGGATCCCGCTTGCTATAATGTAAGCATGAAAAACCTCAAGCAATATTTCATGCTCGACCCAGAAATCCATTTTCTCAATCACGGTTCCTTTGGGGCTTGCCCGATTCCTGTTTTTGAGTCGTACCAAAAGTGGCAGCGCCGCCTGGAGCAACAGCCCGTGCTTTTCCTGGGGCGTGAACATGACCATTTGTTGAAAGAATCGCGGGCTGTATTGGGCGCGTACCTCCATGCCGATTCAGATGATCTGGTTTATATCCAGAATGCCACGCATGGCGTTAACATCATTGCCCGTTCTTTGAACCTTCAGCCGGGAGACGAGATCCTTACCACCGATCACGAATATGGGGCGTGCGATTTCACCTGGGAGTTCATCTGCGGCAAGGCCGGGGCGAAATATATTCACCAGCCGGTTGCTTTGCCTATCCGGGCAGAACAGGAAATCGTTGCACAAGTTTGGAAAGGGGTAACAGATCGCACCAGGGCGATATACTTGAGCCATATCACCTCGCCGACCGCTCTGCGTTTACCTATCGAGCAGATATGTGAGTTGGCCAAAAACAGGGGGGTTATGACGATTGTTGATGCCGCCCATTCCCCCGGGCAAATCCTGGTTGATCTCAAAGCTTTAGGGGCCGATGTGGTTTTTGGGAATACCCATAAATGGCTGATGAGTCCAAAGGGGGCGGCTTTCCTGTATGTTCGGAAAGAAATCCAGCCATCGCTTCAACCGTTGATCGTCAGCTGGGGCTATGGCAACGATCCAAAATTCGGCAGCGGTTCCCGGTTTGTCGATTTATTCCAGTGGACCGGAACAAAAGACCCTTCTGCTGCTTTGGCGGTTCCAGACGCAATCAGGTTTATGCAAACGCACCATTGGGATGCTGTGCGTGAAGCATGCCATGAAATGCTTATCCAGGCTGTGGAGCGGGTGTGCAATCTGGTGAATATGGACTCTTTGTATCCGCTGGACAAAAGGTTTTTCAGCCAAATGGCAATTGCGCCACTCCCGGCCAGCGCCGACCTGGCTGCGCTCAAGGGGAGGCTTTATGAAGAAGACAGGGTAGAAGTGCCTCTTATTCAATGGCAGGATAAGAAATTCATCCGCATATCTATGCAGGGGTATAACACAATTGAGGATGTGGATTCACTGGTCACTGGTTTGGCTCGACTATTACCCGACGTGGCGGCTACATCCCAACCTGCGTCTGGCAGGATGTAACCCAGGCGTGCCATCGTGTGTTGGGCGTTTTCGCGCTCGAATTGCGCCTGGGCGAAAATTTGGCGGGCTGCCATGGGCTTGTTATAATTTGGGAACAAACGACGTCTTACCTGCGTCTAGATCTAATGGGAGATTATCTGTCATGAACATACGAAATATTACATTAGCATTATTCCTAGGACTGGTTTTTGTGCTGGCCGCTTGCGGCCCCGCGCAAACACCTGCCCCCACCCAGGCAGTTGATGCCATCTACACTGCGGCGGCGCAAACAGTGGAGGCTCAATTTACCGAGCAGGCAGCGTTGCAGCCCACGGCCACACCCACACTAACCCCCACCCCTACCGCCACCCCCACCGAGACCCCGGGCGGGGCAACTGCAACCGCCACCGCCACCCAACGCAGCAGCGTGGTGGTTCCCACCCAGCCTGTCTGCAACCGGGCAGCCTTTGTTACCGATGTCACCATCCCCGACAACACCGTCATGACCCCCGGCTTTGAATTTACCAAAACCTGGCGATTGCGCAACACCGGCACCTGCACCTGGCAGACCAGCTACAAACTCATCCTTGTCTCCGGCGAGTCGATGACCGGACAATTTGTGCCGCTCTTGAACCCGGTTGCGCCCGGCAACACGGTGGATGTCTCTGTGAAGATGAAAGCCCCAACCCGCGCCGGCGACTTTACCGGCAACTGGCGCATGGCTGACGACAAAGGCGCAGGCTTCCCCGAGGAGTTTTGGGTAAAAATCAGGGTTTCGGGCAGCACCGCCACCCCCACCGTTACAGGCACCATCACAACCACCGCCACGGTCACCGGTACGCCAGGCATTCCGGTCGTGCTGACCAGCACGCCAACCCCCACGGCTACCGCCACCCAGGCGGCCACCCCCACGGCCACCGCCAGCCAGCCGCCCACCGAAACGCCCACGCCAACCCCCACGCTGCTCACGCCATAGCGGCTAATGAAAAGGACTCCGAAATTTCGGAGGCCTTTTCATTACTATACAAGATCAAGTCGCCTTTTTCGCAGGCGCAGCAGGGCAAAATACGCCGCCAGGTTGAGCGCCAGGCTGGCAAACACCAACCAGGTCATTGACTGCGCGCCCAGTCTCTCGATCACCTGCCCGGTCAGCCAGGGCAGCGCCATGCCTCCAACGCTGTCACCCAGCAGGATGATGCTGGTGAGTTGTGCCGTGAGCGGCACCGATTGCCCGGCCAGGGTCAGTCCGTTGGCAAAGATGGGCGCCATGAAGAACCCCAGCCCAATCACCACCAGCCACAATATCGCGGTCGATCCTGGCGCGGCCAATGCCAGCCCGGCCACCAGCGCACCTGGGATGACCTGTTGCGGTGAAAAGCGCGTGGCAGCCGCCACAGACACCAACCGCCCAACCGTGAAAGACAACCAAAACCCGGCATTGAGATAAGCGCCGGTTACCGTGCTGGCCAGCCCAAGCGTGACAGCGTATGTATAGACCCAGCCGCCAAAGGTAAGCTCGGCACCCACATAAAAGAACAGGAACAACATGGCTGCTATCAAAACCGGGAGGTAAGGGTGCAGCGGGGTGCGCGCACCGTTTGCAGGGGCGATATGTTCGGGTGGGCGCGGACCGACCGGGAGGGTCGCCAGGTAAATGCCCGCCAACAATCCCAGACTGGCCAATATCCAGAAACCCTGGTGGTAGGTACCACCTGCCGAGAGCAGCTGCGCAACCAGGATGGGTGACATAAACGCACCCAGCCCAAAGAAAAAGTGCAGGGCGTTCATATAAGGTGCAGATTTTTCTCCGTGCATCCACATAAGCAGGGTGTTCGCGCCGGTGTTGATGAATCCGTTTGCCACCCCTTTGACCAGCAAAATGACCAGCAGCACCTCGAGTGAGGGCGCAAATGGCATAAGCGCCAGCATGGCCGCCACGCCAAACTCGGCGACAGCCAGGGCAACATGCCCCGGAAATCGGTCGAATACCCAGCCACCGCCCATGGTGCCGAGCGTGTAGCCAATGGGGCCAGCGATGAAAATGGCGCTGATGGCTGCCAGTGTGGAACCCGTTTGCGCGGCCAGCGAAGGCAGTGTTGGCCCAATGATGGCGGCATCCAGTCCAATGATGATCAGCAGGAAATAATAGCCAAAGGTTTGGCGGGCGTGCTCGATTTTAGGCATGAAAGTTTCTTTGGAAACCCGAAACAATGCGGGCAAAGTATGCACCCGGCTCGGTTAGCCGGAGAGGTGAGCGGCCAGACCGGCCAATTCCTCTGCGCCAAGTGTGGATTGGATGGGCTGAGGGTGCGTTGTCACCCAGTCGCGCAGCGCACGCCCGCTTTCGAGCAGGGCGCAGGCATCAGCGGGGTAATGGCTTTGGCGCGCGCCAACGTTGATGAAATCGCGCCCGATTGCATCCGTCCAATCTTGCCAGGCGGCCACATCTGGCGTAATGGAAAAGGTGGCCAGCGGTGAGAAGAACACCGGCCGGGCAGGCGGAAAGTACGCAGACATCTCCTTCAGGTAACGCGCACTGTCTTGGGTGTTGAAGATCAGCCACAGCGGCAGCAGCCCGCCCAGGCGTGCGGCCGTGCTGTCGAACTGGCTGAAGCACTCCACGCTCACGCCCTGTAGCGCCTGCCCATCCTTTTCCATAAGGCGCCGGGCAGCAAAAAAAGCCAGGCGCGAGAAGTCGTTGGGATGCGGAAGCGGAATTTTAATGAAGCGGTAGCCCTCGGTCGCGCAGAACGCTGCCAGCGCCTCGGCCAGCCCGGGCTCCGAACCCCACTCGGACTCCGGTCCGCGCTCGAGCGGGAAGGCTGTTAAACGCCAGTCTGCGCGGCCCAGCCCGTTGCGTCGGGCGTAATCGTTCAGGCGCGGGCTGGGGTCGAGGAATTCCTCGGCGGGGATGTCGCCCCAGCCACCCACCTGGAAGACAGAGCGCGGCCCCAGCCGGTAGCGCAGCCACTGGGCACCACCTTGCAGGTAAATGACCGCCCCGCCCGGTTCGAGCCGGGATTTGATAAAACCAGCGTACTGTTCGGGAAGGCGCACCAGCTTGAAGCGCAGGTGGTTGACAAAGCGCGTCAGCCAGCCATCGTGCACCGGGTCGTAATGCTGTATGGTCATCAGGCGTGGGTCTGTCTCGGCGATGCGCAGGGCATCGTCCAGGGTGCGCAGCAGGTATTCCTTCGCGTCGCCGCCATACGCACCCCCGCGCAGGGTGATGACAAAAGCCTGGGGCAGGAAGGCTGCCCGGGCCGACAGGGCCAGGTAAGCCGTTGCACCGCCAAGCGCGGGGCCCACCATTACAGCCGGGAGTTGCCCATCAATTTGCGCGTAGTCATCGAGGCGCGCCTGGATCAGCCCATCCAGGGCAAACTGACGCAGGCTGTTTTGCGGCAACCCGGAAAAGGCCTGAAAGCGGCTGATGGCAAAACGCCCCGCCCCTTGCGGCAGGCGTCCGAGGATACCCAGCAAGGTGCGCTGCCAGGCCGGAAAGTTGTAATTTTCGGCAAATCGGTTTTGTAAACCGGCAGCTACCGCGCGGGTGACAATGGGTGAGGAACTTTCGATGGATTCGTAAGGGGCAGGTGTCATAATGCGTCTCCCAAGTGGAGAAGTATAATATACCCTGCAAGGAAGCGAAGAGGTAAAAAACGACGATGGACATTACACTGGCACTCGGAGGAGGGGGCACCCGCGGCGCAGCGCACCTGGGTGTGCTGCGGGTGTTGGAACGTGAAAATTACCGCATTCGGGCGGTGGCTGGTACCAGTATCGGTTCTCTGGTGGGCGCCCTGTTTGCCATGGGGCGCTCTGTCGATGAAATCGAAGACCTGTTTGATGCCGTAGACCCGGTGAAGCTCTACGGCTGGCCGCTTTCAGACGGGCCGGGGCTGCTGGGCATGCGCGGCATCGCCGAATGGGTTCACGAGCGTCTTGGCGGGCTGACTTTCGCCGACCTGAAAATTCCCTTTGCGGTCGCAGCGGTGGATCTTGATTCGAACCGCGAGATCATTTTGCAGACAGGCAGTGTCGCCGATGCCGTGCTTGGTTCGATGGCGGTGCCGGGTATTTTTGCACCCAAAAAAATGCACGACTATACCCTCATCGATGGCGGTGTGCTCGACCCTGTGCCTGTGCGCGCGGCCCGTGCCCTGGCCCCCGGTTTGCCCGTGGTGGCTGTATCCTTGCTGCCGCCCCTCGAGGAGCCTTCGACGCCCGCGCTGGCTGGCCTGCCCGTGCCTGCGCCGCTGATCGAGCAGATCACGCGCCTTAATATCGCCCAGGCGTTTCGCATATTCATTGACGCGGTTGACATTGGTCAGCGGCAGATGACCGAGCTGCGCCTGAAATTGGACAACCCCGAGGTCATCATCCGCCCGGATGTCGGGCACATCAATATCCTCGAAAAAGTGGATGTGCATAAAGTGGCCCGTCTCGGTGAGCGGGCTGCGCAGGCCAAACTGCCCGAACTTGAGCAGGCGGTGTCGCTTCCGGCCACACTAATGCGGCAGGTGCGCCGCATCACCCAGCGCGATGACGATTCACTAGACTAAAAAGGCAGGTGTTGCATGAGCCGGGATTTACGCAAATATGGATCGCAAACCACATTTCGTGTTGTGGTGGGCGCGCTGGTGTTGCTGTTCACCGTTGGGCTGGGGCTTATTGCGCTCATCTATGGTACTGGCGCAGCGCTGATGGGTTTCCTGTGCCTGCTGGGCACGTTGGTGCCCATCGGGCTGATCATGCTTTTTATGTTTGGGCTGGACTGGGTGGTCAAGAAGGCGAACGAAGAATGACCCGGTTGGACTCGCGCGAGATCACTTTCGAAGACTGGACCCTGCGCATCCATCCTGCGCAGCACAAGCCGGCTCGCATCCTGCTCATGCTGCACGGTTGGACTGGCGATGAAAACGCCATGTGGGTTTTTGCGGGCGGCTTCCCAAAAAACTTGTGGATAATTGCCCCGCGCGCGCCCTATAATGCAGAGCCTTCCGGCTATTCGTGGCGGGTGCCCCAGCCGCGCGGCTGGCCGAGCATGGATACCCTGCGCCCGGCCGCGGCCATGCTCGACGATCTGGTGGAGCGTTTTTCGGTGGCCAATGCGCTCGATGAGCAAAAGATCGATGTGATCGGTTTCAGCCAGGGCGGGGCCATGGCAGTTGCCTTTGCCATGTGCTATCCACAACGCATTCACCGCCTGGGGGTTTTGGCTGGTTTTGCCCCGCAACAATCCGAAGAATTTGCCATGGGGCGCCCGCTCGAGGGCATTCATACCTTCGTCGCCCATGGCACAGCTGATGAGACCATCCCGATAGCGTTTGCACGCCAGTCTGTGGGCATCCTCGAACAGGCTGGCGCCATCATTGATTACTGCGAATCCGATGTTGGCCACAAAGTCAGCGCCGGATGCCGGATCGCGCTCGATAAATTCCTGACGAATTAATGCCCGTCTCATCTGTCCGTTGACGCGCCTACCCTTTGCGGGTATGCTTGACCATCATACTTTAGCCATTTGAGCCGACCATGAACAACTCCCTTTCACGACGCGACTTTCTAAAACTGACCGGGCTTGGGCTGGGCGCTTATGCGTTCACACCGCTCTTCAAGCTGTTGCCGCCCGCGCAATTCCCCGATCACTCGCGCCTGGGGCGGATATTTGGCAAAACCGAGGTGCGCGCTGCCCCAGACTGGAACGCCCCGATTGTCGAAACGCTCTATGATGATGCCGTGGTGCCCTGGTTGCGCGAGGCTGCTGCCCGGGCTGTAGACTTGAACCAGGTTAACCAGCGTTGGGTCGAAATCCCGCAGGGTTATGTTTTTTCGCATTCCATTCAGCCGGTGCGCAACGAACCGAACAACCCGCTCCAGTCCATTCCGGCCGGGCAGTCTGGCATCTGGGCGGAAGTAACCGTGCCGTATGTCGATTTCGCGATTGCCAATCCCCCGGCCCGTTCTTTTTTCCTGCGCAACCTCATCGATCAAAAACTGCCGACCCGCTTCTATTACAGCCAGGTGTTGTGGGTGGACCAGGTGCAGGCAGCAGAAAACGGGCGCATCCTTTATCGCCTGACCGAACGCTACGGGAACCCCGGCGATATCTTCTGGGCCGATGGCAGCGCCTTCCGCCCGATCACCGAAGCCGACCTGGCCCCGCTCAGCCCGGACGTGGACCCCAACGACAAGCGCATTGTGGTCAACATCACCTACCAAACCCTGACGTGTTATGAAGGCCAACAAGAGGTGTACTTCTGCCGCACCTCCACTGGCGTGCTGGATCGCTCGACCCCGGTGGGCACGCTGCACACCTGGCGCAAATTGGTCTCGGTGCGCATGGCCAGCGGAACCGGCGCCAGCGGCTGGGATACCCCCGGCGTGAGTTGGACGACCCTGGTCAAGGGTGACGGTGTCGCCATCCATTCGACTTTTTGGCATAATAATTACGGACAAAAGCGCTCTCATGGGTGTATCAACGTTCGCCCGGAAGACGCCAAATGGATTTTCCGTTGGACAACCCCCAATGTGCTGCTCGATTCTGGCGATATCACCGTGCAATGGCCCAATCACGGCACGGTCGTACAGGTCGAAGAAAGGCTATTTTAGAGGTGCAACAATGATTCTTGGCAACATTACCCTTGGGCTGGCATTCCTGGCCGGGCTGGCCTCCTTCCTTTCACCGTGTGTTTTTTCGCTGGTGCCAGCATATGTGGGTTACCTGGGTGGCCGTGCGGCCGGCGGCGAAGGTGGGGCCAACAGCCGCCTGGTCACCTTCCTGCACGGGCTGGCCTTCGTGCTGGGCTTCAGTGTGGTCTTTGTGGGGCTGGGCGTGGGCGCGGCCTTGCTGGGTGGGGTGCTGTACGATATGCGGTTTATCTTGACCCGTGTTGGGGGGGTTGTGGTCGTCCTGTTTGGATTGCACATGATTGGCATCGTGCGCATCCCATTCCTGGAGTATGACACGCGCGTACAATCTCTCCCCAATCCGCGCTACGGATACCTCTCTTCCGCGCTCATGGGGGTGTTCTTCTCGGCCGGCTGGTCGCCCTGTGTGGGCCCGGTGCTCGGCGCTATCCTCACCTTGGTGCTTAATGGCGGTTCGGTCGCCATGGGCGCGGTCATGCTGTCTGCCTACTCTGCCGGGTTGGCTGTTCCCTTCTTGCTGGCTGCACTCAGCATTGGCTGGGTGGGCGTCACGCTCCGCAAGTACGGAAAAGCCATGCGCTACGTGGAAATTGCCATGGGTGTGATCCTCATCGTTGTCGGTATCATGCTTTTCTTTGGCATCTTCGAGTTGATCGCCCAGCGCCTGCAGTTCTTCTGGTTCGATTTCGGGATCTAATTACCGGGTGCCCGCCTTGATCACTGTCACCCTCTTCACTCGAAAAGACTGCCACCTGTGTGAACAAGCCAAAGCCGACCTCGAGTCGCTGCAAGCGGAAATACCGCATCGCCTCGTGGAAATTGACATTGAACGTGATCCTGCCCTGCTCAAAAAATACCTGACTGAAATCCCGGTCATCGAGGTGGGCCCGTATCGCAAATCTGCTGCGTTTACCCGCCAGGATTTGCAGGTGACCCTCAGCGCAGCCCGCGACCGGCAGCAATCGCTGGAGCGCATTGGCGCGCAGGATTACCGCGAGCGTGTGCGGCGCGGGCAGCGAATTAGCGGCGCAGACCGTTTTTCATTTTGGCTAAGTAATCACTACCTGTTGTTGCTTAACCTGATCGTGCTGTTTTACATCGGTATGCCGTTCCTGGCGCCTGTGCTCATGAAAGCGGGTCTTACAGCCCCGGCGCGCATCATTTATGCAGCCTACAGCCCGGTTTGTCATCAACTGGGTTTCCGCTCCATGTACCTGTTTGGCGAGCAAATGATCTACCCGCGCGCACTGGCCGGTGTGGATGGTCTGAAAACCTTTGGTGCGGCCACAGGCATCGATGAGTTTGACCTGTGGGCCGCGCGCACCTTTGTTGGCAGCGAACAGGTCGGGTACAAAGTAGCCTTGTGCGAGCGAGATGTGGCCATCTACCTGTCCATTGTGCTGTTTGGGCTGGTATATGCGGCCAGCGGGCGGCGGCTCCCCAAGCTGCATTGGATGCTGTGGTTGTTCCTGGGCTTGGGTCCCATTGGGCTGGATGGATTCAGCCAACTCTTCAGCCAGGCCTTGCCGGGGCTCGAGGCCATCCTGCCTGCGCGCGAGAGCACCCTCACGCTGCGCCTGCTCACCGGGTCGTTGTTTGGTTTTATGACGGCCTGGTTCGGCTACCCATATATCGAGGATTCCATGCGCGACACCCGCGAGATGCTGGTGAAAAAATTTGCCATTTTGGAAAAAACGAGCAGCTGAGATGCCTTTCCGCCAGGCCGATGGGGTGCGCTATTTCACTTTTGGCATTTTCCCGTCCAACCTCACCCACGCAGTCTTCACCCGGCACGGCGGGGTCAGCCCCGAGCCGTGGGGCACCCTGAATGTGGGCGGCGCGGTCGGGGATGATCGCCCGCGTGTTATCGAAAACCGTCATCGTGCGTTCCGTGCCCTGGGGCGCGACCCACAGTCCATGTTCGACGTGTGGCAGGTGCACAGCGCAGATGTGGTTATCGCCAATGCTCCCCGCCTGGTCGGCCCCACCGAATTCAAGGCGGATGCCATCATCACTGACAACCCGGAGGTCACCCTCTTCATGCGTTTTGCTGACTGTGTGCCCATCCTGCTCCACGATCCGCGCCTGGGTGTGATTGGCATTGTCCATGCTGGTTGGCAGGGAACGGTAAAGCGGGCGGCCAGCCATGCCGTGAAAACCATGCGCGCTGCCTACGGATGCCGTGCTGAGGATATCCTGGCGGCCATTGGGCCTTCCATTGGACCCGATCACTACGAAATCGGCGCCGACGTGGTCGAACGGGTGCGCGTTTCTTTTGGGATACGCGCTAAAAACCTGCTGCATGCCCGCGGCCAGGGTGTCCATCTCGATTTATGGGCTGCCAACCAACTCGACCTGGAGGAAGCCGGGGTTGCCCAGGTGGAAGTTGCCGGGCTGTGCACTGCCTGCCAGCGCGAGGATTGGTTCTCGCATCGCGCATTCAACGGGCGCACTGGCCGCTTTGGCGCGCTGATTGCGCTTTCGTAGAGTGACAATGACAGATACCACCCGGATTGAATCCATTAAAGAAAACCTGGACGGTATTCGGTCACAAATCGAATTGGCCGCACAGCGGGCCGGGCGCAGCCCGAACACTGTGCGCTTGGTGGTGGTTACCAAAACCCATCCCGCTGACTTGGTGCGCGATGCGATTACGGCAGGCGCCACCCTGTTGGGCGAGAACTATGCTGAAGAAGCCGCGGCAAAAATGCAGGTTTTGGGCCACTTGCCTGCCGAATGGCACATGATCGGCCACGTGCAAAGCCGAAAGGCCAACCTGGTGGTGGCGCACTTTGCCATGCTTCACTCGCTCGATAGTCTCAAGCTGGCTGCGCGGCTCGATCGTTTTGCCGCACAGGCAGGCCGGGTGCTGCCCGTGCTGTTGGAGGTCAATTTGAGTGGTGAGCCCAGCAAGTATGGCTTCCCGGCGCATATCCCCGTGCAGTTGCCCTCGTTCTTTTCAGATGTCGAATCTATCCTCACGTTCCCCAACCTGGGCGTGCGCGGGCTGATGACCATGCCGCCTTTTGCAGAGGACGCGCAGCAATCGCGCCCATTCTTCCGTCGATTGCGTGAACTGCGCGATGAACTCTCTGTCCGCTTCCCGCAGGCTGACTGGCGCGAGCTGTCTATGGGCACCAGCGTCGATTACAGCGTCGCTGTCGAAGAGGGCGCCACCCTGGTTCGGGTTGGCACGGCCATCCTTGGTACGCGTGAGGAAAATTATGGATAAGGAGCGTTTGTTATGGGTTTTGCTTTAGCGCAGTTGATCGGGGTTCTCGAACAGGTCATCATCCTGTTGGTGATCGTATCTGTCATCCTCTCGTATTTCATGTCGCCTTACCACCCGGTGCGTGCAACCATCGACCGCATTGTCGACCCGATGCTGCGCCCCATCCGGCGCGTATTGCCCACCCTGGGTGCATTCGACCTCAGCCCGTTGGTTTTGATAATTCTGGTACAATTAATCGGCACGTTGCTCAAAAGTCTTTTGTTCAACCTGTTTTGAGGTGAAAAATGGCTTCTCGCGAGTTTCGTTTACACGATGGCAAGCGCGGTGCGGCGATTGCGGTTCGCATTACCCCAAAATCGAGCCGGAATGAGATTACCGAAATCCTGTCCGACGGCACCATAAAGGTACGCCTGACCGAATCCACTGCTGATGCCAAGTCCAACCAGGTGCTGCTGGCCTTTTTGGGCGAGGTGCTGGGCGTGCCAAAAAGCAAGCTGGAGATTGTTGCCGGGGAGACGGGTAACGATAAACTCATTTCTGTGGTCGATATTGATACGAACGAAGTTCACCAGCGGTTGCTGGCACATCTTGGTTAGTGTTGTGCCGCGCGCAGTCAAAGTATCCATAAAAAAAACCGCCCAAGCCGGGCGGTTTTTTTTATGGGCGCCCAAGCGGGCGGTAAAGCGTATTGTATATGTTATATATCTCATAAATAAAACGAATATAGTTTCGGGTTTCCTCAAAACGGATAACTTCAAGCAGCAAGTCTTGGTCGCCATTGGAAAACTCCTTCCAGGCTGCCGCGTTGCCAGGTCCGCCGTTGTACGCGGCCAAGGCTGCGTATACATCTCCATCCAGCAGGCGGCGGTTGTTATCGAGGTAATAAGCGCCAAAGACCACGCTGAGATAGGGGCGGTACAAATCCTGAGAGTCATACTCGGGCCAGGCGAGCTGCCCGGCAATTGCATCGCCGGTAGATGGGATGATTTGCATCAACCCGCGCGCGCCGGCGCTGGAGCGGACAAAACCTTCAAACAAGCTTTCCTGCCGAATAACGCTGTACAAGAGAAGCGGGTCAAGGTTGTAACGTTCTGCGGCAGGCAGGATGATCTCCGGGTAGTAAATCCCAAAGCGGATGTGATCGAAGTAGGCTGGCGCGCCAAGCGCCTCGGCCCCGCTGGCCAGCCCGGCCAGTGTCAGCACCTGCCGGGCCGCAACAATGCCGATGCGATACGCGCCAAGTTCCACCAGGTATCCGGCCAGGCGGAAACTATCCACCGGGCTGTCTTTGACAGCCTCGCGCAGGTTTTCAAATTCGAGGCGCGCTTCGTTGAACAGTCCCATCTCCCACAACTCACGCCCGCGCACAATACGCACATCGCCTGCCATCCAGTCCAGCCCGTCGAGCGGTGCATCGGGCGGCAGTCCGAATTTGACGCGCATCCAGGCCTGGGCCTCTGTACGTTCGGCTGCAAGATCATACGTCAGGCGCAGCGGCCCGCTGGCCGTGAACGGCGCGACACCCAGCAGCAGGTCGCGCTGGCGTTCAGAGTAATACCCGGTGGGGTCGATGGCTTGCCCCGCCTGCCAAGCCGCCTGCGCTTCAGACGGATTACCGAGCGCCGTGTAGGCCTTGCCAACCCAAAGCTGGGCGCGGGCCTTCTCGAAGGGCGTGCCTGCCAGCAACAGGCTGCGTTGGAAATTGGCCAGAGCGGCTGCGTGGTTTCCCTGCCGGTACCGCGTGATCCCGGCCAGGAAGAGCGCCTCCACGGCTTGCTCACTGCCGGGGTAAGACTCTGCCAGGCGCTCCCAGGTTATGGCGGCGTCTTCCAGTTTGCGCCCGCGCTCGAAGATGCGACCTGCTTCCCGTAAAAATGCCGGGGACTGGGTGGATGCGGGGTTGGCGCCCACAAAATCCAGTAAGGTACCGGCTGCAGCCGCATGGTTTCCCTGGTACGCCCACTGGGTGAAAGCTTTGTCGCTCCAGGCGGTGACCCAGTTTCGGTTGGCGGGATACGTCTGAATGAAAAATGTCCAAGCATCCACGGCTTGCTGGGTTTCACCGAGCGCGCGCAAGACCAGGGCGCGGTAATAATGCGCACTGCCATCCTCACCTTCTGGTGCACTGGCGATATAGCGATTGAGCGCGGCGAGGCTGAGCCCATATTGCCCGGCAAAGTAGTTTACCAGCCCGCGGTCCAGGTCGTTGACCGGGGCGCCCGCTTCCACCAATGCCACTAGTGCAGAATATGAGTCATACGCGCGTGGGTAGTTCTCCACCGCGTGCCGGAATTTGCCGTACGCCAGGTCAGACTGACCGCTTTGAAGGTAAACCTGCCCGGATAACAAATCCATTTGCGCACGGGTAAAATCATTTTCGGCCGTCGCGAAAACCTGACCGTAAATTTCCAACGCTTTGGGGCCTGCTCCCAGGGCGGCATAGGCGCGCCCCAGTTTGATCTTGAGCGCCTGTCCGTCATCCAACCGGCTGGCGGCCAGGGCGGCCTCGTAAACATAAATAGCATTCTGGTAATTCCCCAGCGCATTGAACATATCCCCACGCCGTTCCAGGGTGAAGGCATCCAAAACACCAGGGCGCAGTTCCATATAACGCTGGTAGGAATCAGCAGCCTCCTGGTAGCGAGAAAGGGCCGCAAAGACTTGCCCGAGCATGAAATGTGCGTAAGGCGCATAATCTGATTCGGGGTGTTCGCGCAACAGGGCGCGCAGGGTGTCTAAAGCCAGGCTGAAATTGGCATCCTCGTATTCCACCCGCCCCAGCCCCCACAATGCTGCCGCCCGCACTTGCCCCTCGGTGGCATTACTTAGCGTAGCGCGATAAATCTCGCGTGCGCGGGCAAGATCGCCATTGAAAAGGGCGCGATCCCCAGATTCAACGCGCACCAGCGGCAGGGGTGTTGGCGCAGCAGTGGGGGTCTCCGTGGGCAGCGGGCTTGGCGTGATCGTAGGCGTGCCTGTCTCGGTGGGGGTGGCGGTTAGACCGGCAGGCAGCTGATTGATGGCGCTGCACGCGCTCAGGAAGACAACCAAAAGCAGTCGCAGAGAGTGTTTCAAACGCATCCGAACCTTATAATGCCTTAACAGGGGCGTGTCAATGCTTTACAAATGCGGTTGCGCGTGTTAAACTTTTAAAAATTGACCACGACGCCCTGGGTGGGCGTCTTTTTATGTGACATGCGAACTGTTTTTTGGGAAAATAACACCGTCAGGATGATCGACCAGCGCTGCCTGCCCGAAGCGCTGGAAATTGTCTCACTTAAAACCCACCAGGAAGTTTCTGAGTCCATTCGAAATATGACCGTGCGCGGCGCCCCCGCCATTGGCGCCTCGGCCGCCTTTGGGCTGGCCCTGGCCGGGTTCGAATCCCGCGCGCAGACACCCCACAGCCTGCTTGCCGATTTACAGGCCGCCGGGTCCATCCTTAAGGCGTCCCGTCCCACCGCAGTCAACCTGGCCTGGGCCGTAGACCGGGTGCTTAGGGCGGCCATCCGCTTTTCAGCTTCCGAATCCGCTCCCGCCTCTGCTGACGCCCTGCGCGCATTCGTGCTGGCTGAAGCCCAACGCATCGCCGATGAGGATGTGGAGATCAACAAGCGCATGGCCGCCCATGGCGCGGAACTGATCGCCGATGGCGACACCATCGTGCATCACTGCAACACCGGCGCCCTGGCCGCGGTGGACTGGGGTACCGCCCTTGGGGTCATCCGCACTGCCTGGGAGCAGGGCAAGCGCCTGCACGTGCTGGTGGACGAAACCCGCCCGCGTCTGCAAGGCGCGCGCCTGACGGCCTGGGAATTGCAGCGGTACGGCATCCCGTACGAGATTATCAGCGACAACATGAGCGGCTACTTCATGCGCGCCGGGCAGGTGCAAAAAGCCTTCTTCGGCGCAGACCGGGTGGCCGCCAATGGCGATGTGGCCAACAAGATCGGCACTTACATGCTCGCGCTGGCTGCGCGTGATAACGGAATCCCAGCCTACTCGGTGGTGCCCACCTCCACGGTTGACCTCTCGCTGGCGCACGGCGGGTTGATCCCGATCGAGGAGCGCGAAGCCGGCGAGGTGCTTGACCTGCGCTTCAGGGGCGAGCGCATTGCCCCGGCCAACGCCCGGGCCCGCAACCCGGCATTCGATGTGACTCCCAATCGGCTCATCACCGCCATCGTGACCGAAAACGGCGTGGTTTATCCGCCTTACGAAGAAAATCTAAAAAAGGTTGTGAAATAATGATGGATATTTTGCTCACCGGCTCTGTGGCCTACGATTACCTGATGACCTTCCCCGGCCATTTCAAGGAACAGATCCTGCCCGAACGCCTGGAATCGATCAGCCTGTCTTTCCTGGTCGAATCCATGTCCAAGCAACGCGGCGGCATTGCGCCCAACATCGCCTACACCATGGCCTTGCTGGGCCAGCGCCCGCGTGTGATGGCCACCGTGGGGGAAGATTTTGAAGATTATCGCCAGTGGCTGGAATCGAAAGGGGTTGATACAGCACTGATGAAAGTCGTTCCAGGCGTGTTCACCGCCTCGTTCTTTGCCACCACCGATCTGGTTTCAGCGCAGATCGCGTCCTTTTACCCTGGCGCCATGGCCTTCTCGGCCAGCCAATCGCTCAAGGACTTGGAAACACGCCCAGACCTGGTCATCGTCTCTCCCAGTTCGCCCGATGCGATGAGGAAATTCCCGGCCGAGTGCCGCGAACTGGGCATCCCGTACCTGTACGATCCCAGCCAGCAGGTGCTGCGCCTGGAAGGCCCCGAGCTGGCCCGCGATATGGAAGGCGCGCAGTTCCTGTTTTGCAACGACTACGAATTCGGGCTTATTTCCAGGAAAACCGGCTGGAGCCTGGACCAGATGATGGACCACGTGCGGATCGTGGTCATCACCCGCGGCAAAGATGGCGCTGACCTGTACTCGGATGGTAACGCGGTGCACATCCCCACCGTGCCCGAAGACGCGGTGGTCGACCCAACCGGTGTGGGCGACGCCTTCCGCGGCGGTTTCCTGGCCGGGTATTCGTACGGCTTCGACTGGAAATTGTGCGGCGAATTGGGTTCCCTCTCCGCCGTTTACTGCCTGGAGCAGCGCGGCACGCAGAATCACACCTACACACGCCAGGAATTTGTCCGGCGCTTCCGCCAGCACTTTGATGATGGTGGTAAACTGGACCAGTTATTGAGAGATTAGGGAGTACGAAGTGGCGGGCCGCTCAGTTCCCAATTGCGCTCCCCGCCACCCCTCTCTAGTCATCTGTTTACTAATCGTCTACTCTCTTCTCTCTGAAAGGAAAAAGCATGAATAATTACGATATCAAAGACCCCAGCCAGGCTGAAGGCGGCCGCCGCCGCATCGAATGGGCCGAACGCGAAATGCCCGTCCTGCGCATGATCCGCGAGCGCTTCGCCAACGAGAAGCCGCTCAAAGGCGTGCGCGTTTCAGCCTGCCTGCACGTCACCACTGAAACCGCCAACCTGATGCGTACCCTGCAGTCCGGCGGCGCGGATATCGTCCTGACGGCCTCGAACCCGCTCTCCACCCAGGATGACGTGGCCGCCGCGCTGGTCAACCATTTTGAGATCCCCACTTTTGCCATCAAGGGTGAGGATAATGTGACCTATTACAAGCATCTCCAGGCTGCGCTCGACCACAAACCGCAGATGACCATGGACGACGGCGCCGACCTTGTTTCCGTGCTTCACAAGGAGCGCCGCGAGCTGCTGCCCGGCGTGATTGGCGGCACCGAAGAGACCACCACGGGCGTCATCCGCCTGCGCGCCATGTCGGCTGACAAAATGCTCAACTTCCCGGTCATTGCCGTCAATGATGCGTTGACCAAGCACCTGTTCGACAACCGCTATGGCACCGGCCAGTCCACCGTGGACGGAATCATCCGCGCCACCAACATCCTGCTGGCTGGCAAGAACTTTGTGGTGGCTGGCTACGGCTGGTGTGGACGCGGACTGGCTTCGCGCGCGCGCGGCATGGGCGCCCAGGTCATCGTCACCGAAGTGGACCCGATGAAGGCCCTCGAAGCGGTCATGGACGGTTTCCAGGTTATGCCCATGCGCGACGCCGCCCGCATCGGCGACATCTTCTGCACTGTGACCGGCGACCTGAACGTGATCGACGGGCATCACTTCGAGGTGATGAAGGATGGCGTGCTGGTGGCCAACTCCGGACACTTCAATGTCGAGATCAACATCCCGGCGCTAGAGGCCATGTCGAAGGGCAAGCCCAGCCTGGTGCGCCCCTTTGTTGATCAGTACGAGACGACTGATGGCCGCAAGATCAACATCCTGGGCGAAGGCCGCCTCATCAACCTCGCCTCTGCTGAAGGTCACCCCGCATCGGTGATGGATATGTCCTTCGCCAACCAGGCGCTCTCAGCCGAGTTCATGGTCAAGAACGCCAGCAAACTGGAAAAGAAAGTCTACTCGGTGCCGGAAGACATCGACAAGGAAATCGCCCGCCTCAAGCTCGAGGCCATGGGCGTCAAAATCGACACCCTGACCGAAGAGCAGGTCAAGTACCTCAACTCGTGGGAAGAAGGCACCTAGACCGGTGATCTGCAAATAGTGATCGGGCCCCGGAGGGTTTGTTGGCTCCGGGGCTTTTTGTTTTTTTTCTTGATAGCCTGTTGATAGCCAGTAAACAGGTAAACATTTTTCCCGTCTGGTAATATGAGTGCATCCAATCTTTAGGAGTAAACACATGCTTTCGAAATTTCGCGAGCCCGTTAATGCGCTTACCCACCTTGTCTCAGCCGGTGTGGCTCTCATTGGCCAGGTTGCCCTGCTCGTGGTTGGCTGGGCCGACCCGGCCCGCATCGCTGCCTTGCTCGTCTATGGACTGAGCCTGGTTGCACTGTTCCTGGCCAGTGGCGTGTACCATGCCGCCCAGGTAAAGCCACGGGTTCTGGAAACATTGCGCAAAATCGACCATGCGGCCATTTACCTGCTCATTGCCGGGACGTACACCCCCTTTTGCGTGATCGCCTTCGATGGCTTCTGGCGCTGGGGGTTGCTGGCCATCATCTGGTCGCTGGCGGTCATCGGCATCGCGGTGAAGGTCTTCGTCATCCATGCGCCCCGCTGGTTGACGGCGGGTGTGTATGTGCTGATGGGCTGGCTCTCGCTTGCGGCCATCGGCGAGATGCTCACGGCCCTGCCGGCCGGTGCGCTGGCCTGGCTGCTGGCCGGTGGGGTGATCTACACCCTCGGCGCGCTGATCTACATCACAAAAACGATGAACTTTTGGCCCGGCACGTTTGGCTTCCACGAGGTTTGGCACATCTTCGTTATCCTGGGCGCCCTGGCGCATTTCATCGCCATCCTCAGCTACGTCGCCCCCCTGGCTTAATTCCATGGCCGGGGTGACGCGCTGCCTCATTCCCGTACACCTACGCTTCTGTCAGCGGCCCGCCCTTCTCAAAAGAGTACCTCTCTGATAAGATACATGCCGCAAGCCGGAACCCCGGTCTCACCGCCGGGGTTTTTCTGTGCCACCGCCGCCCTGAGTATGCCGCAGGGCGGTCAATTGTGAAAGTAAAGGTTTTTTCTATGCTGCTCGAACGCACCGATTTACGTAACATCGCCATCATCGCCCATGTCGACCACGGCAAAACCACCCTGGTGGATGGGTTGCTGCGTCAGGCGCACACCTTCCGCGACAACCAGCAGGTGGCCGAACGCGTCATGGATTCCAACGACCTCGAACGCGAGCGCGGTATCACCATCCTGGCCAAGAATACCGCCATCACCATCCCCGATCCTCAAACCGGGCAGGTCATCAAAATTAACATCGTCGACACCCCCGGCCACGCCGATTTTGGCGGCGAGGTCGAGCGTATTATGAACATGGTCGATGGCGTGCTGCTGCTGGTCGATGCTGCCGAAGGACCCATGCCGCAAACCCGCTTCGTGCTCAAAAAAGCCCTCGAGCGCGGACACAAGGCCATCGTGGTCATCAACAAAGTGGATCGCAAGGATGCCGAACCGGCCCGGGTGCTCAACCAGACCTTCGACCTCTTCATCGAACTGGGCGCCAGTGACACCCAGGCCGATTTTCCCGTCATCTACGCCCGGGCAACCACTGCCCAGGCCGGGCTGACGCCCGAACTGGGACCAGACCTTTCGCCGTTGTTCGAGTCCATCCTGCGCCACATCCCTGCCCCCAAAGTGGACGCCGAAGCCCCGCTACAAATGCTGGTCACCACCCTGGGTTACGATGACTACCGCGGCGTAACGGCTGTTGGGCGCGTTTTTGCCGGGTCGATCAAATCCGGGCAGCGCCTGGCCCGCCTGACTGTAGACGGGCAGAATTTGCCCGAGCAGGCCCGTTACCTGTACACTTTCCAGGGTCTTAACAAAGTGGAAGTGCCTGAAGTCAGCGCTGGCGATATCGTTTCGCTGGCCGGGCTGGAGGGAATCGGCATTGGCGAAACGCTGGCTGACCCTGCCAACCCGGTGGCCCTGCCCACCATCAAAGTGGAAGAGCCGACCGTACGCATGACTTTTGGCGTCAACACCTCGCCATTCTCTGGCCGCGAAGGCAAGTGGGGCACATCCCGCAAACTGCGCGAGCGCCTTATGGATGAACTGCGCACCAACGTGGCCCTGCGGGTGCAGGAAACCGAATCTGCTGAAACGTTCCTTGTTTCGGGGCGCGGCGAACTGCACCTGGGCATCCTCATCGAAACGATGCGCCGCGAGGGCTACGAGTTCCAGGTCTCGCGCCCGGAAGTCATCTTCCACAAAGCCGAAGACGGCGTGCTGCTCGAGCCGTATGAAGAGGTGCACATCGAGACCAGCTCCGAGACCGTTGGCGCGGTGGTCGAAATGCTCGGCGCGCGGCGCGGGCGCATGATGGACATGCAGGATACCGGACAGGGCACGGTGCGCCTCGTTTACATCGCTCCCACGCGCGGCCTGCTCGGTTTCCGTTACCAGTTCCTAACCGCCACGCGTGGAGCGGGCGTAATGCACACCATCTTCCACGGCTATGATGAACTGGCCGGTACGATGAGCACCCGCCAGACCGGTTCGCTGGTGGCGATGGAGGCGGGCGATACCACCGCCTACGCGCTCGAAAATGCTGAACAGCGTGGCGTTCTGTTCGTGGGACCTGGCGTGACGGTCTACATGGGTATGGTGATCGGCGAGAACGCCCGCCCCGGCGATCTTCCCATCAACGTGTGCAAAAAGAAGCACCTTACCAACATCCGTTCAGCCCGCGCCGATATGGAAATCCGCCTGACGCCCCCGCGCCAGATGAGCCTCGACGAAGCCATAGAATACCTGGCGGATGACGAACTGCTGGAGGTCACGCCGCTCACTTATCGCATCCGCAAACGCATTCTTGACACTGAAGAGCGTGGCAAGTACACCAAAAAAGCGAAAGAGATGTTCGAAGAATAACAGACCAAGACCCGAAACCCCATCCGTTTTTGGGTCTTTTATTTGAGCCTGTTCACTTCAATTTGTGATAAAGACTCATTCACCGCCGGGATGCTGAGTTCGCAGAGATTTTTGGTTTCCTCCGCGCCCTCGGCCATCCCGCTAAGACCGGGGGAACCTAAAATCCAATTCAGTTAAAGTGATTTGGTTGAGCGCAAAGACGATGATCTCGCGCAGGGACCGGTCTTTCGTGACCACATGCGATATCTGTCCCTCGAGCGCCAACGCGATGATACCGTGTACCTGCCCCCAAACCGCCACGGCCATCAACTCGGCCGGGCCGGGGCGCAGGATACCCGCTCTTTGGCAGGCTTCAACGATTCCGACCACACGCTCAAAGTTCTGCCCGGTGGCTTCAACAAATTCCGGGTATTCTTTTTCTTTTTCCAGCACGCTCGAAAACATGAGCCTGAACCTGCCGGGGTCTTCCTGCGCGAACGCGGCATAAGCCCAGGCGGCTTCCACCACCTGGCGCGCGGGGTCTCCGCTATGCCGCTCTGCGATGGCGCTGATGCGTCCATCCAACTGGCGGAATCCTTCGGTGGAAATGGCGGCGATGAGGGACTGTTTATCAGCAAAATGGGCGTAGGGCGCGGCGTGGCTGACCCCGGCCCACTTGGCCACCTTGCGCAGGGATAACCCACCCACGCCCTCGGCGGCCAGGATCTCGGCCCCGGCCCGGATGAGGGCGTTCTTCAGGTCGCCGTGGTGATAGGTTTTGCGCCCCGTCATACTTTCCGTTCCAGGTCGAAGCCCTGGGCTTTCAAGATGTCAAGGAAGTCGTTGGGCGAGGGGTCCCACTGCCCCCATTTGCGCGAGATGTGCTCGGTCCACGAGTAGTTGTCGAAGGTGTAAGTCTCTTTGCGTCCGTGTTCAAGCGGGATTCTAATCTTTTGCCTGGCGTAATAGCCCTGGGCCAGGTAGCCGTCGTCCATCACCTGCATGGCCTCGCGCACCTGCGCATCGCTCAGGTCAGGGTAGTGGTCCTCGAACAGGGTGTACGAAAGCGGGTAACGCGGGCGGGGCGCGAAGTCCTCATCCGGGTAGCCCATCACCAGTTCCACCAGCGGGAAGACCAGTTTGGGCAGTTTGTATTGTTTGACGATTTGTTTGGCGCGCAGCGGGAAAACGCCCAGGTAGCACGAGCCCATCCCCAGACTTTCGGCGGCAATGACCATATTCTGCGCGGCGTAGGCGGCATCCTGTAAACCAAGCATCAGCATGGAAACGTTGTTGGTGACGATACCGTCCCACTGGCGCGCCTGCATGAAGCGCTCCAGCTTGTAAAGGTCGATGCAGATGATGAACCAAAGCGGCGCGCCAAAGGGCGCTTTCTTTTTGCGGGTCAGCAAAATGGAATAAAGCTGCGAGGCGAACGGCGCCTGCTGTCCGGCGCGCGCCACGGTTTCGATCACCTCATCGCTGGGCTTTTCTTTTTTGTACCTCCGCACCGAGCGGCGCTGCATCATGATTCGGATGGTCTCGTTTTCGATCATAGCGGCCTCCTTTGGCTTGACGCCATCTCCAGTATGCAATAAAATCTTTACAGTGTCAAGTTCGGATAATGGATAACGCCATGAACAATTATATAACCCATAAGACACAGGTGGTCGAGACCTGTCGCGCCCTGTTGCAGCGCGGCTACCTGAAGGCCACTGAAGGCAACATCTCGGTGCGGGTGAAGGGCGCGGATGCATTTGCCATCACACCCTCGAACTACGATTACGCCAAAATGGCGGTGGAAGACATCTGCGTGCTGGATTCCGCGCAAAACACGCTGGAAGGCGCACTCAAACCCTCCATTGAGAGCGGCATGCACCTGGCGGTTTACCAGTCCCGCCCGGATGTGCACGCCATCATCCACACCCACCAGCCGTACGCCAGCGCCCTGGCGCTCATCAACGCCCCCATCCCGGCCCTGTTCGACGAGCAGGTGCGCTTCCTCGGCCGCGGGGTCGAGATCATCCCGTACGCGCCTTCGGGCACGGGCTTCCTGAAGGGTAACGTGAAAAAGAAGGTGGGAAACGGCAATAACGCCTACATCCTGCAAAACCACGGCGTGCTGGTCTTTGGCGGCGATGTGGAGCGGGCCATCCATAACATGGCCCTGCTCGAAAAGTGCGCCCTCACTTACCTGCTGGCGCTCGTGACCGAAAAGAAGGTCAGCAAGATTCCGCTGGCTGTGCGTGAGATCGCTTTCTCGAAGCTGAAAGCGGATGAGAAGAAATTCGCCGACAATTAAGGAAATCCCATGAGCGAACCGCAATACGCCATTTCGACTTATCCCGATGTGGATGAGGTTTACCGCCGCCTGAACGCGCTCACCAGCCAGCCGCTGCGCCCGGTGCGGCGCGAGGTGATGCGCGATTACCTGCGCTACTTCGAGGAAAAGTGCACCTGCTCGAAAGCCCTGACCGACGAAGCCAAGCGTTATATCCCCGGCGGGGTGCAGCACAACCTGGCTTTCAATTACCCCTTCCCGGTGGCTATTGAAAAAGCGGAAGGGGCGTACCTGTGGGATGCCGATGGCAACCCGTACATCGACTTCCTGCAGGCGGGCGGACCCACCGTGCTGGGCAGCAATTATGCGCCGGTGCGCGAGAAGGTGCTGGAGATGCTCCAGCACTGCGGCCCCGTGACCGGGCTTTTTCACGAATACGAGCTCAAGCTGGCCAAACTGATCAACCAGCACATGCCTGCCATCGAGATGTTCCGCATGCTCGGCTCGGGCACCGAAGGCGTGATGGCCGCCATCCGCGCGGCGCGCACCTTCACGAAAAAGAAGTACGTCATCAAGGTCGGCGGCGCGTACCACGGTTGGAGCGACCAGATGGTTTACGGACTGCACGTGCCGGGCACCGGGCGCATGGAGGCCACCGGCATCCCGCGCGGGGCCAGCAGCACCACCCAGGAGTTCTTCCCCAATGCGCTGGGCGCGCTCAAACGTCAGTTGATTCTCAACCGCTTGCGCGGCGGCACCGCGGCCGTCATCGTCGAGCCGGTTGGCCCGGAAAGCGGCACGCGCCCCGTCCCGTTCGACTTCAACCAAAAAGTCCGCAAACTGTGCGATGAGTTCGGCGCGCTGCTCATCTTCGACGAGGTCGTGACCGGCTTCCGCCTGGGCATGGGCGGCGCGCAGGGCTACTTCAATGTAAAGCCCGACCTGACCGTGTTCGGCAAGTGCATCACCGGCGGCTACCCCATGGCCGGCGGCGTGGGCGGGCGGCGCGAGATCATCATGACCTTCGCGGCCGGCATCGGCGGCACGGGCGAGCGCGCCTACGTGGGCGGCACGCTCTCGGCCAACCCCATTTCGTGCGTGGCCGGGTATTACGCGCTGGAAGCGATGGCGCGTACCAACGCCCCGGTCATTGCCGGGCGCGCGGGCGACCGCCTGACGCGCGGGTTGCAGACCATCATCGAAAAGTACGGGCTGCCTTTTGTTGCATATAATCAGGGGAGCATCGTCCATCTCGAAACCTCGGGTGTCATGCTGCTCGACCTGCGCAACCCCATCCGCGTCCTGCGGGAGCTCAAGCCGCGCAAACACATGATGGAAGAAATGGGCGCGGCCTACATGGCCAACGGGCTGGTCACCCTGGCTGGCAGCCGCATGTACACCTCCATGGCCGACACCGACGCGGTCATCGATGACGCGCTCCAGCGCTTCGATGCCGTGCTGGCGGCGTGTGTATAATCGGGTCATGCCCACGCTCCTCATCCTCTCGAAAAACGCAGACACCTACCGCCGCCTGCTCGAAAAAGCCGGTTTGCGGGATTTGGAATTCGCCGCCGCGCCCGGGCCGGGGGTGGATATCCTGTTTGGCGAACCGAACCTCATCCGCGGCGCGCTCCCCTCGCTGCCCGCCCTGGCCTGGGTGCAAAGCACCTGGGCCGGGGTAGACCCCCTGCTCGACCCGTCGCTGCGGCGCGACTACACCCTGACCAATGCGCGCGGTGTGTTCGGCGGGCTAATGTCTGAGTTTGTGTTTGGCTACCTGCTGCTGCACGAGCGGCGCATCCTGCAACGCCTGGCCGCCCAGCTTGAACACCGCTGGGACCCCACCGTCACCGGCACCCTGCGCGGCAAAACCATCGGGCTGATGGGAGTCGGCTCCATTGGCGCGGCGCTGGCGGAAACGGCCAAATCCTTCGGCATGACCGTGCGCGGCTACACACGGGAAAGCGAACAGATCTCACATGTAGACAGGTATTTCCACCCTGAACCCCCTTCTCCTTCTGGGAGAAGGGTTGGGGATGAGGGTGGAATCCTCGCTTTTGCGCGCAGGTTGGATTATCTCGTTTCCGTGCTCCCCAACACAAGCAGCACACAAAAGATCATCAACGCGGAACTGCTCTCTGTTCTCTCTCCCTCTGCTTTCTTCATAAACGTGGGACGCGGCAGCGCAGTGGACGAACCCGCCTTGATCCGCGCCCTGGAAACGGGCGCCCTTGCCGGGGCCGTGCTCGATGTGTTCGCCCAGGAGCCGCTCCCGGCCGAGAGTCCGCTTTGGGATGCGCCGAACACCTTCATCACGAGTCACACCTCCGCGCCCAGTTTTCCCGAAGATATCGCCGGGCTGTTCATCGAAAACTACCGCCGCTACCTGGTGGGCGAACCCTTGAAGCATGCGGTCGATTTCGAAAGGGGGTATTGATGACCGAAAAACTCATCCTGGCCGTAGACCACGGCACCAGCGGTATGAAAGTGGCGCTCATCACCCTGGCGGGCCGGGTGCTGGCCTGGGAATCCGAGCCGGTGCCGCTCATCCTTACCCCCGACGGCGGCGCGGAACAAAACCCCGAGGCCTGGTGGCAGGCGTTCCTTTCGGCGGCGCGGCGGCTCTTAAAAGAGGTGCCCGATGCGGGGCGCAGCGTATCCGCTGTGTGTTGTTCCACGCAGGGTGAGGGCACGGTGGCCGTCGATGAAACGGGCAGCGCCCTGGGCAACGCCATCCTGTGGATGGATATGCGCGGCGCGCCGCACCTCAAAAAACAGATCGGCGGCGGCATCGCGCTCGATGGCGCGAACATCCTCAACGTGCTCCGGTTTGTGCGGCTGACGGGTGGCATGCCCTCCATGACCGGCAAAGACCCGGCCGGGCACATGCTTTTCATCCGTGATACGCAGCCCGAGGTGTACGCGCGCACGCACAAATTCCTGAATGTGCTGGATTACCTGAACCTGCGGCTGACCGGGCGCTTTGTGGCCACCCACGACTCGATCGTTACCTCCTGGGTGACCGACAACCGCCACCCCGATTCCATCCACTACGACCCCGGGCTGGTGGCCATGCTGGGGCTGGACCCCGCCAAACTGCCCGAGATCGTCCCGTGCGCGGCGGTGATCGGCACGCTCAAAAAGGACGTGGCGGCCGCGCTGGGGCTCTCGGCAGATGTGAAGGTGGTGGCCGGTGCCATCGACAACACCGCCGCGGCCATCGGCGCCGGCGCGGTGGAGGATTTCGACCTGCATCTGTACATCGGCACCTCCTCGTGGATGGCGGCGCATGTGCCGTTCAAGAAAACGGATATTTTTTCGAGCATGGCGTCCATTCCGTGCGCGGTTCCGGGCAAATACCTGCTGACGGCCCCGCAGGCCACGGCCGGCGGCAACCTGACCTATCTGCGCGACAACATCCTGTATCACAAGGATGAACTGCTGCAAGAGGCCCGGGTGCCAGACATCTTCAAAGTGCTCGACCAGATCGCCGCGCGCGTGCCGGCCGGGGCCAACGGCGTGCTTTACACCCCGTGGATCTGGGGTGAGCGCGCCCCGGTGGACGACCGCACCGTGCGGGCCGGGTTGTACAACCTCTCGCTCAACAACACGCGCGAAGACATCATCCGAGCCTTCCTGGAGGGAATCGCCTTCAACACGCGCTGGCTGCTCAAGCCGGTGCAGGGCTTCCTGGGGCGCAAAACGGAGCGCATCAACATTGTGGGCGGTGGAGCGCAGTCGGATGTGTGGTGCCAGGTTTTTGCAGATGTGATGGATGTTGAGATCCGCCAGGTGTGCGAGCCCATCTACGCCAACTCGCGCGGCGCCGCCTGGATCGCCGCCACCGGCCTCGGCGAGATCACGTTTGCCGATGTGCCCAAACTGGTTGAATTCAAGGCATCCTACGCGCCGCAGCCCGCCAACCGCGCCCTGTACGATGAGAAATTTGCCCTCTTCACGCAGATCTACGCGCGCATGCGCCTGGTCTATCAGCGGATGAATGCAATGAAGGGGAAGCAAGGAAACAGGTAGACGGGTAAAAAGGGAAATAAGGAGACAGGTACAAAGATGGACGCCTTCATTACACCCCCGCACCGTATCCCGCTCTGGTTGCGCCTCGGCATTTGGGTTGCGGAGCGCGCCACCGGCAAGCGCATGCTCCCAGCGCGAATCTTGGCATGGTACCCCAAAGCGGCCATTGGCTCGGGCGCGCTGGAGGCGCTGGTGGCCCACCACGACGGGCGTATGGATGCGCGCATGCTCAAGATCATCCGCATGACGGCCTCCTTTGCGGCGGCCTGCCCGTTCTGCATCGACATGAACGGGCACGATCACCGCGCCGCCGGGCTGAAAGATGAAGAAGCCGCCGCCCTGCGCCACCCCGAAACGGCGGAGACGTTGACCTCGTTTTCGGAACGCGAGCGCCTGGCCATTGCCTACACGGCGGCCATATCGTCCACGCCGCTCAAGTTTCATCCCACACTGGTCGGGCAGGTCACCTCCGTTTTTAGCGCACGGGAAATAGTCATCCTGGCCAGCACGGCCGCGCAGGTCAATTACTGGGCGCGACTCATCCAGGCCTTGGGCATCCCCCCCGCCGGGTTTGGGGAAACTGAATAACGGGAAACTAAACCCCGAGTATCGAACTGGACAGGGCGATGGCGGCCAGTGCAACCACCGTGGCGGCCACCGCGCCCAACCCCCACCCGAACATAACCCAGCGTGTCTCGCCGGGGGTGATTCCTGGCTCGAGCGTGCGAATATGCCGCACCGCCAGCCAGCCCGCGAACAATCCAGCCGCGAACCAGACCAGTCCCATCAGCCCCAGGAAAACAACCAGGACCAAGATCAGCGTGCCAATGGCCGCGCCCAGGGTGCTGCCCAGGCTGGCGCCGAAACAATCCCCCAGGCTCAGGTTGCTGCAATCGACCTCGCTTGCAGCAACCGTCAGTGCGCCGACCGCCATCAGGAGGGCCGTACCAAGCCCGGAGACGACTACACCCAGCAGTCCGCTGGCGACCCAGATGCGCACCGATGGGGCCATGTGTTTCAAGGCAATGCTGGGCGCATAGCGTCGCAAGGTTAGCATGGTCACCAACCCGGCCAGCAGCCCGCCAGCGAACCCGCCCGCCCCGCCCGAAAGTGACATCGCGAGGATCGACCAGAAAGCGCTCTGCACATCGCTGTCGTTGCCAGAAGCGAAACCCAACAGGGCCAGCGCCAGGATAAACACCAGCCAGAATGCCGCCCAGCCCAGGCTCCAGGCGCATCCCCAGCCCGGAATGCGGGTCAAGACCGCGCCCCAGTCGGTAGGCGTTTGCGTGCGCAGGAAGGGGCGCGAGGCAGCCGCCACCGATTGCCGGGCCGCCCCGGCAGCCACCAATCCGTCCACCAATACCTGGAAGTTCTCGCCATAAGTGCCGCGTTGCAGATCGATATACTGTGTTTCGTGTACCAGGTCTTTGAGACCGCCTTCCAGCGTTACCGGGCGGTAAAGGATTGGGATGATGGTCTTGCCGCTTTCCAGCGCCGTGTTGATCTCCATCTGAACATATTTGGAGCCGGCCGCATCAGGGGATAGCACCAGCACGACCGCCTTGCAGCGCTGGATGCCGTTGATGATCTCGTCGCGCCATTTTTGCCCGGGTTGGATATCCGCCTTGTCGAACCACACCCCGGCTACCTTTTCGTCCAGGTCGCTGGCCAGGCGTGTGACGAACTCCAGGTCGCGTCGAGAATAACTGATAAAAATGTCGTTCGACATACCGCCGCTCCGCATTGAAAAATAAAAGAGGCAGGAGATGCCCGCCCCTTGGGAGTAGTCCAAATCCGCGACTATGCCACCCCAAAAGTCTCCCGCACAATCCCCATAAACGTCTCAGGCTGGGTGAACGGGTTTGAAATGCGAATCAGTCCGGTGCGCAGCAACGTAACGGCGCGTGGTTCCAACAGTTGCCCGGTCGAAGTCTTGGAAATGCTGTCCGCAGCCCGGCCAGAGCCATCGGCCACCAGCACCATGCGCTTCTGCTCCACGCTTGCCTGGGCGTCCATCCAGGTAATTTTCCCGCCGTTGAAAAGCAACGTCATCGAGGGCGCGCTGCCCGCCAGCTGCGTGGGGATGGCATGCAGGAACGGCACTTCTTCACCCCAATCACTGCCCGGAGTCAGGATCAGGTGCGAATGGTTTGGCTCGATCAGTGTCGGTTCGTCCCGCACCAGTTTTTCCACCACCACCCCAATCAACGGGAAATTGGCGCCATGGCTGGCGCGTGCCTGCCCCATGGCCTGCATAATACCCGAATTCGTGCCGCCATCCACCACCGCCAGGTCGTTTTCGATAACAAAGGGCGCAATGTGGTCACGGAAAAACGCCCGGGTTTGGGCGATCAAATCCTCGCTCATGCCACCGGCTCCGCCCACCAGCACAAGCGTCGCTTGGGGTTCATGCAACCCCAAGCGACGCAAAACAGAGGGAATCTGGTCCTGGTTGGCGATGCTGCTTTTTACGATAAGGGAAAATTTTTCAATTGTCATACATTTGCTCCTCGAGAACATTTCCAAAATTATTATAGGGCAAATTGTTTTCCTGTACAATCAACCCGGGCTGATACTCGCAAAAATAAGGTATATTGACTAGACAATATGCCCGTTGTAAAATCGAGCCGATTTCTTCCCGCAAGGATTTCCCATGCCCATCTACCGCTTCGTCATTCGCTTCAACCAACCCGATCCGCGCTCTGCCTGCTACAAGGCAGACGCCCACGCTTTAGGGTTCAACACCTTGCAGATGGTGGAATGTCAGGACTTATATTTTATAGAGGGTCAACTGTCTGATGAAGAATTGCAGCGGTTGGCTCTCAAACTTTTAACCGACCCTGTGATTCAGTCGGCAACTTGGGCCGCCCTGCCCGCGGAACCAACGACCCTCAGCCCTGATACCGTTATGGTGGAAGTTGCCCTACGCCCCGGCGTTACCGACCCCGTTGCGCACGAGATCATCCGCGCCGCGCACGAAGTGGGATTCACGGGTGTGCACCGCGCCGCTACCGGGCTGCGCTTCCTGCTCGGCTTCGATACATCCGCTTTACCCCCATCCGCTCCATCATCAACCGATATCCGTTTATCGGCTTCACAATCCGCTCCCGCATCCGCATTAGCCGAAAAACTTGCCAAACAACTCCTCGCCAATGCCGTTATCCAACACTGGACATTTGGCGGTATCACACCTTCGTTCCCAGAAGAAGCCCAGGCCAGCGGCGCAGTAGAGATCATCCCCATCCGCGAGCTGAGCGATGCCGAACTTTTGGCCGTTTCCCAAGATCGCCGCGCCGCGCTCGACCTGACCGAGATGCACGCCATCCAGGCCTGCTACCGCGCCGAGCAGCGCGACCCCACCGATGTGGAGTTTGAAACCATCGCCCAAACGTGGAGCGAGCACTGCGTCCACAAAACCTTCAAGGCAAAAGTTACCCTCTCCTCTCCGGGGAGAGGGCAGGGTGAGGGGCGGGTCATCGACTCCATCATCAAAACCTACCTCAAGGCCGCCACCGACAAAATCGCCGCGCCGTGGGTCATCTCCGCATTTGTGGATAACGCCGGTATCATCGACTTTGACGAGGAGTTCGAAATTTCCTTCAAAGCCGAGACGCATAACCACCCTTCCGCCATCGAACCGTTTGGCGGCGCGAACACCGGCGTGGGCGGTGTCATCCGCGACGTGCTCGGCGTCAGCGCCAAACCTGTCGCTGCCACCGACATCCTGTGCTTTGGCCCGCAAGACACGGATCCCAACAGCCTGCCCGAAGGCGTGCTGCATCCGCGCCGCATCCAAAGCGGCGTGGTGGCAGGCGTGCAGGATTACGGCAACAAGATCGGCATCCCCACCGTCAACGGCGCGATCCTGTACGATGAAGGCTACACCGCCAACCCGCTCGTGTTCTGCGGATGTGTCGGCATCGCGCCCAAAGGCAAGCACCGCAAAACGCCCCAGCCCGGCGACCGTGTGATCGTGCTGGGCGGGCGCACCGGCCGCGACGGGCTGCGCGGCGCGACTTTCTCATCCATGACGATGGACGCGCAAACGGGAGAAGTCTCCGGGGCGTCGGTACAGATCGGCGACCCGATCACCGAAAAAGGGCTGATCGATGTCATCACCCGCGCGCGCGACCTGGGCCTCTATACCGACATCACCGACTGCGGCGCGGGGGGCTTGTCCTCCGCCGCGGGTGAGATGGCCTCCAAAACCGGCGCAGAGATCGAGCTCAAGGATGTGCGCCTCAAATACCCTGGCCTCGCCCCGTGGGAGATCTGGCTCTCCGAGGCACAAGAGCGCATGGTGCTGGCCGTCCCGCCCGCCAACATCGCCGCCCTGCAAGCGCTGTGTGACACCTTCGACACCGAACTGACCGACATCGGCGCCATCACCGGCGACAACCGCCTCATCGTCCGCTATGGCGGCAAGACCGTCCTCGACCTCGACAACGCCTTTCTGCACAATGGCATTCCGCAAAGGCAGTTGAAGGCGGTAATTGGTAACCACGTTGAAAGTAAACAGGTAAATGGGGAAACAAGCACCCCTGTTTACGCTTCTACATGTCTACTTGATTACTTGATTGCGCTTCTTTCCCACCCCAACATCGCCAGCAAAGCCGCCACCATCCGCATCTACGATCACGAAGTGCAAGGCGGCACGGTCATCAAACCGCTCACCGGCGTGATGGCAGACGCCCCCTCCGATGCCACCGTGCTCAAACCCATCGGCACAAAAGGCACAAAGGGCATCGTGCTTTCCAACGGTATCAATCCCGAATACGGCAAACGCGATGCCTACGCCATGGCCTGGGCTGTGGTCGATGAAGCCATCCGCAACGCTGTGGCCGTGGGTGCCGACCCCAGCCGCATCGCCATCCTCGACAACTTCTGCTGGGGCGACCCCAAACGCCCCGAAACCATGGGCACGCTGGTCGAAGCCGCGCGCGGCTGTCACGATGCCGCCATCGCATACGGCACGCCCTACATCTCCGGCAAAGATTCGCTCAACAACGAATACCTCGGCGCCGACGGACAGCGCCACGCCATCCCGCCCACGCTGCTTATCTCGGCCCTCGGCATCATCGACGACGTGCGCCAATCCATCAGCATGGACCTCAAGCAGGCGGGCAGCGCCCTCTACCTCGTGGGCGATTTCCAGCCCACGCTCGGCGGCTCGCACCTGTCACTCATCACGCATCACTCCGGCGCAGCCGTGCCCGCCCCACCCGCGCATGCCCCGGCCGTGTACCGCGCCCTGCACGAAGCCATCAAAGCCGGGCTGGTCAAAGCGGCGCATGATCTGTCGGAAGGTGGACTGGCGGTTGCCGCCGCTGAAATGAGCATTGGCGGACGCCTCGGCATCGACCTGACCCTCAGCCCCGACCCCAATCACGCCACCCGCATCCTGTTCGGTGAGACGAACGGCTGCCTCCTGGCTGAAGTTGCACCCGCCGCCGCAGCCGATTTCGAAAAACGATTTGCCGCCCTCCCGCTGATGAAGGTTGGCACGGTCACCGCAGAGCCGGTCCTCAAGCTGGCAGGCGATGTCATCCCCGTTGCCGATCTCGCTGCCGCTTTTAACGCGCCTGTTCACGCATCACTTATCCCCTCACACTAACCATGAAACCAAATGCCCTGGTTCTCCAAGCCCGTGGCACCAACCGCGACTTCGACGTGATGGATGCCCTGACCCTCGCCGGAGCCGACCCGGTCGGCGTGCCGCTCAACGACCTGCGCGCCCGCAAAGCCAACTGGAACGATTTCCAAATGCTCATCGTCGCGGGCGGCTTTTCCTACGCCGATGCGCTCGGCGCTGGAAAACTGCTTGCCCTCGACCTGAACTCTTACTTCGAAGACGAGATCGCAGCTTTTGTCGCCTCCGGCAAACCAGTCATTGGCATTTGCAATGGCTTCCAGGCGCTGGTCAAATCGGGGATTTTGCCGGGGATAAGTGTCGTTGCGGGCCCCGAAGGGGCGACGCAATCCCCTGAGGCCACCCTGACCTTCAACAAACAGGGACACTTCGAATGCCGCTGGGTGAACCTTGCGCCCATTTCGCAAACCTGCATCTGGACGCAGGGCTTGGAAGACAACATTGCCTGTCCCATTGCGCATGGCGAGGGCAACTTCCAGGTTTCCAGCCAGACCCTGCTCAACACGCTCACCGCCAACGACCAGATCGCCCTGACCTACATTTTGCCCGATGGCTCTTCCGCCAAAGGCGAATACCCCGCCAACCCGAACGGCTCCGTGCTGGATATTGCCGGAATCTGCAACCCGGCGGGCAACGTGCTCGGGCTCATGCCGCACCCTGAGAACCATATCCACCCGTACCAGCATCCGCAGTGGACGCGCGGCATCAGCGGCCAGAGCGGCCTGGCGTTGTTTGAGAACGGCGTAAAGTTAGCCCAAGGCGTTTAACAGTTAGACCGTTGTCCGGTTATCCCGTCGCCGTATAGGCTGAACATAGGAACGGGCTAACAGGCAAACGGAGAAACGGGTCAACGAAAAAATGATCTCTCAATCTGAAATACTAAAATTGTTACCGGTCGCCTTTGGCGAAACCGACCTGCCCCTGCCGGGTAAAACCGTGGGCAAAGTGCGCGAGTGGTATCCGCTTGGAAGTGGAAAGCGGCTCATCGTCACCACCGACCGTTTGTCGGCGTTCGACCGCATCCTAGCCCGGGTGCCGTACAAAGGCCAGGTGCTGAATCAACTTTCAGCGTGGTGGTTCGACCAGACGCGCGACATCATCCCGAACCACATCTTCTCCATCCCCGACCCCAATGCCGCCATCGTGACCGAGGTTGCGCCGCTGCTGGTCGAGGTGGTGGTGCGCGGGTATATCAGCGGTGTGACGACCACGGCGCTGTGGTATCGTTACAACCTCGGCGAGCGCGATATCTACGGCTACACCTTCCCGGATGGATTGAAGAAAAACCAGGCGCTGCCCGAACCGATCATCACGCCGACGACCAAAGGCGGTGCCACCGGGCACGACGAGCGCCTGACCTGCGCGGAGGTGGTCTCGAAGGGCATCCTCGACGCCGACACCTGGGAGCAGGTGCAGGCGGCTGCGCTGGCGGTCTTCAAGCGCGGGCAAGAACTGGCGCGCAAAGCCGGGTTGGTGCTGGTGGATACCAAGTACGAGTTCGGGCGCGCGCCGGACCCCGCAGGGGGGCGCAGCGGGCGCATTTTGCTGATTGACGAAGTCCACACCCCGGATTCGTCCCGTTTTTGGAAGGCGGATACTTACGAGAGCCGCCTTGCCGCCGGACAGGAGCCGGAGAACTTCGACAAGGAATTTGTGCGCATTGCCTACGCCGAGAAGGGTTACCGCGGCGACGGTGAGATTCCCGCCATGTCTGATGATTTATGGGTCGTGGCGAGTGAGCGCTACATGACCATCTACGAGATGCTGACCGGGCAGGAATTTGCGCCGGGCGCCTATCCGGTCAATGAGCGGTTGATTGAAAATTTGAAGGTAGCAGGAATTAAATGACAATCTCACTTATTGGAATTATCATGGGCAGCAAGTCGGACTGGGAAACCATGCAGCACGCCACGCAAACGCTGGACGGGCTGGGCATTCCCTACGAGGTCAAAGTCGTGTCGGCGCACCGCACGCCAGATTTATTATTCGCGTACGCTGAATCTGCTGCGGGACGCGGCATCGAGGTGATCATCGCCGGGGCGGGCGGCGCGGCGCATTTGCCGGGTATGACCGCCGCCAAGACCCCCCTGCCGGTGCTGGGCGTGCCAGTGCAATCCAAAGCGCTCAACGGGCTGGATTCGCTGCTTTCCATTGTGCAGATGCCGGCCGGGATTCCGGTCGGTACGCTGGCGATAGGGCGCGCGGGCGCGGTCAATGCCGCGCTGCTGGCGGCCTCTATTGTGGCGAACGCGCACCCGGAATATAAACAAGCATTGCTTGATTTCCGCGCGAAGCAAACGCAGTCGGTACTGGATAACCCGGATCCACGAGAACTATGACAACGATAGGCATTTTAGGCGCGGGACAACTTGGTCGTATGCTGGCGCTGGGGGGATACCCGCTGGGGCTGCGCTTCCGCTTTCTCGACCCGGCAGCGGATTCACCAGCCGGGCAGCTCGCACCGCACATCGCCGCGGACTATCACGATGAAGAGGCTTTGGCGCGCTTTTTGGATGGCGTGGATGTGGTCACGTATGAGTTCGAGAACGTGCCGGTCGAGGTAGCGCGCAAGATCGAACAGCGCGTGCCAGTCTACCCGCCGCCGCTGGCGCTTGAAAAAGGACAGGACCGGCTGGTGGAGAAGAATTTCTTCCGCGAATTGGGAATTCCCACACCGGGGTTTAGCGGATTCGGGAGCGAATTTGAAAGCGGACAAGCGGATGCTGAGCCCAAAAAGAATGAAAGCGGATGGCTTAAACGGATGGCTGCTGAGATTGGTTTTCCGGCGGTGCTGAAGACGCGCCGCATGGGCTACGATGGCAAGGGGCAGTTTGTTGTTGGGAATGAAACGGATTTGGCAGAAGCGCTGAAACGGATTCAGGGACAAGATGCAATTCTGGAGCAGTTCGTCACGTTTGAGCGCGAGATGTCGATCCTTGCGGTGCGTGGGCGGGATGGGGCGGTGGCGTTCTACCCGCTAACGGTCAACACGCACCGCGAGGGTATCCTGCGCCTGTCGGTGGTGCCCACGGAGCCACACCCGCTACAAGCGGTGGCGGAGTCCTATGCGAGGGCGGTGGCTGAAGCATTGGATTACGTTGGTGTGCTGGCGATTGAATTCTTTGAGAAAGATGGCCGCTTGCTGGCAAACGAGATGGCCCCGCGCGTGCACAACAGCGGGCACTGGACGATCGAGGGGGCGGTGGCCTCGCAGTTTGAGAATCACGTGCGGGCGGTGAGCGGCCTCCCGCTCGGGAGCACATCCACGCTTGGGGCGGTGGCGATGCTCAATTTGATCGGGTCCGCGCCTGAGGCGGCTGACATCCTAAAGATAGAAGGAGCGCACCTGCACCTGTATGGCAAGTCGCCGCGACCGGGGCGCAAGATCGGTCACGTGACGGTGGTGGCGGAAAGCGATGCGCTGCTGGCGGAAAAATTTGAGGAGTTGAATGCAGTGATCGTAGATCGCTGATGATTATGCTGGCACGACACTTGGGTTTTCAACGCGTCATTTTTGACTGCGATTCGACGCTGGTCACGGTGGAGGGCATCGATGAACTGGCGCGGGTAAAGGGGCAGACCGAGCACATTGCCGAACTGACCCGCCTGGCAATGGATGGCACGATTCCGCTGGAGCAGGTGTACGCCGAACGGCTGGAGCTGCTGCGCCCGACCCGCGCCGAACTGGACGAGGTGGGGCGCATTTATCGCCGCACGCTGGTGCCCCAGGCGGCGGAGGTGGTGGCAGCGCTGCATGCGGCGGGCGTGGAGGTGTTTATTGTCAGCGGCGGGTTGAGGGCGTCGGTGCTTGACCTGGCGGAACTGCTCAACATCCCGGCGGTGAATGTGTATGCCGTGGCAGTGGAGATGGATGTGTTGCGCGGTGAGTGGTGGGATTATGCCCGCCATCGATATTCCGGCAACCCGCATGAAACGTACTTTGATTTTGCGCCCACACCGCTGGCGGAGTCCACCGGCAAATCGGCGGTGGTACGCTCCCTGGCGGAAGGCAAACGCACGATGATGGTAGGTGACGGTTCGACCGATTTGGTCACGAAAGATGTGGTGCGTCTGTTTGTCGGGTTTGGCGGCGTGGAAAGCCGCCCGGCTGTGAAGGACGGCGCGGAGGTGTTCATCGAGTCGCTGGGGCTGGCGGGGTTGCTGCCGCTGGCGCTTTCGCGGCATGGCGCGGCCAAGTTGACCAGCACGCTGGCGCAGGTGTTTGCAGACGGGCTGGAAGAGATTGAGCAGGGTAAGGTTTTGTTCAAGGACACGGAGTACCGCGCACGCATTTTGCAGGCGCATGCGGGCGAGACGGTTGAGAAGGTTTTTGGTGAATGAATTAGTGAAGCGTGATGAGTGAAAAGTGGTATGACCGTTTACTCTTCACTCATCACTTATCAATGATGCACAATTATGGATTACAAGATACTTGTTACTGACGAAATCAACGAAGTTGGGCTCGACCTGCTGAAATCCGTTGCGGATGTGCAGGCGGATGTTCAAATTGGCTTGCACGGCGCAGACCTGCGGGCGCGAGTTGCCGCTTACGGTGCGGTCATCACGCGCAGCGGCACGGCGCTGGATGCGGATTTTTTCAAGTCGGCGGCGGGGCGGCTGAAGGTGGCGGCACGCGCGGGCGTTGGGTTGGAGAACATCGACATTTCTGCGGCAACGGCGGCGGGTGTGATGGTGATGAACATCCCGGAGGTCAATGCGCTGGCGGCAGCGGAGCACACCTTTGCGCTGATGCTGTCGCTGTGCCGCCATGTGCCGCAGTCCAATGCGCGGCTGCGCGAGGGCGTTTGGGAGCGGGGTCCGTTTTTGGGCGTACAGCTTGCCGGGAAAACGCTCGGCATCATAGGCTTGGGGCGCATCGGCGGGTTGGTGGCAGTTCGGGCGCGCGCCTTCGAAATGAAAGTGATGGCCTTTGACCCCTACGTGCCGGAAGATGTGGCCGAGTCGCTGCGGGTGGACCTGGTGGAGACGCTGGATGAATTGCTGGCGCAGTCGGATTTCATCAGCCTGCACACGCAACTGACCGATGAAACACGCAACCTGCTCTCCGCGCCGCAGTTCGCGAAGATGAAGCGCGGGGTGCGCATCATCAACACAGCGCGCGGCGGGCTGATCGATGAATCCGCTCTGGAGGCGGCGCTCGATGCGGGTCAGGTTGCCGGGGCAGCGCTGGACGTTTTTCAAACGGAAACCGGCGCCGGGGCGGCTGGGTTCGCGCAGAGAAAGGATGTGGTGGCGACGCCGCATCTCGGCGCGTCCACGCTTGAGGCGCAGGAAGATGTCTCCATCCGCATTGTGAACCAGGTGCTGGATGCGCTGCGCGGCGCTGGCTATCGCAACGTGGTCAACCTGCCGTTTGCCGGGGATACCGATTACCGCGCGATTGCGCCGTTCATGGCGCTGGCGGAGAAGCTCGGTGCGCTGCAGATGCAACTGGCGATGGGGCAGGCTGTGAGCAGTGTGCAGGTGGCGTACCGTGGCGCGGAGATCGGGCATCAGGCCAAGCCGCTGACGGTGGCGCTGCTGAAGGGGTTGCTGACGCCGATATTGGGCGACAGCGTGAACTATGTCAATGCGCCGCAACTGGCGGCAGAACGCGGGCTGGTAATCAGCCAGGCGTCGCTGCCGGGTACAGATGATTATGCCAATGTGATCGCCTGCCGGGTGACCGTGGGCGAAGAGAAACGTTTTGTGGCGGGAACGCTGTTGGCGCGCGGTGAACCGCGTATTGTGCGGCTGGATGATTTCCCGATGGATGCGCTGCCATCGGGCTATGTGCTGGTGGTCAAGAGCCGCGATGTACCCGGCGTGATCGGGCAGACGGCTTCGCTGCTGGGTGCGGCGGGTGTGAACATTGCCGAGTACCGGCTGGGGCGCGACTTCCCCGGCGGGACGGCGCTCTCGTTCATCAACCTTGACGATGCCGCGCCGGAGAATGTGCTGACCGGGCTGCGGGCGATGAAATCGGTGATCGAAGTGAAGCAGGTACGTTTATAAGGAAGTTATGGAAGATATTTTTTCTGATTCCCCAAAAGAGGAATGCGGCATCATTGGCGTTTTTGCGCCGAACGAAGATGTGGCGCGCATGGCGTTCTTTGGACTGTTCGCGCTACAGCATCGCGGGCAGGAGGCGGCGGGCATTGCCGTTGCAGACGGGTATGTGATGAGCATTTATAAAAATGTGGGGTTGGTGGCGCAAGTTTTCAAGCCTGAAACGTTGAGCGGCTTGCAGGGGCACTACGCCATCGGGCATACGCGCTATTCGACCACCGGCTCGTCGCTCATCCGCAATGCGCAGCCCTTCATGATCGAGACGATGAACGGCCCGCTGGCGCTGGCGCATAATGGGAATTTAGTGAATTCAGCAGAGCTGCGCGATGAAATGCTGCGGCAGGGCGTGGGCTTTTCGTCCTCATCGGACAGCGAAGTGATGACCATGATGCTGGCACGCGACGCAGGCGCGACATGGGAAGAACGCATCAAGGACGCCATGCAGAAGTGGAAGGGGGCGTACTCACTGGTCATATTGACACGCGATTGTGTGTATGCGGTGCGTGACCCGTGGGGATTCCGCCCCCTGAGTGTGGGGCTGCTCCCGGGCGGGGGCTACGCAGTCGCCTCTGAGACGGGCGCGCTGCGCACGCTGGGTTGTGAAGCCATCCGCGATATCAAGCCAGGCGAGATCGTGACGCTTTCATCCAACGCGCTCAAGGTGACCCAGGCGATTTCGCCGGTAAAGCCATCGGCGATGTGCGTGTTTGAGCATATCTATTTTGCGCGCCCCGACCAGACCTGGGAGGGGATCAATGTGCATGCCGTGCGGCAGCGCCTGGGTGTGGAACTGGCACGCGAAAGCGAATTCGTGAGCGGACTGGGAACCGGACAAACGGATAGCGAAGAAGCGGATAACGGCAAAGCGGGTAATAACAATGCAGATAGCAGCAATGCGGAGGGCGGAAACGGATGGCAGCGGGTGGCGGATGTGGTCATCCCTGTGCCGGATTCGTCGGTGCCTGCGGCGATTGGCTTCTCGCGTGTGAGCGGCATCCCGTACAACGATGGGTTTGTCAAGAACCGTTATGTGGGTCGCACGTTCATCGAGCCGACCGATTCGTTGCGCAAGCGTGGTGTTGGGATGAAGTTCAATGTCATCAACGAGAATGTGATTGGGAAACGAGTCATCATGATTGACGACAGCATCGTGCGCGGGAATACCACCGGTCCGCTCATCCGTTTACTGCGCAGTGCCGGAGCCAAGGAAGTGCATGTGGCCATCACCTGCCCGCCCATTGCACATCCGTGTTTCATGGGTGTGGACATGGGCTCCTATGATGACCTGATTGCCCATAAACGTACCGTGGACGAAATTCGGCAAGAGGTGGGCGCGGATTCGCTGACCTATCTTTCACTGGATGGCATGATGCGGGCAGTCGGCCGGAAGGATGGATATTGCCAGGCGTGCTTTACGGGAAAGTATCCTGTACCAGTCGACCTGATGAATGTCAAGACCGGTTTTGAGAGAAGCAAGAAGTAAATTTGCCGCAGAGAACACAGAGAAAAATTTGGCGTTGTAACTTTGTGGCAATGTGAAAGGGAATTTATGAACATTCTCATTATTGGTTCGGGCGGGCGGGAGCATGCCATTGCGTGGAAGGTGGCGCAGTCGCCCAAAGCGGAGAAGGTCTATGCCCTGCCGGGAAATCCGGGCATCGGGCAGGTGGCGGAAAATGTCGGCGGTATTTTGGTGGACGACCATGAAGCGGTAATCCGCTTTTGCAAAGAGAAGCAGATCGATCTCGTCATTGTCGGACCCGAAGCGCCGCTGGCGGATGGGATTGCAGACGCACTCTCGGATGCTGAAATCCGCTGTTTTGGCCCGCGCAAGGCGGCGGCGCAGATCGAAGCCTCGAAAGTGTTCTCGAAGCATTTCATGGCGCGGCATGGCATCCCCACGGCGCGGTATGCCACATTTAGCAAATTGGAAGAAGCGCTTCAACATCTGGACAGCGTGGATTACCCGGTCGTTATCAAGGCATCCGGGCTGGCGGCGGGCAAGGGTGTCATCCTGCCGGATACCAAAGCCGAAACGGAATCCGTGCTTCGGGAAATCATGGAAAGCCGCATCTTTGGCGATGCCGGTAGCGAAGTGGTCATCGAGGAGCGCATGAGCGGGCCAGAAGTCTCATTGATGGCGTTCACCGATGGCAAGACGGTCGTGCCGATGATTTCCGCGCAGGATCACAAACGCCTGTTGGATGGCGACCACGGTCCCAACACGGGCGGCATGGGCGCGTATGCCCCGGCGCCAATTTTCACGGCGGCGTTGCTTGAAGAGGCTTTAGAGGATGTGCTAAAACCCGCGGTGAGCGGACTGCGCGTGGAGGGAACGCCGTTTGTGGGCGTGCTCTACGCCGGGCTGATGCTCACCCCGGACGGCATCCGTGTGTTGGAGTTCAACTGCCGCTTCGGCGACCCTGAAACGCAGGTGGTGCTGCCGCTGCTCGAAACGGACCTGGTGGATATCGCCGGCGCCTGCGCCGATGGCCACCTTGCGGATGTGGACATCCGCTGGAAAGATGGCGCGGCAGTCTGTGTGGTGCTGGCCAGCAAGGGCTACCCGGAAAAAGCGGATACGGGACTGCCCATCCGTTTTACGTCGCTGCCGGAAAACACCGCCTGCTTCCATGCCGGGACGAAGGTGGACGATGAGGGTCAGGTGGTCACAGCCGGGGGGCGCGTGCTAGGGCTGACAGCCTGGAGCCAGTCGCTGGCGGTAGCGGTGGAAAATGTCTACGGGCTGATCGGTCAAATCCAATTCCAAGGGATGCAATGCCGCAGCGATATAGCACACCGCGTGCTTTCTTCAACGGATGCGAGAGCGGACCGAGAAACGGAAAAGCGGATGGATAATCGTATTGCGGAAGGGCAGGCAGATTACAAGGTTTCCAAACTTGTTGCACTCTCAACCGATGCGCTGACTTATAAAGTGAACGGATTGGCCTTTCAGGTTCACAATGAAATTGGCCCGGGGCATGCAGAAAAGTTTTATCAGCGCCGTCTGGCAGAGTTATGCCGCGATGCCGGGCTGGCAGTGGAAATGGAAAAACGTGTAGAAGTATGGATAGCCGGTAAACTGGTTGGCTACCTGAAACTGGATTTATGGGTCGAGGAAAGCCTGGTAGTCGAGTGCAAATCTATGATGCGGCCGGTGGGAAATGATGAAATTGGGCAGGTGCTGACCTACTTGGCCGCCACAGGCGCGCGCGTGGGCATGCTCTACAACTTTGGTGGTATGCGCTTGCAGACAAAGCGCATCCTTGCCCCACGAGACGTAGAGGAATGGCGCAAGCATCTGTACCGTTTTATCATCAAAAGCCCCGGCATGAGCTTGCCACCATTGGGCGGAAAGTCGGAAGTACCGCCTGTGCGGTTTAATGTCATCGATACTGAATCGAAGCACTTCGTGGTACCTTCACCCAGCGGCGCAGCCATCCGTTTATCGGCTTCCAAATCCGCTCCCGAATCGGCTTACGCCTCCTCCGGCGTAGATATCGACGCGGGCAACCGCGCAGTGGAACTGATGAAAGGCGCGGTCAAGGCGACTTATACGCCAGCCGTGCTGGCCGGTATCGGGTCGTTTGGCGGGTTGTTCGATGCAGAAAACCTGAAGCGGATGGATAACCCGGTGTTGGTGGCCTCTACGGACGGGGTCGGCACGAAGGTCAAACTGGCGGCGGCTGTTGGACGCTATCGCGGCATTGGGCACGATATTGTCAATCACTGCATCAACGATATTCTGGTGCAGGGCGCGCGCCCACTCTTTTTTATGGATTATTTCGCCACGTCCAAACTCAACCCGGAGCAGACCGCCGAGGTGGTGACCGGCATCGCTGAAGCCTGCCGCGAAGCCGGGATGGCGCTATTGGGCGGCGAGACGGCCGAAATGCCGGGCGTGTACCAGCCCGGTGAGTTTGATGTGGCCGGGACAATTGTGGGCGTGTTGGAACGTGAGCGGATTTTGCCGCGTACAGCGGAGCTCAAAGCCGGGGATGTGCTGATTGGCTTGTGTTCCAGCGGGCCGCATACCAACGGCTTTTCGCTCATCCGCAAGGTGTTTGTGGATACGCCGCTCGATGCAGTTTTTTCGGAACTGGGAGGTTCGCTGGCAGACGCGCTGCTCGCGCCGCATCGTTCTTATTTCAATGTGCTTTACCCACACTTGAATTACGTTAAAGCCCTGGCGCACTTGACCGGGGGTGGGTTCGTCGAAAATATTCCGCGCGTGCTGCCGAATCATTTGGATGCAGTCATTCAACCTGGCGCGTGGGATGTGCCGCCGCTCTGGGACCTGATTCAGAAAAAGGGCAACATCGCCACCGAAGAAATGTTCCGCGTGTTCAACATGGGCATTGGCATGGTGGCCGTTGTGGATAAAGCGGATGTGGCCGCGTTGCAGAAGTCCGTTGCCGAGCCAGTGTTCGTGATTGGTGAACTGGCTGCCGGTGAGCGCAAAGTAAGACTCAAATAAAAAAAAGCCTGGCGGTGTGGCCCGTCAGGCTCTGTTCGTTCACAATTGAATTACGCGTTAATGCTATCCATGGCGGCGCCGAGGCGTTTGATAATCTCGTCCACCTCGTCTTCGCTGATGACCAGCGGCGGCGAGAAGGCCAGCGTGGCCCCCAGCGGGCGCGAGCGCAACCCACGGGCTTGCGCCGCTTTCAAGATTTTCATTGCCATGGCCGGGTTGGCGGCTTTGGTCTCCTTGTTCGAGACAATCTCCATGCCACAGACGAGGCCCAGGCCGCGCACGTCGCCCACAAACGGGAACTCGCGCAGGGTCTGCAAGCCATCGAACAGGCGTTTGCCCAAGTCACGGGCGCGCTTCGGGAAATCCTCGCGCTCCATGATTTCGAGATTTTTCAGCCCCACCGCACAGGCCATGGCGTGACCCGAATAGGTGTAGCCGTGCATGAAGGCTTCACCTTCGGCAGAAGTCTCGATGGTTTCACGAATCTCATCCGAGAGTTGGATGCCGCCCAGGGGCGCGTAGCCGCTGGTGATGGCTTTGGCGAACGAGAGGATGTCGGGTTTGACGCCCCAGTGGTTGAGCGCGAACCATTCTCCGGTGCGCCCGAAGCCGGTGATGACTTCATCGGCAATGAAGAGGATGCCGTGCTTGTCGCAAATCTGGCGCACAAGCGGGAAGTAATCATCCGGCGGGACGATGACGCCGCCCACGCCCATGACCGGCTCGGCGATGAAAGCGGCGATGGTCTCCGCCCCTTCGCGCAGGATGGACTCTTCGAGCGCGCGCCCCGCGGCCTGCCCCACCGTTTCACCGGGCTGGATCTCGCCCTCGTAGCGGTACGGGTTGGGCGCCGGGATGTGAATGATGCCTTCGGGTGCGGGTCCGAACATGCCGTGGTACTTTTCCAACCCGGTCACGAAAGTGGCGAAAAGTGTTACGCCGTGATACGCGCCTTTGCGCGCAATAATCTTGGTCTTGCCGGGCTTGCCCTTGCGCTTCCAGTAATAGCGCGCGGCCTTGAACGCGGAGTCGTTGGACTCGGAACCGCCGGAGGTGAAGTGCGTGGTGTTCAGCCCTTCGTAGGCGAACCCGGCCAGTTTTTCAGCCAGCCGAATGGAAGGCAGGTTGGTCATGCCCGAAAAGTTGGAGGTGAACGCCAAAACCTTCATCTGGTCATACGCGGCTTTGGCCAACTCTTCGTTGCCATACCCGGCGTTCACGTTCCATAGCCCGGCCATACCATCCAGGATCTTTTGCCCGTCCACGGTGTGCAGCCATACGCCTTCGCCGCGCTCGATCACCAATGGGTCGATGTGCGATTTGGGATGGTAAACCGGGTGGAGTTGTTTGCGGTCTTTTTCGACCCAGCTTGCGTAATCTTGTTTGCTCATGGTGCCTCCGCGTGAATTTGGAAATCTTTCGGCTCTTCAAAATCAACCACAGATGAAAGGGATAAACACGGGTTTTGATTAAAAAACACCTTTTCATCGCTTTTATCTGTGGCTTTATAGGCACCGACTGTTCTCAAATGATTATAACCTCAGGCTCAGTGAAAGGATTTCCAATGAAAGAACTCACCCTCCGTTACGGCACCAACCCGCAGCAATCACCTGCGCGGGTGTTCATGGATAACGGCGCCGACCTGCCCATCAGCGTGTTGGGCGGCTCGCCGGGCTACATCAACCTGCTGGATGCGCTCAATGCCTGGCAGTTGGTGCGCGAACTGAAGCGGGCCACCGGGCTGCCCGCCGCCGCTTCGTTCAAGCACGTCAGCCCGACCGGGGCGGCCATCGCCACCCCGCTGAGTGATGTGCTGCGCAAGATCTATTTTGTGGACGACATGGAACTCTCGCCGCTGGCCACCGCTTACGCCCGCGCGCGCGGCGCCGACCGGTTGTGCTCATTCGGGGATTTCATCGCCCTGTCCGACACGGTGGATGTGCCCACTGCGGGGCTGATTGCCCGCGAAGTTTCGGACGGGGTCATTGCGCCCGCCTACGAACCGGAGGCGCTCGACATCCTCAAAAAGAAGAAGGCGGGCAAGTATGCCGTGGTGCAGATCGACCCCGCCTACGAGCCGCAACTTGCCGAGCGCCGCGAGGTCTTTGGCGTGACGTTCGAGCAGCGCCGCCACGACCGCCCGGTGACTGAAGCCGACTTCGCCAACATTGTCACCAAAAACCGCGACCTGCCCGCCAACGCCATCCGCGACCTGATGGTGGCGTGGCTCACGCTCAAGTACACCCAGTCCAACTCGGTCTGCTTCATCAAAGATGGGCAGGCCATCGGTGTGGGCGCGGGGCAGCAGTCGCGGGTGCATTGTGTGCGCCTGGCCGGGCACAAAGCCGACCTGTGGTACCTGCGCCAGCATCCGGTGGTGCTTGCGCTGCCCTTCAAAGCGGATATCAAGCGCCCCGAACGTGACAACGCCATCGACCAGTTCCTGCGCGACGACGTGACCCCCAATGAAAAAGCCGCCTGGGGAGACATCTTCACCCACGCGCCGGTCCAACTCACGCCCGCCGAAAAACGCGCCTGGCTCGACACCCTCACCGGTGTGGCGCTCGGCTCCGACGCTTTCTTCCCCTTCTCCGACAGCATCCACCGCGCGGCGCAAAGCGGAGCGGCCTATGTGCTACAGCCTGGCGGTTCCGCCCGCGATGCCGATGTGATTGCCGCCGCCGACGATTACGGCATGACGATGGTCTTCAGCGGCGTGCGCTTGTTCCATCATTGATTTCGATACCCGATATTAGAAACTCGAACATCGAATTATCGATTAACGAATACCTCCTCTCTACTTAATATGTCCACTCGACTGGTCGTCCTCATCTCTGGCAGCGGGTCCAACCTTCAGGCGATTCTCGACGCCTGTGCGCGGAACGAACTCCCCGCAGCCGTGGTTGCCGTTATCTCGAACAAAGCCGACGCCTACGGGCTGGCCCGCGCCCAAAATGCGGGTGTGGCGGCCATCCACTTTGCCAAACGCGCCGAAGAAGACCGCCGCGACTATGATACGCGCCTTGCGGGAGAAGTTGCCCGCCACCAGCCCGATTACGTCATTTTGGCGGGTTGGATGCGCCTGCTTTCCAATAACTTCTTATCTGTTTTTCCGAACCGCGTCATCAACCTGCACCCGGCCCTGCCCGGCACCTTTCCTGGCACGCACGCCATCGAGCGCGCCTACCAGGCCTGGCAGCGCGGCGAAATTGACCACAGCGGCGTGATGGTGCACCTCGTCCCAGACGAAGGCGTGGACGACGGCCCCGTGCTTGGTACTCAGGAAATTCGCTTTACGCCGGGCGAATCGCTGGAAGAGTTCGAAGCGCGTGTGCATAACGTGGAGCATCAATTGCTTGTGCAAACGCTCAAGAACATATTCACCACAAATTAACACAAAAGGAAAACTTATGCCCATCGCCATTCTTTCTGTTTACAACAAAACTGGCCTGCTCGACTTCGCCAAAGGCCTCGCCGACCTGGGCTGGACGCTGCTCGCCTCTGGCGGCACGGCCACACTGCTGCGGGATAGCGGATTCGCAGTTACGGAAGTCGCCGACTACACCAAGTCCCCCGAAATTCTCGGCGGGCGGGTCAAGACCCTGCACCCGGCCATCCACGGCGGGCTGCTGGCGCGCCCCACCGAAGCGGATCGTCAGCAACTGCTTGACCTGGGTTGGGATTACATAGACCTGGTCGCGGTCAACCTGTACCCGTTCGAGGAAACAATCGCCAAACCGGGCGTGAGCTACGCCGAAGCCATCGAAAACATCGACATCGGCGGGGTCACGCTCATCCGCGCGGCGGCCAAAAACCACGCGCGCGTCACACTGGTCTGCGACCCAGCCGATTACCCCGCCGTGCTGGCGGAACTGCGCGCGGGCGGTATCGCGGCCGAGACGCGCAAGAAACTGTCAGTCAAGGGCTTCAAATCCACCGCGCATTACGACACGGTCATTTCGGGATATTTGGGCCAGCCTAATTAGAGGCCAGGCAGGTTGGGAGAGGTTTTCCAGGGATCCCTGAACGGGTTATGCCGATGGGGTTTGTATTTGTGCGTAAGGCGGTCTTTGCCAGGCTTGGGGGTAGTTTTCGTGAACTTGGAAAGAACCGCCCGATAGTTTTTTCTAACACTGTCAATCCGCCGCTGCCAGATTCACCAGGATTGCTATAACGACCCGGGAAGCCTGGCAGCGGCAGATTGTCTAAAAAACACTTTTCAAAAAAGTGTGAATCGCCGGATTTCCCTATTGAATGCGGATAGTCTCCGTGCTATGATAATCATACCAAATATGTCATATTTGGATATATGGGTTGTTGCAGGAGAAAACTTCTATGAACAATATGCGCATCAGCCTGTTCGGCGGTGTTCGTATTGAGGGCGGAATGTTACCAACCCAAACCAGGATCACAACCACAATTAGCAACTTGCTGGCCTATCTCATCCTTTATCGGCAGCGCGCCCACCCGCGCGATGTGTTGGCCAGCCTGTTATGGAGTGATTATCCTCAAGAGCGTGCGCGTGCCTGTCTCAATACCGCTGTGTGGCGGTTGCGTCAGGTTCTCGAACCACCCGGCAGCCAGAAGGGCGGGTATTTGCAAACCACATCCATGGGAGAGTTGTCCTTCAACTTTCAACCCGATTTATGGGTGGATGTCGCTGAATTTGAGAAACAGGTCTTGGTCTGCCGGCATCTTGCTCCGGCGGATGCCAGCCAGCAGGTGCTCGATGGCCTTGAGAAGGCGATCGAACTGTATACCGGCGACTTGTTGGAAGGGTGCTACTGCGATTGGGCATTGCGCGAGCGTGAACGGTTGCGACAGCACTATATCGATGCCCTGTATTTTTTGATGCGCGCTTACCAGTCCAAACAGTTTGCAGAGAAGTCGATTGATTGGGGACAGATTATTTTGCAGGCTGACCCGCTGCGTGAGGATGTTCACCGTCAGTTGATGCGGCTTTACCTGGAAAACAGCCAACGCGCCCTGGCTGTGCAGCAATTCCACAGGTGCCGCGCTTTTCTTCTGAACGAACTGGGCATCGAACCGATGCCGGAAACACAGCAACTTTTTGAGCAGGCGCTACTTTCACCAGAGTACGAACTGCCGAAAAATGCAACCAAGAACCTGGAGATACGCGAGGCGATCCAACGCCTGCAGCAAGCCATCGATGTGGTTAACCGCGCCCAGAAAGACCTGCAACTGGCGCTGGAACAGTTGCACTAAACTGCAAACGGACGTTGCTTTTGACCGCCTTCGGGCGGTTTTTTTTATCTCAATAGTGCGTTTTTTGAGCCCTGTGTGAGTTTGGGGTGAGAATGGCGTGATGCAGGTTTGTTACAAAATTTAAAAATATGGTTGCCCCAAGGTTTTTTTCCAAAGCCCGCCATGTTCGAAAATATCAACCATTCCTTCATTGTACGGATCTGGGTGGAACCGCGCGAAGTGACTGACCCGCAGGTGGCCTGGCGCGGCATGGTGCAGCATGTCATGAGCGGCGAGCGCGCCTATTTCAGGTCTTATGAAGAAATGGTTTCTTTCATTTCTCATCTGGTTTCTGTCGATATTTCGGGAATTGAGGAGGTCGATTAGCGGTGGTTAAGCCAGCGCAAATTGGCCATCCACCCAAAAATTATCGCCAATTCTCCCCCCCCCCCCACTTCGGCCTTAAAAACAATCCGTAACGTTTTTTTCTCCAAGGAGGAAGACATGCCAGTTACACCAACTTATCCCGGCGTTTACATTCAGGAGGTGCCCAGCGGTGTGCGCACCATCACCGGGGTTAGCACGTCGGTGACAGCCTTTGTTGGCCTTGCCAGGCGCGGGCCGCTCAACCGGGCGGTGCGCGTGCTCAGTTTTTCCGATTTCGAGCGCAGTTTTGGCGGACTATCCGCCGATTCTGAGATGAGCTACGCCGTGCGCCAGTTCTTCATCAATGGCGGCGGTGAGGCGCTCATTGTCCGGTTGGCCGGCGCCTTCTCCACCGCCGAAATCACCCTAAAGAATGGCGCGGCGGCCAATGTACTCAAGGTCACCGCAATGGATGAAGGCGCGTCGGGCAACGCCATTACCCTCAACGTGGATTATGCCACTGCCAGCCCAACCAGTACTTTTAACCTGACAATTGCTTTCGTTGCGCCTGATAACCCAGCCGATACCAAAACCGAGTTCTTCGGAAATCTCTCGATGAACAGCGCCAGCGCCCGTTTTGTCGAATCGGTGGTCAATGGCACCTCCACGCTGGTCAAAGCGGAGCGTGTGGCCGCGCTGGGTGGACTGGGTAGCGGCGTCAGCACCAGCGGATTCCTGACCAATACCGGTGAAAGCGGCGGCACCCTGCTGGATGTAAAAGACCTGGTGGATGACACGCACCAGCAGTTGCGCATCTCAGTCAACGGCACGGCGCCGGTCTCGGTCACCGTTACCGACGCCGACCTGACGGCCGGAACGACAACCGGCCGCCTGCTCGATCTGTGCAATTCCGTCAAATCCCAGGTGCTGGCCCTGGTGGGCAGCAACCCGGCCCTGGCCGGATTCAATTGCGCCCCCGATGGCGCCAACAAGCGAATTGTGATGACCTCCGGGGTGGCGGGCGAGTTTTCGACTGTCAGCGTGCTGCCTGGGCTGGCCAAGGACCTTTCGACCCGACTCAAACTTGGACAACTAAATGGCGGCACAGAGACCGAGGCAGCCGCAACCATCCGGCCGGCTGCCGCGTCCCAATCTCTGTCTGGCGGGTCTGAAATCCCGGTAACGCCTGCCACCGAGTATGCCGCATACATTGGCAGCCGCGCCGCCCGCAAAGGCATCTATGCCCTCGAAAGCGTCGATCTGTTCAATATCCTGTGCCTGCCGGGCATAAGTGACGCAGGCATTCTTGCGGATGCAAATGCTTACTGCAAAGAGCGCCGGGCTTTCTTCATCATCGACTCCTTCAAGACCGACGTCACCCCCGCCCAGATGGAATCCACCGCGGGCGGCGCCAGCCTGCCCAAGTCGGAAAATGCGGCCGTGTACTTCCCGTGGATCAACATCGCCGACCCACTCAACAGCGGCAAGCCGCGCCTGGTGGCCCCTGGCGGGTCGGTGGCCGGTTTGTACGCCCGCACCGACAGCGCACGCGGCATCTGGAAGGCCCCGGCTGGCACCGAGGCTTCCATCGCGGCCCAATCCACCGGCTACAAGCTCACCGATGGCGAAAATGGCACGCTCAACCCTCTGGGCATCAACTGTATTCGCAACTTCCCGGTTTATGGCATTGTGGCCTGGGGGGCGCGCACCCTCAAAGGCGCCGACCAGCAAGCCTCGGAGTGGAAGTATGTGCCTGTCCGACGCCTGGCGCTCTATATCGAAGAGAGCCTGTACCGTGGCACGCAGTGGGTGGTCTTTGAGCCCAACGATGAGCCGCTCTGGGCGCAGATCCGCCTGAATGTAGGCGCGTTCATGAACACCCTTTTCCGGCAGGGCGCCTTCCAGGGACGTTCGCCGCGTGAGGCCTACTTCGTCAAATGCGACCGCGAAACCACCACCCAGGATGACATCAACCGCGGCGTGGTCAACATCCTGGTCGGCTTTGCACCGCTCAAACCGGCGGAGTTCGTCATCATCTCCATCCAGCAGATGGCTGGGCAGATCGAAGCATAAGGAGGCAGGCATGGCTCAATTCAGCGTCAACGCCCAACGGTTTGACCCGTATAAAAACTTCAAATTTCGCGTCAAGTGGGATGGACGCTACGTGGCTGGCGTCAGCAAAGTGGGCGGACTCAAGCGCTCCACCAAGGTGGTCGAACACCGCGAAGGCGGCGACCCCAGCACGGTGCGCAAATCGCCCGGGCGCACCACCTTCGACCCCATCACCCTCGAACGCGGCGTGACCCACGACATCGAATTCGAGAAATGGGCCAACAAGGTCTGGAATTTTGGCTCTGGCCTGGGGGCAGAGACATCCCTCAAAGACTTCCGCAAAGACATCATCATCGAACTCTACAACGAAGCCGGGCAGTTGGTAATCGCCTATAAAGTGTTCCGGTGCTGGGTGTCCGAGTACCAGGCCCTGCCCGACCTGGACGCCAGCGGTGAATCCATCGCCATCCAGAGCATCAAACTGGAGAATGAAGGCTGGGAGCGCGACTACGAAGTGGCCGAGCCGAGCGAACCGGCGTTCACCGAACCGGCCTGATGTAACCTGTTATGCTGCGCGCGCTTTCGGCATCTGACTTGCTGAACCTTATGGAGCAGGGCGCGGGGCTTGCGCCAGCCGGGCAGGCCCTGCTCATGTTACGCACATCGCTGCCTCACACACCACCTGAAGAACTGGCCGCCCTGCCGCTGGGGCGGCGCGATGCCCTGCTCATCCAGCTGCGCCAGCGCACCCTGGGTGACCGAATCGAAGGGTTGGCGGCCTGCCCGGCGTGTGGCGAGCGTGTGGAAATGGATTTCAGCCTGCAAGACCTGCTCGATACTTGTCCAGGCATAACGCCCAACGCGCCGGATTTCTGCCGCCTGGAGGCCGAGGACTGCCAGGTCACTTTTCGCCTGCCAAACAGCACAGACCTGGCTGACCTCCACACTGCGCCCAACCTGCCCGCCGCGCGCATGCGCCTGCTGCAAAACTGCCTGATCGAAGCCAGTCGCGACGGACGCCCCGTGCAGCCCGGCGATCTGCCAGAGCAAGTGATTGCGGCCCTTTCTATCCAACTTGAGCAAGCTGACCCGCTCGCCAGCGCCAACATCCCGCTTGCATGCCCGGCCTGTGCCGCCGAATGGCAAATGCTATTCGACATCTCCAGCTTTTTTTGGTCCGAAATCACAGCCTGGGCGCAACGCCTGATGCGAGAAGTGCACTGCCTGGCAGCTGCCTATGGCTGGCGTGAAGCAGATATCCTTTCGATGAGCGCCTGGCGCCGCCGAAAATATCTTGACCTGATTGGCATATGACCGATTACCTCACCCGCCTTGCCCAGACCGCTTATGCGCCCGGCCCATCCATAACGCCGCGCTTGCCGGCCTTGTTCGAGCTTGTTGCCGGTATTGTCCTCCCTGTGGATGCGCCGGAGACTACCGGGTTGCCTGGGCCCACTCCGTTGCCCGCGCCTGATGGCGATGTGCGCCTGATGCTCCCTTCACCAACGATCGCCCCGGCGCCCCGGGCGGCCGCGACGCCCCCGCCGAACCCGTCCCTGCGTCGCGCAGACTTAATCTCCGGTCCATCGCATGCGCCCAACGCCCCGCCGGTTGCGCCCCAACCTGGTTCACCGGCGCTCATCCCTGTGATCACCCGCACCCCGCCCGAACCTTCCCAGCCGCAGCCAGGCGGCATGCTCTCATCCATGACCCGCACGCCTCCTGCAATGCCATTTTCGCCCCGGCTGTCGCACACGGCGCGGCCCGACCCTGCCCGGCCGGTGATTTCACAACCTGCACTGTCACCCGGGCAGGCTCCCGCGCAGACGCGCATGCAACCGGTCCTGCCGCCAGAGCCTGGGGCTGACAGCCGCCGCGAACCGCCCGAAACCGCCCCTGTTGGGCACTCATCCACCCAAAGTGCGCCCACGGTGCACATCACCATCGGGCGCATCGAGGTGCGGGCGGCTCGCTCTGGGCTGCCGCCCAAATCCGCCGCCCCGCGCCAGAATGACAGCCCGCCAGCACTCAGTCTCGATGCGTACCTCAAACAACGGGACGAAGGAAAGCGATGAGCAACTTCCTCGCCATTGCCACTGTCACTGAATGCCTGCGCCAGATTGTGGAGCAGGGCACACAGGATGCCATCAAAACTGCCCTGGCGCGGGTCATCCGTCCCCCGGCCGATCTCAAATCCAATCACCCCAAAGAAGACGGCAATGTGTTTGTGGGGGTGTATCTCTACCAGGTTGCGCCCAACGTGGCTTTTCGCAATGCGGCCATGCCCACCCGCCGTAGTGATGGATCGGTGGTGCAGGTTTCACGCACGGCCTACGACCTCAATTTTTTGGTCTCGTTCTACGGCGACGATAATAAACTGGAGCCACAGCGCGTGATGGGCGCTGTGCTGCGCAAACTCAATGCCCAGCCCATCCTGACCAAAGAAACCATCAAAAATGCAAAAAAGGCCCTGGCAGATCTGGTCGAAAGCGACCTGGAAGCTGAAGTGGAGCAGGTAAAGTTTTCCATCCTGCCGCTTTCGCTGGACGAGTTGTCGAAATTGTGGTCGGTGTTCTTCCAGACCAGTTACCTGCTTTCGGTGGGCATCCAGGCTTCAGTGGTATTCATCGACGGGCGCGAAACGGCGCGGCCTGCCCTGCCGGTGCGCAGCCGCAACCTGTATGTGCGCCTTATCAATGCGCCTGTAATCGAACAGTTCCTTTCCCAGCCCACCCCAGTCGATCCGCCCACCGCTGAACGCGCCATTGTCGCAGGCGACACGCTCGTGATCAGCGGTAAGAATTTACGCGGTGAAGTGACCCGCCTGCGCCTGGGTGGGGTCGAGGTGACGCCTGACCGGGTAATGCAGACCGAGATCGTCATTACGCTTAAATCGCCGCCTTTCCCGCCCGATACCCTGCGGGCCGGGGTGCAGGCTGTTCAGGTTGTACAGGATATTCAGATGGGCGCCCCCCCCAGACCGCATGCGGGATTTGAGTCCAACGTGGCAGCCTTCGTTTTGTGCCCCACTGTGACGCCGGGAGCGGTGACGATTACCAAAACCAGCATCGTCGATTCTGTGACCTTTCACAATGCCAACCTGGCGCTTGCCTTTTCTCCCCGGGTGGGTGTCGGCCAGCGTGTCACGCTGCTGCTTAACGAACTCGACCCGCCCGCCAGCCGCCCGGCGTATGCCTACCGGTTCAATGTGCCGGTCAAACCGCCCAACCCTGCCGACAAGTCGGTGGCGGCGCTGGCGGCGACGGTGAGCAATGTGGCCAAAGGCAAGTACCTGGTGCGCGTCCAGGTGGATGGTGCTGAAAGTGTGTTGTCCGCCAGCCCAGACCCCAATGATGCCCGCTTCAACAACCCGCAGGTGAATATCGCATGAACGTCCCGGCTGCCGACCCCTGGCTGGATGCCAACCAGCGCCACCTTTCTACCGCGCTTTCCCGCCTGCGCGACCTGCTTGCGCATCGTCTCGATGGCAACCATGCGGCGCCTGCTCCGCCTCTTGTGCCAGACCTTGACCTGCCACCAGGCACCGCCATGCATCGCCTGGCAGGGTTGTTCCAATTATCTACTTTTGAGCAGGCGGTGTTGCTGCTGTGCGCAGGCGTGGAATTGGATTCGCGCATTGCCGGGCTGTGCGCCGCCCTCCAACACGACCCGGCGCGCATCCACCCCACACCGGGCCTGGCGCTGAGTCTGCTGCCCGGCGCGCACTGGAGCGCCCTGCTGCCCACTGCGCCCTTGCGGTACTGGCGGCTGGTGACCCTGGCAGATAGGGACTCCTTCACCCAAGGCGCGCTGCGCATCGACGAACGCATATTGCACTACCTGGCCGGGCTTTCCTATCTGGACGCGCGTTTGGACGGCTGCATTGAGCCGGTCAGCGGCCCAGCGGACCTGGCGCCTTCACACCAGCTGCTGGCCCGCGAGATGGCCAGCGCCTGGATGCAGGATGGTCACACCCTCCCGGTGATCCAGCTGATTGGCAGCGCGTCTGAAACCGTGCGCGGCATTGCCCTTTCTGCCAGCCACGCGGCCGGGTGGGAGCTATGCATGTTACGCGCCGGGGCAATTCCATCTGCGCCGGGTGAGATGTCTGCCCTATTGCGGGTGTGGGAACGTGAGACGTTGCTCAGCCTCCAGGCCTTGTTGCTGCTGTGCGACGATGTTGAAACCGTTCCATCCGCGCTGCGTTGGATCGAAAGGCTACATTACCCGCTCATCATTGCCTCGCCAGAACGCCTGCCAGTGCGGCAACATAGCGTACTAACTTTTGAGGTGGGCAAACCCTCCGCGCAAGAGCAAAACGACCTGTGGCGCGCCGCGCTGGGGCCGTTGGGTGCGCAATTGAACGGCCAGGTCAGTGCACTTGTATCGCAGTTCCGATTGGATGCAGTGTCCATCCAATCTATTGCTGCCGGGGCTCTGCGCAGCGCCCCGGCTTCAACGGCTGAACTGTCTGAGCGGTTGTGGCAGGCGTGTCGTAGTCACGCCGCGCCCCGCCTGGGCGAACTCGCGCAACGCCTGGCGCCATCGGCAGGCTGGGATGACCTGGTGTTGCCCGATGCGCAAAAACAAGCCCTGCAAGAGATCGCCGTGCACGTGCGTCAACGATTGCAGGTATACGAAACCTGGGGTTTTGCGGCGCGCGGCGGCCGGGGGCTGGGCATCAGCGCCTTATTTGCGGGGGCCAGCGGTACTGGTAAAACCATGGCCGCCGAGGTGCTTTCGCAAACGCTCGACCTCGACCTGTATCGCATTGACTTGAGCCAGGTGGTCAATAAGTACATTGGCGAAACCGAAAAGAACCTGCGGCGCGTGTTCAACGCTGCAGAAGAAAGCGGCGCAATTCTTTTCTTTGATGAAGCCGATGCCCTGTTTGGCAAGCGCACCGAAGTCAAAGACAGCCACGACCGTTATGCCAACATCGAGGTTAACTACCTGTTGCAGCGCATGGAATCGTACCGCGGGCTGGCCATCCTGGCGACCAACCTCAAAGAGGCACTCGACCCGGCCTTTTTGCGCCGGTTGCGGTTCGTGGTGCATTTCCCCATCCCCGACGAACCCCAGCGCTCTGAAATCTGGCGCAGGGTTTACCCGCCCCAGACCCCGCGCCGCGGACTGGATTATGACAAACTGGCCCGCCTGAACGTGACCGGCGGAAGCATACGCAATATCGCACTGCACTCGGCTTTCCTGGCAGCAGATGCGGGCCAGCCGGTGCACATGGAACACATCCTGCGCGCGGTGCGGGTCGAGTTCGCCAAACTGGAGCGCCCGGTCAGCGAGGCGGAAGTGAAGGGCTGGGTATGAGCGCGTGGCATGTGGAAATCGTCATCGAATCGCTGGCGCTTGAGGGCTTTTCGCCATCGGAGGGTGAATCTATCCGCGAGGCGCTGATCGCCGAACTGCAGCGGCTTTTTTTGGAAGAAACCCTGCCCGAATGGGCCGGAGCCAAGTCCCATGAACGTCTGGTTGCGGATGCCGCAACCCTGCCTGTGGACCAGCCTGCCATGGCTGGGAGACAGGCGGCCATGGCTGTTTTCGACCGTATTGTCAAAAGTCATTGACCTGAGGTTACCCATCATGAAGTCGCATGCACCCACAGAAAAGAATTCGCCCGGTCAGGCCAGCCATAAGAATCTCCCCGTCCCATTCATTGGACCCCATATACGGGATGTGTTGGACCAGCCTGGCGAACCGCTTGACCCCGAAACACGGCAGAAGATGGAAACCCGCTTCGGGCATGATTTCAGCCAGGTGAGAATCCATGCAGATGCGAGCGCAGAGAAAGCGGCCAAAGAGGTTAAAGCGAACGCATTTACCGTTGGCAGCCAGATTGTGTTCAAAGCAGGGAAGTATGCGCCCGGAACGGACAGGGGCGCGACACTCCTGGCGCACGAGCTGACCCATGTGGCGCAACAAGCCCCCCATGCGCCGGTCGATTTTGCCGCCCTGCGTTTAACCCGCCCCGACTCTGCCGAAGAGCGGCAGGCCGCCCATGTTGCCGCTGCGTTCACTGCCCACCGTGCGTTGCCTGCCATTGCGCGGGCGGCGCATTCGGCCGGGCTGGCGCGTGACCCATCCGATGGAACGGCATCGGTAGCAAAAACAGGGGTGAGCGATTACGTGTATGGGCTCAAGTTTGCCAAACTGGGCCCGATGTGGATGAAAGTGCTGCTGCAAAAACTGAATGAACTCAGCCAGGAGGAATTGGCGGAATTGCGGAACCATGCCACAGCGGCTGAACCATACGGCAAGGCCCGCCTGGAATTGGCCATGGATGTGGTCTGGTACAAGAAATTCCAGAAGGCCATCCTGCCGGAGTTCAGGCAGCTGCTCTCAGAACGCATGAAAAACATCATCCCATTTGCAGACCAGCAGGAAGATGTTCACCAGTTCCTGAACGCTGAAGCCATTGCGCGCGACAAGAAGGCCAAGGCAGAGAAAAAACAAACCGAAAAGAAGTCCGGCGGGGGCGCTTCCCAGGCAAGTGAAGAGTCGCTTTCTGCCGATAACCTGAGCGCATTTGGTGATGAAGAGCAAACCAGCTTCAAAAGAAAGGTTTATGCCGCGCAGGTAAAAAATGCCAAGAAGATAAAGACCTTCTTTCCGGGGTTGTCTGCGGACCAGATGGCGGAGGTTGAAAAAGGGCACAAAATGCAAAAAGAGGCCGCCGGGGCGTGCCGCAAGCTGCTTGCAAAGGCCCGCGAAGACCTGGCCGCCAAACAAGCCGAAAACGATGAACTGGCGTTGCAGGTCAAGGCGATCAGTGTGGGTTCGGCCTACCGCGACCCAGCCCAGGATTTCAAAATTTGGGATGGACTTTTCTCCAAGTATTACGAGGAAACAAAAACGGCCCGGGAAGAACTGGAGGGCGGGGCGCATGGCGACAAGGCCGTTCAGCACCTGGCCGGTTACATCTCCAAATACAAAGCCGCCGGAGGGTTTAGCAATCACTCCAGCGGTATTGCCGTGGATTTTGTGACGAAGGAGGGAAAAGAAACCCTGGGCGCCGACAAGAGCCAAAACCCGCGTTGGAAAAAGTCGTGGTTCCATAAGTGGCTTGTCGACCATGCCGGTACATACGGATTCCAGCCGCTTTCCACAGAAGCGTGGCACTGGGATTATCGCGGCGTCGCCGATGAGCCGGGCCGCCCGGATTCCTATTGAAACAAACCGGCGCACGCCACCTGTCTAGGAGAAAGGGAACCGCATGTCTGATTACCCCCGCTCACCTCGTGTGACCAAAGGCGCCATCGTCGGCATGGACGCCTACAACCCGCTGGCCAGTGTGATCATCTTTCAATACAACCCGGAGACGTTGACGCGCACACTCCAGCCACAGGTTGGCGGCGGCGAGGAGAGCAGCACCCCCACCCGCCTGAAAGGCCCACCCAGCGAGTCGATTCGCCTGGAAGTATCCATCGACGCTACCGATCAACTGGAGCGTGGCAGCGACCTTGCCTTGGCCATGGGTATTTACCCGCAGCTTTCTGCACTGGAAATGCTGCTCTATCCCAAAAGCCGGTTGGTCATCGCCAATACCCTCCTGCAGGCCGCAGGCACACTGGAGATTGTGCCTATGGAGGCCCCGCTGGCGCTCTTCGTCTGGGGTCCGGCGCGGGTGCTGCCGGTGCGCCTGACCGAGTTCTCCATCACTGAAGAGGACCACGACCCCAGCCTCAACCCCATCCGCGCCAAAGTGAGCCTGGGTATGCGCGTCCTTAACTATAGCGATTTCTCGCCCACACACCCTGGTTTTGCCTTGTTCATGACGCACCAGGTTATGAAAGAGACCATGGCAGTCATCGGCAGTGTGGGCAATGTTGCCAACCTGCCCAACATTCTCTAAGTGAGGTTTCAATGTTTGAACATGAGAGCCGATACGCCAACATACCCACCGCCACACATGCCGAAGCCTCCGGGCGGCAGGTGGCCTATAAGCGCCGCCGCATCCTGCCTGTGGTAACAGGGGTGCCCCTGATCGCGGAAGTGACCGTCATCGAGGGCGACCGGCTCGACCTCATTGCAGCCCGCACACTTGGCGCCCCGGAGCAGTTTTGGCGCATTTGCGACTCGAATAATGCCATGAGGCCAGACGACCTGACCAACACCCCCGGCGCAGTCATACAGATCACTTCGCCCCAACCCTGACCCTGCCCATGTTCCAACCACCCACCTACCTGACCCTTATGCTCGGTCCCCTGGTTGCTGCCCCTGCGCCCCAGCCATATATCGAGGCATTGCAGCGGGCCGAAGTGACCCACAGCGATAACGGGCGTTCTGGCTTCCAGCTTACCTTCCAGATAGACCGCTCCGGCCCGGCGGCCATGGTCGAATACCCATTGCTGGCGTTGCCGCTTTTGCGCCAGTTCACTCGTGTGGTGCTGGTGGTCACCCTCAAGGCCCGTCCCCAGGTGCTCATGGATGGCATCATCACCAGCATCCAACTGTCCCCCGGGCGCGATTCCCGGCCCGGTACGCTGACTGTAACCGGCGAGGATGTGAGCGTGATGATGGACCTGGCACAGAAAAATGTGGAGCATCCCGCCCAGGATGAAACTGCCATTGCCAGTGTCATCATTGCCAGTTACGCCCGCTACGGGCTGGTTCCCATGGTGATTCCGCCCGTGGTGGTTGACCCGCCCCTGCCCATCGAGCGTACCCCGGTGCAGCGCGGCACCGACCTGGCATACCTCAAAGAGATGGCCGCGCGGCATGGATATGTCTTTTACATCACACCTGGCCCAGTTCCCATGACCAATACCGCCTACTGGGGGCCACCCCTGCGGCTCGATATCCCCCAACCGGCCCTCACGGTGGATATGGGGGCGGCCACCAATGTGGGCAGTATCCAGTTCGAAAACAATGCACTGGCTCCCGAATTGGTAACTGGTCAAGTACAAGACCGTCAGACCAACCAGACCCTGCCAGTGCAGACTTTTGCCAGTACCCGGCCGCCGCTTTCTGCCCAGCCCGCCTGGGCGGCCAACCAGCCCAATGTGCGCCGTACGCTATTTCAGGGCAGCGGGTTGAATACAATGCAGTCGCTTGGGCGGGCCCAGGGGCAAACCGATTCTTCAATTGATGGCGCTGTAACCGCCACCGGCGCGTTGGATGCCACCCGCTATGGCGCACTGTTGCAGGCGCGCGGGGTGGTGGGGGTGCGCGGGGTGGGTTATTCCTACGGCGGGTTGTACTACGTCGAACGGGTCAGGCACGTTATCGAACGCGGTGAATACAAGCAGCACTTCACCATCAAACGCGACGGAACCGGCGCAACGGTTCCCATGGTGAGACCCTGAGAGAGAATTATGGACCGGTTTTACGGAAAATATCGCGGTAAGGTAAAGAACAACACAGACCCGCTCATGCTCGGGCGTGTCCAGGTGGAAGTGCCAGCCGTGCTTGGCGATGGGCGCATGAGCTGGGCCATGCCGTGCGCTCCGTACGCGGGCAGCGGTGTGGGTTTCTTTTTCATCCCGCCGGTGGATGCCAATGTATGGGTCGAATTTGAAGGCGGCGACCTCGATTACCCCATTTATAGCGGCGGCTTTTGGGGCGTGGGGCAGGTCCCGGCCACCCCGGCCATCCCGGAAATGAAAATTATCAAGACCGACAATGCCAGTATCGTTATTAACGAACTCCCTGGCGTGGGCGGGCTGACCATCGAGGTGACGCCACCGCTCGTCCCCTTGCCATTCAGCCTGGTTATAGATGTAAACGGCATAAAGATAGATGGCGGCCCCCTGGGCGTTATCGAACTGACCCCGGCCGGGGTTAAGATCAACAGCGGCGCGTTGGAGGTGACCTGATGCCTGGCTTTGTGCTGCACCAGGGCGCTTCTGTGTTATGTGTACACGGCGGGCAAGCCATGCCTGCCAGCCCCAACCCGCGGGTGAAGGTTGGCGGACAGATGATTGCTGTGCAGGGCGGCATGTATTCGGTGGCCGCATGCCCGTTTACCACGCCAGGCGGCACCCCGCAGCCGTGCGTCACCGCTTCGTGGGTGGTGGCGGCTGTGCGGGTTAAGTCGCTTGGGATGGCGGTTTTGTTGCAAGACAGCCAGTCCATTACCACCCCGAACGCTGTTCCGCTTCAGGTGATGGTCACCCAGACCCGCGCGCGTGGCATGTAAACCGGAACGAGGTCCTCATGCAAATTGATTTTCCCTACCACATCGACTCCACCGGGCGCACCGCTGTTACAGGCGCAGATGACCACATCCGCGACCTGATCGAACAGGTGCTGTTCACCTCACCCGGCGAACGGGTCAATCGCCCCACCTTTGGCTGCGGGTTGGGGCAACTCGTCTTTTCGCCCACCAGCCCGGAGTTGGCCACCACCACGCAATTTGTGGTGCAAGGCGCCCTCAACCAGTGGCTCGGCGCACTCATCCAGGTGGAGGCCGTCCAGGTGCAAAGCATCGACTCCACGCTCCAGGTCAAAGTCGTGTATACCGTCCGGCGCACCAACCAGCGCCAGGCGGCACAGTTCAGCAGGCAGGCATGAACATGAACACCGCGTACCATTGCGGCAACGAAAACCGGCGCGATGTTGTGCGTCTGGCAAAGGGCGGGGATGGCAACCCCATCTTGAACGGCATCGACTACCTTGAAGTGGTTTCGTTCGACCAAAAGACTCTGGCTGTTCACTTCATCCACCCCCTGCCGGGGCAGCCTGGCGCCGTGCCCCCAGCCCCGGCGGCAGCTCTCACTGCAGGCAACTTTGTCATTACCGGCGGGGTACGTGTGCGCACCGTCCGTGTGCTGGGTGTGGTTACCCTGGGTAACGTGGTCACCCTCACCACCGATGCGGCAGGCGATTATTCCACCTACACCCTGCGCCTGGTGGCCGGGGAGTCCAGTGCCCTGCCGCCTGGCGGGTTCGATCCGCAACTTGCAGCACTGGCTTTCACTTTCAAGGTCGAATGCCCCAGCGGGTTCGACTGCGCCCCGCGCGACGACTGCCCGCCGCCCAACCTGCCCGCCCCCACCATCGATTACCTTTCCAAAGATTACGCCAGTTTCCGCCGCCTCATGCTCGACCGCATGTCTGCCACCTTGCCCGGCTGGCAGGAACGCAACCCGGCCGACTTGGGGGTGGCGCTGGTGGAGGCGGTGGCTTACAGCGCCGATCACCTCAGTCATTACCAGGATGCCGTCGCTACCGAATCCTACCTCGGCACGGCCCGCCAGCGCGCCTCACTGCGCCGCCATGCACGCCTGCTCGATTACGCCATGCACGATGGGTGCAATGCCCGGGTCTGGGTGTGCTTCCAGGTGACCGCTGCCACCCCGGCCGATGGCGCCGTTTTAACCCACGGGAGCATCCTGCTCACCCGCGGCCTGGGCGCTGACCCCGTGGTCCACCCGGCTGTCCTGGCAGAACTGCTTAGAACCGAGTCGCCTGTCATTTTCGAAACCCTGCACGACCTGACCCTGCGCAGCGCCCACAACGAAATCCGCTTTTACACCTGGGACAACACGGAATGCTGCCTGCCGTGCGGCGCCATCCGCGCCACCCTGCACGCCGATCTGCCGCCCGCGCTTGGTGTGGGCGATGTGCTCATTTTTGAAGAAGTGATCAGCCCCGAAACCGGCCTGCCCGCCGATGCCGACCCCACGCATCGCCACGCCGTGCGCCTGACCCATGCCGAAGGAACGACAGACCCACTGCACGGGCTGCCCCTGGTCGAGATCGCCTGGGATGCCGCCGATGCCCTGCCTTTTCCATTGTGCATCTCGGCCGTCATCCGTGGTGGGGCCGCTGACCTGCTCATGAACGACCTGAGCGTGGCGCGCGGCAACGTGGCCCTGGCTGACCACGGACTGACCATCCCTGGCGAAGCCCTGGGGCATATCCTCCCAGGTTTGGACGGAAACCTGCCGCGACCGATGCTGGCGCAGTCCAACATCACCCGCCAGGGGCATGCGCGCGACTGCCTGGGTGAACTGGTGCGAGATGCCAACAACCAGCCGGTGGTCTTCGACCCGGCCGCCCCGGCGTCTGGCGCCATGCAGTGGGCCATGGGCGACACGCTCCCGTCCATCATTTTGATAGAAAACGGAAACACCGGCAATCCCTGGCTGCCGCGTTTTGACCTGCTGGCCAGCAGCCGCTTCGACCCCCATTTTGCCATTGAGACCAACAACGCCGGGCAGGCTTTCATCCGCTTTGGCGATGGCTTTCACGGCCAAAAGCCCAAGCCCGATTCCACCTTTAGCGCAGTTTACCGTGTTGGCAATGGCCCGTCTGGCAATGTGGGGGCCGGGGCGATTGCCCGGGTGGTCACGGCGCTGCCGGGGCTGGCAGGCGTGCGCAATCCGCTCGCCGCGAGGGGCGGGACCGAAGCGGAATCGTTGGAGCTGGTGCGGCAGTATGCGCCCCAGGCATTCCGCATCCAACAGCGCGCCATCACCCCCGCCGATTACGCGGCCATGGCTGCGCGCCACCCCCAGGTGCAAAAGGCCGCCGCAACCCTGCGCTGGACCGGTTCGTGGCATACCGTTTTCATTACCATAGACCGCAAAGGCGGCCGCCCGGTGGATGCCGAATTCGAGGCTGAACTGCGGGCCTTCATGGAAAAATTCCGCCTGGCCGGGCAGGATATCGAAATTGACGGGCCGCGCTTTGTGGCGCTGGATATCGTCTTTACCGTGTGTGTCCTGCCGGGCTATTTTCGCAGCCAGGTGCGCGAAGACCTGTTGCGGCGCTTTGGCACCCGTGAGCTGCCAGACGGCTCGCGCGGATTTTTCCACCCGGATAACTTCACCTTTGGACAGCCGCTCTTTCTCAGCCAGGTGATTGCCCTGGCGATGGAGGTGCCGGGTGTGAAATGGGTGGACGCCGAGGATGCGCCCGCCAAGCCCAATCGCTTTCGCCGTTGGGGGCAGCCCGCCGCCGGAGAGTTCGCGGCCGGGAAGATCGCCTTTGGGCGGCTGGAAATCGCCCGCCTGGATAACGATCCCTCACTGCCCGAAAACGGCCGCATTGACTTTGTGATGGAAGGTGGCCTGTGAGCGACTCCAACGACCTCGCCCTCGATCCGTGTGGCTGCTGCGAACCGCAACCGCAACCCGCGCCGCTTTACAACCGCCCGGGGCTGCCAGCGCTGCGTTATCGCGCCGGTGAGTATGGGACATTCTTGCGCCGCATGCTCAACAAGATTGGCGCGTATGCCCTGCCGGATGGACCCCGCCAGGGACAGCGGCCGTTGGCCGCCCTGACCACCCGCGCCGCTGATGACGCCTCGGTGGCCGTGCTGGATGCCAGCGCCGTGGTGGCCGATGTGCTGACCTTCTACCAGGAGCGCATCGCCAATGAGGGCTACCTGCGCACCGCCACTGAGCGCTACTCCGTGCTCGAGCTGTCACGCGCCATTGGCTATGAGCTTAACCCGGGTGTGGCGGCCAGCACCTACCTGGCCTTCAGCGTGGAAGACGCCCCCGGTGCGCCAGGCATTGCCGAAGTGCCGGCTGGCACCAAGGTCAAGAGCATTCCGCCGCAGGGCAAACTGCCGCAAACCTTCGAAGCCGGTCAACCCATTACCGCCCGAAAAGAATGGAACGCCATTCGCCCGCGTCTTACCCGCCCGCAAAAGGTTTGGACTGACACCAAACGATTGTTCCTGCAGGGGGCTGCCACCCGCCTCCGCGAGGGTGACCGGGTGCTGATTGTCGTGACCGACAGCAGCAACCAGACCTTCACCACCCTAGCGCGTGTGCACCGGGTTGAGGTGCAGCCCGACTCCAACCGCACCGTGGTGGATCTGTCTGACCTGCCTTCGCTCACCTATTTGGCCGAATCCGCACCTGCGCCCGGTTCGCTCTCCCCGGAGATGTCCATCCCATTCAATATCGAAACGGTTAAACAGTACATTCTCGGTAAAACCTGGTGGGGTCCCGACCTGAACACCTTCCTGACTCTCAATAAATGGGATGCCAGCAAATTGACTGACCTGCTGGGCGAATACCGCGCCAGGAACCCGCAAACCAGCGGCAAGGTGTACGCCATGCGCGCCAGCACCCCATTCTTTGGCAATAATGCGCCGCGCTACAGTTCCCTGCCTGCCAAAGATGCCGCCGATGCCAAAAATAAATATGGCCCGGCATGGAATGCCAATTCCACCATTTGGTGGAGTCAATCTGCCGATGATTATTACGATGAAGCCGCCGATGTGTACCTCGACCGTTCCCTGCCAGGTGTGCTGCCCGGCGCATGGTTGGTCATCGAAAATGCGGGCGGCGGCCACAAACCTTTTGTCATTTCCGGGGTCATCGAACGGTCGATGGCCGCCTTTGCCATGAGCGCCAAGATCACCGGGCTGAAACTGCGCAAACCGGGAGGCAGCCTGTTGGCCAATACCGCTGCCGATAAACCCACCAACTACACCATCCGCAATGCCACCGCCTATTTGCAAAGTGAGTCCTTGCCGCTCAGCGATGCGCCCCTCACCGAGCCGTTGTCTGCCGGTCAATACACGCTGCATCTCGATACGCTGGTGCTGGGGCTGTCCATCGGACGGCCCATCCTGCTCACAGGCCAACGCAGCGACGCACCCGGGCTGGTCAATAGTGAGGTGCTGGTCATCAAAGACATTATTCACTTTGGCGGCTACACCATGCTGGCCTTCGAGGGCGGGCTCAGGTACGGCTACCAGCGCGAGACCGTCACGCTCAATGCCAACATTGTGGCCGCAACACACGGTGAAACTGTAAGCGAACCACTTGGCAGCGGCGACAGCACCCATCCCAACCAACACCTCACGCTCAAAAAGCCGCATCTCACGCACGTGGCCGCGCCCGCCGCCAGCGGATCGGCCAGCACGCTCGAAGTGCGCGTCAATGACCTGCGCTGGGATCAAGCCGCCTCACTCTACCTGCTCGGCGCAAATGACGAAAAATACATCGTGCGCATCAGCGACGAAGGCAAAGCCACGGTCATCTTTGGCGATGGCTTGCACGGCGCGCGCCTGCCCAGTGGAGAAAACAATGTCACAGCCACCTATCGCAGTGGGATCGGGATGGATGGGCACGTCCCGGCCGGATCGCTGACCCTGCTGCCCACACGACCCCTGGGCATACGTGGCGTTACCAACCCGCTGCCCGCATCCGGCGCGGCTGACCCGGAGACAATGGACAACGCCCGCAGGAACGCCCCGCTGACCGTGCGCACCCTGGAACGCATCGTCACCCTCAGCGACTATGAAGATTTTGCGTGCGCCTTCGCCGGAATCGGCAAGTCTCAGGCGGTGGCGGTATGGAGCGGCGAGAGAAACCTGGTGCATCTCACCATCGCCGCTGCAGATGGCGGCCAGGTGGACCCGGCTTCCAGCCTGTATGAGAACCTGGTGGCGGCCATCAACTTGGCGCGCGACCCGGCCCAATCGCTGCGTGTGGCTGGCTTCGAAAAAATGCTCTTCAACATGCAGTCCAATGTGGTGGTGGACAAACCCCGTTACATGGTCAAGGAGGTGTTCGAAGCCATTCGCACCGCCCTGTTGGAAACCTTTTCATTTGAGAAGCGCGCCTTCGGGCAGATGGTGACGGCCGCCGAGGTGCTGGCGCTCATTCAGGGTGTGCCCGGCGTCATCGCGGTCGATCTCGATGCGTTGTACCTGTCCACCGGCAGCGCGCTCTTGAATACACTCCTGCCGGCTCAAATCGCGCGCCTTGAAAATGGGATAATCAAAAAGGCCCAATTGTTGCTCATCAACCCAATCGGGTTCACCCTCACGGAGGTCAAACCATGAGCGCCCCTGCCGACCGCCTGTACCAGCGCCTGCCCGCACTTTACCGCCTGCGCGACGCCGAACAGGGCGAGCCGTTGCGCGCGCTGCTGTCCATCGTCGATGATGAACTGAACGTCCTCGAAGCAGACATCACCGGGCTGTACGAGAACTGGTTCATTGAGACCTGCGAGGAATGGGTGGTGCCTTACATGGGTGACCTTTTGGGCGTGCGCGGGTTGAACACCATCCAGGCTGCCGCTTTCAGCCAGCGCGCCTATGTGGCCAACACGCTACACTACCGGCGTCGCAAAGGCACAGCCTGCATCCTGGAGCAGCTTGCCCGCGATGTCACCGGATGGACAGCCCATGCGGTGGAATACTTCGAGCGTTTGCAGACCACCCAGTACATGAACCACATCCGCCTGTTCAACGCCACCCCCGACCTGCGCGACACCCGGCGTCTCAACCTGATCCCGGGCCCGTTCGATACCCTGCCGCGCACGGCCAATGTGCGCCACATCAACAACCGGCGCGGCCGGCATAACATTCCCAATGTGGGCATTTTCCTGTGGCGGCTGCAAAATTACCGCCTGGAAGGTGTCACCCCGCGCCAGGCCGCGGTGGGGTATGGCTATCACTTCAACCCGCTGGGCAGCCCCGCCCCGCTCTTCAACGAACCACTCTCCGGCAGCGCGCCGCGTGAACAGGGCGTCCCGGCACCCATCCGACCTCTCGACTTTTATCACGACACTTGCGCTTACCACGAGCAGTTCAGCGGGGTGGCCAACCCGCCGCCCAACAGCCGTTACTACGGCCCGGCGCGCAGTCTGCACATCATCAAGGATGGCGCGCCGGTTACACCCAGTGAAATTATTTGCAAAAATCTGTCCACCTGGGATCGCCCCCCGGCTGGGAAAGTGGCCGTGGACGTTGCCCGCGGGCGCATCGCCTTTGCTGCCGGTGAGGAACCGGCCGGGGGGGTATGGGTCAATTTCAATTACGGCCTCAGCGCCGACATTGGCGGCGGGCCTTACGACCGGCGTGAGCGCCTGGCCCGGCCCATCCCCGGCGTGATTGAAAAATTCGCCATTGGCACAGGCAAGGATTTCGACAGCCTGCCCGCCGCGCTGGCCGCGTGGGATGCAGCCGGAAAGCCCCCGGCCATCATCCGTTTTTATGACAGCCGCAGTTACGATGCCAACATCACCATCGACCTGCCCAGGAAGGGCTGGCTGGTCATCGAAGCTGAAAACGGCGAGCGCCCGGCCCTGCTGAATGCCTTCCCGCTCACCGTCAATGCGCCGTTCGACAATCCGCCGGTTGAATCCATCACTGCAGAAGACGCAGCCGCCCTCACGCTGGGCGGGCTGCTGCTCGAAGGTGAAATGCGCATCAGCGGCAAACTCAACCTCTCCATCACCGACTGCACCCTCACCCCCGGCCAGGCACTGGATGAGAACGGCTTTCCGCGCCATCCTGCCCAGCCCAGCCTGCGCGTCACCGGCACCGACCTTGCCGATTTGAGCGTGGAGATTGCCTTCAGCATTGTCGGCGCGCTGCAAATGCCTTCGGCCTGCAAATCGCTGGCGGTGCAGGACAGCATTGTGGATGCCGCCACGCCCCAAGGCGCCGATGCTCCTGCCCGGGCCGCCATCGCCGCCGATGCAGATGCATCGGCTCCCGGCCCCGCCGCCACCCTCAAACGGGTGACCGTTATCGGTGAAGTGTATGTCGCCATCCTCAGCCTGGCCTCCGAGGTGGTGTTCACAGCCAATGTTCGCGCCGAGCGGCGGCAGCAAGGCTGTGTGCGCTTCAGCCATGTGCCGGAAGGCTCACAAACCCCGCAACGCTACCGTTGCCAGCCGGACCTGTCCCTGGCCGCCATGGCCAAGCAGATGGGGCTCGACCAACCCGGTCTGCTGCCCGCTGACGTGTACCTGGACACAGCCTGGCGTGTGCGCCCGCAGTTCACTTCGGCACATTATGGCAACCCGGCTTACGCCCAGCTGGCTGCGGTTTGCGCCGAAGCTATTTGCACCGGCGCGGAAGATGGCGCCGAAATGGGCGTCTTTTGCCTGCTGCAGCAGCCCCAGCGCGAAGCCAACCTGCGTGTTGCGCTGGACGAGTACCTGCGCTTTGGTCTGGAAGCCGGAATTTTTTACGTGACTTGACAAAAGAGAATGAAAAAATGGGTGTTTCGGAACACACAACCAACCGGAACGATCTCCACACACTGGCACTGGAGGATGTATGAAAGGTGATTTTTCGCGCAACACATTCAACGCTGGCAAACACTACAGGGGCGTGTACCTGCAGCAAGGTCGCGTGCAGCTCGACGCCGACTGGAACGAAAACCTCGACATTTTGCTTCACCGCATCGAGACGGAGACAAAAGATGTCATCGGCCTGTGCGGCGTGCCCATCCATGCTGCCGGGTTTGGGGTGGTGAGTGATCCCGGGCTGCTGCCTGTCGCAGAGAAAAAAGCGCTCGAAGAAAGCGGCAAACTGCCCCTCCAGCCGGGCGATTTTATCCTCACGGCCGGACGCGCCTACGTGGACGGAATCCTGTGTGAGCTGGAGCGACCAATTCTCTTCAGCGATCAACCTGATGTGCTGCCGCCTGGCGGCAAACTTCCCCCGTCTGGCACCTATGCCGTGTACCTGGATGTGTGGGAACGATTGCTCACTGCGCTCGAAGCACCCGAAATCCGTGAGATCGCGTTGGGCGGGCCGGATACGGCTGTGCGGGCGCAGTCGGTGTGGCAGGTGAAATATGTCCCGGCGGGCACACAGGAATCCTGGCAGACCGGCGCGTTGATCGACTGCGCCGACCCAATCGAAGGCTGGCCGCCCAAACCAAGCACCGGAACCTTGTGCGCGCGTACCGCCCCCGAGAAAAAACCGGAAGATCCGTGCGCTGTTGCGCCGGGGGCAGGGTACAAACGCCTGGAAAACCAGTTCTACCGCGTAGAAATTCACACCGGCAGCGATAACGATGGCGGCGTCACATTCAAGTGGTCGCGCGATAACGGCTCGGTGGTGGTGCGCGTGGAGGAATTTGCCGTGGACGGCGCAGCCGCCAGGGTGCGCGTGGCCAGCCTGGGGCGGGACGATGTGCTTGGCTTGCACGAACTGGACTGGGTGGAAGTGCTCGACGATGTCACCGAGCTGTCTGGCAAGCCCGGGCAACTGGTGCAGATCGAAAAGATTGACCGCGAACGCCAGATCGTTACCCTCAAACAGCCGGTGGCCGGCTTCGACGTGAACCGCAACGCCAAACTGCGTCGCTGGGATTCGGCTGGCTCACTCAAAGTGGAGGTGCCCGCCAGCAACGACGGCTACCTCGCGCTGGAGGACGGCATCGAGATCAAGTTCGAGCCGGGGTTGTTCCATAGCGGTGATTACTGGACCATTCCGGCCCGCACCGTGCCGGGTCAGTATGGCGGCATCGAATGGCCCCAGGCGGGCGGTAAACCGGCTTGCTTGTCTCCGTTTGGCATCACGCACCATTACTGCAAACTGGCCATCGTGACCCTCAAGGATGGCATCATCATCGAAGTACATGACTGTCGCAAGAAGTTCCCACCCCTGACTGAACTGCCAACCAGCAGTGCGTGCTGTTGCTCGGTCACAGTGGGCGAGGGGGGCGACTTCATCGACATCCAGGCGGCTATTGAGTCTCGTCCGGTGGAGGCAAAATTCTGGAACGTTTGCCTGCTGCCCGGATTGCATAAATTGCAAAAGACGGTGGTCATCCCGCCCCAGCAAGGGTTGGCGATCAGCGGGTGCAGCGATCACACCCTGGTGACGGGTGCGCCAGGCCAGCCGCTTTTTATTGCCAATGGTGTGTATAACCTGCGCTTCGAGGGGCTGGCGTTCAAAGCCAGCGCCCCGCGCGGGGCGCTCATTATCCGCGCCAGCCAGGGGGTGCAGGTGCAGAACTGCAGGGGCGAAAATAAACTCGAAAAAAGCGGCCGGGCGGGCAGTTTCATCACAGGAAATGATGCATCTGGCCCGTTGGTGGTGGTGCTCAAAAGCCAGGATGTGGATATCCGCGCAAACACCCTCCGTGGCTGCCCGGCTGTGGTTGCCCAGGCGCGCATGCTCTACGTGAGCGATAACCTGCTTCTGGGCGGCGGGGTGCAGGTGATGCACGGCTCGGCCGAAGTGTTCATTGAAGACAATTGCATTTTCAAAGGTGATGGCGCGGGAATCACCTTGAGTGGCGCATACAACCCGGGCAAAGAAGCGGACTCGCCCCTTATGGCGGATTTGAAAAAAGTGGATAACGTCCCCGCTGCGACCCATCAACCGGGCTATGTGGGGTACGCCCAGGCGGCCACGCTCGAAGCGGCCCGCGAGATAAAACTGGTGGGCATCACCCGCAATCTGATTGGCGGCATGCGCGGCAGCGGCATCATCACTTTCAGCAACCTTGGCAGCCTGGAAGACTGGGGTGATGTCTCTTATTTGACCATTTCCCAAAACCAGATCGTGGGTAACGTGGCCGAACCGGATGTGATCATCAGCAAAGAGCGCCGGGTTGGTGGTGGCATTGCCCTGGTGGGCGTTTCGGATGTCAGTATTCAGGACAATCTCGTTAGCGCCAATGGGCGCAAGGGGTTACCTGCCTGCGGCATTCTGCTCATTGACGGCGCCAATGCCGAGATTACCGGAAACACCGTCACCGAGAACGGCGCTGCTGACCCCAAGGCAGATCCATCCGCTTACCAGGCGGGCATCGCAGCACTTTATGTGGTTGGTAATGGCATCACTTTCACCGAACTGCTCAGCCAGGATCAATCTGATTTTCGTCAGGGTGCGCCCGCGCTGCGCGTCCACGGCAACCAGGTCAGCAGCCCGGCTGGCATGGCGCTCAATGTGCTGGCCATGGGTGTGGTGTCTGTTGCCGATAATGCGCTGGTCTCGCGCGGCAAGTTCGACCAACCGCCGCTGTTCGAGGGGATGTTCGAGCTGGCCAACGCAGTCCAAATCTTTAACGTAGGTCACCAGACCTGGCAGTCCGCCCTGGCCAGCGGGGGCGCAGGCAACCTGCACCTTGAACTGGATGAGGGCGTTGTGCTGGCCCCCAACAAAGCGGTGCCTGATGGGCGTATCCTCTTCCATGACAACCAGGTCACCTTGGCTTACCCGGCCCGCAGCGTGCCAAACGACAAGCCTCAGACCCACGCCGCGGCCATCGGGCTGATCTCCCTGGATGACGTATCGGTGCAGGGCAACCAGGTGGTTGCGGATGTTACGCCCGACAAATTGTTTTCAGATATGTGGTGCATCAGCGCCACACTGCGCGTCAACGGAAACAACCTCAGTGAACCGGCCGGCTCGACTCTCTTTTCACACGTTGGCGTGGCATCGCTCATGAATACCACCACTTCGAATCAAGCAGTTCATTGCATTCTGGCGGCCGCTCCACAAAACGTGGACTTGAACAACATCGTGATGTTCCCTGCCATCTGCAAGCGCATTATCGAAACCTTGATGGCTCAACAATAGACAGGTGAAGCATGGCACAAAAAATTCAATTTGGCGAAATGAACGAAGACACCATCAAACAGCAATTCGAGCGCCTGGCCCGCGCCGCTGACCAGAACAGCGCCCCGGCGCTGGCTTCCTTTGCCCGGTTTCAATCGCAGCGCGCCGCCCGCCTTGAAAGCGCCTTCAAAACCCTCAAAAAGGGATTGGGCGCAGACCACCCGGATACACTGTCCATCAAGCGCGGAGCAGAGATTGCCAGCCTGGCCAAAGCCCAGTTTGCGACCCAGTCCGCGCGCATTGCCAAGCGGCCCCGCCCCGGGGCGCACGAGTGGGTGATTTACGGGCAGGTGCTGGGTTCGCAAGGCCAACCTGCCGCCGGGCTGCGGGTGCGCGCCTTCGACCGCGACCATAAGCTCGACGATCTGCTGGGTGACACGCAGACCGATCCCAATGGCGATTTTTCGATCACCTTTCATGAGCGCGACTTCATGGAAGTGGGCGAGAAGCTGCCCGAGTTATACGTCCTGGTCAGCGACGCGGCCGGAAAGACGCTCTACACCTCGCGCGATGATGTGCGCTTCCGCGCCGGGCGCATGGAGTACTTTCTCATCCAACTCGGCAAGACCCCGCCCGGAACACAAACACCCCCACGCAAAAAGACACGCGGCCCGGCATCTGCCGGGTAAGCCCCTGCGAGTTTCCCAGCCCCCCTGCGGGCCGTGGTGTGGTTCGCCTCCCGTACCTGGCAAATCGGGCGTATGATTGGGGTATCTTTTACCTGGAGGAACCCCCATGTACTTCGATATGCCGCTCGACCAACTCAAGACCTACCTGCCGGCGCGCAGCGAACCAGCGGATTTCGACGCCTTCTGGGCCGCCACGCTGGCCGGGGCGCGCCGCCACCCGCTGAATGCCCGCTTCGACCCGGTGCACACCCCGCTCAGGCTGGTGGATGTCTTCGATGTCACCTTTGCCGGCTATGGCGGGCAGCCCATCAAAGGCTGGTTCCTTGCGCCGCGCCAGCGCAACGGGCCGTTGCCATGCGTGGTGGAATATATTGGCTATGGCGGCGGGCGCTCATTACCACACGACTGGTTGCTATGGCCCGCGGCCGGGTACGCCGTTTTCGTGATGGACACCCGCGGCCAGGGCAGCGAGTGGAGCACCGGCGACACCCCCGACCCCGAACCGGACGGCGGCAACCCGCAGATCGCCGGTTTCATGACACGCGGCATCCTCGACCCGCACACCTACTACTACCGCCGCGTTTTTACTGATGCTGTGCGCGCTGTCGAGGCGGCCCGCGCCAACCCGCTGGTGGACCCGGCCCGCGTGGCCGTGACCGGCGGCAGCCAGGGCGGCGGCATTACGCTGGCCGTGGCCGGGCTGCTGGGTGACCTTTCTGCCGCGCTGCCCGATGTGCCCTTCCTGTGCCATTACCGCCGCGCCACCGAGATCGTGGACAGCTACCCCTACATGGAGATCAGCAAATTCTGCCAGCGCCACCGCGGCAAGATCGAAACCGTTTTCAACACCCTTGCTTATTTCGACGGTGTCAACTTTGCTGCGCGCGCCAACGCCCCCGCGCTCTTTTCGGCCGGGCTTATGGATGAAATCTGCCCACCCTCGACCGTTTTTGCCGCATATAACCACTATGCCGGGGCAAAGGACATCCGCATCTGGCAGTACAACCACCACGAAGGCGGCCAGACCTTCCAGAGCGCGGAAAAGCTGGACTTCCTGGCTGGCATCTTCGGGTAGGGTGGCGCAACCATCCCAACCGGCGCGGGTTAGATATTGCGTTAAATCACGCCTGCGAGGAAACCTATGCCCAAACCCAAAGTGTTTGTTACCCGCATCATCCGCGATAAGGGTCTCGACCTGGTCAAGGACTTTTGCGAAGCCGATATCTGGCCGCACGAGCTGCCGCCCACGCGCGCCGAACTGCTCGAGCGCGTGCGCGGCGTGGATGGCATCCTCTCGCTGCTGACCGACCGGATCGACGCCGCGGTGCTGGATGCCGCCGGGCCGCAGCTTAAAGTCGTCAGCAACCACGCCGTCGGTTTCGACAACATCGACATCCCCGCTGCCAGCGCGCGCCGCATCCCGGTCGGCAACACCCCCGAGATCCTGACCGATGCCACCGCCGATTTCGCCTTCGCGCTCATGATGGCCGCCGGCCGCCGGGTGGTGGAAGGCGAGCGCCACGTGCGCGACGGCAGGTGGCAGACCTGGGGACCCTCCACCCTGCTGGGGGTCGATTTCAAAGGCGCCACGCTCGGGCTGGTCGGTTTCGGGCGCATCGGCAAAGGGATGGCGCGCCGCGCCTCCGGCTTCGACATGCGCGTCATTTACTACGACCCGTCCGCCCCACCCGACCCCACCCTAAAAGCCAGCCCGGTCGATTTCGAGACCCTGCTGCACGAGTCAGACTTCATCTCCCTGCACACGCCGCTCACGCCCGAGACGCATCACCTCATCAACGCCGAAATGCTCGGCAGGATGAAGCCCACCACGGTGCTGGTCAACACCGCGCGCGGGCCGGTCATCGACCTGGATGCGCTCTACCGCGCGTTGAAAGACAAACGCATCTTCGCCGCCGGGCTCGATGTGACCGAACCCGAGCCGCTCACCCCCGACCATCCCCTGCTCTCGCTCGACAACGTGGTTGTCTGCCCGCACATTGCCAGCGCCAGCACTTCCACCCGCGACAAAATGGCCCTGATGGCCGCCCGCAACCTGATCGCCGGCCTCAAAGGCGACCGCCTGCCGAACATCGTCAACCCGGAAGTGTACGCGCCATAACAGCGTTTTTGTCGTGGTAGCTTACTTTGACGAACTGGATGGCCGCGCCCCGGCTGTACGCAGGTTGATCACATTTTTGAGCACATCGAACCAGAACGGCGCGCCCTGGGCTGTGGCCATGCCCGTTACGATCAGCCCAACCAGCTTGATGAGCCACCCGGTCAGATCGCCCGGTGTGTTGATGATGGGGTAGCATTTTCCCCCGGCGACGAACCCAAACAGGTCAATGGTCGAGCTCGGTTGCATGGTGCAGCGTTTCTCTGTGCCGTCACCCTGCGGCACCCCGCCGCTGGATGTGGCCGGCAGAGGAGTGCCCAACCAGCCAACCGGCACGTTAAGTTGGCTAAATTCCAACTGCAGGCGGTATAACTGGGTTGCATCGGTGGGCTGGATGCCTTGTGGGTTTTCGCGAATGAAGATTTCGGCCTGGGTCGCCAGTGCCTGGCGCAGGATTGGGTCGCGCCAAAGGTAAGTGGTGACTTGCAGTGTATCGACATTGAAAAACACCGCCAGGAAAATGCCAACCATCAGCGAGAGGATTTGCATGCGGCGCTTGTACCAGCCGCTCAAGCGGTCCATGCTATTGTCAAACCACTGTTCCACCTGGCTGCGGGCGCTCGCCAGCGCAGATTCGCCCTGGGTTGCGTACTCCTCCACACCGGTGATGAGGGTGTGGATGGCCTGCTGGACAGCCGGATGCTGCGCCCCCAGCACGGCCAGCCCATTTCTAATCTTCTTCAACGTATCTGGTTCGGCGGTTCCGCTTCCGAACGTCTCCTGAATGTTTTCGATGGCGGCGGAGAGCGATTTATTGTCGATCACAATTGAACGGAGAATGTCTTCGATGCCGGGTTTCAACTCGGGAAACTGGATGGCCATCTGCACGAGGCGGTCCTTGAGGTTTTCAACCAGCGCCTGGATGGCAGCGGCCCCCTGGTCGCTGTCCAACGCATGGCGGGCCAAGTCGAGCACCAGATCCAATTCCTGCCTGGCCAGGGCGCGCCGGTCTTCCTGCAGCGCCTGGATATCGGTCTCGAGTAACTTGAGGACCTGCATGTGTTTTTGGATGACAGAGGCCTGGCTGCCGGCAGTGATGATGATATCGAACAGGGCCATGGAGAATTGCGACGAGGGAATGTACGACGGGCGTTGGTAGCGGTCAAAAAAGCGCGCGCCTTTTTCCCCGCTGTGCAGCGCAAGGATGAGTGGATGATTGTAAAAAGCCTGGGTGAGTTCAACATCGTTGCCCAGCAGGTTGCGGATGGCCGCTTCGAGCAGGTTGGACCGCCAGCGCAGGGCGGTCACCAGCCAGTCTTGCAGGTACATGGCTGCCAGGCTGAGTACCAGCCAGATAAAGATGAGACCGATTGCAATTTCGAGCAGGGCTTGCAGGGACATGGCGCACTCCTGTTGAGTAAAATAGCGTGTAGGTTAATTATACGGCATGCGCATCTGAATCGGCGGATGGCTGTTGTGATGCCCGGTTGTTGTGCGACTGGTTGACGAGGTAAATGCCAATCAGGGCTGCTAATCCACCGAATGCCTGGATGAGGGTGGGAATTTCGTTAAGCAGTGGGATGGCGAGGATGGCCGTCAGGATGGGCTGTCCGATCATGGTTGGCGACACCACAGTGGCAGGCAGGTGCCCGAGCGCGTAGGTGATGGATAGGTAGCCTATGATTTGCGAAACGAGCGCCGATGCCACAAAGATCAGGTAGGTTTGTGGTGGGTAGCCGGTAAAAGGATTGGACAGGATGAGGTTGATGGCGACGAGGGTGAAACTGGCGGAGAGTCCGACCAGCCACAGATGTGAGAGTACATCCAAGGTTCGGCGGCCGTACTGGGTGGCGATGAAATATCCGGCGTAGAACATGCCGGTGCCGATGGCCATCATGTCGCCCAGCCCCAGTTGCGGGTGCAGTAGCAAATCGGTGCCCATGACCAGTGTGGCGCCGCCGAGCGTGAAGGCCAGTCCGATCCAAAAATTGCGGCTGAAGCGATCCTTGAAAAGCGCAAAGGAGACCAGCGCGACCCATAGCGGGGCAGTGTTGCCGAGCAGCGTGGCGTTGGCGGCGGTGGTGTAGGAAAGTGAGGTGTTCCATAAGGCAAAATCGAAGCCGGTAAAAATGCCGCCCAGAATGGGAAAAATGGCATTGTGGCGCGTGAGGGTTTGTTTGCGCGCATTTTGCCTTAAGAAAAATGGCGCCAGGATGAGGGTGGAAATGCTCACCCGGTACAAGGCCGTGATGGGACCCGGCGCATTTGCCCAGCGTACAAACATGGCAGACAGGCTGAGTGCCAGGACGCCGACCGCCAGGGCCAGGTAAGGCAGGATAGGTCGGTTTTTGGGATGATTCATGGGGTGGGTGGGTGCTTGAGCAGGTCGGAGAGTGCAGACAGGGACGCGATGGTGCGGTCTGGTTCGGCGGGGCGGGCATGGTATGCCGGTGCGCGGCGCGTGATCCATATACTGAAAAGACCCACCTGGCGCGCGCCGGTGGTATCGGCTTCGAGCGAATCGCCAACCATGGCGGCTTCGCGTGGGGCGATGCCCCAGTGCGCCAGGGCCAGTTCGAAGATGCGCGGGTGCGGCTTGCGGTAGCTGCAAGATGCGGAAGTGACGATAAAATCCAGGTAGGGCTCAAGTTGGGCTTTTTCCACCAGTTGCTGCACATCCTGGTGGTCGGCCGCGTTTGAGACGATGCCCATGCGGTATCCGCGTTTTTGCAGGGTTGCCAGGGTGTCTTGCGCATCTTCTTCGGGGTGCCAGTTTTGCTGGGTGACGGCGTAGAAGGCGTTGAGGGCTGCACGGACAGCGGCTTCTGGCGGGTTTTGGATGCCTTTTTCTCGCAACAGGTCGCGCAAAACCGATTCGGTGGTGCGCTCGAACAGGTCTTCGTCCCGGCTGGCGTAATAGTCGTCCAGGCTGCGGCGAAATTCAAGGTGGAAGGTGTCGCAATCCTCGAGCAGCCGGGCCTGGCACAGGCTGTCGGCCAGGGCGCGTTCGGCCCGGGCCAGCACGGGCGGCCAGGCCTGTGGACTGTAGATGAGCGTATTGCCCAGGTCGAACAACACGGCGCGGATGAAACGGGTGGGCATGTCAGTAGCCTCTATTCAAATCGAATAAATTGAAGAGCGGCTGGTTATTCGTGTAGCGTAACAGGTTTTCAGTGAAAACTTCCACTGCGCGCGCGTCGTAAGCCGGGCTGTTGCCAGAAATGTGTGGTGTGATGATGACATTTGCCATGTTCCATAAAGGGCTTTCGCCGGGCAGCGGTTCTTCGGGAAAGACATCCAGCGCGGCCCCTGCCAGGCGGCCCTCTTGCAGCGCCCTGATGAGTGCATCGTGGTTGACAATGCCACCGCGTGAGACATCCACCAGGCAGGCCATGGGTTTTGTAATTGCAAACACGCTGGCATCGAGCAGGTTGCGCGTGGATGGGGTGAGCGGCGCGGTGACAACGATGAAGTCGCATTCTTTGAGCATGGCGCGAATGGCCTGGGATGGGTAAAGACGGTGTACCAGGTTGCCGGTCGGGTCGCCCCAGCCTGCGTGGGTGTACCCCGGGTCTTCAGGATGCATTGCGTCGCGTTTGCAAGCCAGCACCGTGGCGCCAAACGGTTGCAGCAGGTGCGCTACCTGGCGTCCGATGCTGCCGTAACCCACAATACCCACTGTGGAACCACGTAATTCGCGCGGTGCGAAGCGGGTCCAGCGGTCGCGTGGCCACTCTTTTTTGCCTTGGGCTTCTTTAAGAGCGGGCAGGTGGTGCCCGAGGGCCAGCATCATCATCAGCACATATTCTGCCATCTGGGAGGCAGCCGCGCCACTGAGGGTGGTGATTCTGATTCCGGGCTTTTGGAAGATGGGCGCATCGCACATACTGTCGACGCCCGCATAGTAAGATTGGATCCACTTGAGATTCGGCGCCTGCTCGGGTGTGGGCAGGGTGCGCCCGGTGAAGAGCACCTCACAGCGTGCCCAGGTTTCGGGTGGAATGCTCCCCGGTGCATTTCCCCCCGGCAGGTGTGTGACACGGATGCGCGACGATACGCCCTGGATGCGGGTGATCCATTCTGTGGTGAGGGGCAGGGCAACCAGCACTTCGATGGCTTTATCCATGGTGTGGGGGTTATCTTTTTTGCGGGTAAACATTGCGATGGGTGTAGCCATACACCAGCAGTGCGCCAAAAAGGAGAATGGGCAGAATGACCAGCCCGGCTTCCGGCCCGAACGACCCGCCCGTCCATGCTTGCGGGCCAATGATTTCGGGGTTGGCCAGGCGGTAGGTTGTAATTCCGCTGACCGGGAATCCAAACACCACGCCCAGCAAAAAGTTCCAGCCAATGTGCAGCCCGATGGGCAGCCACAGGCTTTGTGTACGCCAGTACGCAAACGCAAAGAATATGCCTGCCAGGGTGATGTTGGCCACAGCAACCCAACTGGCATTGGGGTTGATGATGTGCGCAACGCCAAAGACAGCCGAAGAAAGCAGCACAGCCCAGGGCAGGTTGAGCCCATCGCGCAAGTTTTGCAGGTGATAGCCGCGCGAGAGCAGTTCTTCGTTCCAGCCGGTGATGACGAAAATGGCCAGCCAGAGCGCAACCTGGCCGGCGGCATTTGGCGCAAATTGCCAGCTGAATCCCGGTGGGGACAGCCACCCGGCCGCCCACAGCAGCAGCGCCAGCAGTCCCATCATCAGCGCTGCCATGAGCAGACCGGCAGCCGTATCTGCCAGTGCCTGGCGGTCGAGTCGCAGCCCCAGGCTGGTAAATGAACGCCGGTCAATGAAACGCCGCGCCAGGAAAACCGACAGGGTGATGCTGAACAGTCCGACCCCCTGAAGAAGGAGCAGTTCTACGGCGAAAGAGAATGATTCCCGGATAAGCAAAATCACAAGGCTGAGGCAGGTAAATGGCAACATGAGCGCCGTTTGCGCCAGCAATCGCCATCCTGCCCGAAGGCGGGGCTCGTTGGGCGAAATGAAAATGACGGCAAGAATGCTGCGGCGGGCGGGTGGCTGCATGTCGAATACCCTTAACAGAAAAATCGAGCGGGTGGGAAAATTCCACCCGCTCTTATTGTACACGTTGCTGCCTGATTATTTTCCGGTCCATGGGGCGAGTTTTAATCGCGCGCCTTGGGGATGATGAGCCAGGCCAGACTATACAGCCCAATGCCGGGCACACCGCCGGGGATGAAGGCGATCAGGAAGGCCAGGCGGAACCAGAACGCGCTGATCCCAAAGAATTCTGACAAGCCGCCACATACGCCCGCGAGCATACGATTGTGGCGTGATCGGCGCAAAACAGATTTTACGGCTGTGGTCATGGTAGCCTTGGTGCGAGAAATGTCGTTTTGTGCTCATGAGATTTCTCGCAGACCAACCCCAAAAGTTGCGCCGCGGCCTACCCCGCGGATTTGAGGTAAATGCCGGTCGGGTCGAGTTCTTCGCGCAGGATGCGCAGTTCATTCTCGCTGACCGGGGCGGTGGCGCGCAGTTGATCGGCCACTTTCAGGCTCCAGCCAGTGTTTTCGTGGGCCATCTCGGTGGTCTTGCCGGGGTGCAGGGCGGTCAACGTCAGCTCACCGTGCGAGTCTGGCTCAAGGAGGCCGATGTCGGTTACTACGGCCACCGGGCCTGCGCCGCGCAGCCCGGCCTGTTCGCGCCCGCCGTCGCCGTCCAGGTAACCGGCGGAGGTAAGGAAGTCCACGCGTTCGGGGAAACGGCGCTTCTGGTGCGGGGTCATAATGTAGCAGCGGTTGGCCCAGGCGGCAATCTCCTGCGCGCCACCCGAGCCGGGCAGGCGCACCTTGGGTTGCGTGTAATCACCGCCGATGATGGTGGCATTGATGTTGCCGTAACGGTCGATCTGTGCGCCGCCCAGGAAGCCCACATCCACGTTGCCGCGCTGCAGGTAGTTGGAGAAAATGTCGTACATGCTCACCACCGAAAGCGAGCCGGTCACCAGGGTGGGGTCGCCAATGGAGAGCGGCAGGCGGGCTGGCTCGGCGCCAATCACCCCGGCTTCGTAGATCATCACCAGGTTGGGGGCATGGGTGCGCTTGGCCAGGTTGCAGGCCAGGTTGGGCTGCCCAACCCCGACAAAAACCACGTCGCCATCTTTGAGCAGGCGCGCGGCATTCACGATCATCAGTTCGGCAGAAGAAGTGGTCAGCTCGGTCATGCGTTCTCCTTGAGAAAATCCAAAATGAGGTGCGATGTCTGCTCCGGGTGTTCCAGCGGCACCAGGTGGGTTGCCTGCGCGATGGTTTCGATGCGCGTCCCGGGCCGGATGCGCGCCACCCGCCGCGCGGTTTCCGCTAAAAAGGTGTCGGTCTGCCCGCCGCGGATGATGAGCAGCGGCAAACGCAACCCAGGCAGCCCACGCCACAGCTCCAGGTCGCGCCACACACCGGTGTAATAGATTTGTACTTCCCACTCAGCCGAGTAATACAGTTGGTAACTGCCGCTTGGCTGCGGGCAGGCAATACTCGCAACGTAGTCGCGCAGGGCCGGGTCACTCATATATTTGAAAGTAGGGCGGCGACGGTAGCCGGTGAACAGGCGCTCCAGGTCGTCGAAGTGGCGGCGGCGCGCTTTGGCCGGCCCGATGAGGGGGTGGACCACATGCCCCAGCCCAAGCGCGCGAAAGATGTTCCAGCCGATAATGAAATGCGGCAGGAAGAGCACCGGATCGAGCAGTATGAGGGCGCTGAAGCGCTGCGGCTCACGCAGGGCCGCCCGCAACAGGGCAATGCCGCCCATGGAATGCCCCACGCCAATGACGGGCGTGTCGTGATTCTCGTCGAGATAATGGAAAAGGTCATTGGTCAGGGGCGTCCAATCACGCAATTCCGCCGGGCGGCTGCCCTCCCACAAGGGTCGCTGCACAATTGCGCGCACAAGGTAATGCGCGGCCAGGCGCTCGAGCAGGGCGCGGTAGCCGCGCGGGGGGTAGCCGTTGGCGTGCAGGAAAACGAGCGGCGGTCCGGTGCCGCCAAAGTCGAGAAAGGGGATGGACATGGGCCGGGGGAACTAATACTTTCCGTAATCCACGGGGGTGCTGGGCATGGCGGGCACTTTCAGCTGCTTGTGCTTTTCGGTGCCGAGCTTTTGCCAGTATTCTTCGCGGTCTTTCACACCGTACACCCATTCGTCCAGCCAGGCTTTGACGGTATCGAGGTTTTCGCTGATTTTGTCCCAGGCCAAGTAGAAAGCATTGTCACGGTCGTAGTAGCCTTGCGCATAGCTGGGGTGTGCGGCATGCGGCACATGACACACGGCGCTGACGATGAAGCCGGGAATCATGGTGCGGTTGGGGTCCGAGCGGATGACCGACTCGTCCACGATCTCTTCGGCGGTCAGGATGACGCGCTTCGCCGCGAAGGCCACTTCTTTTTGCTCGCCTACGATGCCCCACAGGTGGGCGTTGCCCTCGGCGTCGGCCCGCTGGACGTGGACGATGGCCACATCCGGGTTGAGGGCCGGCACGGTGATCACATCCGGCCCGCCGTAGGGGTCGGGGATGCGCTTGATGCGCGGGTTGGCGCGCTCCAGGTCGGTGGCGGCGGTCTGCTTCATGGGCAGGAAGGGCAGTCCTGCTGCCCCGGCCTGCAGGCGGGTGATCATGCCAAAGTGGGAATATTCCTCCCATTCCACCTGGTGCTTTTCGAGCGCGGCGCGCACAACGCGCAGCGACCCAACGCCGGGGTTGCCCATGTACGAGAAAATGACTTTCCGGGCGCACCCGGCGGCCACCATCATATCGTAGATCAGGTCGGGGGTGGCGCGGGCCAGGGTCAGGTCCTTTTTCCCCTGGCGGATGATCTCGTGCCCGGCCGCAAACGGGATGAGGTGGGTGAACCCGGCTGCGTATACCACATCGCCATCATAGACGTGTTGGGCGATTGCGTTTTGAAGTGAAATCAGTTTGCTCATGGTACCTCGTCTGTCAGCGAAAGGGTGTCAAGGCGCGCTGTGCGTTATCGTCGGCCTTGTTGCGTTTGTTTCTTTTTTTCTTCTCTTTCTTCTTTTTCTTTTTTCTTTGCTTCGCGTTTGGCTTTGGCTTCACGCTGTTTTTGTTGCCATTTACGAATGCCTGCAAAGCGGCCCCCACCGCCTGGCTTGGGCGGCGGCGCGGTGATGCGCTTAAGATACCACCCCGCGAGGAGCAGGACCACACCTGCCAGGAAAAAAAGGAAATTGGCTTGCCTGCCCAGGTCTGTTGCAACGAATAACATCATCAAGAAGGTGCCAACCAGCAGGAAGAAAGTGCCCATGCGGGCAATGAAATCTTTTCGCTCATCCATGGTGCATTTATTTTAGACCAAAACCCCCCGCCCGGTGAGGGCAGGGGGTGCAAGGGTTGGTTTGTAAACTACTTGGGGCGCACGCGCGTACGAATCTGCTCGTGCATGTAGAGCTGCAGGTAGTAATGACCGCCGGCATTCTTGCCGCTGGAGCCCGAGCCTTTCCAGCCGCCGAACGGTTGGAAGCCCGGCCACGCGCCGGTGGTGGCGCCTTGCGGGCGGTTGGTGTAGGTGACGCCCGATTCGATTTTGTCGTAGAACCAGTCCACTTCTTCTTCACTGCCATAAAAACCAGCTGTGAGCCCGTAGTTGACATTGTTGGCGATGTCCATGGCTTCATCGAGGTTGTTCACCTTGCCAATGGTGGTGATGGGCAGGAACATTTCATGTTTCCACAGGCGGTGGCTGAAGGGCACATCCACCGCAAAAGTGGGGGTGCAATAGTAGCCCTTGGCGTACTCGCCGTCTGTCAGCACCTTGCCGCCAGTCAGGAAGCGGCCAGCCTGCGACAGCTCCTCATTGAAGTCTTTGAATTCCTGGTACGAGCTGGCATTGATAACCGGCCCCATCCAGTTCTTGCGGTCGGTTGGGTCGCCGATGGTCAGTTTGTCGGTCAGTTCTTTCAGGCGCGCGGTCAGTTCATCGTACACCGGCGCTTCCACAATCACGCGGCTGGCCGCCGAGCATTTTTGCCCCTGCAAGCCAAACGCCGAGCGCACGATGCCCACGGACGCATCTTCCAGGTTGGCGTGGCGCGAGACAATGGCCGGGTTCTTGCCACCCAATTCCAGGATGATCGGGCGCACGTACTTGCCCTTTGCGAAGTCCTGGAACATCTTCATGCCCACATCGAACGAGCCGGTAAAGGTTACACCGTCCACTTCGGGGCTGTCCACCAGCGCTTGTCCCAACGTGCGGCCGGGGCCGGTCACAAAGTTGACCACGCCATCCGGAATGCCCGCATCGCGCAGGCAGTCGGCATACAGGCGCACGATCCAGGGCGTATCGGTGGCGGGTTTGATCACCACGGTGTTGCCGGTCACCAGCGCCGAGCCGGTGGGGCCGCCTGTCAGCGCGAAGGGGAAGTTGTAAGGTGAAACCACCAGCCACACGCCGTAGGGGCGCAGCACCGAAACATTGGTCGAAACATGCGCAGGCAGCGGGTCGCGCCCCATCTCGCGCACGAATCCATCGTTCTGCTCCATCTGGTAGCAGGCGTAGTACATCAGGTCGGCGGTTTCCTGCACATCGCCCAGGGCTTCCATGCGGTTCTTGCCCACTTCCAGCGACATGACCGCGCCCAACTCGAATAAACGCTCTTCGATCAGTGCAGCCGCCTTGCGCACCAGCGCGATGCGCTCCTGCCAGGGTGTGCGCGCCCAACCGGGGGCTGCCTTGCGAGCCGCTTCCATGGCCGCTTGGGCATGCTTTTCGTTGCCTTTTTGCATCACGGCCAGTTTCCAGTCGGTGTTAATTGGCGAGTGATCTTCAAACTTGTCGTCGGCAAAAACATCCCTGCCATTGATGATCATGGCATATTCCTTGCCCAGGTTAGCCTTGACCTTTGCCAGCGCTTCATCATACCGGGTGTGCAACTCCTCGGGGGGGTTGAACATCGTCGCATAGGTCAATTTGAAATCAGCCATAACGCAAGCCTCCTGTAGGTGGGGGGTAAATTCACATTGTTGCAACAATGTGATAAATGCAACAATTAATAGTATAGCCTATCCCCCAAAGCGAGTCAAAGAATTTTGTTGGACTCGGCCCAATAAACTAGACACTTTTGATAAAAAATGCTAGTATTCTGCAATACAAAAGGAGACCCCGTGAGAACCAACTTTTACATTATTGTTATAGTGGGATTGATCCTGGCGGCCTGCGCGCCCGCTGCGGGTGCCCCTGCCGCCGCCCCGGCGGCCACCGCCACAACCGCCCCGCTGCCGGCCACCGAACCGGCGGCCGCGCTGCCGACCCAGGCGCCTGCCACAGTTGCCCCGGCTGTGGCGGTTACCCCGCGCGGCGACGCACTCGAAGCCACCGATCCGCGCACGGTCGTAATTGGCGCGGGCCAGCCGGTGCTGGTGGAATTCTTCGCCTTTTGGTGAGGTACCTGCCGATCCATGGCGCCCGTCGTGCACGGGCTCGAAGCAAAATATTATGGAAAGATTAACTTCGCCTACCTCGATATTGATGACCCGCTGAATAACGATTTCAAACGCCAGTTCGGCTTCCGTTACCAGCCAGAGTTTCACCTGGTGGACGGGGCGGGGAATGTGGTAAAAACCTGGGTGGGGCGTGTCAGCGCCGAAGAATTCGAAGCCGAGTTCGCCAAACTGCTGGGTGAATAAACAAACACTATGATGTTCAAACGCAACAAAAAGCACGATTTCGCGGTCATTGGGCTCGGACGCTTTGGCCGTGCTGTGGTTAAAACGCTCAACGAAAAGGGTTTCAACGTCCTAGGGGTCGATCGCGACCCCCACATCGTCCAGCATGTCTCGGAATATTGCACCCAATCGGTCGTGCTCGACTCAACGGATGAAGACGCCCTGCGCGCCCTCGACATCGCCTCGTTCGATACGGTCATTGTAGCCATTGGCACAGACCTCGAGAGCAACCTGATCACCACCGTGGCGCTCAAAGCGCTGGGTGTTCGGCGTGTCATTTGCAAGGCCCAGACCAAACGGCAGAAAGATATCCTGTTGCGTGTGGGGGCCGACCATGTCATCCAACCCGAGGCCGATGCCGGCCGCCGCCTGGCGCTCGAACTATCTGCGCCCAACCTGCTCGACCAGATCCCCTTCGGCGACAACCACAGCATCCTCGAAATTCGCGTACCAGAGTCAATCATCGGCAAGACACTCGCCGAAGTCGATTTCCGCAACCGTTTTGGCGCCACCGTGGTGGCTGTTAAGCACGAACAGGCCGTCACCACTGCCCCGGCTGCCGAATATCGCCTGGATGGCAATGATGTGATTGTGGTCATTGGCCACACAGATACGGTGGGTCGGCTGGCCGAACTGGGCTGACCTGTGCGCAACGGCATAAAACGCCTCAACCTGCTTTCGCGCCGTGTGCCCACACCGCTGCGCCTGGCCGCCGGGTTGGCTGGCATGGCGCTGGTGGGAACACTGATGCTCAGCCTGCCTTTTGTGGGCGCAACCCGTTCGCTGGCGCTCAACGAAGCCTTTTTCACTGCCGTCTCCGCGCTGACCGTGACCGGGTTGAGCATTATCAACCCGGGCAGCGATCTGAGCTTCGCCGGGCAGGTGATCCTGCTCATGCTCATCCAACTGGGCGGGGTGGGATACATGGTGATGGCTGTGGTGGTCTTTCGCTTGCTGGGACGCAGCATCTCGTTTGCAGACCGGCTGGCCCTGCGCGACTCGTTTGGGCTGCTTAATCTCAACGCCATTCTTAAACTGACCCGGCGGGTGCTTCTGTCTGTGCTGGCCATAGAAACTATTGGGGCATTTTTGCTCTGGTTGCAGTGGCGCTCCTTGCTTGGTGATGCGCGCGGGGCTTTTTATGCGCTTTTCCATGCAGTATCTGCATTTTGTAATGCCGGGTTCGACCTGTTTTCTGGTACGCCGGGTTTTACAGGGATTCCCAAAGATACCGTCAGCCTGTCCATTTTTGGCGTGCTCATTTTCCTGGGCGGGTTGGGCATCCCGGTGGTGACCGACTTGCTGATGTGGCAGCGCATTCAGCGGCTTTCGCTGCACACGCGCCTGACCCTCATCGTTTCGTTGGGGTTGATTCTGTTTGGGTGGGGAACGCTCTTCTTTGCCGAAACACGCCCCGGGGCCACACTGAGCGAAATGGGCACCCCGCGCGCCCTGGCGGTTTCCCTGTTCCAGTCTGTTTCGGCGCGCACGGCCGGGTTCAGCAGCATTGATCGTTTCCAGGACCTGACTCCCGCCAGTCAGCTGACCAAAATTTCGCTCATGTTCATTGGCACCGCCCCGGCTTCGATGGGCGGCGGTATTACTACGGGCACGTTCAGCGTGCTGGTGCTGGCCCTGTGGGCTTATGCGCGCGGGCGCGAAACACCGCACGCCTTCGGGCGTAGTATCGGCACGGGTACCGTGCGGCGGGCTGCGGCGGTGCTGACGGTTTCGCTGATGGTGGTCATCTCGGCCACCTGGCTGCTGCTTATGACCCACCCGCAAGCCGAACTCGACCGGACCATGTTCGAGGTGGTTTCGGCGTTTGCCACCTGTGGGCTGTCGCTGGCGTATACCAGCACTCTCGATATCGGCGGTCAAATGATCATCGCTTTTGTCATGCTGTGGGGCCGCCTGGGCGCGCTGACGGTCATCATGGCCCTGGCGCAGCTGACCCCCCCGCGCCTGCTGGCTTACCCGGAAGAGCAGATCCTCGTTTAGCGCTTTTCCGAAAATTCCTTATGTATCTGATCGAACCAAAAAATCAGCGTAGCCCGTGTTAAGAAATTTCAGGCGAAAACAAACTGCCGGGTGACGAGAAGGCTCCTACCGTTTTGTTTTCCCCTTCAGGCGGGCCAGGCGTTTTTCCAGCTCGTCCAGCCAGTGCTTGCGCGCATAGGGGGGCATCTCTGCGGCCTGCACGTGCTGCACGGCCTGGCGCGTGTGCGCCAGCGCGGCCAGCGGGTCCTTCACGCGGTGCTCGAAATGCTTGGCCAGCTCGACATGCGCAAAAATGTGCCCCTCGGCGGCCGCCTGCTGCCACCAGCGCACGGCCGCATCCAGGTCGCCGCGCCGTTTTTGTAGCGAGGTGAGCCGCCGCACAGCCGTCCAGAAATCCGCTTCGGGCAGGTGCATGTCCAACCCGCGCTCGTACAGGCGCGCGGCCGCCTCGGTGCGGTTGAGGTCTTCGTAGAGCTTTGCCAGCGCGATCACATCCAGCCCGTGCCGGGCCTGCCCGCCAAACGGGTCTTCGAGCATGGCGGCCATGTGGTTAAGCATGGCCGCCATGGCCAGCACGTCCATGGCGTTGTGGTAGAACACACCCTTCAGCGGGGCGGCGTCGCCGGTGCGCAGGTAATCGAAATACAGCCAGGGGATCTCGTAGCCCGGCACTTCCTCGCTGGAGCGCGGCGCGCGCAACACATTTTCTTCAATGTATTTGAGCGTGCGGCTGGGCAGGCGGTCGCGCCACAGGCGGCGGGCCAGCGGCAGCAGGTCTATGTGAGAAAAGTTGACAAACGGCGCGGGCATGCTGTGCAGGGTATAGCGTGTGCGCATCAGCGGCGCATCGAAGGCTTTGCCGTTATAGGTCACCAGCGCCGCACACGGGGCAATAAAATCCGCAATCGCTTCCAGCATGGCGGCTTCTTCTGATGGGTCGCGCATAAAGAACTGCGCCAGCCGGAAGTCCCCATTCACAAAACGACCCACGCCCACCATGAAAGCATAGGTTCCCGCGCCGCCCGAAAGCCCGCTGGTTTCGGTATCGAGAAAAGCGAGATGGGAAATGTCCAGCTGGCTGATGCGCGCATCCGCAGCCCAGGCGGCTAACGTGCCTAGGGCCGCCTCAAGCCGTATTGGGGCCACCCCGTGCCGGTAATCCGCTAAATAGGTATCCTCCACCACAAAAGCCTCGCCGTGCCGCGTCAGCAGCGCGCGGCCGCCAGGCGTTTCACCCGCCGGGAAGACCGCCTCGATGGAGGCGCTGCCCGTCTTTTTGGGCGCTGGCGGGCGCAGGTCGGCCGTGCTGGTCTTCACGCCCAGCGATTTGAGCTTGTCGGATAAGGAAGGCATGCGGGTATTGTAATGCAAAGAGATTGGAAATCAATGATGTGATGATTGCGTTGATACAATGTGATTTGTATCACTATGTAGTTTGGGTGTAATGGTTAATAATACATGCACGGACAACAGGGTGCCAGAAGTCCGTCCATGTTGGGGGCACACTTAGTGAGCGGAGTGATAGATGAGCATAGAAAAGCGGCATCTTTTTGCCTTCAAGGGGGAATTTTCTAAATGGCTGCGGCTTGGGCTTTTGGTTGTGAGCATTCTCGCACTTTTTCAATCAGCAAAACCGGTTCTTGCTTACGAAAATTCTGTATCCATCAAGCTCCTTCGAGGAGATTCAGCCAATAATGCACTTGGTACGATGAATGATTTCGATTTAGTTCAGCTTGCCCAAGACCCTGTGCTTGTTAATCCGACAGTAGATTACTTGGTTCGTGAATCGGAAAAACTCTCTGTGGAAGCAAAAAATGCTATAGCGTTTGCACTTAGAGAGTGGAAGTATTCGTTGCCAGCCAATGGCAGATTTTCTGTGTTGTCTCTTCGAATAGAAGAAAATTGGATATTGGGTACGGTATCATCTGCTAATTTAGTTTCGTTTTCATCATCCGATTTGCCAGTTCTTGATGGTGATATGGTTTCTTTAGTGGTGGTGAAACATCAATCAGGTTGGATTGCTGCAATTGAAGGTGGCAGCAATCTTGACTATGTCCTAGATTTGATTCCGGATAGCGAACTGGGCGTTGATGCCAAGGGGGCTTTATTCTTTTCGAATTCACAGGCCACCTCACAACAGACGTATAATCAGTATAAGTTTCCCTGGCCTTCTGATCGTCCTTGGCATAATCACGGAGGTTGGCATGGGACTTCGTACTTAGCGCTTGATTGGGATGTGGTTGACAACACCAATTCGGACGTACTATCTGCTGCCCCCGGTTACATAACGAACCTAATTGCCTGTAGTCCATCAGACCATTATATTCTTAGAATCACTACCCAAAATACCAGTGAAAAATTAAGCTATATTCATCTAAGTGGTGAGTCAGTGCGCGCTTTAGGCTTGAAACAAGGGGATTTTGTTTATCAAGGGCGTAAACTTGGGGTTATGGCGGGAGCGTTTGAATTGGGGGGGGATACATGTGGAATCAAATCAACGGGAACTCATCTCCACTTTGAATTTCCATTTAGGCCTTTCATCATAGAGGGTAAAGCGTTTTCAGTTAATAATTGGTACGATGGTGTCAACCTTTATTCAACAAATAATGATAATGGTGGTGGCGGTGGTCAAAGCGCTTGTAAGACTTACTCCTTCAATGGGATAGTATTATTTGATGGACAACAGTGTACCGGTAATAAATTATCCTATTCAAGCGCAACAGGGCTTGTAAGCCTGCCGCCGTTGGGCTGGAATGACCGCGCACGATCCATTCATGTGGGCTCTGGGTGGTCAGTAAAAACCTATCAGCACGATCCTCCTGGCAGCGGTGCCAGCCGTTGCATTAATGGGAGCATGTGGGATCTGGCACAAGATAAATTTGACGGTAATGTCGTTGTGATGGATAAGGAAATTTCCTCCATCCAGGTTTTCAATAACACCTCGTGTAATGGCGGCCCGGCGGCTGGGGAAGTGAAACTATACAGCTTGGCTAATTACCAGAACCAGGTCTGGCAGGGTGGGACGGGTTTTAGCAATGGTCCTGGCGGTAATGCTTACTCGATGTCGATTCCAAGCGGCTGGTCGGTTAAAACTTGGCGTCAGGACAATAAAGGTGGCGGTGATGAACGCTGCTGGTCGAGCAGTGTGCCCAATTTGCAAGATCACGGCTGGCAAAATGCAATTCAATCCATTGAGGTGTTCAGTTCCAATGTATGTCCGGTTATTCCATCTGCCCCCGGACTTATTTCACCAGCCAATGGCACAACCACTGGCCGCTACGATAATGTTGTACTATCCTGGAATTCAGCATCGAATGCTACCCAGTATTATGCGGAGTTCTGGGGAGATTCTGGGTTATCAGTCAACTCAGGTTGGACATCCAATTTGTCATTCACCGTGGGGAATTCATTTTGGGGTGGAACCTATCAATGGCGCGTAAAATCCAAAAGTAGTAGCGGTACAGAAAGTGGCTGGAGTGAGACACGCACACTATACCGCAAGTATGGTACACCCTCGAGTCTGTCGGCTTCGGCTGTATCACAAAACCAGGTTAACTTATCCTGGGCCGCATCTGCGGATGCTCCCGGGAACATTACAGGGTATCGTATCTATCGCAATGGTGTGTCCATTGGAACGGTGGGCGCTTCGACCACTTCATACAGCGATACGGGCGGAACCTGTAATACCGGCTATAGCTACGTGGTTAGGGCTTATAAAGGTGGTTTGGAATCCGATGCCAGTAATACTGCCAGTGCCACGACCAGCGCCTGCGGCCCAGGTGTTCCTACCCTCAGCAATCCCGCGAATGACGCAACCATAGGACGGTTTGATAACATCACCCTTTATTGGAATACAGCCTCCAACGCAACACAGTATTATGCCGAGTTCTGGGGCGGACCGGGGTTGAATCTCAATTCCGGATGGACGGGTAATACTTCGTGGTTTATCGGGTCACAATGGGGCGGGGTGTACCAGTGGCGGGTGAAGTCGCGCAACAGCAGCGGCGTGGAAAGTGGTTGGAGCGAGACGCGCAAACTGACCATTCTGTATGGCACGCCACCCAATCTCACGGCGAGTGTGGTGTCCGGGACCCAGATCAACCTGTCGTGGGGCGCTTCGGCCGATGCGCCTGGGAACATCGATGGATATCGTATCTACCGGAACGGTACGGCTCTGACCACGATTGGGAGTTCGACCACATCTTACCAGGATACCGGGATAGTCTGTGGCTCAACGTATTCCTATACCGTCAGGGCCTACAAAGGCAGTCTGGAATCCAATGCCAGCAACACAGTCAGCGCAACGCCAACAGCCTGTCCACCGGCCGCGCCCAGCAATGTGACCATCAGCGGCTCAACCCAAACATCTATTACCCTGAGTTGGAGCGATAATTCCACCAACGAAAGCGGATTCAAGATATATCGCTGGTCATACGTGCAGGCAACTGCTCAATGGGCGTTCGTGCAAATTGCAACCGTTGGCGCAAATATCACCACATATACTCAATCTGGATTAACATGCGGTAACGATTTCAATTTCTATGAAGTGAGCGCCTATAACGCAAATGGCGAGTCGGCACACACCCCCTGGGTGCAAGGCGTGACTGCGGAGTGCCCCAAACCAGAATTGAAGATAACGGCAGTATATGTTTACCCGCAAACGTTATATGCCAATAGTAATATCTTCGTTGAGATTCTTGTGTTGAACGATTCAGATGTGAATGCTGCCAACTTCTGGATTGATCTATATGTTGATGATGCCCCTGCAGGCTGTAGTGATTGGGGCAGCGCCTGGGTACTTGGCGGGCCGCTGGAGGCGCATCAAACTGAGAGCTGGTTTATAACAATTCCGGCGGATACGGTATCAGCAGGGACAAGGCAGTTAAACATATTTGTAGATAGTGGCTGTCAGATTGCCGAAACGAACGAAACGAACAACACCGCAGGCAAGACCATCTCGGTTGTTGCGCCCCCTGCTGCGCCCTCGCACAACGACTTCAACAGTGCACGCTTGATATCCACCACTCCTTATACCCATACCGTCAGCGTACTAGGGGCTACACGCGCTTCGGATGACCCGGCTGCACAAGGTTGTGGGCTTAAACCAGGACTCGCCTCGGTTTGGTACAAGTTTACGCCATCCATCAATCGCAAGATAACCCTGGATACCATCGGCAGCAACTATGACACCTATATTGCCGTATGGAAAGGCACGCGCGGCAGTTTGGTTGAGGTCGGATGCAATGATGATGTGGATTATGGAGCTGGCAATATCCAATCGTCGTTGACGGTTGATTTGTCAGCCGGGGTGACATATTACATACAAATAGCCGAATTCGATGGCTCGATAAGTACCTCAGCCCAGGCACAGGGTGAGCGCGAAGCGATGCTGCCACTTTTTACAGAGCCTGATGCCCAGTCGGTCTCGACAAAGCAGACGGCCGATGTTGTATCGTTGGCCGGAGGCACTTTGGTTCTTAATGTAAAGCCGGCACCGCGTTTTGCGGATGTTCCCGTGACATTTTGGTCTTGGCAGCATATCGAATCTCTGTACGCTGCTGGCATCACCACCGGCTGCGGAGGCGGCAACTACTGCCCCGGCAACACCGTCACGCGCGACCAGATGGCCGTCTTCCTGATGCGCGGCATCAAGAGTTCGGGGTACACGCCGCCCGCGGTGGGTACCAGCACGGGTTTTGCGGATGTGCCCACGACCTTCTGGGCAGCGGCCTGGATCAAGCAATTCGCGCTGGAAGGCATCACCGCTGGCTGCGGCGGCGGCAACTACTGTCCGTCCAGCCCGGTGACGCGCGACCAGATGGCGGTCTTCCTGCTGCGCGCCAAATATGGCGCCTTGTACCTGCCCCCGCCGGTGGGTGGCAGCACGGGCTTTGCGGATGTGCCCACCAGTTACTGGGCGGCCGCGTGGATCAAGCAGCTGGCAGCCGAGGGCATCACCACTGGCTGCGGCGGCGGTAACTTCTGCCCGTCTACACCGGTTTCGCGTGATCAGATGGCGGTCTTCCTGCAGCGCACCTTCAACCTGCCGCTGCCGTAAAGCATCGTCAGGCACGTGCAGCGATGCAGCATCAGGAAGGTGGCAAGCGCCTTGTATTGAGCGCGTGTCACCTTCCTGCATTAGCTATTTATTGAACTGGGTTTCGGACCGTTTTCGCTTCAGAATAGAACCCGTTCTACGCCCAGAAGGGCAAAAAGGATTTCGGGTCTTGCCCAGGCGCTGGGTGGCGGAACGTACTTTTGCCGGGTTGGACGCCAATCGCCGCTTGAGCAAGGATTACGAAGCCTTGACAGACCCCAGCGAATCCATGATCGATATTGCCATGACACGCCTTTTGCTCCGCCGTCTTGCTACGACCACTTCTTAAACAGTCTTTCAGGGAATGAGCAGGGCGTGGGTGTTCTTCTTCTCCCTGGCGGGCAGCGCCAGGGCAAGTGTGAGCCATTTCAATCCTATCCGCTGAAATTGCTCAAGCGTATGCCATCCTTGTTCAGTGGGTAACGTTCAAAAATTCGCGCTTTTTGCGATTTTAATTCTGATTGCACAACCGTTATGCTAAACGCCGAGCATTTTCCTCCAACGGGGGAACCTACGGGCATCACGCCCCGGCATTCGGTCGGCAACGCGGTAAAATCACAGCGGTCAAAAAATCACCTGCTCGACCCAATCCGCACACCCAACAATCAGGAAAAGAGTTCCTTCCCATGACCATCCATACCTCCCGCAACCGCTGGGTGCTCGAGACCCGGCATACCGCATACGCGTTCGGACTCAATCGCGCCGGGCTGCTCGCCCACCACTACTGGGGAAAACGCCTGCCACGCACAGAAGATTATCCCGCTCCGCCCGAACCAGGCGGCTTTGCATCCACAGATGGTTTCGATCACTTCGTGCCAGAAGAATTGCCCGGCTATGCTGGCACAAAATACATCGATCCGTGCCTCAAAGTGACCTTTGCCGATGGCGTGCGGGACGTGGTACTGGTTTTTGAAGATTTCTCGGTCAGCGGGGCGCCCAGCCCGCAACTTGACATTCGCCTGCGTGATGCTTACTACCCATTGCGCGTCACCCTGCACTACCGACCCCTGTACGAATACGACCTGATCGAACGCCGGGTCACGCTCGAAAACCTGGGTGAAGCGCCAATTCAGGTGGAGCGGGTTTTCTCAGCCCGCTGGACCCTGCCGCCCGGCGATGATTATCACCTGTCCCACATGGTGGGCCGCCACCTCGACGAGTTTAACCTGGTGCGCGAACCGCTCACGCCTGGGCTAAAAACCATGGAAAGCCGCCGCATCATCACCAGCCACCGCGCTGCGCCCTGGTTTGCCATTGACCGGGCCGCCAGCGAAGATGCCGGTGAGGTATGGTTTGGCACCCTGGCCTGGAGCGGCAACTTTCGCATCAGCGCCGAAGTGACCGAGTTCGCTTCCACACGCATCAGCATAGGGTTAAACGACTGGGATTTCGGCTGGCGGTTGCTGCCCGGCCAACCGCTGGTCACACCGGTCGCGCTGGGCGGGTATACCCCGTTCGGCTTTGGCGCTGCCAGCCGCATCTTTCATGATTATGTGCGCGACGAGCTTCTGCCGCATGGCAAGAAACTGCATAAAATTCTCTACAACTCGTGGGAGGCCACCCTCTTCGATGTGGATGAGACCTCGCAAGCAAAACTGGCCGAAATCGCCGCTGCGCTGGGCGTGGAGTTGTTTGTTATGGACGATGGCTGGTTCCATAACCGCAACTGGGATAACGCCGGGCTGGGCGACTGGCACCCAGATGAAAAGAAATTCCCCAACGGGCTGGGCGGGCTGATAGCGCACGTCAATGGGCTGGGCATGGACTTTGGACTGTGGATCGAGCCGGAAATGGTCAACCCCAACAGCGACCTGTACCGCACACATCCAGACTGGGTCATCCACTTTCCCACCCGCGCCCGCACCGAAAGCCGCAACCAGCTCATCCTCAACATGGCCCGGGCCGATGTGCAAGAACACCTGATCGGCACACTCGACAGCCTGTTGAGTCAAAACAACATCGCTTTCATCAAGTGGGATATGAACCGCGCCGCCAGCGAACCCGGCTGGAGCGACGCCCCGGGCGACCCGCGCGAATTGTGGGTGCGTTATGTGTGGGGCGTATACCGGGTATGGGATGAACTGCGCCAGCGTCACCCGCATGTCACCTGGCAGTCGTGCGCCAGCGGAGGCGGGCGTGCTGACCTGGGCATCCTGCGCCTGGCAGACCAGGTGTGGGTTAGCGACAACACCGAAGCCTCATCACGCCTGCACATCCAGCACGGCTATTCGCAATACCTGCCGGCCATCACCATGGAAGCCTGGGTCACCGACTGGCATGAAGGCATTGTGCCGCTCTCATTTCGCTTCCATGTAAGCATGTGCGGGGCGCTGGGTGTGGGCGGCAACCTGACCCACTGGAACGATGCCGACCGGGCACTAGCCGCCAGCTGGATTGGACAATACAAGGAAATTCGCCACATCATCCAGTTTGGCGACCAATACCGCCTGGTCTCACCCCAAAAAAGCCCGTACTCGGCAGTGCAGTACATGAGCAAAGATCAATCTGAAGGTGTGCTGTTGGCCTTCCGCACCCATATTCCAGAAAAGTACAACATCCCACACCTTTACCTGCGCGGGCTGGACCCCAACACCATCTACACTGTGGAGGGGCACGGACAACGCTCCGGGCTGGGGTGGATGGCCGCTGGTCTGGGTGTACCCCTCAAGAATTTTGAGAGCAAGATGCTGCGGATAAAAGCAGTGTAGTGCGCAATCCGGAATGACCCATCAAAGCACACAACGGACATGTGCGCACCGGCTAACCCGGCTGCCCAACGGATACCCTGCTTTTTCTGGCAACAATTTGGCTATAATGAATGTTGAACATCCGTAAACGCTCCTATTGACGCGCCAGGCGTCTCGGCGCCTGCGCTTGGCCCGTTCGATTTTCCCGTAAAGTTGCCGGAGTAACCATGAAATTTGACGCCCCGCACCGCCGATTCAACCCGCTCACCCGTGAATGGATCCTTGTTTCACCCCATCGCGCCAAACGCCCCTGGCAAGGGCAGGTGGAAAAAAACCCACCCGAAAACCTGCCGTCTTACGACCCTGGCTGCTACCTGTGCCCCGGCAACGCACGCGCGGGCGGCATAAACAATCCGCCATACACCAGCACATTTGCCTTCGATAATGACTTTGCAGCCCTGCTGCCACAACCAGCGGAGCACCCAATGGATGACGACACCCATGCGCCCCCCTCGGTGCTCTTCAGGGCCGAACCAGAAACCGGCGCCTGCCGTGTCATCTGCTTTTCGCCGCGCCACGACCAGACACTGCCACAACTCAGCCTGGACCAGGCCGAAGCTGTCATTACCGCCTGGTGTGATGAAAGCGCCGCGCTCTTCAATCGCCCCAACATTGCCTATGTGCAGGTTTTTGAAAACAAAGGCGCGGTCATGGGCTGTTCCAACCCGCACCCACACAGCCAGGTTTGGGCGCAATCACAAATCCCCAACGAACCGGCCAAAGAGTTGGCCAGCCAGCACGAATATTACACCGCCCACGGCCGCCCCCTGCTGCTGGATTACTTGGAAGAAGAACGCCGGCGTGGCGAACGCATCGTTACTGCCAACCAACACTTCACCGCGCTGGTGCCATTCTGGGCAGTCTGGCCGTTCGAAACGCTGATCATTGCCCACCGCCCCGCACCCAGCCTGCCCAACCTGAGCCAGCCCGAGCGCCGCGCCTTGGCAGACATTTACCAAAAAGTCGCGATCCGTTATGACAACCTGTTTGAAATCTCCTTCCCTTACTCCATGGGATTTCACCAGGCCCCCAACGACCACCACAACCATCCAGAATGGGTGCTGCACGCCCACTTTTACCCGCCGCTGCTGCGCTCGGCCACGGTGCGCAAGTTTATGGTTGGCTACGAGATGCTCGGCATGCCCCAGCGCGACATTACCCCCGAGGCCGCTGCTGCCCGCTTGCGTGACCTGCCCGAAATTCACTACACCTTTCGCTAATGCCGCCCGTAGACACTTGCGCGAGCCAATCACCACATCCCGCCCAAGCCCGAACAAATACACTTGACACGCCTTACCGCCCCAAGTGTATTCATTGCAAAAACAAAAAAACCCGGAGTTATTCTCCGAGTTTTCAGGTGCCCCACGGGCGGGGGATAAAAGACATTGTTTTTGTGCTACTGTTATAGACTCTATTATAACCTGGATCATCGCTTACAGGGAAATTTTCGGAAACCTGAGAGTGTCTAGAAGGATGGGCTAAAATAGTGGCATGAAAAGATGCCCTTATTGCCAAGCAACCACTCGCCAGAACAAGGCAGGAGCCACGAATGCAGGTTCCCAAAGGTACCGGTGTATGCACTGCAATCGCAAATATACGCCCCAGCCGAAAAAGCAAGGCTATCCGGACAGTCTACGCAAGCGAGCCGTGGAAATGTACGTGGATGGCGAAAATCTGCGCCGGATTGCTCGTCATTTGAAGGTTGCACCACAAACCATCGCCTATTGGGTAACCGAACTTGCCGAAGCTTTACCAAGCGCTCCCTTGCCGGAAGAAGTCAAAGAAGCTGAAATGGACGAACTATTCACCTTCATTGGCGATAAAAAAACCAAATCTATATCATCACAGTCGTAGATCGTAGAACGCGCTGCATTTTGGGCTGGTCGGTGGTATGGGTCCGCACGCAGGAAGCCATCCAACAAGTGGTTGATCGCGCCCCAAAAGCGAGGTGGTACTACAGCGATGGGTTCGATGCTTATCAATGGCTTTGGTATCACTTCGGAAGGTACGAAGTGTCTCAAGGAAAAGCCGATACCTATTCGGTGGAAGCAGATAATGCTGAACTCCGGCACTATCTGGCTCGCTTGGCGCGCAAATCACGTTGTTTTTCTCGCTGTCCTTATGCTCTGGAATGCGCGCTACGCTTATTTGTGTATTGTTTCAACAGTAGGCAACTTCACAAGCAGCGTTTTCCTCACTATGCATCTCACGTGATGGATTTCGTTAGCCCACTATACCCCGGCGGCTTTCGCCGCCGAGTTCACCATTCAACCTGCTCAAACTCTCATTCCAGTTGGGCATAATATCTGAAGCAGGTCAATGCTGGCACAACAAACCATCACTCGGTCTTGAGCATTTCTTGAGACCTTCCCAACCCATCTTGAACCAAAATTGAGACGGAAACACCTACAATTCTGACTAAGGAGAAAACCTTATGTCAGAATTTTTTGTATTCCTGTCCGTTGCTCTTTTCGCACTAGCCTGTCGATTTTTACTCGGCCTTTGCCAGAACCTGATGGAGACAAAATGACCCTCTTAGCCGCCCTCATCTCGCTCGCGCTACTCATCTATCTTGGCGCGGCCCTGCTTAAACCGGAGTGGTTCGAATGACCAATTACGACTGGCTCCAATTCCTGCTTTTCTTCGTCGCGCTGATTGCGCTCGTCAAACCGCTCGGCGCGTATATGGCGGGCGTGTGCGAAGGAAAAATCGCCTTCCTGCGCCCTGTTGAAAACGTCCTGTACCGTCTTTCAAGAATCGACCCCGCCCGCGAAATGGACTGGAAAGCCTACACTCTGGTCGTTTTGTTCTTCAACGCTCTCGGCTTTGTATTTGTTTACGCCATCCTGCGCCTGCAAGCTGCCCTGCTGCTCAATCCGCAGGGTTTTGCCGCCGTCCCGCCCGCCCTGGCCTTCAATACCGCTGTCAGCTTCGCCAGCAACACCAACTGGCAGGCCTACGGCGGCGAGATGGTGATGAGCTATCTTTCGCAAATGCTGGCGCTTGGTACGCAGAACTTCCTCTCCGCCGCCACCGGCATGGCGGTTTTAATTGCGCTGATTCGCGGCTTGTCTGCCTCCCCCCATTTTCGCTCCCCAGAAAGTGAGGGGATTGAGGGTGGCATCGGCAACTTTTATGTGGATTTGACTCGTTCCACTCTCTACATTCTCTTGCCCCTGGCGCTGATCCTCGCCCTGGCTCTGGTCTCACAGGGAACCGTCCAAACCTTCGCCGAATACTGTCAAACCGCCCTTCTCCAACCCACCGCCGATTCTGCCACCCAGACCATCGCGTTGGGGCCAGCCGCCTCGCAAATCGCCATCAAACAACTCGGCACCAACGGCGGCGGATTCTTCAACGTCAACTCAGCGCATCCCTTCGAGAACCCCACCCCGCTGACAAATTTCCTCGAAATGCTGGCGATTTTGCTCATCCCCACCGCGCTGACTTATACCTACGGCAAAATGGTCGGCGATACCCGCCAGGGTTGGGCGATCCTGACCGCCATGACCCTCATCTTTGTTATGGTACTTGGCCTGGGGCTGTGGGCCGAATACCAGGGAAACCCAAACCTGGCGGCGTTGGGCATCGACCAGTCTGCTGGAAATATGGAAGGCAAGGAAGCGCGCTTTGGCGTGGCAAACTCGGTGCTGTGGTCAGTCGCCACCGCCGCCGCATCCAACGGCTCGGTCAATTCCATGCACGCCTCCTTCACCCCGCTGGGCGGCCTGGCTCCCATGTGGCTCATGCAGTTGGGCGAAATCATATATGGCGGCGTTGGCTCCGGGTTGTATGGCATGTTGGCTTTCGTCATTGTGGCGGTTTTCGTCGCCGGGCTGATGGTCGGGCGCACGCCGGAGTATCTCGGCAAGAAAATCGAAGTTTTCGAGATGAAAATGGCCTCGCTGATGATTCTCATCCCGGTGCTGACGGTGCTGCTCGGTGCAGCCCTGGCCGTCAGCCTAGAGACCGGGCGTGCCTCGGTGCTGAATCCCGGCCCGCACGGTTTCAGTGAAATTCTGTACGCTTTCTCCTCTGCGGGCAACAACAATGGCAGCGCCTTTGCCGGTCTGAACGCCAACACCGATTTTTACAACTTCGCCCTGGGCATCACCATGCTGATTGCACGTTACTGGCTCATCATTCCCGTGCTGGCAATGGCTGGTTCGCTAGCGGCCAAGAAAAAAGTGCCCGTCTCTGCCGGGACCCTGCCCACTCATACCCCGCTCTTCATCTTTTGGCTGATTGGCGTCATCATCATAGTTGGCGCGCTCAGCTTCCTGCCTGCATTGGCGCTTGGACCAATTGTGGAAGCCCTCCTATGACTACCGACTTACACCGCCCCAAATCCTTCAACCGTGACCTGTACCAACGCGCCGTTACCGACGCCTTCCTCAAGCTCGACCCGCGCCGCATGTCGCGCAACCCGGTCATGTTCATAGTCGAAATCGGCAGCGTCCTTACCACCCTGCTCTGGGTTCAAGCCCTGACTGGGCAGGGCGAAGCCCCAGCCTGGCTCATCGGCCTGATTGCCACCTGGCTCTGGTTCACCGTGCTTTTCGCCAACTTCTCCGAAGCCCTGGCCGAAGGGCGCGGAAAAGCCCAAGCCGACGCCTTACGCCGCACCCGTAAACAAACCAGCGCCAAGCGCCTGCGCCAGCCCCAGCACAATGCGCCCGTGGAATTGGTCTCCTCCACCGACCTGCGCAAAGGCGACTGCTTCCTGGTCGAGGTCGGCGATATCATCCCCGCCGACGGCGAAATCGTCGAGGGCATTGCCTCGGTGGATGAAAGCGCCGTTACTGGTGAATCGGCCCCGGTGGTGCGAGAAGCGGGTGGCGACCGCAGCGCCGTAACCGGCGGCACGCGCGTCCTGTCTGACTGGCTGGTGATTCGCGTCAGCGCCGACCCCGGCGAAGGGTTTTTAGACCACATGATTGGGCTAGTGGAGGGCGCCAAACGCCAGAAAACGCCCAACGAAATCGCGCTCAACATCCTGCTTTCAGGATTCACCATCATTTTCCTGGTGGTGACGGCCACGCTGCTGCCATTTTCGCA
>DAOUAP010000007.1:0-198228 GCA_034433165.1 Anaerolineales bacterium | reverse complement strand
ACTGGCACAGGAGAGCCGGTTTCGCCACTCGCTCGCCGGAACCACAACCTGTCCCTATTCAGGTTGAGCGACCATAACATCAGTCCCGGGTCTTCGCTTCTCTGCAATTTATTGTATTGAATTGTTTATATATTACTGAATTGGTAAAGGTTTGTCAATACACAAATGATAGTACTTTGGTCATGCTGGCTATCAAAAACGCAAGGTATCGGGCAGTCTCATGCCCCGGTGCTGTTCCCGTTGGTTTCGAATCATTTACAGGGAAGATGCTTGACGATTATGGTCGATACCCTTATAATCCACGCGCTTAACTTCCGAATACCAATGGATCCCAAGCGGATCAGAATCACAAGGAGCAGGACATGACCCCACATCCAAAACGAAAACACTCCAAAGGGCGACGCGATCGCCGGCGCACGCACCAGTTATTGCAGGCCCGCACCACGGTTGTCTGCTCCAATTGCGGTAATGCGCGCCTGGCCCACACGGTGTGCCCCACTTGCGGTCAATATAAGGGCCGTGAAGTGATCGAAGTCCAGAAGGAAAAGTAGTTCACTGTGACCCGCATCGCGCCGTGACCAACACGGCGCGTTTGTGTTTTAACCGCCGAGGTGAACCATGAACATTGATCCTAAAAAAGCCGTTTTTGTTTTCCCAGGTCAGGGCTCACAGAGTGTAGGAATGGGGCGTGCTCTGTCCGAATCTTTTGTCGAAGCAAAAAAGATTTTTGAGGGAACAGATGAAATTTTGGGCGTACCGCTTTCACGAATCATGTGGGAGGGCCCGGAAAGCGCATTGAATGACACGCTCAACACGCAGCCAGCCCTGTTCGTCCATTCCCTGGCCGCGCATGTGGTCATTCGTGCGCGTCACCCGGCGCTGCAACCCGCTTTTTTGGCCGGGCATTCGCTCGGACAACTCTCCGCCCTGGCTGCGTCTGGCGCGATCTCATTCGAAGATGGGCTTCGTTTGGTGCGCAAGCGTGGTGAGTTAATGAAGCGCGCCGGCCAGCTCAATCCGGGCAGCATGGCGGCGATTTTGGGATTGGATATCCCCACCCTGGAGGGTGTATGCGCTGCGGCCAGTACACCGCAAGAGATTGTTCAGGTCGCCAATGACAATTGCCCTGGGCAGGTGGTTATTTCGGGTCACAGGCTGGCCTTGGAGCGCGCCATGGCGGGCGCAAAATCGGCTGGGGCCAAACGCGCCCTGCCCCTGGCGGTCAGCATTGCTGCACACTCCCCGTTGATGGATAGCATCCAGTCTGAATGGGACGAAGCGGTCAGCCAGCTGGCGTGCCGTGATGCCGCGATCCCGGTGGTGGGAAATGTTCACGCGCAGCCAATCACTGCCGCCGATGCGTTGCGGGCAGATATTAAGGCGCAGATGCAATCACGGGTGCGCTGGACCGAATCGGTGCGCTGGCTGGCAGGGCAGGGCGTGCTGACTTTTGTCGAGCTGGGTGCGGGTTCGGTTTTGGGCGGGTTGGTGAAACGGATTGCCCCGGAAGCGCAGAATCTTGCCATTGGCGCGCCAGACGATTTTGCTGCATTGGGGTAATCCTTACAAATCGATTAGGTGTTACAAAACCCCGGATATGTGTTTGGGCGTTCATGTATAATTTTGTATTATGGAGTTAAGCCTGTCTGCTATTTTGAATGCCACGATTTTGGGCAACACGCTTGGCCAGTGGGCTGGACTGGCGGTTGTGCTGGCATTATCGGTAGTGCTCAGCCGGTTTACCATTTGGCGTTTGAGCCGCTCTGTGAAATATTTCATCAAGTCCAGCGAGTCGAAGCTGGATGACCTGCTGGTGGAAGCCTTCGACAGCCCGCTTTTTTTCCTGCTCATTTTGTGTGGTGCGTGGCTGGGTTTCAATATATTAAGTGTTTCGGCTGGACTGGCTTTGCTGTTCCAGCGGGTGTGGCAGTTTTTGTTCACGCTCACTGTCACCTGGATGATTTCCCGTACGTACGGAGTTTTCCACATTGCGTATGTTGTGGAGCACTTCCATGTGCGCCGCGGCCAACTGGATAAACAACTGCTCGACACGATGAGTTCAGGTGTTCGTACAGTCATCTGGGTGATGGGCGGGCTACTGGCGATAAACAGCATTGGCTACGACATTACGGCAGTGATTGCGGGACTCGCCATAGCCGGATTGGCCATCGCCCTGGCCGCACAGGACACCGTAGCGAACCTTTTTGGCGGCGTGACCCTATTTGCCCAGCAGCCTTTCAAGCAGGGAGAAATAATCGAGGTTGGGGAAATTCGGGGACGGGTGGTTTCGATTGGCATTCGCACTACCAAAATGCTGGATGCGCTCGGGCAGGAAGTGATGGTACCCAACCGGTTCTTCACCCAGAATCCGGTCCGCAATATCAGCAGCCGGGCAACCTATGTGGTCGAAACAACCATTCCATTACATGCCGCCACGACTCCTGAAGGCGTCGAACAGTTTTTGACCAATCTCGGTGCGCACTTCCGCAATCATCCCGATTTGTCCGCGGGTGCCAGGCTGGGGGTGCTTGGGTTCGAGCGGAACGCGATCAACATTGTTTGCCGCGTGGAAATAAAGAAGTTTGATCCGGCAGACCGGCGGTATCCGGACGAGCACGCAAAATTGCTGGCGATGCGCTCGGAGGTTCACTTGTTGATCTTGCGGGAGATGGCAGCTGGTGGGCTGACTTTCGCTGAAACCCGAACATTGTGATGAACGACAGGCAAGGACTGTGACAATCTGCCAGGGGGCCGGGTGTATAATCGAATTATGATAAAGTTGTCTGACATTTACGCTGTCAGTCACATCGCCGGACAGGCGTTGGTCAGGTGCAAGTACTTGAAAGGTCAGGGTTAAACCAGACCTTTTTGCTTTTAACTGGTGACATTAAATCTTTCTAAAAGAGGTGATTATGAAACTGAGCAAACTTGCACTCGATATTGCCGAATCGCCGACGCTTGCGCTCAATGAAGAAGCGCGGCTACTGCGCGAACGCGGCGAGGCCGTCATCCACCTGGGCATTGGCGAGCCGAAGAACAAGACGCCCATCAACGCCATCCTCTCTTCGGCGGCCAAGTTGACCAGTGGCGAGGTAAAGTACACCCCGGCCGATGGCATGCCCTCGCTCAAAAAAGCCATCATCCGCTACACCGAAGAGAACTACAACCGCCTGGTTGCACCCGAGAACGTGATCGTGACCAACGGGGCCAAGCAGTCACTGTTCAACATTTTTTATTCCATCCTCAATCCGCAGGATGAAGTGATCGTGCTGGCGCCTTACTGGGTCTCGTACCCCGAGATTATCAAGATGTGCATGGGGCGGCCGGTCATTGTGACGCCTGAGGATGGGACGTTTACGCCCCGCTTCGAGGATATCGAACGCGCGGTGACCTCCTACACCCGCGCCATCATCGTCAACAGCCCCAACAACCCGTCGGGCGTCATTTACCCGCCGACGTTGATCGAAAAGCTGGTGGGTTTCTGCGAACGCAAGGGCATTTACCTGGTCTGTGATGACATTTACCACAAGTTGACCTTTGACCGCAATGTGGCCGCGCCAGCCTGGCACTTTACCCAGAAAGATGTGGAAAACGCACCCATCATTGCCATCAACGGGGTGGCGAAGCTGTACGGGATGACCGGATTCCGCGTGGGCTGGGTGGTAGCGCCGCGTGACCTGGTGCGGGTGATGATCAACGTCACCGCGCAGACCACCTCCGGGGTGTCGCCAGTGAGCCAGGCCGCAGCCGAGGGTGCGCTCAATGGACTGCAATCCGTTGTAGAGGCGCTGCGGCTCCAGATCCAAAACAACCGCGATGTGCTGCTGCAGGAGTTCAAAACATTCAACGGCGCACGGCTGATCCCGCCAGATGGTACGTTCTATGCGCTGCCAGACCTGCGCGCTTTCAACGCCAGCTCAGTGGAGGTGGCGCGCTTCCTGCTCAAGAAGGCCATGGTGGTGACCGTGCCGGGGAAGGAGTTTGGCATGGAAGGGCACATCCGCATCTCGTTCAGCGGCACGGCGAAGGATGTGACCGAAGGCATTGCGCGCATTAAATGGGCGCTCGACCCGACCAGCCCGAACGAAATCTATATTGGCGATAAGAAAATGGTGAGGGATTGGCTGTAAAGAGGAAATAAATATGCGTGTAGGCAAATATAGTATTTGCTTACCTGTATACTTATATCCTTACCCACATGGAGAAATTATGAATAACCTGCTAAACATCAAAACCCCGGCCGAAGCGGTCGCGCAGACCCGCAAAGCCGATTACAACCTCTCGAACCACGGTGTGGGCAACCTGCGCCTGGCATACTGGAACCTGACCAGCGAGGCGCTGTACGAAGAAGCGGTCTTTCGTGGCGAGGGCGTGACGGCGGCGGGCGGACCGTTCGTGGCCAACACTGGCAAGCATACGGCCCGCTCGGCCAATGACAAGTTTGTGGTGCGCGAAACCGATTCCGAGGGTAACGTGTGGTGGGGCGTGTATAACCGCCCGTTTGCGCCTGAGAAGTTCGAGGTGCTGTACGACCGCCTGCTCGGCTTCATGCAGGGCAAGGATGTCTTCGTGCAGGATGTGTACGGCGGCGCTGACGAGAATTATCGCCTGCCCGTGCGCATCGTGACCCAGCTGGCCTGGCACAGCATGTTCGTACGCAACATGTTCATCGTACCCCAGTCGCTGGAGGAGTATAAGCGCTTCGTGCCCGAGTTTACCATCATCGCCATGCCCGATTTCAAGGGCACCCCGGCGGTGGACAACACCGCCAGCGAAACCTTCATCTGCCTGTCGTTCGAGAAAAAGCTGGCCATCATCGGCAACACGGCTTACGCGGGCGAGATCAAAAAATCGGTCTTTACCATCCTGAACTACCTTCTGCCACTTCAGGGCGTGCTCTCGATGCACTGCTCGGCCAACGTCAGCCCCAGCGACCCGAACGATGTGGCCCTGTTCTTTGGGCTGAGCGGCACGGGCAAGACGACCCTTTCCGCCGACCCCACCCGCCGCCTGATCGGGGATGATGAGCACGGCTGGAGCGACGAGGGCGTCTTCAACTTTGAGGGCGGCTGCTACGCCAAGGTGATCGGGCTTTCCGCCTCCGCTGAGCCGGAGATTTACGCCACGACGAAGATGTTCGGCACCATCCTGGAGAACGTGCCTTTCGACCCGGTAACGCGCTACATCAACCTTGACGATGACACCATCACCGAGAACACGCGGGCCTCGTACCCGCTGGAATTCATCGCCAACGCCGTGCCGGAGAAGAAGGCCGGGCACCCGAAGAACGTCATCCTGTTGACCTGCGACGCCAGTGGTGTGATGCCGCCCATTGCCCGGCTGACCCCCGACCAGGCTTTGTACCAGTTCATTTCGGGCTACACGTCCAAGATCGCGGGCACCGAGGTGGGGCTGGGCAAGGAACCGGAGATCACCTTTAGCGCGTGTTTTGGCGGCCCGTTTATGGTGCACCATCCCTACAAATACGCTGAACTGCTCAAACGCAAGATCGAGCGTTATGGCGTGAACTGCTGGCTGGTGAACACCGGCTGGGTGGGGGGGGCGTACGGCGTGGGCAAGCGCATCAGCATCAAGCACACCCGCGCCCTGCTCAACGCCGCGCTGACCGGCCAACTGGCGGGCGTGGACTATTACCGCGACCCGGTCTTTGGCTTCGAGGTGCCGCGCACCTGCCCGAACGTGCCCGATTCCGTGCTGGAGCCGTGGTCGAGCTGGCCGAGCCGCGAAGAATATGACAAGCGCTACCACGACCTGGCCATGCGCTTCATCCAAAACTTTGCAAAGTTCGAGGGAGGCACCCCGCGCGAGGTGATGGAGGCCGGCCCGAAAGTACCGGAGGGCAGTTTTCAGTAACCAGGGGACGTGATGTAAATTGAAAGGCGGGTGGAAATCCGCCTTTTTTGTTAGACCGCCAACCGGCCGCGGAATCCCCGCGCGCCGTAATACGAGTCTGCGCCGTTGTGGTAGATAAAGACACGCTCGTAGCGGCAATCGCCAAAGATGGCGCCACCGAGCTTGCGGACCTCCGGGGGCGTTTTCAGCCAGCTGGAGGTTTTCGTGTCGAACCGGCCCAGGCTTTGCAGGGCGCGATATTCTTCCTCGGTCAATACCTCGATGCCCATGGCCGCGGCCAGGTTCATGGCAGAGTCAACGGGCTTGAACTCTTTCCGCGCCTCCAGCGCCTCGGCGTCATAGCACAGGCTGCGGCGGCCTTTGGGACTTTCTGCCGCGCAGTCGCAGAAAATGTAGGCGCCGGTTTTTTCGTCCCGGCCGACCACATCCGGCTCGCCGCCGGTGCGCTCCATTTCGTTGAGTGACCACAGTTTTTCGGGTTGGGCTTGCAGGCGGGCGTGCACCTCGGCCCAGGGCAGGCCCGGGTGCCGGCCCGTGTGCTTCTCGAAGCGGGCCTGCAAAACGCCGAGCATGGCTTCCCGTTCGCCAGCAGACAAGGTTTTGTTATTATCATACATCGTGTTCATAGCGTTTATGGCCTTTATATTAGCGTTGGAAGTATTTTGATTGTAGCCGAAATTGTCTTTATGCTGGGTTTTTGGCGAAACAGATATTCATCATACCGGTCTGTTCGTTTCAGTTTTCGCGGTATTCCCGCCACGCGCGGTTTTCTGTAACGGTTGGGTGCGTCGCACCAAAAGGGTTGATTGATCCCGTTTAATGAGCAAAGACCTAGGGCTTCGGACCAATCCCGTTAAAAATGGTGCGACGCACTACGACTTTGCGAAAGCTCCGTTCCCGCCACGGGTTGCGTATTGTACTTGATGACGCAGCGTACTATGGTGGAAGTGGAAACCGGATGGGAGTCATGACAACAGCCTGGAGGTGTCGCATGAAATTGCTCATGATCAAACCCACAACACGAGCCGGATGGTGGTCTACTGGGCTGGCCGCCGGACAGCTTGTTTTCGCGTAAAGTTTTTAACGCGGATTACGCTGATTTTTTGGATGTCGCCAGATAAAATTCCGCGTAATTTTCCTACGTTGCGAAATTCGCGTTGAGAATCCTGGCCACCTTTGCGTCACCGCCATAGAGAAAAAACACCCTGACGCTCTTTGCTCACCTGGCAACCTGGCCTCGGCCCAGCCGATAAATTGGGGGCAAGCGTAATATAATACACTCCGCCACTCATGGCAAAATCCCCTCCCTGAGCCTTGAATGAAATCATTCGATCAAATCCGAGAGCGGTTGAGCCGCCGGGCCAGCCTGTTTATTACCGGGGGTGAATGGGCCCTGGCCCAACCCGAAGGATCGCGCCGCAACCTGCGCAATTACTGGTTCGATGGACTGTTCGCGGCCGCCAGTGACACCGTCCCGATCAACTATCTCACCCTTTACCTCATTGCGCTTGGCGCAACCGGGGCGCAGGTGGGCTGGTACAGCGCGCTCACCAGCCTGGCAGCCGCGCTCAGCCTGCTGCCGGGCGCCTTCCTGGTCGAAAAATTTGGGCGCCGCAAAGAGATCACGATCATTTTTGGCGGGCTGGGCGCGCGCCTGCTGCTACTGGTGCTGGCCCTGCTGCCATTGGGCGCGGATGGGCAGGCGCTCATCTGGCTGGTCATCATTTTTTCCATTGTGCGCGCCGTGGCCGGCAACCTGGCCTTCCCGGCCTGGATGTCCATGACCGGCTCCATTGTGCCGTTGGAGGGACGCGGGCGTTACTTTGGCTCGCGCAACCTGGTGATGGGCATTGCCAGCATGATTCTCACCTACCTGCTGGGCGAATTCATCACCTTCGCCGGGTCGCCGCTGGGATACCAGCTGGCCCTCGGCCTCTCGTTTGCCACCGGGCTGGTCTCCACCTGGTTCTTCTCGCAGATCAACGAACCCCGAACCGAATCGCCGCCCGCCGCCTCCATGTCCATTTCGTTGCGAGGCATCTGGCAAGACCTGCGCGGCGCGCCAATTTTCCTGGCGCTGTGCGGCACGGCCGCGCTGTGGAACTTTGCGCTCAATATTGCCGGGCCGTTCTTCAATGTCTACATGGCGCAAGACTTGCGCTTCACCGCCGCCATGATCGGCATCACCAGTGTGGCCACCAGTGTTTCACGCCTGTTCACCCAGCCCAAATTTGGGGAACTGTCCGACCGCTGGGGCCCGGCCCGCGTCCAGATGATCTTCATGTTCCTCATCCCCATCCTGCCCTTTATGTGGATGTTCATCACCGAACTCTGGCAGGTGGTGGCCACCAACCTGCTGGGGGGCATCCTGTGGGGCGCGTTCGAGTTGGCGTCCTTCAACTTCCTGCTCATGCTCACCCCCGAGGCGCAGCGTGCGCGCTATTCGGCCATCTACCAGGTGGTGGTGGCGGTGGCCCTGGCGGGCGGGGCGGCCTTTGGCGGGTTTATCACCGAGCGCTGGGGGTACACGGCCATCTTCCTGGCTTCGGGCGTTGGGCGCTTACTGGCCGCGGTAGCATTCATGGTGCTGGTGCGGCGCATCGGACGCGGCTGGGGCGGCGCCACGGTACTCTCGGCAAGCACGTCAGGCAATGGTGAAAAGTGAGGAATGCCTGACGCTGCCCTTTGCCTTTGGCACTGGCTGGAGCTGGGCCTGTCTCGCGGCGATGAAAACGCCCCCAATCTGATTGCGTATATCCAGTAGGACTGCCCACTCGAAAGGTTCGGTGGGTTGGTGAAATAAAAAACGCGTCCGCCGCAGGCCATGCAGCCCGGGGGACGCGTTTTTTAGTACGAGCCAGGTTTAGTAACGGCGTTTGGGTCCGTTGGAACTGCGCGGGCGGTTGCTGCCGCCACCCCCAAAACCGCTGCGTTCTTCGCGCGGGCGGGCAAGGTTGACCGTAAGGGGGCGATCATTTTGCTGGCGCCCGTTGAACATGCTGATGGCTTTTTCTGCCTCAGCCTGGCTGCTCATTTCTACGAATGCAAAGCCCTTCGAGCGGCCGGTTTCGCGGTCTTTGATGACCGCGACCGATACCACTGTGCCGGCCTGGGCAAACAAGGCTTGCAGTTCTGCCTCACTGGTCGTGTAAGCGAGGTTCCCAACGTAAATCTTCGTTTCCATTTTCATCCTTTTCTGGGGAGGGGTCAGTGCCGGGTATTAAGCAGGGCACAATAGAGATGCAAGAGCTAACTTTACCATTGAATGGCAAATAAAGATACGGTTGGAGGTAAACTGCGCAGATTTCCTAAAGTTGTGGTGCGGCGCACCTCCGTTCGGTTCATGGTTTCAATACACTGTCGAAAAACTGGATGGTGCGCCCCATGGCGGTACTGAAATAGTTCGAGATGTTGTGGTTGTCGCCTTCGTAAGTATAAAGGTCGGCAATGCCGCCCACTTCGCGCACCTGCTCGGCCAGCTGCACTGAAAAGGCCAGCGGCACATCTTCATCCTCCGTGCCGTGGTGCAGTTGCAGCGGGCCGGAGAGGTCGGCTAGGTAACTGTTGGCGGAGATGGCGTTCCAGAAGGTGGGGTTTTGCTCGGGTGTGCCGTACTGATCGATCCACGATTCGCGCCAGTTGACAAACCCCGGGCGGGGCGTGAACGGACGGCTGCGCCAGTTGTAGAGCAGGTCGGGATATGAGGCCACCACTCCCGCCCAGATGACCCCCACCTTCACCTGGTCGTTGATGACCATGGCGCGCAGGGTCAGGTAACCGCCCATCGAGTGGCCCCACATGCCAATTTTCTCCGGGTTGACTTGTGGGTGGCGCTGCAACGCGGCAACCGCGTTGAGCACATCCACCTGGTAGCCGGGTTTGCCATACGCGCCGCGCGCTTCGCCCTCAGACTGGTCGTGGCCGCGGTAGTCAATGCGAAAGACGGCATACCCATTGCGGGCCAGTTGGTCTACATAGGCAATGTAGCGCTCTGTGGTGCGGTACTCATCGGGCGGGATGTAGCCGTGGTTGAAGACGATGCCCGGCCAGCCGCCGTCTGACATTTCGCCATTGGGGATGGTGAGCAGGGCGTAGATCTTGAGTCCTTCGGACAGGTAGTAAACGTAATAGCGCCGGTAATTCGCGCCGCGCTCCAGTTCGCGCACCACTTCAATGTCGCTGCCCGGGTAGCTGCCCGTGCGCATCTTTTCGATGCTCATGGGATGCGGGACGGGTGTGGGGCTGGGGTCTGGTGGAACGGGGCTGGGGGTGTATGTTGGGCGCGCTGGCAGCGTGGCGGATGGCGCGACGGGGGTTGCTTGTGCGGCACGAGCGTCTGGTTGCGGGCTTGCGCATCCGGCACCGGCCAAGGCCAATATCAATACCCATAAAGTGATTTTTTGCATGGTTTTGTGAACACAAGCGGGACAGGGCTGAGCCCCGTCCCGCGCTAGAGAACCTGATGGCAGACGGTTTTATGACTAATTGCGGCGTTTCTGGCGGCGCATCAGTCTGAAAAGCAGCTCAGACAGCTCGCCGAGCGACTCTGAAACCGGGTGGCAAAATGTGACGCTGTGCACGCCTTTTTTGCTCTCGACCGTGATGGTGTAATTGAACTGGTCGGCTGCTTGGGGCGGGCTTTCGAGCCGTTCGGGCAGTTCAAAAAACTCGCTTTTCTCCAGCAGTCGCTCGATTTTCTCCACAATTTCGTCCTCGAGTTCTTCGAGGTCTATTTTGCCGTTAATGCGCAGCCCGGCAAACCCGCCAGTGCGCTGGTACAAAATTTGCATGCCGCCTCCTATCTGGGGGCTGCGCCAATGGTGCGCACCAGGCTGGCCAGGCAGCCATCGCCGCCGGGGGGCGGAGGCGTGGGTGGGGTGTCGCCCGCGATGGTCAGTCCCACGGTTTCCCAGCCTTTTTTTACGGCCTGTTGCTCCAGGCTGCCTTTGCCGAACAATTCGCCTGCCACCTGGTGTGTTAGGGCTGCAGCTTCGTTAAACCGTGAACTGGCGCCAAGTTTGTCGCGCAGGGTGACATACCAGATCTGTCCGGCTTTTTCCCAGGCATGCCCGCCCATTTCGAGCGCGGCGATGTAGAAGGCTTTGTTGGGGATGCCGCTATTGATATGCACGCCGCCGTTGTCTTCGGTGGTGGTCACGTAATCGCGCATGTGGCCGGGCTGCGGGTCTTTGCCGATGAGCGGGTCATTGTAAGCGCTTCCGGGCTCTTTCATGGAGCGTATTCCCGCACCGTTTACGTTGGCGGTAAACAGCCCTTCGCCAATGATCCAGTCGGCTTCGGCGGCGGTCTGGTTGCGCTGGTATTGTTTGACAAGCGCACCAAAAACATCGGAAAAGGATTCGTTGAGCGCGCCGGATTGTTCCCAGTAGGCCAATTTGGCTTCGAACTGGGTGACGCCGTGGGTCAGTTCGTGGGCGATGATATCCACCGCGATGGTGAAGCGGTTAAACAGGCGGTCTTCTTCCGGCTGGTCTTCATCGCCATCGCCGTACACCATTTGGCTGCCGTTCCAAAAGGCGTTGTCGTAGCCTTTGCCATAGTGCACGGTCGAGTCGAGGCGCATTCCCCGCCCATCGATCGAGTCGCGCGCATACATCTCCTTGAACAGGTCGTAGGTAATGCCAGAACCGTCGTAGGCTTCGTTGACCGCTATGTCTGTCACAGGCGGCTCGCCTTCGCGCCGCGCTTCGGTGCCGGGCAGGGTTGTGCCAAATTTGGCGTCAAAAATGACACGGTTTTTACCGCTTGCGCCGGCTGCGGCGCGCATCAGGGCCGCCATATCCATCATAACGGTGCGCTGCCCACGAAACTGGGCTGAGGTGGTGAGGGTATTGAGCGCATAGCTGCGCTGGGTTTCATTGCCGTTCTTGGCAATTTCACGCAGCATGTGGGGTGGAACGATACAGTGCAGTGGATTGTGGTGCATGAAGCCTCCTGAATTGGACAGAAACGGTACATAAACAGTATACGCACCCGGGCTGCGGTTTTCAAGCGGCAAAAAAATGCCGGCCGCAGGAAAGCGGCCGGTGAGGTAAAGCGCGGCAGATGAATTTGGCGCGCTAAAGCGCAAAGGCCAACAGCACCCCTAGGATGGCAATGATCACGCCCAGGTGCAGGAAGAGGTCAGCTTCGACCAGCCAGCCCAGCCCCGGAAAGAATTGCAATACCAGGTTGGCCAGGATGAGCGCGATGCCGATCAGCGGCAGCAGGCCTTTGCGGTGCGCAAAAAAGGGTGATGCCCAATCCAACAGGTCAGATAACCACTTCATGCTTCTTTTTCCTTTTCTGGCTCGGAGTTGGATTTCAACCATTCTGCAAATTGCGCCACCAGCCGCCCAGGAATGCGCCCGTGGATGAACACGCTGCCGCGCCCGTGTTCGATCCGTTCCACCTGGCCGGATTCATGGAAGAGCGAAATGAGCTGTCCTTCCTTGTATGGCAGATGCACCGAGATGGGCGAAAAAGTTTCATACAACTCATGGTGAATCAACTTGAGCAGGTCTGTAATGCCTTCGCCCTTGAGGGCAGAAACGGCCATGGCATGTGGGTAGTTTTCCAGGACGGCCAGCGCTCCCTGCGGATTATTCAGCCGGTCTAGTTTGTTGAGGGCGGTGATGACCGGGATATGCCCCGCGCCGATCTCATCCAGGGTTTGCTGCACGGCCTCGAACTGATTCATGGCGTTGGGATGCGAAATGTCTACCACGTGCAGCAGCAGGTCAGATTCGGCGATCTCTTCCAGGGTGGCGCGAAAGGCCGCCACGAGCGTGGTTGGCAATTTTTGAATGAAACCGACCGTGTCGGTGAACAGGGCGTGGGTGCCACCTGGCAGTTCCACGCGGCGGGTGGTGGGGTCGAGTGTGGCAAAGAGTTGGTCGGCTGCGTACACGTTGGCGCGCGCCAGCCGGTTGAGCAGGGTTGATTTACCGGCGTTGGTGTAACCGACCAGCGCCACGGTTGGGATGCGCGCGCGCTTGCGTTGGGCGCGGTAGCGCATGCGGTGGGCGCGCACCTTTTCCAGTTCGCGCTTCAAGTGGGCAATTCGGCTGCGGATCTGGCGGCGGTCCACCTCCAATTGAGTTTCACCGGGGCCGCGCAAGCCCACGCCGCCCACCGATCCGGCCCGCCCGCCGCCACCGCCGCCCTGGCGGGCCAGGTGCGTCCACTGGCGGGTGAGGCGCGGCAGAAAGTATTCGTATTGGGCCAGTTCTACTTGCAGCATGCCTTCACTGGTGTGGGCGTGCTGGGCGAAAATGTCGAGGATGAGCGCGGTGCGGTCGAGCACACGCACTTTGCTGCCGAGGGCCAGTTCCAGTTCGCGTTGGTGGCGGGGTGAGAGTTCATCATCGAAAATGACAACGTTCGATAGCGTTTCTTCGACGAGGATCTTCAATTCTTCGACCTTGCCTTTACCGATGTACGTTTCGGGGTTGGGTTGGTCAAGTTTTTGGGTCATTTCGCCGGTGACTTCCAGTCCGGCGGTGTCGGTCAGCAGCGCCAATTCTGAAAGGGAGTCTTCAAGTGGTAGCAGGGGCTTTTGTCCAAAAATCTCTACGCCAACCAAAAAGGCCTTTTCGCGCGGCGGCAGGGTGGGTTCGGGTTGTTTTTTTGCCATAGGTGGTTCCATTGTGCCATAAATCGGATTGATTTCCAAGTGCCGGGGTGGTCAGGGGGCGGGGTATGCTTTTAGCCAGACCAGCACTGTTTCGCCAACAATTTGCAGGCTGCGAGCAGAGACTTTGTCTGGCGTATCTTGCACGGTGTGCCAGTAGTCATAGTTGATATCGATGATATTCACAGCCGGGATGCCTCGTTCAAGGAAGGGCACATGGTCATCCAGGATGGTATAACGCACTTCCGGGATGAATACATCCGCGTATCCCAGGTTTGCCGCCACACGCCAGATCGCGTCTGATAGGGTTGGGTCGCTTTGTGCCTCTTTGTACAAGCGTAAATCGGCGTCCCCCACCATGTCCACGATGACCACGGCCTGTGGCAGTTGTTCCAGGCTGGCCGCATAGGCGCGTGAGCCCAGGATCCAGTCCCAGCCTTCAATGCGCCCATTGTCTTCAGCGTCGAAGAAGACCAGGGTGACGGGCACGCTGTCTGTGGGTAGCACACGCGCCAGTTCCAGCAGCACGGCCACGCCCGATGCACCATCGTTGGCGCCGGGCACGGGCAGGCTGTGGTTGGCCGGGTCCGGGTCATTATCGGCATACAGGCGGCTGTCGTAGTGCGCGCCCAGGATGACCAGCGGGGGTTGTCCATCTCGCGAGGCGATGATATTGCGCACGCGCTGCCCGCCGGAGGTGGCTTCCTGGACTTCGGACACCCAACCCGCCTCTGAGAGCTGGGCGCGGATCCAGTTTACGGTTTGACGATGGGCTTCACTTCCGGGCGTTCGCGGCCCGTAGGCAACCTGTTTTTCCACATCGGCGTAGGCGCGCTCGCCATCGAAGTCTGTGCCGAAGAATGGCGGTGGGGGTTCGCGCAGGCGCAGGGCGGTGGAAAAGATGATGTAAACCAAGGCCGCGAGGACAGCCAAAAGCAGGGTGCGTTTACGTGGCGGTTGCAAGGAAATCCTCCAGGCTGCGGGTTGCGCGTTGGGCATAAGCGGCGGCGCGCTCGCGTTTGCCCATGCGTTCGGCGTTTTCGAGCGACGGCAGGATGCCAAAATTGGATTTCATGGGCTGAAAATCCTTAAGCGCGGCATGTGTCACGTAGTGGCAGAGTGCGCCAAGCATTGTATATGTTGGCAGGCGAAGCGGTGGCTGCCCGGCCAGCAGGCGGGCAGCATTCCAGCCGGCCAGCAATCCGGTGGCAATGTTGCCCATATAACCTTCCACACCTGTTATCTGCCCGGCAAAGAACAGGTCGTCCCGGTCATGCCATTGCAGGGTAGGGCGCAGCAGGCGCGGCGAAGCGATGAAGGTGTTGCGGTGCATTTGCCCGTAGCGTGCAAATTCGGCATGGTGCAGCCCGGGAATCATGCGAAAAACCCGCTGTTGTTCGGAGAATTTGAGGTTGGTTTGGAAACCCACCAGGTTGTATAAACTACCGGCCAGGTTATCCTGCCGCAACTGTATCACAGCGTAGGGCCGCCGCCCGTTGCGGGGGTCGGTCAGCCCGACCGGGCGCATGGGACCGAACGCCAGGGCTTTCTCGCCGCGCCGGGCAATGATCTCGACCGGCAGGCAGCCTTCGAAAAAGTGCCCGGCCTTTACGCCGTTTTCCAATTCCAGCTCGAAGGTTTTCAGTTCGATGCGCCCGGCGTTTTGCAGCGCTTTCACAAAGGTGTAATACTCCTCTTTGCTAAACGGACAGTTGATGTAATCGCCCTCGTCCTGTTCGCCTTTGTCGTAGCGTGAGGCGCGAAAGGCGATACCCATATCAATCGAGTCTGACATGACGATGGGCGCAATGGCATCGAAGAAATACAAATGGTCGCCGCCACTCAGGGCTGCGATTTGCCCGGAAAGACGGCTGGAGGTTAGCGGGCCGGAGGCGATTACCGTGGGCGCGGCGGGGATGGCGGGCATCTCTTCGCGCACCAGCCGTATGCGCGGGTGCGCGCTGATGCGCTCGGTGACACACCGGGCAAACGCCATACGGTCCACTGCCAGGGCGCTCCCGGCTGGCAGGGCGGTCTCTTCGGCGCACTCCAACAGCAAAGATCCCAGGCGACGCACCTCGGCTTTGAGTACGCCCCCGGCCCGGTCTGGCGCATTTGAGCCCAATGAGTTGGAGCAAACCAGTTCTGCGAGTTGGTCGCTTTCATGTGCGCCGGTCGGTGTGGCGGGGCGCATTTCGTATAGTATTACGGAAACACCACGCTCGGCAGCTTGCCAGGCCGCTTCACTGCCGGCCAAGCCGCCCCCAATAACGATCAGTTCTTTCATGCGGTCACCTATAGCGTTCAGGGCGAGATCTTTTCTCGCCCTGCTCCTGAAAATCAGGACAATTGTACCATTTTGTGAATTTGATAGCCTGACCGGATTATTGACTATAATAGGTCGTATAGTTTAAGGATCCTATGACCGATAAGCAGATTGACCGTCTCCTTAAGCAAGCCTGCCTTTCTACCAGCGCATGTTGGGCGGTCGTACTTGTGCCTGCTGCAGAGGGGTGGGCTGTCCGGCAGGCATGCCGAATTGGCAAGCGTGCGCGTGAGCTGCTGATGTCTACACTGTCTGGGTACGAAATCCACGCCTGGCTGAGCGGCGCGCTCACCATCGGGCGCAGCAGATCCCGGAAGCTGCAATCTTGGGATGATTCCCGTTGTGAGCGTTTCTATGTTTTTCCCCGCAAAGAATCCGGCGACCTGGTGTTGGTGGGCGCCCCCACCCTTACGGCAAAGCAGCAAAAACACTGGCGGGATGCGCTGTCGAAGCTTGGGTCGTTGCCTTCTGCGCAATCGTCTGCGCCAGAACCAGCCGGGCTGGCAACCGCACATCTTTTGTTTCTTAAGAAGGCGCTGCGCGAAATTTCTGTGTTATCAGATGTGGATCGGGCAGGCGCGCACATTTCCCATTTGCTGGCAGAGCATTTTTCGTGCAGCGGGGTGGCCATTTCGGCAGCCCGTTCTGGTGAATCACTGGTTAATAGCGCTTACGGGAAATTTGACCCAGCGCTGTCTGCGCTGATCAAGCGCATGGGCGAGCGCGGAAAAAGCCGCCTTGTCGCCCCTAAAAATGCTTTGGCGGCTGGAACTACGCAGGCGGTCATGTGCGCTCCACTCGATCCCTCAGACCCAGCCGCCGGGCTAATTTTCCTGGCGCGCTCTGGGGCGCCTTTTACAAAAAGTGATTTGCTCATTCTGGAGCTTATGGCAGCCATGCTTGCTGGCGTAATTGCCAACGCCTATCAATATCAATCCTTGCAAAACACCGTACTCGCTTTACAGGAAGCCCAGTTGGAACTGCAAGCCCGAATCGGCGCTCAAAAGGAAGCCGAGGCGCGCCTGGTGCAGGCCGCCAAGCTGGCCGCAGTGGGCGAAATGGCTGCCGGGGTTGCTCATGAACTCAATAACCCCCTGACCACGGTTGTCGGGTTCACAGAACTGGTCATGGATGAAATGCCAGATGACCTGCCCCAGAAAAATGACCTCGACATGGTGCTGCGCGAGGCTCGCCGTGCGCGTACCGTGGTACGGCGGCTGCTCGACTTTGCGCGCCAGAGCGAGACCAGCCGCGCCAGTGCAGATTTGAACGAACTGGTTGCAGATGTCGTGGCGCTCATGCGCCACTTGCTGCATACCAGCGGAGTCGAGCTCCGCCTCGACTTGCAGGAGTCGCTGCCGTGGACGGTGATGGACCGCAACCAGATCAAGCAGGTAATTCTCAACCTGGTACACAATGCCCTTAATGCGACACCCAAGGGCAGTGGGGTGATTACCATTGCCACCCGCCAGCGCGCGCTTTATCACCAGTCATGGCTTGCGCTCTCGGTCAAAGACAATGGCGTGGGCATCCCGGCCGATCATATCGAACACATCTTCGAGCCTTTTTTTACCACCCGTTCCAGCGCGGGAGGCACCGGGCTTGGGCTATCTGTCACCTATGGCATCGTCACCGATCATGGGGGGCGCATCGAAGTAGAAAGCCAGCCCCAACTGGGTTCCGAGTTTATCGTCTGGCTGCCATTGAACGAGTAAGGCAACAGGAAACGAGCGATGAAAAAAACCCGCGCCATCGTCGTGGATGATGAACCTGGCATTGCCAGCCTGACCGAGCGCATCCTTGCGCGTGGCGGGTATGAAGTCCGGGTTTTTACCGATCCCCAGGTTGCCCTGGTTCACTTGCGGCAGCAGCCGGCCAACCTGTTGGTGGCCGACATCCGCATGCCCGGCATGAGCGGCTTTGAACTAATCCAGGAGGTGCAGATCATCCAGCCTGAAATTGCCATCCTGATCATGACTGGCTTCGGAACTGTCGAAACGGCCATTCAGGCCTTGCGCCAGGGGGTCGATGGATTGCTGCTCAAGCCTTTTGAGCGTGAAGAATTCCTGCAAGCAGTGGGTCAGGCAATTGCGGATAACCAAAAGAAGCGTGATGTCATGCGCACCCAGGCCATGCGCCCATTGTTCGATGTTTCTGAAGCCCTGTTGGCTGAAACGGACCCCAACCGGCTGCCTGGCCTGATCCTGAACGCTATTCGTGGGCATCTCAATTGCAGCCATGCTGGTTTATACGAATACAACGAAAGTGACCGCATGTTGCGGCTGCGGGCCGGACGGGGGAAAACCCTTCCCGAAGAAACCAGCGCTGCGCAATCTGGCGCAGTTGGGCGGGCGCATGCCCTGGCCCAACCTGTTATGCACCATTGTCCGGGCCCTGGGAGCGATGCCACCCTCGATGCGCAATTACGTGAATTTGGGCTGGGTGCTGTGATGTGCGTGCCTACATCCCTGGTCAATACGCGCAGCGTCTTGTTTGCCGCACGAGATACCGGTGCCCCGCCTTTTCGCGAAGTAGACCTGGAAATGTTCACCATTCTGTCCCGCCAGGCTACTGTGGCGCTTGAAAATGCCCGTCTTTATAAAGAGGTTTGGGATTATGTGCGCCAGGTAGAGCAGTCTCAGCAAGCCCTGGTTCAGGCAGAAAAACTGGCCACTGCCGGGCGCATGACTGCATCCATGGCGCACGAGATCAACAACCCGCTTCAGGCGGTGCGCAATTGCCTGCACCTGGCAGCCCGTGATGAACTGGGGCCCGAAAAACAGAAAGAGTACCTCGGGCTGGCCCAATCTGAGCTTAACCGTCTTACCCATACCGTGCAACGCATGCTCGATTTTTATCGCCCTGCCAGTGACCGGCAAAGTGTCCATGTGACCGAGTTATTGGATCATGTTCTTAACCTGCTTGGGCAGCAGTTGATCGACAACCACGCCCAGGTCGAAATTGACCTGGCGCCCAACCTGCCCGCGGTTTGGGTTGTTCCCGGCCAAATTCAGCAGGTATTTATCAATATCCTGCTGAATGCCATCGATGCCATGCCCGAAGGTGGGCCAATAAAGATTACACTGCGCACCAATGGCGATTTCCTGGAGATCCGTTTTCATGATTCGGGGCCGGGTGTGCCGCCTGAGTTGCGTAAGGCCATTTTTGAGCCTTTCACCAGCACCAAAGCCAAAGGCACCGGGTTGGGACTGTCCGTTTCTTATGGCATTATTTCCGCGCATGGCGGAGTTTTGGAACTTGTTGAGAACCATCAAAAAGGCGCATGTTTTAGCGTCGCACTACCCCTTGGAGAGGTTTCATGAAATCAAATATCCTTGTTGTCGATGATGAAGCCGTCACCCGCCAGACACTGACAGACATCCTGCGTTTGGAAGGGTACAATGTCACATCTGTCCCGAATGGCGAAGCTGCTGTGGACCACTTGCGCACCCACACCGTGGACCTGCTTGTACTTGACATTCGCATGCCCGGCATGGATGGGTTGGATGTTGTTCAGGTGGCTGGGCAAATTGCCCCTGATGTTGAAATTATCCTGCTCACTGCGCATGGATCGATGGAAACGGCGGTCGAGGCCTTGCGGCATCGCGTGCACGATTACCTGCTCAAGCCGGCTTCCCCCTCTCAAATTGTGGAGACGGTGAGGCGTGGACTGGAGCGCCGCGGGCAAAAAATGAGCGCGCGCCAGAAGTCTATGGACGATGAAATTGGCGCAATGCTTAAATTTCGCGATGGCACGGAAGTAGATTTGCAGCGCCGCGAGATACGCCAGGGTGAAAACCTGGTTTCGCTCACTCCTGCCGAAGGGCACCTGCTCAAAGTGTTCCTTGAAAATATTGGCAAGGTTTATTCTCATCGCGACCTGGTGCTGTTGGTGCAGGGATATGATGTTTCGCAGCGTGAGGCGCAGGAAATCTTGAGGCCGCTGGTCAGCCGTCTGCGCCACAAACTGGAGGTTTTCCCCGGCATTTACGAGCGGATCATCAGTGTGCGCGGCACGGGATATGTATTTGAACCGGAAGACAAGATAAAGCGAAAGTAATTTGCTTGGTCAAAAAATCAGCACAGCAGCCAACCAAACCCCGGCCGCTGTGCTGATTTGGTTTAATGGAGAGTTTTTTTGACCCCATAAATTACTGCGCATAGCCACAATATACTGTGTGCCTATTCACGCAGCGCATCCCAGGGAATGGTGGGCGGTGCAGGTGGGCGGATCCATCCCAGCCAGCCGCCCTTTTTGCGGGCATTTGGCGGTGTTTTATCGAGCGCAACCAACAGCAGACTAACGCCCAAAATGAGGGCGCCCAACATTTGAAACGGGGATAGTGTTTCACCGAGCAGGAAAAAACTGAAAAGAATGGTGACGAGCAATTCGGCCAGCCCGAGCAGCGCGGTTTGCATCCCGCCCAGGTGTTTGACACCGAGGAAAAGTGTAAGGCGCGAGGCAAAGGTTACCAGGGTGAGCGCGGCAACCGCGAGCCAGTTCGCGTTTAGGCTGGTTGGCCACTGAAAATCAAAGATCAGGTAGGCTGGTACCACAACTGCGCTCATGGCCAGCAATGTGTAGAGGGTGACGGTTGGCGCGGGGATTTCATAGAGCACGCGTTGATTGATGGGAAGATGCAGGGCGTAGAGCGCGGCTGCGCCAATCATCATGGCAACGCCCACGGGATCCACCTGCTTTTCTTCTGCGAATACCAGCAAAAATACCCCCAGACCTGCCAATCCGATTCGTAGCACGGTGAGACGGGTTGGGGGTTGTTGATCGAGGATGAGCCACAGGGCCACGAACAACGGGTACAGCGAGTAAAGGAGCTGACCCATGCTTGCGTCCAGGCGTCCTAGGGCCAGGTAGTAAAGGATGGAGCCGATCCCGTTAACCGCCCCGGCAAGAATGCAGCCGATAAGACCGATCGGAAAAATGTAGAGGAAGGGGCGTTTGAACAACCCAATGATGATGAGCAGTATCAGCGCGGCTGTGCCTGTACGCAACGCAACAACTGCCAGCGGGACAAACCCGGAGGAGATGGCCTGTTTTCCAAATACGGGGGCAAGCCCAAGAAAAACAGCGGAAAGCAAAGCCGAGGCTATGCCCTTGTTCCGTCCATTTAGGAAACCCATAAAGCTCCTTTTGACCGGTTGCCGCATTTTGACAACTGGCTGGCAGTGCCGATGGGCGGACTAGCGAATGAGGGAACGAACTTCGTCGAGGAACTCGTCGCTCAGGAAATCCCCCTTTTGCATCAGGGATTGGATGCGCCCTTTGAGCAGGCTTTTTTCTTCGCCGGTCAATTCTTTGGCTGTAGAAACAATAACGGGTATTTCTGCGGTCTCCGGGCGCGAGCGGAGCGCGTCGATGACTGAGAAACCATCTACTTCTGGCATCATGAGGTCGAGAATAACCAGGTCGGGGTGTTCGCGGATGATCAGATCGATGCCTTCGCGCCCATTTGCGGCCTCAAAAATCTCATAATCGCCTTGCGACTGTAGAATGCGCCGCACCAGTTTTCGCGCATCGGGGGTGTCGTCCACAATGGCAATGCGCGGAAAGCGGTCTGGGGCAACGCGGCTGAGGGCGGCCAGCAATCCCTCTTCTTCTTGATGGGGGGCTGTTTCTGTCTTTTGCGGCAGGACCACATTCTTTGCCCAGCCCGGCCCCAGCACCACTGGTTCGGCGGGCACTGTGTGCCCGGTGCAATTGACTACGATCACATCGTCGGGTTTGAACAGCCCGGCCCGGGCCATCTTGATCAGCCCGGCAAAGGCTGCCCCGGAGGCTGGTTCGGCTGAGATGCCTTCCATCTTTGCCAGCACGTGCATTGCGCGGAACGATTCTTCGTCCGTGACGCTTTCGAAGACCCCGCGCCGGGCGTCCACTTCGGCGCGCAAGAGCTTGTAGGTGCGTCCGGGGGTGCCGGTGGCCAGGGTTTCGATGTATGTTTTTGGCGCCTGGATCGAAATCGGCTCTTCCAATCCTTGTTTCCAACTATGCACCATGGGGGCGCAGCCATCGGCTTGCACAGCGGCGATGGCTGGAATCCCTTCAGCCAGCCCCATCATTTCCAATTCGCGGAATCCCTTGGTGACGCCCAACGGTCCAAGCCCGCCGCTGATGGCCTGAATATACCAGTTGGGGGTGCGCCAGCGTTGGCGTCCATCTCTTTCAACCGGCCCAAGCGCCCAGGTGAGCTGCTCGGCGAGCTCAAAGGCAATCGTTTTCATACCTTCTGTGGAGGTGATTGTACGCGCTCCCATATCGTGATAAAGATTCCGTTTCATGGCAAATTCTGCGGCAACTTGCTTTACCAGGTCGTACGAGCCGGTTACCTTGATGACCTGGCTGCCATACAGGGCTATTTCGCGCATTTTGACGGCGGGTACCAGGCTGGTGACGAAGGCCCACAGTTTTATGCCGGCGCGGGCTGCATAGGCCGAATAGGCAATGGCCACATTGCCGGTGGAAGCGGCCACGATCTCGGTGATTCCCCACTCTTTGAGCGAGGCAATGGTGACGGAGGCTTGCCGGTCTTTGAACGAGGTGGTGGGTCCCTGGCGTTCATCTTTGATGTAGATGTGATTCAGTCCGAGCATCATGCCCAGGTTGACCGCGTGGATAAGGGGTGTGCCGCCTTCTCCCATGCGCAGGCTGCGGTTGGGGTTGGTTACAGGCAGCAGTTCGCGGTAGCGCCACAGGTCAAACTCGCGCCTGGGCAGTTCGTGTGCCCAAATTTTTGCGACCTCGGCGTAATCATACTCTGCCTGCCGCCACTGGCTGCCGCAATTCCCGCATTTTATTTCTTTGGGCAGGAAAGATGATTTGTGCCCACAATCGATGCAGCGGATGACGAATGACATGGTTTACCCTTTGTCGAGGCGTTTTAGGGCGCGCTCGAGCGTGTGGAAGAGTTCTTCGCCTTTGAGGGCGGTTTTTTGAAGCAGGCGCTGCCCGAGGCTGTTGAGTTTTTCTTTTTGCTCGGCGGTTAGTTCCACACCACTGACGACCAGCACCGGCAGGTCACGTAAATTGGTGTTTGCGCGCATCCGTTCCAGGATCGTGAACCCATCCATGTCTGGCATGAACAAGTCGAGCACTACCGCATGCGGTGTTTCGTTGAGCAGCCTGTCCCAGCCGGCTTCACCGCCCTGGGCCAGGGTGGGCTTGAAGTGTCCGCCCTCGACAAGGATTTTTTCGATGAGGCGCAGGTCGTTGGGGTCGTCATCGATGACCAGCACGTTGTGAATACCGCCATCGCCGTTAAGGCGCGCCAGGGCATTGAGCAGGTCTTCTTCCATGATCGGTTTAGACAGGTAATCGGCTGCACCCAGGCTAAAGCCACGGTCTGATTCTTCCACGATGGAGCAGATGATGACCGGGAAATCGCGCGTGGCGGGGTCAGATTTCAGTTCGGTGATCACGTCCCACCCATCGCGCCCGGGCATCATAATGTCGAGCGTGATGGCGAAGGGACGGTGTTCGAGCACAGCCTGTTTAACCTTCAGGGAGTCGGTCAGTCCGATCACGTTGTAGCCCTGGGGCGTCAGGTACCGCTCATAAAGGCTGATGATCTGGGGGTCGTCATCAACACACAGAACGGTCTTGCCAGATGGGGTGGTTTCGGGCAGGGGCTTGGATTGCTGCTGGTAGGCCGGAATGGTGAAATAGAAGGTGCTGCCCTTGCCCACCACGCTATGCACGCCAATGCGTCCGCCATGTATCTCTACCAGGCGCTGGCTAATGTTAAGCCCCAGTCCGGTGCCGCCGGTTTTACGGGTTGGCGAGGAATCGACCTGTGAAAAGGCCTTGAAAAGTTTGTCCAGGTCTTCCTGGGCGATACCCGGCCCGGTGTCTGTCACGCTGATGAGCACTTCGTCCATACCCCGGGCGCTGACCTGGGCTTTGGCGTTGACGATGATGCTGCCTTCTTCGGTGAATTTCGATGCATTCGAAATAAGGTTGAGCAAGATCTGCCGTAAGCGGATGGGGTCAGCCCGCACGGTCGGCAATTGCGAGGGATCGAAATCCTGCTTGAGTTTAACTGGCTTGTCTTTTACCAAACCAACCGCTGTGGAAAGCACCCCGTGGATCGTATCGGCCACATTGACTTCATCGACCGTGAGTTCCATTTTGCCTGCTTCGATCTTGGACAGGTCGAGGATGTCATTGATGAGGCCGAGCAGGTGCTGCCCAGAGTTATAGATAGCTGTGAGGTCCTGTTGCTGCTGTTCGTTGATCGGCCCGTCGATGCCTTTGAGGATGACGCGTGAGAAACCGATGATGGAGTTGAGTGGGGTGCGCAGTTCGTGGCTCATGTTGGCCAAAAACTGGGTTTTGATGCGGTCCGTTTCGCGGATCTCTTCGTATGCTTTTTGCGACAGCGCATACGAGCGGGCGTTGTCCAGCGCAACCGAGACTTGGTCTGCCAGAATTTCAAGGATGGCCACATCTTCGGGCGGGAAGGCATCGACCACGGCCGCCTGGATGTCGATTGCGCCGAAGAGGCGTTCACCCACTTTGAGCGGGATGACCGCCTCGGCGCGCGTTTCGGGCAGAAGCGGGTGTGCGCGGAAATTTGGGTCGAGTGCTGTATTATTCGATATGAAGGTGCGGGCGTTGGCCGTTGCCTGCCCAATGAGCGAGCGGGACCCGACAGATATGGTCAGGTGTTGATCGAGCATGGCTTCACCGGCTTTGCCGGTTGCCTGCCGCAAGACGGCATTGTAGCCATTCTCGTCGGTGGTTAGAATGCCCACATAGTAAAAGCCAAACCCGCCGCGCACCAGGTCGACAGCGCGGGTGAGGAGCACAGATTCATCCAGGGTGGCAGTAATCAAGCGTCCGATTTGCGTGGCTGTTTCGAGGTATTCACTGCGCCGGCGCTGTAATTCTTCTGATTTTCGCAGGGCTTCATCGGCCAGCTTGCGCTCGTTAATATCCTGGATCGAACCGGCGATGCGGCGTGGCTGGTTTTGGGCGTCCAGTTCCAGTTGAAAGACCATGCGCACCCAGATCAGGCTGCGGTCGAGCTTGACCATGCGGAATTCCATTTCGGTTGCCTGGGTGTTTTGCGCCTGAATGGTTTTTTGGAAGGTATTTGGGGCGAGTGCAATGTCTTCAGGGTAGACCAGCTTCATCATGGCGGTATCCAGGCTGAGGGTGTTGCCGCCAAAATCGTCGGGTGTTGCGCCGAGGATGGCGTAGAAGTCATTGCTCAAGGTGAACACGCTCGACTGTAAATCAAGCTCGAAGTATCCCATGCGCGCCACGCGCAGGGCTTCTGAAAGTTGCTGCTGGCTTTGTCTGGTTTGTTCGAAAAGCCGGGTGTTTTCGATGCCTGCGGCGATCTGGTTGGCAACATTGGCGACCAGGCTCAGCGCGTTTTCGGTGAAGGCATTAAGCTGGTAGCTTTGTACAGAGAGCATGCCCACTGTTTTGGTGCCAACCTTGAGCGGGGTGTAAATGAGCGAGGCTGAGGGCTTGTTTTGATTTCCCAGCCGGTCATTTCTGGTTGCTTTTGACATTTCCGCGGCATACTCAGCGGGGCTGAGGTTGATCATGGTGGGATTGCCGCTGACGATAGTTTGTCCGCTGATGGATCGGGGGTTGAGTGGCCCGCTCTCGCCTGCGTAGAAATTTCCTTCATCGATGATGACGGGGTAGTGGACCAGGTTGTTTTCTTGATCGTACAGCCCAAGGATTAATGCATCGGTCGGGACCAATTGCCTGAAGTCGTTGTAGATCACTTCAAATGCGCTGCGCAGGTCGGGCTGTTCTGAAATGGCGCGGGCAATGCGGTTGAGAATGGCCATTTCGTTTGCCCGCCGGCTGGCTTCTTCGAACAGGTTGGCGTTTTGGACGGCCACAGCAGACTGGGCGCTGAACGCCATGATCATTGGCGCCATGTCTTCAGTGTAAGTATTGATTTCGTCATCATCAAGGATGAGGATGCCGATGACTTGTGTGCCAACCACAAGCGGCGCGCCGGCCCACGATCGGATCTGTTTTGTTTCTGGCAGCACTTCCCAGCGCGCATCCTGGTAGGTATCAGAAATGATGGTGGGACGGCGACTTATAACGATCTCGCTCATGAGTGGGTCTTCGTACACCGAGCGCAGGAAGTGCGCTTCGGGGTCTGCCAGATCTTGCTGGCGGTCTGAATCCTGGCTAATGCCGCCAACCTGGCGGCGGCGGCCGTCGGGCATGATCAGCTGCACCGATGCGGTGCGGAATTCGAGCAGTTTGGGTAATTGCTGGAGCAGGTTGCGCACCACATCTTCCAGCGCGAGCGAGGAGCCGGCAATACGCGCCATTTCGCTGAGCACATCGGCAACCTGGCGGCGGTATTGCTCCTCGCGGTAGAGGTTGGCGTTCTGGATGGCAATGGCGGCCTGGCTGGCGATAGCGACCAGCAAATCGCGATGCCGCTCGGTGTACAGTCGCGCGGTTTTGGCGCTTTGCACCGAAATAACGCCCAATACATCCTGCCCCAAAACCATGGGGACCCCCAGCCAGCACAGGGCAGGTTCTTCATCTGCCAGGTTCAGGCTTTGCAGTCCAAGAGCTTCGGCATTTTCGTCAACGTTTTCGGGCAGGTACAGGGGTGTGCGGGTGCGAATGACGTGGTTGGTCAGATTGTTGCCCACTTCCTGGCGTTCGGCATCCACTTTTTTTCCGTTGAAGTAAACCAGCGGGAAGGACACTTCTTCGTTTTCTTTATGGTAAAGGGCAATGAAGAAGTCCGTGACATCCATGAGTTTGCCGGCATACCGATACACAATTTCGGATACACCTTCCACGCTTTGGAGTGTGGAAAGTTCACTGCCCATTTCGTTCAGGATGGCCAGTTCGGCGTTTTGCTGTTGGGTTTGCTGGAAGAGCTGCGCGTTTTGTATGGCGATGGCAGCCTGGCTGGAGATGGTATTGAGCAGTTCCAGGTCACGTTCATCGTAAAGGAATGGGGTGTCCACACTCTGCAACACAACCGCGCCCAGGATATTGCCGCCCAGCAGCAGCGGGACACCGAGCCACGAGACAGCCGGTTTGGCGTTGCCAATGGGGATGAAATCGATGCCCAGCGCTTTCATTTGGTTCAAAACGTCGCCATTGAGTAATAATGGACGGTGGCTGCGGATGATTTGATCGGTAAGACCCTTGCCCACTTTTCGCGGAGCAAAACTGATGCGCTGATGTTCGGCGGTGACGAGTGGGAAAAACAGTTCATCGGCTTTGGGGTTGTAAAGTGCAATGAAAAAACTGCCCGTATCCATGAGCTGGCTGATGTACTTGTAGAGTGTTTCGGCCACTTGTTGCACGCTGAGCTGGGTGCTCAACTCGCGGCTCATTTCGTTCAATACTGCCAACTCGCGGTTCTGGCGTTCGGTTTGTTTGAAGAGCTGGGCGTTCTCGAGCGCCAGGGTAAGTTGGTCTACCACTTGTTTGACCAGCAATTGCTCATCAGTATGCCACTTGCGGTCCGGGTTTTCATCCACCACCTGCAGCATATTCCATTCGTTCTCACCAGCCCTGAACACCAGCGAAAGGGCCTGGCCGCTGCTTGGCGCAGGGGCAACCTGTGTTTCGGTAACCTGGTATGCCGGCGCGGGTGTGGCCAGGCTGCCACCCGGGGGCGTTGTTTGTGCCAGGATGGGGGTTTGCACGCGCGGCGCGCGGCCAGATTTGCGCGGCGTACGCGCCGGTTTGGCGGGGCTCTCTTCTGCCCCGGGCCGGTTTGCCTGTTTTTCTATATCTTCGAACAGACTGTCAAGCCGCTTGCGTATTTGTTTCCTGGACATATTTGATTAACTCCTGGGCCAATACCCGATACTGTTGTGAGCCGCGGCTGTTGGGTTTATATTGATTGATGGGTGTGCCCACGATTGGGCTTTCGCGCAGTCTTGTGTCGATCTCTATCACGGTTTCGAACAGTCCGGCGCCAAAGGTTTGCTGCAATTGTTCACGAATGACACGGTGTGCGCGATTGCGCTGGTCGAGCAGGGTGATGAGGATGCGGTAAGCCAGCCTGGGGTTGTACTCTGTGCGTACACGCCGCACGAGGTTCATCATGTCGCGCAGGGCGTACGCAGAGAAAAATTCGGCCTGGGTGGGGATGACGAGCAGGTCTGCGGCGGCAAGCGCGTTGAGTGTCACCGCCCCAAGCGCGGGGGGGCAATCCATGAGAATGTAGTGGTAGGGAAGCGGGGCAGCCTCGGCAATGGCTTCCCGCAAGGTCAGCGCGTAATTGAGGCGCACCGGCAGGAATTCGTCAGCTTGTTCCATGCGGCTGCTGGCGGGTACAATGTGCAGGTTGGTGGTTTCGGTCTGGTAAATGCTTTCAGATAGGGGTGCGGCATCTAGTAGCACGTCCCCCATAGATTTTTTCAACCCTTTCGGCTCTAGCCCGGCAGCCAGGGTTAAGTTCCCTTGCGGGTCGAGATCGATGAGCAGTACCTGGTGTTTTTTCTCAGCCAGCGATGCGCCCAGGGAGATTGTAGACGTGGTTTTGGCCACGCCGCCTTTCTCGTTCGACACAGCGATCACATACGTCATGGTTCCTCGCATCTTAATGTAACATCACGGCTAGGGGTTGCCATTCCCACCGTTACGAAAAGGTACAATTTGGACTTTGCTAACATTCAGGGCGCGCTGAAGTTCTGCCAGGGCTGTCTGGAGCATTACTTCGGGGTCGTTGGTGCTGCGAATCTTGTTGGTGATGTCTGCCACAATTCGCTCACGTTCCGCGCGGCTGGTGGTTTCTTCGAATAGCCGCGCATTTTCTGCAGAAAGTGCAACACGTTCAGCCACAGCCTGCACCAGGTCGATTTCGTTTTCGTTCCATGTGTGCCCTGCCGGGGCGCGCACATTCAGCACACCAATGATCTCATCGCGCAATTTGATGGGCAAGGCCATGGCTGAGGCATTTTCGCTGGTTACCACTTGCATTTCACCGCGTTCGAGGGCCTGGCGGGTTTCTTCGGTGGCGTATGTTGACGGGATCTGACGCGTACCAAGCAGGGAATAGGAATAACCGGTCACATCCTGGCGCTGGGTAAGGCGCGACCATTCGGTGCGCAGGTACTGGCGATAGATGGCTTCTGCTTCTGACAGTGCCTTTTGAGTCGCCTCGAACTGGCGTGCATTTTGAATGGCAATGCTGACCTGGTCTGCAAGAACGGTCAACAAGGCCACGTCGTCTTCGCTGAAAGCATCGGGTGCGGTGCTTTGCACATCCAACGCGCCGATGATGATGTTGCCTGTCTGCAGGGGCAGTGCCATCTCTGAGCGGGTTTCGGGCAGGTCGGGGTTTTGGAAGTAAACTGCATCTGCGCCTGTATCGAGGGCGATACGTGGCTTGCCGCTGCCCACCACATTGCCCACAATGCCAACGGCGCCAATTTTAAGACGATGGCCACGGCGCAGCATGCGCTGCCCGCCTTCGCTGTTGGTTGCGGCCAAAACCGCATACTCGTTGGCCTCGTCTGCCAGGAAAATGCCGACATGATAGAAATCGAACTGGTCGCTGATGACCCGCGCAATGCTTGGCAGCAACTGGTCGAGCGTTTCGACACTCGCAATGGCACGGGCCACCTCGGCCAAGGCCTGAAATTGGAATGCACGGCGCTGGTTTTTTGTGTTGGCGTTTTCCAATTCGGTGGATCGTTTTTCTAATTCTTCGGAGCGTACCGAAAGCTCAGCCGTGCGCTGTTCTACGCGCTCTTCCAGAGTTTGGCGAATGTCATTAAGTTCTTTGTTGGCAGCTTCCAACGCCACATTGGCCAGTTTTACTTCTTCAAGGCGGAATTTTTCCTGCGCGTTGCGAAACGCAGTGAATATCAGCACCAGTACGATCAGCGTGCCCGATGTGCCGGCAACAGAAAAAACCTCTGGGGGGGTTATCCTGGGGATGAAAAGTGGTGTCAGAAAGATCATGACCAAAGCGCTTGCGGACAAAATCCCCAAAGCACGCAGGCTGATAAGTGTCCCGGCCATGATGAAAACAAAAGAAAGGATCGCGTTTATGCTGCCGACCGGGCTTCCGGCGATGTTGGCTGCATTGGCAAACGCGCCGATAACCCACGCCCCAATGAAGATGTTTGCGCCAAGGCGATAGTTGCGCGTCCTGCTGAAACCGTAGCCTAACAGGGTGGCCGCCGTAAGCGCGCTCAATACACCAGCAGAGGCATTGCTCTGCGTGGTCTGGGCGGTTGCGAAAATACCAACCACATTAAATAACCCAAAGGCCAGTGTGATGGTTGCCAGCAATTGCGCCTGGCGCATTTCTGTTTTGTCAGAGGTCGTAAATAGTGGTTTGACAAACCAACCTAAAAACCTGCCAACCGGCCCGAATATTATTCTAAAGAAATTCCAAATTGCGTGAACTATTTTCATCGCGTGCTCCCGTTTTGGTACGGCGAATTACTACTTGTTTCCTTTGAACTGGATGGTCACTTCTGAGCCTGGCAAGTTGCGCCCCAATTCTTCCACCGCAGTTTGCATGATGCTGCGCAGGTTGATGGATGCGCTGATCTTCGAAGTAATGTCGCCGATGGTCTGTTCCTTGGTGGCGCGTTCCTGCGACTCCTGCAACAGGCGGGCATTTTCAGCAGAGATGGCCAGACGTTCTGCCACAGAACGGATGATATCCAGTTCGTCGGCATTCAAAGTATGTCCCTGCGGTGCGCGAATGCCGAGCCTGCCAATGGATTGTCCGCGCACAGTGATTGGAATGTGGATGATATTTTCTGGCGGCACTGTTGTTTCCAACGGTTGGACCGTGGTGCCGTCGAAGCGATAACCGGTTCCTCTTTGAGCGCGGGCAACCCGGCGCCATTGATCGCGCGCGTATTGTTGGAGCAACAACTGTGTTTCATTGGCCGCCCGTTGGCCTTCTTCAAAAAGCTGCGCGTTTCGGATGGCTGTGCTAACCTGGTCTGAGAGGATCGAGATTATTTCAATGTCCTCATCGCTGAAGGCATTCGCCTCCGTACTCTGCACATCGAGCACTCCGATCACTTTTGTGCCAGAACGCAACGGCAAGGCCATTTCTGATCGGGTGGTGGGCAGGTCTGGGTTGTTGAAGAAAGCTGCGTCTTCGCCAGTGTCCAGTGCGATACGCGGCCGCCCGGTTGCCGCAACGGCCCCTACGATACCCACCTCGCCAATTTTCAGACGATGACTGCGCGCCAACATGCGCTGGCCACCCTCGCTGTTGGTGGCGCGCAACACCGCATACGTATTTGATGCATCATTGAGGAAGATACCCACGTGATAGAAATCGAACTGCGTACTGATCACCTCTGCCACGCGTGGCAGCAACTCATCCAGGCTTTGGATGTTGGCAATGGCGCTTGCAACCGAAGACACGGCCAGCAACTGCGCGGCGCGGCGCTCTGAGCGCAGCGTGATCGCTTCCATTTCGGTGGTGCGTTGCTCCAGTTCCTGGCTGCGTTGCTGCAGGTCAGCAGTGCGGTTTGCAATCGTACCTTCCAGCCCGCTCAGGGTCTGATCCAATTGTGCGCTCATGTCATTGAGTGTGGCAGCCAGCGTGCCGAGCTCGTCCTGACTGTTGATGCTTACTTTTGCTTTCAGGTTGCCAGCCAAAATTTGTTCTGCGGTTTGGGTCAGCCGTGAAACGGGGATCGTGATGCTGCGCGAAACGATCAACGTACCGGTGCCGAGGATGAAACTGGTGACCAAGGCGACCACAATGATGATGCGGCTGAGTTGTTGGATTGGGGCCTGAGAAATGGAAACGGGCTGCACAATGGCCACTTTCCACGGGCGGGTGGAGAGTGACAGCATGGCGCCCTGCACTGGTTCTGTAAAAGCTGTGTCGGCGCTGGTAAAAAACGGCGTGGACGGTAAATTTCTTATTGCGCTCTCGAACTGAGGCATATTGAGCGTGATGCTTTCGGCAGACATGCCAGCCACCAGGCGCAGATCCGCTTTTAGGAGCTCCACGGTGCGGGAGTCCAATTGGCCGGGGGTGCGCCCGAAATAGGCCGGGTTGCCAGCGTCAGCGAGAATGATATCGTAATCGTCGAGCAGGATGGCGTAGGAACCAACCCCGGCAAACCTGTCGCTTTCTTTCACCAACTCGGCCAGCAGGTTGGATCGCATTCTCACCCGCAGCACACCAATAACCTTTTCCCCGGCCGCATCGAACACCGGGGCAGAGATATAGAAGCCGTGGTCTGGCGAGGTGGGCGAAAAGCGCACTGCACTGATAAAGGTTCTGCCAGAATCCATGACACGGCGAAAGTAGTCGCGATCAGCTTTGTTTTTTCCGGCATCTCGTTGATAGGTGTCCCAAACATCAATCCCATTGGCATCCAGCAGGGCATAAGAACCGATGAATTTTGAGTCGCGATTAGCCATTTCTCGCATGGTCACGCGTAGTTCAGGGCGCAGCGCCAGTCGCTCTTCGTTGGAAGCCTCGAGATAGCGACGCAGGATGGGAAGTTTAGCCTGTGAAGTCAGCAGGTTGACATTGAAAAGGATGGCCGAGTCAATGGAATCGGCTGTGTATTTGGCTGCGCTCAACAGGGAGGTGTTGGTTTTTTCTTCCAGCGCTATCTGGGTGTAAGCAATGGAAATGGTGGATAGCACGGCTACCGAAAGGAAACCTGCACCCAGGGTGAGGATAAGCAACTTTGTGCGCAGTGTGAAAATGCGGTACAGCGCAAAAATGGAGACAAAAAGGAGGATGCCCAGGGCGCCTGTGGCTATGCCTGCGTTCTGCACATCCTGCGCTGCGGCAGGAACCCGCACACCGCTCCAGAAAGTATCGATCAGGATAATAAAGCCAGCATCGGTCAGCCCCAGGACCGTGGCAAGCGTGATGCTGCGCCCGGTAAAAACTTGTAAAGGCACCAGTATGGTGACCACCAGCACAAGCACAGCTGCCGGGAAACCATATCCTTCGGCCAGCATTGGCGTGGACAGCATGATGACCATGGCGCTAATGAAGAACAACCACGCCCCAAATGTCACCCGCCTGGCAAGAATACTTGCCGCGCTAGCCAATGAGATGATCGCCAGCGTGGTTGGGATCGCATTCACAATGCGGAACAACAGGTTGGGCGCGCTCAGGAAAGTATCCACCAGGCTCAGCCCAAAAATCAGTAACAGCATGCCACTGATAAAGACGATCCAAAAGACTCGTTGGGCAGGTGGGGTCAGCGACTGGTAATTTGAGAAGATTTTGCTCATAATCGTTGCATCCTGCGCTTAGGTGTTGTCGCCTTGCTCGAGTTCCACGAAAATTTCTGATCCTGGCATCACAAGCCCCAACTCTGTCAATGCGGTCCGCAGCACATTGTCGATGTTGATGGAAGCGCCGAGTTTGGCAGAGATCTCGCCGATGGTCTGCTCTTTGGCGGCGCGGCGCTGCGAGTCGAGAATCAGGCGCGCGTTTTCGATTGCCAGCGCAACGCGTTCGGCAGTGGCTTCGACAATATCCAGTTCATCCTGATTGAGTGGCTGGTCGTTTTCACCGCGCACATTCAACACACCAACCACTTCGCCGCGCACCGTAATGGGGATCGATTGCCCGCCGGTTTTGCGGCTGCCCCTGGTGGTTTTTTGCGGTTCGGCCAGTGGCCGGATGCCACTGGCATCCAATTGGAAAGCGGGGTTTTCCATAATACCCAGCATACTGCGCCATTCCTGACGAATGTATCGCCGGTAAACGTCCTCAGATTCCTTCAGAGCCTGCCGGGTGTCGTCGAACGACCTGGCGTTTTGGATGGCGATGGCGATCTGGTCTGCCAGGATGGAAAGTGTATCGATATCTTCCTGCGCAAATGCATTGGGTTGGGCACTTTGTACGTCCAGTACACCAATCACTTTGTTGGCCACGTACAGGGGGAGGGCGATCTCAGAGCGGGTTTCCGGTAAATCTGGATTTTCGAAGAAAACAGAATCCACACCAGTGTCGAGCGCAATGCGCGCTTTGCCGCTTTGGGCGACCGTGCCCACCAACCCTGTGCGACCAATTTCCAATTTGTGCTGGCGGGCCAACATGCGCTGCCCGCCGGCGCTGTTGGCGGCGCGAAGCAGGCTGTATTGCCCGTCTTCATCGTTGAGGAAAATGCCAACATGGTAAAAGCCGAAGTCGTCACTGATAAGCCGGGTCACTTCGGGGAGCAGGCGGTCTAGGTTTTGAATGTTGGCAATATTGCGGGAAATTGAAGCGATGGCGTGTAATTGATCGACACGTGATTCGACCACAGATTTGGCCGCTTCCAGTTCACTGGATCGCATCTCCAACTCACGGGTTCGCTCTCCCACGCGCAGTTCGAGGTTGCTCACCAGGTCTTGCAGGCGGCTGGTCATTTGGTTAAAGTCGCTTTGCAGTTGGAAAACTTCCAAGCTGTTAGGGTTCACCTCGGCGCGCAGGTTAAGGTTGCCCGCGGCCACGTCTTGCGCTACGACAGCCAGGCGTGATATTGGTGCTGCCAGTTGGTTGCCTATAAACCAACCGATGAGCGCCACAAAAGGAATGCTTGCCAGTACCAGCAGGATGGTGAGGAACAAAAACTCCCGTTCACGCGCAATGACGGCGCTGGCATCAATATCCACACCGATCACCCCTTCGCGGGTGCCATCAGACCGATAGAAAGGCGCATAGGCAGAAAGGAATGTGCCAAAGTCGTTTGTATAGATTTCCTCTTCGACGATGGGGCGGTCGAGGGTGGCAAAATTGGCGCGCAGCAGCGAAGTGGGGGTCCCGTATACCTCGCCGATATTCAGGCTTTCATACAGCGGATCGTCCGAGTTGTCGAGCACGAAATACAGGTCACCGTTTTCATCCTGCCGCAGGCTAAAGAAATAGACCAGATCCGGGTCGGTTTTTAGGATGGCGACATTACGGGCTGTTAGCGTTTGATACGCGTCGGTTTCTTTATCTTCAGGGTTGACCAGGCTGGCGTGCAGGTCGCCATCTTGTTGCAAGGCTACAATACTGATGATATTGAACAGGCGCTTGCGGATATCCTCGCGGATTTGGCTGCGAAAATTGATGAACAGTAAACCAGCGGCAATGATGACCGAAACAATGGTCAGGACAGAAAATGTCCATGCCAGCCGGCTGCCGAGCCGTTGGAAGTTTTGTGTTTTGATTTCGGTGGTGTTATCCACGACACTGCTCCTCAAGAACGTTCGGTATCCTGGCTGCCCTCGGCAGTTTCGTCCGGGCTGGCAAGCTGGATGGATAGTTGTGAAGCGTTTACAGAACGCCCTAACTCAGACAGTGCGGTCTTAAGGATGGCTTCGATGGTTCCGGCCGCGCTGATTTTGTCGGCAATCTGCCCGATGACGCGTTCTTTCGAGGCGCGTCGTTGCGCATCAGCGAGCAGGCGGGCGTTTTCCAGCGCAAGCGAAACACGGTCCGAGAGTGAGCGCACCAGGGTCAGTTCTTCTTCGTCCCATCGATAGCCCTGTTCTTGCGAGCGCACATTGAGCACGCCAATCACCTGGTCGCGCACCTTGATAGGCATTACCAAAACCGATTTCCTGCGCTCCTCTACAACAACCATCTCTCCTTGTTCGGTCGCCCTTTTTATTTCGGCGCTGCTCAAGGGTTTTGCCAAGGCGTCAATGCCTTCACCAGATGAGCGATATCCACGTTTTGATTTGGCAGCCGTGGCCCGCTGCCAGCCTTGAGAAACATATTGCTTGTAAACTTTGTCTGCCGCTTCTGCCGCGCTGCGGGCTTCTTTGAGCAGGCGGGCATTTTCTATGGCAATCGATACCTGGTTGGCCAGCGTGGTCAAAATTTGAACGTCTTCAGGTGAAAAAGCGCTTGGCTGAGTGCTTTGTACATCCAGAACGCCAGTCACGCGGCTGCCTACCAGCATGGGCAGGGCCATCTCTGAGCGCGTTTCGGGCAGATCGGGATTGCTGAAGAAAACTGCATCAGCGCCTACATCCAGCGCGATGCGGGCCTGTTTTTGGATGGAAGCGTACCCGACCAAGCTGCTCGACTCAACTTTCAGTTTATGCTGCCGGTTGAGCATTCGCCGCCCGCCTTCACTGTTGGCCGCACGCAAGATGGCATACTCCTGCTTATCATCCAGCAGGAAGATGCCCACATGGTAAAAGTTGAAGCGCTCGCTGATCAGCCGGGTAATTTCTGGCAGCAGGTCTTCCAGATCCTGCAGCAGCGCAATCGAGCGTGCAATATCTGCGATGGCCTCCAACCGCCGCGCTCGCAACGCGTTTTGCTGGGCGCTGCTGCTCAATGCCAGGGTACGCTCTTCCACGCGCTGCTCGAGTGATGCTTGCAGTTCGCGTAAAGCTTCGTTGGCACTGATCTGCGCCTGTTCATTTTGTCGGGCCAACTTAAGACTTTCATTGAGGCGGCTGGTTAGCAAGCGTAGCACTGTCGCAGCGGCAACAGAAAGGGCAATGCCGATAAAAATATCACCCGGACCGGTTCGCGAGGCAATCGGGCTGTCGGTGAAGCCGACCATATCCAGAATGCCGAGCAAAATAAAGGCTGCAACAACGAACGGAATTGATAGCGCGATGGCTTTTTCACCCTGGAGCAAAAAGGCCATGATGATGATGACCGGGTAGGCAACGATGACGATATCGTGAATGCCATTGGAATTCGCGGCAATGAAGGTTACTGCAATAACCAGGGCTGTGGGCACAATGTACTTTCCCATTTGCACATTCGACCGCCAAATGACCGAGTACAGCGCTACCAACTCAAGAAACAATGTGGTTGCGAGCGCCCAAAATGTGCCCGGATTAAAGCTGTTCGCCAGGATGCCCGAGGTGGCCAGGATGGCCGCAATATTGGCCGCCAGCGTCAGGAGCAGCATATTGCGAACCAGGTTAATAAAGACCGGGTCGCGATCATCTGGTGAATTCAGGTAGTTGGTAATTCGTGTGAACATCCCAATTGCTCCGCGTGTGCGCTAGTTGAGGCCTTCGCCTAGTTGGATGGCGATTTCGCTGTTGCTCAAAAGTTTTCCAAGTTCCGAAACGGTCAGGCGCAGGATCTCATCGATCTCTGAGGATGCGCTCAGTTTTGACGAGACGTCGCCAATGGCGCGCTCGGTGGCGGCGCGTCTTTGCGCCTGGTTGAAAAGACGTGCATTATCAAGCGCCAAGGCGAGCCGGTCTGAAACTGCCTGTACCAGGTTGATCTCGTCCACACTCCAGACATGCCCCTTTATGGGAGATTTTACGTTGAGTATGCCGATAACCTGGTTGCGGAGTTTGACAGGCATGGCAATGACAGGATCATCTTTTTCTTCTTGGGCGGTTATGACAACCACCTCGCCCCGTTTTAGCGCATTACGAATCGCCTCGGTCGGTTTGAAATCACTCACTTCCCGCCCGCCCGATAGCGAATGGATGTAACCGCTACCTTCAAACTGGCGTGATACCTTTCCCCATTCCTGCCGGGTAAACTGATTGTAAAGCGATTGCACTTCGTCGAGAGCGCGCTGCGATTCTCCGTAGAGGCGCGCGTTGTCGATGGCGATGGCCACCTGGTCTGCCAGAATGCTGAGGATGCTGATGTCATTTTCGTCAAATGCTGCAGACTGGGTGCTTTGCACATCCAAAACGCCAGTGATTGTATTGCGCACTTTGAGCGGCAAGGCCATTTCGGAACGGGTGAGGGGCAGGTCGGGGTTATTGAAGAAGGTGGCATCTTTACCAACATCCAGCGCAATGCGCGGCATACCTGTTTTGGAAACGTAACCCACAATGCCGACCTGCCCAACAGCCAGGCGGTGTGCGCGAGCCAGCATGCGTTGCCCGCCATCGCTGTTGGTGGCGCGCAGGACCGCAAACAGCCCAGTTTCATCGATCAGGAAGATGCCGATGTGGTAAAAGCCAAATTTTTCACTGATCAGGCGGGTGATGAGTGGCAGCAACCGGTCCAGGTTTTGCTCGGCGGCAATGGCGCGTGAAACTTCGCTGATGATGGTGAGCTGCCGTGCGCGCAGTTCGCTTTGTTCGCGCGACCGAACCAACTCGGTGGTGCGCTCGGCAACACGTTCTTCGAGGCCAGTCAGCGTTTTGTTGAGTTCTGAAGACATTTGGTTGAGGGTTGCGGCCAGGGTGCCAATTTCATCCTGCGCATTGACGGTCGCCTGCACGTTCAGCTCGCCTGCTGATAATTTTTGGGCGACCTCGGTCAATGCGGTCACCGGCCGGACCAGCAGCGTTGTGACGCCGATGGCCGTGCTGGCAGCCAGACCAACCATAACAAATGTAATCAGGAGCAGGGTGCGGGTTTGCGCTTCTGCTGGTTCAAACGCACCTTTTTCTGATTGCATGGCGACTGCAAACCAGGGCTGGCTCTTCAAAGACCGGGCAGTGGTAATGGCATTATCTTTCAATGTCAGAGAAGGCGCCGTAAAAAAGGTTTCTGACTCCAGGTTCTTCAGCCCGGCCACCATGCCGGGCACGGCCGAGCGAAGGCTATCAGGCGTGCCGCTTGGCATACGCCCCTCGATTTGAAAGGCGATGATTTCCTGGTCGTTGAATGATTGATAGGTGCGGAATTTTTCGGATAGATCGCCGGTATAGGCGATGCGCAAATAGGTGCTGTTTTCCACCAGGGCAATCACCTGGTCTGTTTGGTTGGGGGGCAGCAGCTTTTTGAGCGTGTTCTGCAAGATGCCAGCGTTGAACTCGGCGCGCAGCACCCCCAATATTTGCCCTTCTTCATCCCTTATGGGCGCGCTGAAATAGATATTTGCCCTGCCATTTTCTTTAAACTGTATCCCTGAAGCATAGGATGCCCCGGTTAGGATGAGTTGCCGAAAATAGGGGAACGCGCGTTCTGATCGGCCCTGCTGCTCGGCAAAGGTGTCGATGAGGTTGCGCCCCTGTATGTCTAAAATGGCGTAGGAACGAATAAAGACCGGGTCTTTGCGCGCAAAGGTGAGCAGCACCAATCTTGCGGCGTTTTCCGCCGGGCTGCCGGCCCGTTGGTTGGGGCCCAGCAACAGGTATTCAGGCAGGGCCGGCTGCTGCGCTTCTGTGCGCAGGATGTCAAGCTGGGTGGTTACGAATCCGTCCACTGTTTGCGCGGTGAGGTCTGCCAGTTCAGACAAATGTGCATTGGTCTCGCTTGAAATAAGCGCGCGGGTATTGTTATTGAGAATAAAACTCAAGATACCCAGGGGAATCAATGTAACCAGCGTAAATGCGATAATTAGCTTGGTGCGCAAAGGGAACGAATTGAAATCGCGCAGGTAGGTAATTACGAAAACGCCAATGCCCAAAATGGCAAAAATTGGAATAGCGATGGAAATGAGCGGGATTGTGATTCGCGCTGTGGGGAGGAAGAAATCCAGAATGATATTGAGTGTAGAAGAAATGATGATCGGCCACAAAAATCGCCGGGCGCGTTCCGGCTCCAACCCTAGGTCTGCGATCAGGTAAAACCCGACCAGCGACCCCAGCCCGAGCGCAATGCCCAGATCGGTGATGAAAAGCGATACCGATGGAATACTGATCATCAGGGCGATGAGCAAGAATGTGGTTCCGGTCTGGGCGCGGCCTTGCTGCCCAAGCCGCAAAGAAACGCCTGCCAAAACAGCCTGCATGGTGGCTACCACAACGATGGCGTAGAGTTGCCAGTCTTGTCTTTGGGTCAGGAATGCGGCATAAGTGAGTGTGACAAAAATGTAAACAACCAGGACCACAAGCGCAATCAGCACTGCGTTGCGCTGCCTGGGTTGGGCAAGGGGTTCTGTCTGGTTTTGGCTAATTTTGGAAAGCAGGTTTTTTATCATCGATGCACCGCATTATTCCAAAAATGACGGGTCGAGGAACGCGTTCAAGTCTGGCAGCCCGCTCAGGGTGCCAATGCGGATAAGGAACTCGCCGTTGGCTATTGTAGTTTTCCGAATGGGCAGGTAGTTGACTGGCGGAACCAACTCGAAGAACTCCTTGTTGTCTTGCAGGGTGGCAAGTTTGATGCTGTTGTCTTGTTGGATCTTGTCGAGACTGACACCAAGTTGTTCTGCAATGATCCTGCGCGTCACTTCAGAGTTGTTGTAGCGATAGCCAACTGCTTCGAACCACGCTCTCAAGAAGGCGCGCACTTCATCGGGGCGTTGCGCCGCAATTTCGCTGCGAATAACGATCACGTTCGGGTTGAGACCGCTCACCTGCTCACTTGAAAACAAGATGCGGTTACCGTTTTGGGCGGTTTCGGTAATATATGGCTCATAGGCAAACCCGGCGGAGATGTCTCGCCCTATGCGCGCGGCGATGTTTTCAGGCTCCACATTCACCAGGTTGACATCAGCAGCAGACAGCCCGCCTTCCTTCAGCATTTCGATCACAAATAGCTCGTAGGTTGTTCCTAACTGCACACCGATATTCTTCCCGCGTAAATCTGCAATGGTTTGTATGCTTGGGGCTGCCAGGATTGCGTTGAATCCGCCGTTGTCGTACACGGCTATCACCTTCACATCGGCGTGCCGCATGACATTGAGCGCATCGCCCAGCGCGAACAACCCCATATCGATGTCACCTGCTGCCAGATCGGGCAAGGCTTCAGAGAAGATCTCGTAGTATACCGGCTCTACCTGCACACCGTGCTTTTCAAAAAGACCCTTTTCTTGCGCCACGAGCACCGTATAGTCGCCCCACCATTGCGCATATTGGATGCGCAGCGGACGGGTGGGTTCGCTTGCCGGAGAGAGCGCGCCGCAGGCTGAAAGTACTAATGTGATGGACAGTAGTGTGGCAAAAAGGCGATAGCGTTTCATGGGAGAATGTTTCTCAACTCTCTTTTGATCCTTCAGGCTGAATTTGAACCAGCACTTCTGAGCCCAATGCGCGGCTGAGTTCTTCGGCTGCAATCCGCATAATTGACCGGTACTGAACCGAGGCGCCGATTTTGCCGGTGATTTCTGTCGTCATGCGCTCGAGTGCGGCGCGGCGCTGGGCTTCTTCGATGAGACGGGCATTTTCCAGGGCGAGGGCGGCGCGTTCAGCGGCAGCTTGGGCCAGGCTGACCTCACCCTCGCTCCATGGGCGCCGCCCGGGTTTGGCGGTCAGCCCAATCACGCCGATGGTTTCTCCGCGCAAGCGAACCGGGATGGCAAGGGTTTGGTCTGTTTGCTGGCTCGTGCCAGAGAGCACAGCCTGGTTGAGTTCCGGGCTTTCAACGGGCTCGGTCAGGGGGGTTGGCATTCTGCCATCGAACCTGTAGCCTGTTTTTTGCCCGCTTTCAGCAATATTTGACCAGCGCGCCTGGGTTTGTTGCCGGCTGGAGCGCCGGGCATCATCTAGGGCGCGGCGCGATTGTTCGAGCAGTTGCGCGTTTTGGATGGCAATGGCTACCTGGAAAGCCAGCGTGTCGAGCACTTCGAGGTCCTCATCGGTGAATGCTTCGGGTACCTCGCTTTGAACATCCAACACCCCAATGACTCGGTCATTGAGGATCATTGGCAGGGCGGCTTCAGATCGGGTGGCAGGCAGGTCTGGGTTATCGAAGAAGACAGCGTCTTCACCTGTATCCAGGGCGATGCGGTCCCGACCCTGGCGGGCGGCGAATCCGACTACGCCCTGGTAACCCACGCGCAGCCGGTGTCCTCGGGATAGCATCCGCTGTCCACCTTCGCTATTGGCGGCTTGCAGTTCGGCGAATTCCCCTTTTTCGTCGATGAGGAAAATGCCAACGTGATAAAAGCCAAACAAATCACTGATCACAGTGGTGATGCGTGGGAGCAGCGTGTCCAGGTTCTGTGTGGCTGCCATTGAGCGGACTACATCGGATACGGCTTGCAACTGACCGGCGCGGCTTTCTACAACCAGTGTTGTGCGTTCGAGGTCTGCCGTGCGCTCTTGAATGCGAGTTTCGAGGCTTTGCTGGAGCGCAATCAGTTCCTGATTGGCGCTCTCGGCTGCACGTGTTTTTTGCTCTGCTTCGTAGATGAATTTCCGCAACCGTCCGATGATAAGCGTTTGCAGCCCGGTCAGGCCGAGCAGCAAAAATGCGACCACCAAGGCATCGGCCGTGGTCGTGAAGTCGCTCATGTAATTGACTAAAACGCCCGTAGCTTCCGCATACCCGATGACGAAGGCGCTAAGACTGCTCAAGATGCCAAGCAAGACGCTGCCACCCTGGCCCAGGAACAACCCTGCAACTAAAATGACAAGCGGATAGGCCAGGATGCTGTCGTCGCGTATGCCGCCCCGGAATACCAGCACGCTGGTGACGAAGTATGCCGCAAATGGGATGATCCACTTGCCAGGGGCAATGTATCCGCGCAGGGCCAGCACCAGGGCAATCACAGAAATGACACCAAACATCACCAGGGTGCTGCGATTGATCGGGTTACTGATAATGTTAAAACCAACAACGGCTGCGCTGATCGAAATGGATATGGATAGCGCCACAATAATCGTGCGGCGATCTACTTCGACATCAAACCACTTTTTTAGCCCATTGTTCATGTTTTTATCCGCTTATCGCAAATTGTTCTTAAGGCTGCTTTGCTTGCTGTGGGCCAAGCTGGATGACGATTTCACTGTCACTGACCAACTGGCCCAGTTCCTGTACTGTGGATTGCAGGATCGCATCCACATCTACCGAGGCCGCGATTTTTGATGACATATTTGAAATGGCACGTTCAGTTGCCGCACGTAGTTGCGCTTCCTGAAAGAGACGCGCGTTTTCCAGCGCCAGGGCCACGCGGTCTGCTGTGGCACGCAGGATTGCCATTTCATCTGGGTTTAACCTGGTTTCTGCGCTGCGGGTGCGGATGCCCAGCTCACCAATCGTCCCACCGCGCAAGGTGACCGGGATGGTGACGGCGTCTTTGCCGGCAGTTTCCGATTCTTGGAGCGGGGCAATGCCGGAAGAAGAGTAAGTGTATCCATTGACTGGTAAAACCGGGGCGATTCGCTGCCATTCCCGGGTAACGTAACTGCGGTAGGTGCGCTCAATCTCCCGGGCAGATTGCTGGGCCTGGGTGAACAAATCGGCATTTTGGATGGCGATGGAGACCTGGTTGGCCAACGCGGAAAGCGCGCTGATATCCTCGGCGCTGAAGGCATTGGCGTCAGTGCTTTGCACATCCAGGGCGCCGATGATATTTCCGGCGACGATCAGGGGCAGCCCGATTTCTGAGCGGGTTTCGGGCAGGTCCGGGTTGTTGAAAAATACGGCATCCTCGCCAACATCCAGCGAAATGCGCGCCCGCCCAAACTTTGTCACGTAGCCGATGATGCCTTCCTCGCCCACGCGCAAGCGATGGTTGCGGGCCAGCATGCGCTGTCCGCCTGGGCTGTTGGTGGCGCGTAATTCCGCATACTCTCCGCGTTTGTCCAGCAGGAATATGCCAGCGTGATATATGCCGAACCCGCTGCTGATGGCTTGTGTGATGGCCGGAAGCAATTTGTCGAAGTCTTGAATTGTTGAGATGGCGCGGGCAATACTGTTAACGGCCTGCAGCTGGTTCGCCCGGCGCTCTGATCTTTGGTTGCTCAGTTCGAGTGCGGCAGTACGTTCTGCGATCCGTTGTTCAAGTTCCTGTCGGCGCGATTCCAGGGCTTGGTTTTTATCGCGCAATTCAATTTCGCGTTGCGAGACCGCCTGCACCAGCGATTGATTGTTTGCCGAGGCGATTTCCAGGATAACGGGCGAGGCAATGGCAGTGAAAAGAAAAAGCAGAAAGGTGTCGAGCAGCGGGTTCGGCGCCAAAGAAGGCGGGATGATCCCGGTTTCGCTCAGCGCGTAGATCACTGAGCCAATGACCAGGTTGAAGATTCCAAATAGAAGCGCACCGCGTATCGGGTAGAGTAAAACCGCCAGCGCCATCAAGAAGAACGTGACCATGATGATGGGGCGGCTGAATCCCCCGTTGAGCGCGATGACGATGTAAATATTAAAGGTGTTTATACTGATCAGGATGAGTTTTGCAAGTCCAATGCGTTGATTTTTTATTAGCCAGATGCATGCCGCCCAGACCAGTTGACCGCCCAGCGTGGCGTACAGTGCGATCTCGCGTACGGGCGATTGCAGTTGGAAAATGAAGGGAATGGATAAAAACGCAATTAGGAAGAGAGACATTGCCACGCGATGGGCTGTTCGCGCATCTTGTGTTTTTTTCAAGTCGCCAGGGTAGTTTGGAAGGCTAAAAAAGGGTCGGATGACAGTGAACATGGCAACCTTTATTGATTTTCTTGATCATTTTTTATTCTAATGAATACTTCTTGAGCGGGCAGGATCTTGCCCAACGCTTCGATGGTTGTGCGCATAATTTCGTCAATATTGGTGCCTGCGCCAACCCTGGCGCTGATGTCTGCAATGGTGCGCTCCAGCCGGGCACGCTGGCGCGTGGAGTCGATCAGGCGGGCGTTTTCAAGCCCCAGGGCCGCGCGCTCGGCCGCTGCGCGAATGAGGGCGTAGTCTGCATCGTTCCATGCTCTGCCTTGCGATTCGATCGCAATTTCACCAAGGGTTTCGCCGCGCAAAACGACAGGCACCACCAGCCCGCCTGCCCCTGGGGTGGTTTCCGTGAGGTTGGTGATGGGTTCGATTCGGTTCTGCTCGTACCTGTACCCGGCGACGTTGAGCGCTTCGGCGAACCGGGTCCATTCCTGGCGCAGGTAATCCTGATAAGACTGCTTTGCCTCCCTTAGTTCGGCGCGGGCATTTTCAAGCAGGCGGGCATTGGCAATGCTGGCAGACACCTGGTTGGCCAGCGTGATCAGAATTTCTATATCAGTACCGCTGAACGCATCCGGTTTTTGACTGTGAACATCCAAAACACCGAGCAGGGTATTGCCAAGGCTCAGCGGCAGGGCAATTTGGGAGCGGGAGTCAGGCAGGTCTGCGTTCCCGGTGCCAATGCGGGTGCGTTGTGTCGCACATACTTCGCCTACCGCGTTCTCAGCGCCAACTGCGATCTTGTGCCCCCGAAGCATCATCACCTGCCCGATTGGGCTGTTCGTCCCAAGGAGCAGGGCCTCCTGGGTTGTCTCATCGATCAGGTAGATGCCGATATGATAATGACCAAACTCCCTGTGGATGGTGAGCGCCAGGTTTTCCAGCATGTCGGAAAGGTTTTCGATGGAGGCCGCGCTTTGTGCTACAAAGGCTATCGACTGGTATTTTTGGGCCCGATCTTCAAAACGTTCAGAGGCTTGGGCCAGTTCGGTTGTGCGTTCTTGAACTTGCGCTTCCAGGTTTACACGCAGGGCTTCCAGCGAAGCGTTACTGGTTTCCAGGTCGTGGGTTATTTTTCGTGAGCGCTCGAGTGTTGTGCGCAAGTTGCGGGTTACAAAGAAAACCAGGGTGGCAATAATGGACAGGATAAGGGTGAGGTCGCGCGCATAGGCCAGGGGCGTTTGAGGTTCGGGGACAATGCGTCCCTGACTTTCTGCGATGGCGATAAACCAAATGGATGCAATGCTGGCTGCAATTGCAGCGGCTGTGCTGCGCCAGCCTAAAAACAAGGTTGCCAGAAAGGCGATTGCGATATAGGCGACGATAATCACATCGCGCACACCTTCGGCGCTGTAGGCTTGCACACTAATGAGCACCCATCCCATGACAATGACCACCACGCCGGACAGGGATAGGAGCTTGAAGCGCAGTAAAGCCAGCGAAGACAGGGCGATGAGGAGCAACCCAAAAAGGGCCAGCATGGTGTTTCCGGTGAAGCCGGTAATGGCGTAAATTGTCATGCTTAGAACGATAAGGGCTGCCAGCGCCAGGCTGAAATTGTTCAGCAGTGTGGCGCGTTGGTTGTCTTGCTCGTTGCCAAAGTCTGGCACAGAAAACAGGGTGCGGAGTAAGTTCATCATCGCCTGGGTTTCCTCGTGGTTAACCTGTTTTCCCGTTGGTGGGCGTTTTAAGCCTGAAGGTGACTCGCGCATCGCCGAGCATTTTCCCGAGTTCCTGGGCGGTGGTGCGCATGATTTCGTCTGCCTCCACTGTGGCGCCAATGCGGCCGGTCAATTCGGAGATTGCTCGTTCGCGGTCGGCGCGGATCTGGGTTTCAGCGATGAGGCGGCTGTTTTCGAGGGCAATGGCAAGGCGGGCCGCCGCCTCTTCAATGGTGACAACCATCTCATCAGAAACGGTGTCGTTCTCGATTTTGATGTTTAACACACCGATCGTTTGGCCGCGCAGCTTAACCGGCACCGCCACTATGCTGTATGGGCGCTCATTGGGGGCTACATATCGTTCGAGTACCACCAGTTTTCCCTTTTTGAGCGCATCGCGCGCCTCGGGCGGGCATTGCGCAATCGGTGTGAGCATGGTTCCCTGGAAACTATAACCAGAGGTTTCCAGACGTTGCCCGCCCAGGTTGCGCCAGCTGGTCTCTGTGAACTGTTGGTAGGCTTGTTCGAGGCGTATCAGGGTTTGTTCGCGCTCTTTTAGCAGGCGGGTGCGGTCGATGGCGGCGGCCAGTTGGTCGGACATAATTTGCAAAATGGACAGATCTTCTTCGCCGAAAGCACTGGGCTGGTTGCTCTGCACGTCGAGTACGCCAATGACCATGTTGTTAGCCTTGAGCGGCAGGGCAATTTCGGAGCGTGTTTCGGGCAGCAGCGGGTTCTGAAAATAAACCGCATCGGCGCCTGTGTCGAGCGCGATCCTGGCGTCGCCGGTTGCTGAAACATAACCCACAATGCCCTCTTCGCCGATCCTCAGCTTGTGACCGTTTTGGAGCATGGTCTTGCCGGCTTCGGTCGGCGAAGAGCGCAGGATGGCATATTCGCGCTTTTGGTCGAGCAGGAAGATTCCGGTGTGGTAAAAGCCGAATCGATCCATGATCAACTGGGCAGAGCGTTCCAGCAACTCATCCAGGTCTCGCGCGGCTGTGGCGTCACGGGCAATTTCAGATGCCACCCGCAGCCGCAGGGCTTGTTGTTCGATATCGCGGGTGCGTTCTTGAATGCGCGCTTCCAGCCCGGTTACCACCGATTGTAGTTCGGCAGCCATCCCGTTAAATGAATTTGCCAGTACACCGATTTCGTCTGCGCGTTCTACATTTGAACGAACGCCCAGGTTGCCGTCAGCGATCTTTTTTACATCTGTCGAGAGATTGATGATGGGCGCGCTAATCGAAAGGGAGGTCAGGAAGACTGCCACCCCCGCTATGAAGACCGTAAATACGCCCAGGAGGATGTTGGCGGTCACGAGTCCGATGCTTCCAGCCACAGCTTCTGTGGTGGGCACCTCGGTCACCAGGGCCACACGCAATGAGGGAATCCATCGGTAGGCGCCGCTCATCTCCAGTCCATCAAGCGCCTCGTAGCTCCCGGCGCCGCGCGACTGGTTTTCGATTGCCTGTTCGGTGGCAGGCGTGCGCAAATTGGATAGCAACGAAAGGGAGGGTGTCAGGCGGCGGTAAGTTTCATTGACAAGATAGCTGGAACCGCCCGCTCCCAGCCCGGCATCGATGGACATGATTTGCTCAACCCCCTCAAACCCCGAGCGAAGCCCGGCCACGCCGATCCAGTCGCCGGTTTGGGGGTTGAAGATGGGCTGGGCGGCCATTATTGAGATCACACCAAATCGCGAAATATCTGCGAACCGATTTTCTACCACCGACATACCCGCGCCAGCGCGAGCAAGGCTGAAAAATCGCTCGGCAGACAGGTCCTTGCCAATTGCAGCTTCACTGCTTGAAAGAATGACCTGCCCGGCGGTGTCTGCAATGAAGAGTTCCTGATATTTTCCTGAATCGCGCAAAAAATCATCGAATATTTGTTTTGCCTGGTTGTAATTGGATTGGTACGCGGTGGTTTGTGTGCGGACTGTCAGGAGGTATTCAAGGCGCTGCAAGATGCTGGTATTTTGCATGAGGAGTGTCAGATCATCCTGAATTGGGTTCACGCTCTGATTAATCTGGTTTTCCCGCAGCGTGTTAATCGCATCCATCTGCGCCAGTGTGCGTCTTTGCTCTTGTTGGTAGGTTTGGATTCCCGAAACCAGCGTAATAATGAGAATAGGCACAGTGACCAGTGCAAGCGAAGCGATCAGTAACCGGGCAGAAAGGGTGCGGAACGGGATGACCTCTGTAATGAGGACAAGGATGACGAGTACGGTAAGGGCAAAAATGAAAAACCAGAAGCCGAGCAGTGCAGCGCCCTCATTAACGGGCATACGCGCCAGGGGGACCCATGTTTCAGCAAGGATCAATACCAGGGTGCCAGCCAGGCTGGCAACGATGGGCGCAATCCACTGTTGGCGTGTTTCGGCTTTGATGATTTGAAGCAGCCCGGGCACCCAGACTACCATGAAGAGAAGCCCGGTCAGTCCGCTCCAAAAGAAGTTGGACACGGCAATAAAGATACTGGCACCGCCCGCCAGCAGGAGTTGCCCGCGAAAGAGAAATCCTTTGCGCAGGTAGTATTGTGAAGGCATAATGGACAGAGCCAGCAAGAAGGAACTGGTGGCAATGCCAAAAAACTGAGGCGGGGCTGGTTCAATGAGCCCAAATAGCCCTGCCAGGTAGATGGCAATAACCCCAAGCGCATTGATGATTGCGAAAATGGGTGTATAGACTGCATAAACCAGCAGGTAACGTACAAAAGGTGGATAATCTTGCCTGGTGCGTGGCGGTATTTGGCTCATGCGGTTCACCACAGGGAATCAGGGATTTTTGATTTCGGCGTTACTGCCCAGGTAGACCGAAACTTCTGCAACGCTGGGCAGTTGATGTAGTTCCTGGGCGGCGGTTTGTAGCAGCGTATCAATGGTCAGCGCCTGGCTGAGGCGCGAAGAAATGGTGTTAATCGATTGCTCTTGCGCCGCCTGTTTTTGAGATTGTTCGAGCAAGCGGGCATTTTCTAGCGCCAGACCAATTTGGGTGGACACATCATGCACCAGCGTTTGTTCGCGTACACCCCACGGATCTTTTTCAGTTTTCTTCCGCAGCGTAATCGTTCCAATTTTCCGACCGCGCAGTTGGATGGGGACGTGGATCTCAGACTCGGCGGCGATTTCTTCGTTTTTCGCCTCGTCCCCGGGCCCCAGGGGGCTGACCCCAACCGGGGAATAAATAAAGCCCCGTGACTGCCTGCCCAGATAGCTCTTCCAGGCGTTTATGGCTGTTTCGCTGGTCAGTTCTTGTAATTGCGAAATAACCAGTTGGCTTTCGGTCAGCAGGCGGGCATTCTCGATGGCCAGCGCGATCTGATCTGCCATCGATTGGAAGGTGGCGATATCCTCTTCTGAAAAACTCTGGTCTTCGGCCGATTGAATGTCCAGCACGCCAATCAGTTTGTTACGCACCAGCAGCGGCAGGGCAATTTCGGAATGGGTTTCGGGCAGGTCGGGGTTGTTGAAGAAGACCGCTTCGCTGCCAACATCCAGCGCGATGCGCGGGCGTTTTTCGAAGGCGGCGTACCCGACCACGCCCTGGCGTCCAATTTCAAGACGATGCCCGCGCTGCAACATCCTGCGCCCGCCTTCTGATGAGGCAGCCTGGAGCGTTACGTAACGCTGGGCTTCATCGGTCAGAAAAATGCCGGTGTGATAGTACCCAAACCGATCCGTGATCAAGCGGACAACTTCGGCGAGCAGTGTGCCCATGTCTTGAATCGTGGCGGCCTGTCGGGAAACGAAGGCTGAAGATTCCAACTGGGCTGACCGGCGCGATAACTCGGCAGTGCGAGTACGGATGCGTTCTTCGAGGGATCCTTGTTGTGTCGAGAGTGTTTCCAGTGCCTGGCTTGCCTGTGCCAGCAAGTTATTGAAATCGCGTTTCAAGAAGTAAATGGCCAGGTTGATGATCGCGGCTGCGGCTGTCATATCCGCCGCATAAGTTGCCCAGTTGTTGAAGATTCCCGGCCCAAAAGGGTTTTCGGGCAATTCCAGTCTGCCGGTGATGGCTTGCCACCCGATTACGCCCACGGTGATGATGTTGATCGCGATAGCGGTAATGCCGGCGCGGTGATCAAACAACAGGGCGGCTAATATGGCTGCGCTCGCCAGGAAGAGAGACCCATCTGCATTTGTTCCCCAATTGATGACGATGTAAAAGCCAATGGCATAAACTGCCCCAATGAATATCGCAGCGCGAAGGGCGTAGGGTAGCCGGAAAAATGTGATTACCAGCAGCACCAGCAGAACGCTGGCGTATGTAATCAGCGTGGTGGATGAGGCGTTGGTTGCGCTTGCTGCAACGAGGATGATTCCCAATAATGATGCGCCACGCAGCACAATGCTAAGAAAAGTTTCGCGCCATTTCTCGTATGATAGCTGTGCGCCCTGTTGGGCTTGCTGCAGGTTGGCCTTGCCTGGGGTGTTGGTTGTGGGATTATTGTTCATGGTGTGTCATTCAGGCTCAATCTGATGGTTGCGTCGCTGGCTTCCAGTGAGCGTCCAAGTTCGCGAACGGCGGTTTGCAATATCCCATCAATCGAAGAAGATAACCAGATTTTTTCTGTAATTTCAGCCGCCAGCCGCTCTCGGAGTGCGCTTTGCTGGCTGTCTTCGATCAGGCGCGCATTCTCGAGCGAAATTGCCACCTGGGTGGCAACCGCTTCGATCAGCACTTTGTCTTCGCTGCTCCAATCGCCATCGCTTTCGAGGGTGATCTCTCCCAGTTTTTGTTCGCGCAGTATGAGCGGAACACTGATGGTGTTGACCGAGCCAGAAGCCAGTTCGCTTCCGGGAAGCTCGGCCTGGGCCTCCAGTTTGCTGGAGCGCATTTTATCGATCCACGCGCTGGTAATATACTGTTGGTGAATGGTGCGCAGTTCTTCGAGACCCTCGCGTGTTTCTTTGAACAACCGGGCATTTTCGAGCGCTATTGCCACCTGGTTTGCCATGCCTTGCAGCGTTTCGATATCAGTATCCTTGAAGGCGTTGGTCTGGCGTGATTGCACATCCAGCGCACCCAGGACGCGATTACCAACGATGAGCGGCAGCGCAATCTCGGAGCGTGTATCCGGGAGCAGGGGGTTGTCAACCCGCATCGCTTCGATGCCAACATCCAGCGCAATGCGCGCCTGACGTGTGCTGATGGCCTGCCCGACCATGGAACGTCCGCCAACTTGCAGGCGGTAACGTTGGGCGCGCAGTGTTTGTCCGGCCCGCCCGGTGGCTTCCTTTAGCTCTGCCCAGGCATTGGTGGTGTCGACGATGAAAATGGCGGCATGGTAATACTCGAATCGGGCGGTGATCAAATTAACCACTTCCCGCGCCAGTTTGTCTTCATCCAGGATACCGCTGGCAATTTGCCCCACTTCATTGGTGGCGCGCAGTTGTTCGGTCCGTTGCTGAACCTGTCTTTCCAGGTCGCCCTGGAGTTCTTCCAGTCGCGACACCATGCGGTTGAAATAGACAGCCAACTCACCAATTTCGTCGGTCGAAATGATAGGCGCGCGTTGGCTCAAGTCGCCAGATTGGATTTTTTCAAAGACCTTGATAACCGAACGCACTGGTTGCGAAACTGAACGCGAAATCAACCAGGCCAGCACCGCGCCGAGGGTAAGCGCAGCGCCGCTCAGCGCCATCGATTGCAGCCGCAACTCAGCCAGCGCCTGGCGCGAGTCGATTTCATAAGTGATGCTGCGCACGGTTTGCCGGTAGCCCACCGGCGCAACCAACAGTACGGTGAAGACAATGAGGGCAAGCACAACAATCACAAACTTGTGCAGGATCGGTAATCCGGCCGAGCCTTCCAGCTGGGCTTCAAATTGTGCCGGTACCAGCAATTCGGTCGCAGGAACAAGCATCCGCTCTATGGCCAAAACAGCAATAATTACTGTCCCAATTGCAGAAACACTCCCGCCAAAAATGGAATAAATGGTTTGATCATAGGTTGCACCCATGTAAATGGATTGATACACCAGACCGGGAACGACATTCACCACAATGGCAACAATACCCGCGATCAAACCATAGTGCCAGGCAAACGAAGTAACCTCGCGCCAGGCGGGCAAGGCATTGTCATTGGGGTTGTCACTTGCGCGCAAGAGATTTTTGATGCGTTTGCGCGCATGACGTGTCAACAGCCAGCTTGCCAGCAGCAAGATGGCATTGCCCAGCGGCACCGAGATCGCTGTAATGGTACTGCCAACTTGCATTTGGACGGGTGAAAAATCGGCATTGAGCTGAATGGTAAGTGCGCCAATGATCGCGCCGGGGATGGCCACCAGTTGCGCCAACGCCACAATGACGATGAAATACCATTCGCCTGTGCGCTTTAGCAAAGACTCGAGCGTGCGGGAAAGCCAGGACTTGTTCATAAAGTTGGATTATTCTTCACTACGATCACTTAGATCAATTTTTACAGTGGCGCGGCGGGCGCCTAGCGCCCGTGTTAGCTCATTGGCGGCGATATTGATGATACTGTTTGCGTTGGTCGAGCGGCGGATTTTGCTGGTGGACTCATATAGAATGCGTTCACGCTCAGCTTGTTTCCGAAATTGATCGAGCAGGCGTGAGTGCGCAATAATGGCTGCCAGGCTCCCACCCAGGGTGCCCAGCATTTCTTCGTCATTTTCGCTGTACGCATTAACCCGCGGGCTTTCGACATTTAGAACACCCAGCACTTCGCTGCGATAGATCAGCGGGATGGCCAATTCGGAGCGAACGCGGTCATTCACTTTTATATAACGTGAATCTTTTAGCACATCTCCCGAACGCACAGGTTGGCGATGTGCCGCCACCCAGCCGGTTATGCCAACCCCAAAGGGGACGCTTAGCCGGGCAATATCATTATCGCTCGGGTACCCAATCGCAGACTTGACTTCGAGGTGGGTTTGTTCTTTATTCGCCAGCATAATACTGATCTGGTCGCCGCCCAGGGTAACTTGCAACCCCTGAACCGCACTGTTAAGCGCGTCCTCGATGGTGGTTGAAGATGCAGCTGCTGTTGTAACGTGGTGCAGCAGGCGGTGTTGCGACAACCGTTCTTGGGCTTCTGCAAAAAGCTCTGAGTTAACGATGGCTACTGCGAGCTGGTCTGCGAGGATCTGCAGGATCTTGACATCCTGTTCGTTGAATGCGAATGGTGCGGTGCTTTGCACATCGATGGCGCCAAGTACGCGGTCGCTCACTTTTAGCGGCAGGGCTACCTCGGCGCGGGTATCAGGGAGCAGGGGGTTGGGATAATACGTTGGGCTGGCGAGGGTGTCGTTGACCACCAGGGGTTGGCCAGTTGCCGTGACTGATCCGACAATGGACCTGGAGCCTATCTTGAGTTGATGTCCGCTGTGTTTCATCTTCATACCAGCGTCACCCGTACCTTCACGCACGATAGCGTGTTCGCCCTCTACAAGAAAAATGGTCGCATGATAAAAGTTGAACCGCTCGCGGATGAGATGCACCGATTTCTTGAGCAATTCATCGACGATCAGCGACCCCGAAACATCCCTGGAAATCTCGGCGGCGGTCTCAAGCTGCACGGCACGCAAGCGTGCCTCATCTAGCAGACGGGCGTTGTAAATGGCTCCTGCCACCTGGGCAGAGAGCGACGTCAGCAGCCGAAGATCATCCTGCGTGAAGCGGAATTCATGCTCAAGGTCCTGGATGACCAGCGCCCCAATGGGATTGCCCGAGACGATGAGTGGGCAGCCCAGCCAGGATTTTGCAGCCTGGCCCACCACCCGCGCGCCCAGCGCGCGCGCGCGTCGTTCTGTATCTTCAACAAGCATGAGCGGCTGCTGGGTGCGAATCAAGATCGAAACCAGCCCGTCGCCCATGGGGAAGGCCTCCAATTGCCCCAGTTCGCCACCCTCGTAAAAGTAGGGTATGCGGATGGTGTTGTTTTCCGCATCGTAGGTGGCAACCAGGAATTCTACTTCCCCAATCACCTGGCGCAAGTTTTGATGAATGATGCGGTAGAGCGCATTGATGTCACTGGCTGCCGAAATGCTCTCACTGGTCGATGCAATGGTTTCGAGTTCGCGCAAGCGTTGTTGCACTGCGCGTGTCGATTTAACCTTGTCCGATGCGATCGGTAGCAAATCGGCCAGGCTGATGAAAGTTTGCAAGGATTCTTCGTCCAGAACTTGCCCCTCTGCGCTGCCCAGCACAAACAGCCCGGTCACTTCCACAACATTGACCACCGGTATAAAGGCTGCATTTTTGCAGCCGAAGGCATACAGCATTCCCGTTAATGCATCGTCAGCCGGCAGGCTTTCGATGCGACCAACACGCGTACCGCGTGAAAACTTTTCCGCGATCTCTGCGGCGCTCAGTCGAACATGCTCCACTGCGGCTTCAGAGCGTTTTGAAATCCCCGGCGCTGCTGCGTCGAGCAGGGTGAGAATATCTTCGGAGATTGTGTAGTAGGCCGTAAAAAATGGCGATGCGTGGATGATCTTTTTGAGCGCCTGGGAAATTTCCAAATCCGTTTCGGCCCGGAAGATATCGTAGTTCGCCTGGTGAAGTTTCAGGAGCAAATGCTCAATGCGCTCCGGGGGGGTCTTGCCGGGTTGTTCAGCCATGCCGCCTCTGCTGGGGTGATAAGCGAGGAATCCAGTAAATTAGAAATCGCGCTCTTCAAATGGAATTTCCCAAACCGATTCGCCGCTCAAGATGCGGTGAATTTGGTCTGGAAATTTATCGGGGTCGAGCGGTTTGCCCAGGAATCCATCGAAGCCGGCGGCTCGCGCCTTGGCCATTTCTTCCTTGCTTGCCTCTGCGGTTACCGCAACGATGGGGGTGGCTTTTAGCCGTTCAGAAGTGCGGATTTTTCGCATTGCGCCGTAGCCATCTTCATAGGGCAGGCGAATGTCCATCAGGATCAAATCGAGACGTGGCAGGGTGTCGGCATATTCGACAACTTCGTAACCTGATGTTTTCCACTCACAATGAATGCCGAGAAATCCCAGCATGCGGGCAATCAACACAAAATTCGAGACATTATCCTCCACGACGAGTACGATGGCATCTTTTGGGATGCTGCGCCCTTTGTTTTCGGGGCCTTGGGCAGGGTTTTGCGTTTTGCTCATGTGGGTTATCTCTTTAGCTTCATATACTTGTCGACCTGCACTGGCAGGGTGTCAATGTCAATCGGTTTCTGGATGTATCCATCACACCCTGCTTCGAGAGACTTTTCCTTGTCGCCTTTCATTACGTTGGCGGTCAGTGCAATGATCGGAATATGGTCAAACTCGGAATATTCCCTGATCATGGCGGTCAGGGTGTAGCCATCGATATCGGGCATGTTGATATCCATTAGCACCAGGTTGGGCATGGTGGTCCGCAGTTTTTCGATGGCCTCGAGGGGGTTGGGAACTTCGACTACGGTGTAGCCTTCAGCCATCAGCACGCGTCGAACCAGCATACGGTTGGCATCATTGTCTTCAATATAAAGTATCGTACCGCTTTTTTCTTCTGCGTCAAAGAACATGCGACACCTCCGGCCCTATTTTATCTTTTGAATTAAAAAGAGGGGCATAACAATCCGCTTACAGTTATTAGACTATTTTAGTACAAAAATCGATTACTCGCATTAATTCTTTGTGCGTAGCAACTGCGGATGAATTGCGCATAGTCACCATGTAACACCTGCAACCCCCAACAGCAAGACAAAAACTGAGCGATCCGGCGCGTACAAAAAACTTAAAATTATAGACCTGGCGGAACCGGAAATTCACAATACAACACCTTGCAGACACCTAACAGAGGAGGGATTGGCACCTTACGAAGGCCTTACATGCCCTTAACCCGGCAGGGCGCTTCTCTATAATGCAGCCATTCGAACATGGAGCATTTAGGGATGAAAAAGACAGCTGTTGCCCTGGTTATTGTCCTGTTTGCTGTTACCCTGATCGTTGCCCCCGTTTTTGCCAGCGGAATCATCCCTGTAACGGGTTCGGCGGCGGCTTCTGTGGCGGCAGCTGTGACCAGTGATGTGGCCAAGGTGTCGGTTGACACAGTGTTCGAGTACAACGTTGTTCAACAGCCCAAAAACAATCCCGCTTTTGTTTCAGAAGAAAAAGGTAAACTGACCCAGTTCCGCATGGCCGCCCAATACGGTTCGCTGGGACTGCTGGCGCACAACTACCTGGCGGGCGCTCCTTTCGAGCAGGTAAAGGTGGGCGACCTGGTGAATGTTACTTATGCTGATGGTTCTGTTAAGACCTTCCAGGTGGAGCAAACCATGCGTTATCAGGCCTTGACCCCAACCAGCCCGTATTCCAAATTCGTGGATCTTCAGACCAATAAAACCCTGACAGTGAACGATGTGTTTGCCGCAACCTATGGCGTCAAGAACCGGCTGGTATTGCAGACCTGCATTGAAAAAAATAAAGAGCCGTCATGGGGGCGTTTGTTCATCATCGCTGTGCCCTACAGCCCAATTTTCACTGACTGATTACGCCCCTGTTTTCATTAGAAACGCAAACGAACCGCCGACTCTTCTCATGAGAAGAGTCGGCGGTTTTGATTTCGGTGAGAAATTCTGCCACCAGGCAGTTTTCCATGTCCTCCCAACAAAAGTGCGCGCTTTCGAGTACAATCGCCGCCAACCACACCACAGGGAGTGAAACGCTCATGATGACCCAGGGCATAATCGCCCGTTACCGCGACTTGCTCGACTTGCCGGCTCATGTTGTGCCGGTTTCTCTCAACGAGGGCAATACGCCGCTCATCCCCCTGCCACGCCTGGCAGGGGAGTTGGGTGGTGGTTTTTCGTTATATGTCAAGTTTGAGGGGGTGAATCCGACCGGTTCGTTCAAGGATCGCGGGATGACGACTGCCATCAGCGAGGCGCTTGGGGCGGGGGCGAAGGCGGTCATCTGCGCCTCTACGGGCAACACAGCCGCTTCAGCGGCCGCGTACGCGGCCCGGGCCGGGCAAAAATCGATCGTGCTCATCCCGCAGGGCAAAGTGGCGGCCGGTAAACTGGCAGGGGCCGTGGCGTATGGCGCAAAAGTGGTGCAGATCAACGGCTCGTTCGATGACGCGCTCAGCATGGTGGTGTCCATTTCCCAGCGCCAGCCGGTTGCACTGGTCAATTCACTCAATCCATATCGCCTGCAAGGGCAAAAAACCGGCGCTTTTGAGATCATTGACGCGCTGGGCAGTGCGCCAGAGTTGTTTTGCCTGCCCGTGGGCAATGCAGGCAATATCACATCCTATTGGATGGGTTTCAAGCAGTACAACGCACTGAGGTCGTGCGGGTTGCCGCGCATTCTGGGGGTGCAGGCCGCCGGGGCTGCGCCGCTGGTGCTGGGACGCCCTGTGGAAAAACCCGAGACGGTGGCCACAGCCATCCGCATTGGGCGGCCAGCCCGCGGCGAGCAGGCGTTGCAGGCTGTCGAGGAATCGGGCGGCAGGATTATGGCTGTGAGCGATGGCGAGATTCTGGCGATGCAAAAGCGGCTGGCGGGAGAAGGTGTGTGGGTCGAGCCGGCTTCGGCGGCTGGACTGGCCGGGCTGGCTGCCGAGGTGCGGGCGGGTTACCGGGTGCCGCATGGTTCCCGGGTGGTGGTCGTGTGTACCGGTCACGGACTCAAAGACCCGGATATTGTGGTGAAAGACTTGCCGCCCGTGGTTGCCATTCCACCGCAGGTGGACCGGCTGGAAGAGGTGATCCTGTCCGGGTTGTAAGCGTATCTCGGCCTGCCTGCAATTCCCACGGTCATTCCTGTTCGAAGATATCGTGGTATCCCTTGTCCAGCTCATCGCTGGCCAGGTGGGCGTAGCGGCTGGTCACTTCGATCTGGCTGTGGCGGGCCAGTTCCTGGGCCAGTTTCATGTTGCCGGTGGCGCGCAGCACGGTGGTAACGAAGTAATGACGGAAAGAATGCGGTGAGATGTTTCCTTGAGCCTCCCCGCTCAGGGCTTCGCCCACGCGCTGTTCCACGATGTTACGACCGGTGGTGGTGGTGATAGGCTTGACTTTTTTGCCCGCGCCTTTGTCGTGACGGGCAAACAGCGGCAGTGAACCAAGCGGACGACCGGAGCCGCCGTCCAGCCTGGCGCGCGCGGCCAGATAGTCCTTGAGGGCATGTAACGCGCGGCCGGAGAAGCGCACCACGGCCTGCTTGTCGCCTTTGCCAATGATGATGGCCTTGCCTTCGTTCCAGTCCATCTCGCCGCGCCGCAAGGCACAGGCTTCGTGCACGCGCAGCCCGGTATCGGCCAGGGTGAGCAGGAAGGCCCGGTCGCGCAGGTCCCGCAGGCGCTCGGGCTCGGTGGGGGAGGGGGGCAGGGACTGGATGTAGTCCAGCACTTTTTCGATATCGTCGCGCGGGAACTGCGGCAGGCGCTGACCCTGACGACGCCCGCGCTGCTTTTTGAGGTAGCGCAGCCGCGAGAGGGTGGGGGAGGCCAGGCGTTCGGCATTCAGGAATTCGTAAAAACCCAGCACGGCTTGCAGGTAAAGCTGCTCGGTGGCCGGGGAGAGATGGTTGAGCGCAGGAATGAACCAGGCGAAGGCGTCTTCGCCCAGGCTGGCCACAGGCGCGGTGAGCGGGTCCACACCCCGGTCTGCAAGCAGGGATGCGAAGGCCTGCAGCCCAAACCGGTAAGAATCTGCGGTCTTCGGCTTGCGGGCAAGCGAAACACTCTCGATGAAGGCCTGCATGGCTTGCTGGATGGTCATGGGGTCCGGGGTCATGATTCGCCTTGAAATATCGTGTAGTTATGTTGAATGTAAATTATCCTAGCCTGACCAGGCGGGTGAACATGGGGCCAAACGACGCATTGGTTTGTGCGGGGAGCCTGCAGGCAGGCCAGGATGGGGATGCGTGCTGCGGCGCAGGCCCGGATACGCGATAGTTGGATATATGCGATGGATGCGCCACGCACATCCCGGAATGCGGGTGTTACCCAACACAAGGCCTGCTGTGTGTGCATGCCAGGGCTGCATTCACGCCACCGAACACCCGGTATCGCAAACCGCGTATTGGTGTATCTGCATACATTCGCCATTTATGCTTGCGCTAATTATACTTATCGAAAGCATTATTATTTTACAACCAAAACCGGCGCAAGTCAACTCCCCTGCCCTAGCTGTTTGGTTGTTCATTGTTGGTTATCAGTTGACGGTGAGCTGGCGGCGCAGAGGTGGATGCAAACGCGCTGGTCATGTTTCACGTGCCGCGTTGCGCCGAAACTCTCCCCTGCCCTGCTTCACGGGCGTGCAGGCTAAATCAACGCGGGCAGAAAGCGCACTGTGTGATGTGCGCAAGCGCGAAGGGTCGAATGCGCCGACCGTTCGCGCTTATGTTTGCACCTTGGGCTTCACCTCCCCACCCACACCTGTGCCCCTGCCGGCAGTCCGCCCACCGGCAGGGAACCCGCGCTCACCACGGCGCGCCGCCCGCTGAACAACTCTCTGAAGGCCGCACCGTCTGCGATGGCGCCGTGCGCTACCGGCAACGCAAAGTCCGGCTGGGCCGGGCCGCGGTTGCCGATCACGATCACGCGCTGGTCCTCGGCATCGCGCTGGTAGGCCAGCACTTCCTCACTGGCATGCAGCACCTGGAATCCACCCGCGGCCAGGGCCGGGGACTGCCGCCTGAGCCGGATGAGCGCCTGGAAGTAACCGCGCATGTCAAGGTCCCAGCGCGCCGGGTCCCATGCCATGCAGTCGCGCGCCTCAAAAGGGGTCGAAGGCTGCAAACCAATCTCGTCGCCGTAGTAAATGCACGGCACGCCCACGTAGGTCAGCAGGAAGGCCGCAGCCAGGCGGATGTGGGCCTGGTCGCCGCCCAAGCGCTGGCTGAAGCGCGGCGTATCGTGCGAGCCGAGCAGGTTGAACTGCTGGCAGGCCAGCGCCCACGGGATGGCCGCGCGGTGGGCCTGCCAGGTATCCACCAGCGCTTCGGTGGGCCAGCGCACCGCTGAGGCCACGTGACGCGGTTCGGCGTGCTGTCCGACCTCGAAGCGCCCCAGCCAGTACAGCAGCGGGTGCGTAAAGCCGGCATAGTTCATGGTGGCGTCCAGCGCGTCACCATGCAACTGCGGCGAGCCATCGAAAAAGTTCTCGCCCAGCAGGTAGGCGGCCGGATTCTCGTCCTTCACGGCTGCGCGGATGCCGGACCATACCCCAGCTTCCAACTGGTCGCGGCCGTGGCGGGCCAGCATGTTAGCCACATCCACGCGCCAGCCGTCGATGCGGTACGGGGCGCGCAGCCAGCGCCGGAAGACTGAGTCTGCCCCGGCGTAGATGGCTTCGCGCAGGGCCGCGCTACGATAGTTCAGTTTGGGTAAACCGCGCACGCCCAGCCAGCACGCGTAATCGTGCGGGTGGTCGTGAAAGGTGAAATACTCCGCCGTGGGCGCAGCCGCATCCCTGAGCGCCGCCTGAAACCAGGGGTGCATCACCCCGCAGTGGTTGGGCACAATATCGAGGATGACGCGCATGCCGCGTTTGTCCAGGGCGTGGCGCAGGCGGACCAGCGCGGCGTTGCCGCCCAGGTGGGTATCCACATTATCGTAGTTGGTCACATCATAGCGATGGTTGCTGTACGCGCTGAAAATAGGGTTGAGGTACAGGGCGTTCACGCCCAGGTCAGACAGGTAATCCAATCTTTGGGCAATGCCATCCAGGTCGCCGCCGTAAAACTCGGCCATCGACTGCGGCCAGGTGCCGGGCGGCTGACCCCAGTCGCGCGCATGGGTAGCCACGCCCTCGTGGGTGTACTCGCCATCGCGCACATTGTTCGAGGGGTCGCCATCTGCGAAGCGGTCCGGAAAGACCTGATAAAAAACGCTGCCGGGCGCCCAGCCTGGCAGGTCGGCGTCAGACAGCAGGCGGAAATCCTCGGCATCAGTGGGCACGTGGCGGTGCAGCCCGCTCCCGTTCAGCCACCAGGACCCATCCGCCGTAAAGAGCAGGAAGCGATAGGCCGTAACCGGCATCCCAAGCTTGAGCGTGGCCTGCCACCAACGGCAGGCCGGGTTGGGCTGGGCGTTCTCCGGGCGCATCTCGGTAAAAAACTGCTCACCATCCGGGCAGGTGCGCAGCAGCGCGCGCTCGATGGGCGCATCTGGCGCGGCCCGCAGGCGGATGGTGACGGTGTCGCCCAGGTGCAGCCCTGCCCTGCCGGAGGTCTGCACATAACGCGGCGAACCGTCGTGGTGGATGGATTGGAGATAGGCTGGGTTCATGATCGGTCCTTTGCGTGGTGTCGCGTGAGTGTAACACAAGACCCAATAGTAATTTTAGATTATTTGTTCTATAATCAAGGCATGGATGCCATTGCCCGCCTGAAAATGCTGACTGACCCAATGCGCTTCGAACCGGCCGAAGAGACCGGCGTCACCGGCGCGCGACCCGCGTGTTTCAAACCGTCAAATGCGGCGGCGCCCCCCTCCCGGCCGGATTCCGTCTTCGTCCACCCGGCCCAGATGCCCGGCGGTAAACAGATTCTGCTGCTCAAGACCCTGCTCTCCTCGGCCTGCGAGCGCGATTGTTTCTATTGCCCATTCCGGGCCGGGCGCGATTTCCGCCGCGCCACCTTCAAACCGCAGGAGTTTGGCACGCTGTTCATGAACCTGGTGCGCGCACGGGCGGCCGAGGGCATCTTCCTGAGCAGCGGTCTGGCCGGGGGCGGCCCGCGCACACAGGATAAACTGCTCGACACAGCAGACATCCTGCGCAACCGGCTGGGCTTTGGCGGCTACATCCACCTCAAGATCATGCCCGGCGCCGAGAAAGAGCAGGTGCTGCGCGCCATGCAACTGGCCGACCGGGTCTCGGTCAACCTGGAGGCGCCCAACACCGAACGGCTGGCCCGCCTGGCCCCGCACAAAGTTTTTATGGAAGAGTTGCTGCGCCCCCTGCGTTGGGCCGAAAAGATTCGCCGCAGCCTGCCGCCGCCGCGCCAGCCCTGGCGCTTCAACGAGCGCGCTCGCTGGCCGAGTACGGTCACGCAGTTCGTGGCTGGCGGCGCAGATGAAAGCGACCTGGAACTGCTCACCACCACCGACTGGCTACACCGCAATGTGCGCCTGGCGCGGGCCTACTTCTCGGCCTTCCACCCCGTGCCCGATACTCCGTTGGAGAACAAGCCGGCGGTTGACCCGGTGCGCGAACACCGCCTGTACCAAGCGTCATTCCTGCTGCGTGATTACGGGTTCGGCCTGGAAGAATTACCGTTTATGCACGAGGGCAACCTGCCATTGGAAAGCGACCCCAAGCTGGCCTGGGCGCGCGCCAACCTGTCCGAATCCCCGCTGGAAGTGAACAAAGCTGACCGGCGCGCGCTGCTGCGCATCCCTGGCGTGGGCCCAAAAGGGGCTGAGGCCATCCTGGCGGCCCGTCGAACTGGAAAACTGCGCGACCTCTCCACGCTCAAGAAATTGGGCATTCTCTCCGAGCGAGCCGCGCCTTTCGTGCTTCTGGATGGCCGCCGCCCGGCCATACAACTGGGTTTCCCCGGCACTGCTTATTAACCGGTTTTTACCTGGATTACAGGTGCAACGCGCCCACGGCGGGCCACGACCTGCCTATTCATCATTCCCCGTGCTGCGCAGTGCCCACGCCACAAACGCGAACGAGGCAATCAGCAGCAATAACCAAATGACCAGGCGCAGCCAGCCTGGCAAAGAACCGGTGGCAAACAGCACCAGCGGTATGCCAAGCACCAGCAGCGGCAGGACTATTCCGACCCGCCGGGCATTGCGCTGAAAAATCAAGATCACGTCTTTTTCGATAGGCGCTTCAGGCGCCAGCGTTTCATTGGCCTCAGACTCTGTGCCAATCACTTCGGCAGAGAGGATGGTCGGCACTGACGCCGGGGTGTAGTAAACGCGATAGAGGGTGCCAACTTTGAAAACCTCGCGATGCTTGTCCGTCAACAATCGAATGCCTGTTTCGCCGATCTTGATCTCGAACACCCCGGCGTCTGCGCGCGTTTTGCCGCGCTGGGCAATCCCCTCGGCCTTGTGGACCTGACCCGAATTGGACATGCGCACCTGCCGTAACCCGGCAATGCTTCCCACGATCACAATCAGCAGGGTGATGCCCACCACGATCCCGCCGCCTATCAGGTCATCACTGCTGCCGGCTGGTGCAGCGCTGCCCGACACAGCCGATCCATACCAGATTACACCCAGGGTGCCGATCATGATGATGCAGAAGATGCCAATCCCCAGCAGCATGTTCGAAACCAGCGCCCCCTGGCGCGCCTTCTGGCGCGGCGATAACTGACCGGCGCGGTTGGACAACAGGTCGCGCGAAGAAAAATGAAAAGTTTCGCGCAATCTTTCATTCAGCGGATTCATAGCTGTCCCTCCAGTGTGGATCGGATCTAAAACCAGATAATTCTTATCAAATTATATCAACTTATAACAGAATCAGAAAAGCCAAAATCCCCCGGAATTACTCTCATCTTTCTCTTACTCCCCGAACATTTCCAGCAACACCGGGTTGATCGCATCCCAGTTCGGACCCAGCACCTGCGCGCCGCCAGACGTTTGAAACGGGATCACCATCTCACGTGTAATGCTGCGCGTGTCCATGCCGCCCGGCCCGGCGCGCAGCAGCGCCAGCCCCAGGCGCGGGTACAGCCAGGCCGGCACGTCCGTCTGCACAGATTGGGCCGCGGCAACCCACACCAGCGGCAGGCGCGGCCAGGCCAATGGGTTGAGCGCCTTGAGGAACAGGGCGCGCAGGATCACCTGCCCCTGCTGCATGCGCGAAAAATCGTCCGCGCCGTATCGTTCGCGCGCAAAGGCCAGCGCCGCCTTGCCATCCAGCGTATGCCTCCCGGCCGGCAGTCCACCTATCGGTTCGTCCAGTGTAACTGTCACGCCGTCCATAGCGTCCACCACCTGCACCACCCCGTCCATGCGGATGAGGGCATAATGGTTAACCGTTACGCCAAAGTTCTGGCGCACCGTATCCATGGCAGCTTCAGGCCCCGCGCCGGGTTGGGCCGCCTCGGCAAAAAAATACGCTGTGTTGATGCGTTGCTCGCCCACGCCCGGCACTGTCACCCACAGGTCGCGCGGGATTCCCAGCAGCCCGACATATCCCGCCCACGGATCAACCGTCGCCAGCATGATCGTATCCGTGCGGCCCAGCGCGCCGCGTTCGGGTGAGTCGTCTGTACCCAGGATGAGCACATTGCTGCGCCCAGGCGTGAAGAAATATGCTGCCAGCAGCGCCGCAAGCACGAACATCCACCAGCGCGGGCGGAACGGGCGGCGCGGGCGCACATACATGGCCGGCACGCGCACCGGCTGCAACTGGTGCATCGGCCGGGCGGGGCGGCTGGGCTGGGTCTGTTCGGCGGGAGCCGTCATGGGCAACATCCTTTGCGGCGGCTATTGTAAAATGGAATCGCGTTTTCCACGAGTCACCCCACGCAAGGTCTTATGTCCCATTCATCCGCATTGTCCCACCTGCAAGCCCTGCTGCGCCACGGGCTGCGTCCCATCGGCACGCCCGCCAACCAGCAAGCCGCCGACTACCTGCGCGACACGTTCACCGCGTTCGGGCTGGCAGATGAAGCAGCGCAGCTGGCGCAATCCGTAGTACGCGCCCTGGCGTCATAAAGCACGACTCACAAAAAAAGCGGACGGGCACATTCTCTCGCGCCCATCCGCTTTGTCTCTCTACGCCGTGCGCACTATTTGCCCAACTGCTTCCACGCCCCCACCCACGGGCGCCCCAGCCGGTGCGCGGCCGGTACCTGTACTCTGGACAGTTTTTGTGCGATGACGGGCATTTGCATGGCGATGGCGGCCCAATCATCTGCCAGCACGGCGGTGCGCATCCTGGCGGCGGACTGCCCTGCCCACAACCACTCCATGCGAAAGCGGTCGGCCTTCACCCAGTAGTCACGCTTTTCCCAGGCGGCCACCGAGGCGTCGATGCCGGCGGCAATCTCTTCCAGCGCCAGGGCGATGAAGGCGGCCATGTCGCGGGCTTCGGCATTGGGCTCGCTGAGTTTTGCCAGCTCGCGCATGGCCAGTACGATACTTTTGGTGAGGCGGGTACGCTCTTTTCCGACGCTATCTGGGTTGATGACTCGGCTCATAAAACGGCAACTCCGGGGTGGATGGGATGAGGAAACAGGCGGGCATTATACCGCTTTTGCCGGCAGCGCCGCCCATTCGCGCCCCATCTGCAGGCGTGAATCGCCCGGCGCAAACGGGCGCAGCACCATGCGTAGCGTGTATTCGCCAGGGTTGACCAGGTGGTGTGGCAGGGTGCCCGGCCCGCACGATGCACCGCCCAGCCCACATTGGGCGGCATCCAGGTTCCAGAATGTCTCCGGGCACGGTTCAAGTTCATGGGTGTGCATAGCACGGTAAATGTCGTCGGCGCTGAAGTGACTGACCGAGGTTTGGAAAGGCGCCTGTCCAACGGCCATCAACCCTGCACCATCAGCATTGGAGAGAGCAGCCCAGCGCACATCGGTTTTGTTGCCGTGCTCTTGTGGCAAAATATACGAAACATACTGCCCGGTTACCGTGCCATGGTGTAGTCCAAGCGGTGTGCCGGCCTTGCGGTCGGGGTAACTTTCAGAAGGGCCGCGTCCCAGCCAGGTGAAATCTTCGAAGCCGGGCGGCAGGGTGAGCGATACCCCCAGGCGCGGCAGGCTGGGTAAATTGCCAAAACATTGCACCGACCAGTCGAGCCAGAGCAGACCGCTGCCGTGCAGGGTATAGATGGTTTGTTCGTGAAAACCCGCTGTCACGCCCTCGGCCTGCACCGTGTGCCGGGCTGTGACCTGTGCCACGGCTGCGCTAAGCCGGGTCACGACCAGCGACTTGAGGTGGTGCTGCAATCGGTTGAGTCCGGCCAAAAGCCAGTAGTGCAGCCACTTGCCGGTGTTATCTTCCGCCCACTTGAAACCGTCATTATCGGTGGGTGCGCGCCAGGCATTCAGGCGGGGGCCAGATTGGATCAGCCGCATACCGCGCCAGTCCCAGCGGGTCAACATCCCATTGTCGCGGTCGAAATCTATGGACAGGTCGGCGGTGCGCAGGTGGAAGTAGCGCGCGTTTTCCTCGATAGTCAGGGCGGGACGGTCCGCGGAAAGGACGAGCAGCGCATGGGTGAGCGCCACTGGCAGCTCGAACTGCTCCCAGGCCATGGTGTGCCCGGCAGGCGCCCAGGGTGTTTCCTCGGTCAGGTCAAAGCGCAACGTCAGCCACCACACACCGAACGGCGGGTCATTGGGAAGCTCCAACGGGATGTGGATGCGCTCCACCGCGCCAGGCGGGGTATGCAGCGCGGGCAGCGCGCCCGATTGGATGACTTCACCGTCGCGAGACAGTTCCCAAATGGGGGTCAGGTGCGCCAGCGAGGAAAAGTCGAACCAGTTGGCAACTTCAACCTGCCCGGTGCTGGCATCCAGCAGGCGCACACGCACAGGCTGGAAGATTTTGCGCACCTCCCACATGGCCGGGTGAATGCTGCGGTCGGGGAAGACCAAGCCGTTGATGCAAAAGTTCATATCGTTGATCGTGTCGCCAAAATCGCCGCCGTAGGCCCAAAAAGCGCGCCCCTCGGCGTCCGTTTTGAGCAAGCCCTGGTCCACCCAGTCCCAAATGAAGCCACCCTGCAAGCCAGGGTGTGATTCAATGGCCTCCCAGTATTCTCTCAGGTTGCCCAACGAGTTGCCCATGGCATGGGCGTATTCACACATGATGAGCGGGCGGGGATCGTCGGTATTCACGGCAAAATCTACAATCCGATCGATGGAAGGGTACATTGGGCAGACCAGGTCGGTGGACAGACGGCCGCCCGACCAGTTTGGGGCGGTAGCGCCCTCGTAGTGGAGTGGACGGTCGGGGTCGTAGCCGCGCATCCAGCCGGCCAGGAGATCGTGATTGGGGCCGTAACCCGCTTCGTTCCCCAACGACCAGACGATCACCGAAGGGTGATTTTTATCGCGCTCCAGCATGCGCGCGCCGCGCTCCAGGAAGGCTGCGCGCCATTCGGGTTCGTGGCACAGGCGATTGTAAAGGGCGTGGGTTTCGATATTGGCTTCATCCCAAACATATAAACCGTATTCGTCACACAGGTCATACCAACGTTCATCGTTGGGGTAATGGCTGGTGCGCACCGCATTAATGTTGTACTGCTTCATCAACAGTATGTCGGCCCGCATCGAGTCGAGCGTGATGGCTTTGCCCCGGCGCTCGTCGTGCTCGTGGCGATTTACACCGCGGATATACACCGGGCGGCCATTAATGAGCAGCTGGCGAGCGCGCACTTCCACGCGGCGAAAACCAATGCGGTGTGACTCGAAGTGCAATGGGCGGCCTTCCGGTGTACTCAAGCGTACGACCAGTGTATAGAGTGCGGGGGTCTCATGCGACCACTTTTGCGGCGCTGGCACACTGTGTTTAAGGATCACCCGATCGGGCTCGTTATCGTTGGGTTCAAAGGTTGCTTCCACATAGTCTGTAAAAACCGGCGCGCCGCTGGGGTCGAACAGTTGCATGCCTACCCGGCAGCCGCGGGACTGTGTGACTGTGCCGCCCAGGCGGGCTGTCACGCACAAGTCGCCATCGCGCAGGTGCGCATCCAGTGTTGGGCGTGCGAATACATCGGCGAGGTAATAGGATGGCAAGGCATACACCCATACTGAGCGGTAGATGCCGGCCAGGCGCCAGTGATCTTGGTCTTCAAGGTATGAGCCATCTGACCATCGAACGACCTCGACGGTGGCCTGGTTACATCCGGCTTGGACATATTCTGTAATGTCAAATTCTGCCGGCAGGCGCGAATCCTTGCTCAGCCCCACATAGTGCCCATTGACCCACAGATAAAAGAAGGTCTCCACACCGCCCAACCTGATGATGATGCGCCGTCCATCCCATGCGGCAGGCAGGTCGAAGGTGTGACGGTACAGCCCGGTAGGGTTGTCATCTTCCGGCACATACGGCGGATTGAGTGGGATGGGCATTTTGATATTGCAGTAGATTGGCTTATCGAAGCCTTGCAGCATCCAATTGCCTGGCACGGCGATCTGATCCCAATGCGAATCGTCGAAGTCTGTAGCGTGGAATCCTGGCGGCGTGGTTTGTGGGTTCGGTGCGAGGTGGAACCTCCAGTTACCATCCAGGCACAGAGCCCAGGGTGAAGAGGCCGGGTTGTTTTGCAGTGCGGTGAGTTCATCTTCGAAAGGGGCACCACCGCTGCGCATGGGCAGGCGGTTGATGGCCGTCAATTGTGGGTTTTCCCAGTCGTTAGGATGTGGCATAGGCTGCCTTTCTTTTTGGTTCAGTGTTTTGGCGTACAACCTGATGATTATACAGGAATCCCCTTTATTGACGCATCCCCTCACCCGATTTATAATCGGTCGGCACGATGGCCGGGGACATGCTGGAACTGGCAGACAGGCATGACTTAGGATCATGTGCCGAAAGGCGTGTGGGTTCGATTCCCACTGTCCCCACTGATACGCTGCAAAGTAACCCCCGAGGAAGGAACGTACCCTGTGAAGATCGAACAAACCCCCCGCGACGACCACCAGATGGCGGTCACTGTTGAACTTGAAGCCGAGCGCATGGAAGCAGCCCGGCGTAAAGCCGCACGCAAAATTGCCGAAAAGACCAAAATTCCCGGTTTTCGCCCCGGTAAAGCCCCGTATGATGTGATTCGACGGTACTATGGCGACGGCGCCATCACCGAAGAAGCGGTTGAGATCCTGGTGGATGAAATCTATCCGCAAATGCTCAAAGAAGCGAACATCGAGCCGGCCGCTTCCGGTCAGTTGGAAAACATCGAGAAGCTTGATCCGCCTACCTTCAAGTTCCTGGTGCCCATGCGCCCCACCGTGGACCTGGGTGGCTATCGCGCCATCCGCAAGCCGTACTCCTTTGCAGCCCCAGATGAAACCAAGGTCCAGCAGGCTCTCGATGACATGCGCCGTATGTATGCCACTACCGAAACCGTGGAGCGCGCCATTCAGGACGGCGATTTTGTTCTGGTCAATGTGAATGGCAAAAAAGCCAAAGCCGCCGAGGATGAAGACCTATCGGCGCTCAGCCGCGGCAGCTATGCTGTGTTCGTGCGCGAAGGCGAGCGTGAGGATGACTGGCCTTTCCCCGGTTTTCCTTACAAACTGGTGGGCATGAAACCTGAAGAAACAAAAGAGTTCAAACACAAGTACCCCAAAGATCATGAAGATAGCGCCTTGGCGGGCGCCAGTGTGACCTTTGAAGTGACGGTCAAGACCGTGCGCGGCATGAACCTGCCTGAGGTGGATGATGAATTTGCCAAAACGGTGGGCGGCGGCGACACCCTGGAAGATCTGATGAAGAACCTGCGCGAATCGCTGGAGCGCCAGGCCAAGAGCGAGTACGATGACAAGTATTTCTCTGAACTGATAGAGGAGATCAAAGCCGTTGCCACACTCAAGTACCCGCCGCAGGTACTCGATCATGAAGCCGAGCATGTTTTGGAAAACCTAAAAAACCGCCTTTCGCACCAGGGAATGGAATTCGATACATATCTGAAAATGCGCGAAATGGACGAAGCCCAGTTCACCCAGGAAGAGGTGATACCCGTGGCGCGTAAACGTCTCGAGCGCTCCCTCATTATCGACGAAGTGGCCCGCGCCCAAAATATCCAACTGGATGAAGAAACCGTCAAGGCAGCCTTCATGCAGGATTGGACGCGCCTGGTAACGACGGACGAACAATTTGCCAAGGCCACCCAAAACGGCAACCGTGCCTCGAAAGAACTGATCAACGCTGTGGCGCTCGACTCAGCCAACCGCCTGATGGTGGAACACGTGCTCGATCACCTCAAGGCTGCGGCCACTGGTCAATTAAGCGATGACGAGCCGCCCGCTGCCGAACCTGCGGAAGAAAAGCCTGCCAAAAAACCGCGCGCCAAGAAGACAGGTATGGCGCCTGAAGAAGCGCAAGCTGAACCGAAAAAGAAGAGCAAAAAGTCCGAGTAAGTAGCAAGGAGCGGGTTGTCCCGCTCCTTTTTTTCTCCGGTCGAAACCTTGTTAATGGACAGAACGTGGCCGCACCAACGATTTTTCGCTGTACAATTAATGTAAATCAAATAGAAAGCGGTTATTATTTTCGGCATAAGAAAAAGGAGATAAACATGATCCCTGACTTCAAAAATGTCACCCCCTACGTGATCGAAAATACAAATTATGGCGAACGCTCTATGGATGTGTTCACCCGGCTGCTCAAAGAACGCATCATCTTTCTTGGAACTGGCATCGATGATCAGGTAGCCAATGTGATTGTGGCCCAACTGCTGCATCTCAATCATACCGACCCGGAAAAAGAGATTCAGATGTATATCAACTCACCTGGCGGTGTCATCTATGCCGGGTTGGCCATCTACGACACCATGCAAATGATCAGCAATCCCATCAGTACAGTGGCTGTGGGTGTGACTGCGTCTTTTGGCACTGTGCTGCTCACTGCCGGGACAAAAGGCCGCCGCTACGCCCTGCCAAACGCCACCATTCACATGCACCAACCTCTTGGCGGCGCGCAAGGCCAGGCCACAGACATCGAGATCGCTGCCAAGCAGATCCTGCGCCTCAAAGCGCTGCTGAATGGCGTTATGTCGAAACACACCGGGCAGCCGCTGGAAGTGATCGAACGCGATACCGACCGCGACTTCTATATGGACGCCAACCAGGCTGTGCAATATGGGCTGGTGGACCAGGTTCTGGCCGTCCCTGAAAAATCCGCTGCCTGACCCCGGTTCTCATAACACATTGCGAGACGCTCTCACGAGCGTCTCATGCTTTAACGATATAATTCTTGCGCTATGATTCCTGAACAAATTCGCGCCCTTATTCTCGACATGGACGGCGTGCTCTGGCGCGCCAATGAACCCATCGGCGACCTGCCGGCCATCTTTCGCCAGATCGAAACCCGGGGTCTTAAAGTCGTTTTTGCCACCAACAACGGCACACGCACGGCCAATATGTACGTGGAGCGCCTGGCCGGCTTTGGCGTGCAGGTCGAGCCGTGGCAGGTGGTCACATCCGCCATGGCCGCTGCGCACCTGCTGGCGAAGCGTTTCCCGCAAGGTGGCTCGATCTTTGCCATCGGCGAGAGCGGCGTGATGGACGCCCTGCGCGCCGAGGGGTTCACCCCGCTTCCTGTGGATGAGGCTCCCGCGGCGCAGGCTGTGCTGGCCGGCATCGACCGGCAGATCACCTTTGAAAAAATGCGCGAGGCCACTCTGCTGGTGCGGGCGGGCAAACCTTTCTACGCCACCAACCCAGACAAAACCTTCCCCACCCCGCGTGGCGAGATCCCTGGTGCGGGGGCGTGGATCTCAGTCATCGTGACCGCCTCGGGTATCGCGCCGATTTATGCGGGTAAACCATATCCATATATCCTGGAGCTGGCCTTGGGGCGGCTCGGAACGCAGCGCGAGGAAACCCTGGTGGTCGGCGACCGCCTGGAAACGGACATCCAGGGCGGGCAGGCGGTAGGATGCCCTACTGCGCTCGTCCTAAGCGGCGTCTCGACCCAGGCCGAGGCAGGCGACTGGGCGCAGCCCATCGAAATCATCGCCCCAGACCTGGCTGCACTGGTAGCCTAATGCAACTTATCTACGACCTCGACTTGCCCGAACTGTCTGCCCTGGTGACGACTTGGGGCGAAAAACCGTTCCGCGCCAGGCAGATCTGGGAGGGGCTTTACCGCCACTTTTACCAGTCTGCCGATGAGTTCACCAGCCTGCCCAAAAGCCTGCGTGACCGAATGCGCGCGGAACTGGTTTTTAACCCGCTCACACCCACCCTCAAACTCGATTCGAGCGATGGGCATACCCGCAAAACCCTGTTTGCCCTGCCCGACGGCCAGCGCATCGAAGCGGTTCTTATGCGCTACGACAAGCGCCGCACCTTGTGTATTTCCACGCAGGTGGGCTGCGCCATGGGTTGCGTCTTTTGCGCCACCGGGCAAATGGGCTTCCGACGGCACCTTTCCAGCGGAGAGATTGCGGCACAGGTGTTGTACTACGCCCGCCTGCTGCACGCAGAAGGGCTGACCGTGACCAATGTGGTGCTGATGGGCATGGGCGAACCGTTCCACAACTACGACAACACCATGGCCGCCATCGACCGCCTCAACAACCCGGATGGCTACAACTTTGGTGCGCGGCGTTTCACTATTTCCACCTCCGGACTGGTACCAGCCATCCGCCGTTTCGCGGAAGAAAAGCGCCAGGTCAACCTGGCCATCTCGCTGCATGCCGCGCAGGATGACAAGCGCACCGCCATGATGCCGGTCAACAAGCGCTGGGATATCGAAGCTTTGATCGCGGCCTGTCGCGACTACGTGACCGCCACCGGGCGCCGGGTGACCTTCGAGTGGGCCCTTATCCACGAAGTCAATGACACACCGGAAGAAGCACGCCACCTGGCTGCCTTGCTGAAGGGACTGCTCTGCCACATCAACGCCATCCCGCTCAACCCCACCACTGGCTACAGTGGCAAACCGACCGATCCGCAGCGGGCCCAGGTTTTCCGGTCCATCCTGGAGCAAGCAGGTATCCCCTGTACCATCCGCATGCGCCGTGGTATTGATATTCAGGCGGGTTGCGGTCAATTGGCTGTTCGTTGAATTTGAGGTGTAATATATTGGCTATGCGCATTATTTGTTGTTTCACTTGCCGTCCACAAGAAATTGCGTTATAAAGGCACGCATGAATTTACCGATTGGGATGCCTCTACTATGACTGACTCATCTGAATCAACCGCCCCTGTTTCTCCGCGCCCTGGTGTCAGCACCTGGCTCGATCGCACGCTTTTTGGTTCGATACCCTGGCTGACCATCGAGGTGCTTATCTTTTCGGTGATCATCCTGCTTGCGATTGCCTCGCGCTTTTACTTGCTTGGTGAGCGCGTCATGAGCCACGATGAAAGCCTGCACACTTACTTCTCATGGCTGCTTTATAAAGGACAGGGATATACACACAACCCGATGATGCACGGGCCGCTTCAGTTCCACCTGATTGCGCTCTCGTACTTCATGTTTGGCGCCAGCGACTTTACCGCCCGTATCCCGGCAGCCACATTCAGCATCCTGACCATTGCCGTCATCTGGTTTTGGCGGCGTTACCTTGGGCGGGCCGGTGCGCTGGTGGCGGCCACCCTGGCGCTCATCTCGCCGATGCTCAGCTATTACGGGCGCTACACGCGCGAAGACCCGTATGTGGGCGTATCACTTTTCCTCATGCTGTATGGCATCTTGCGCTACTTTGAGACCGCCCGGCCGCGCTATCTCTACCTGATAACTGGCGCGCTGGTCATCCACTACCTCACCAAAGAAACTTCGTTTATCTACACAGCGCAGATGTGGATCTACCTGGTGGTGTACTTTATTGCCCGAGTCACCCAAAAACCGTGGGAAAGACCGGAATACTTCCGACCTTTCATCATCGCGCTGGCTATTGGGGTTATCCTGGTGGGGGCCACCCTTGGCGTGGGGCTGCTCGAAGAAGAAACCGGGATTTTAGGCGCCACCGAGACAGCCGTGCCTTCTGACCCAAACAACCCCGTTACAGTTGCGCCGGTCTCGATGCTATCCAACACGCCGCTGCTGATCCTTGCCGGGCTGTCGGCCATCGCCATCGTGCTGATCCTTTACCTGCTCATTCGTGGGTTTACCTGGGAAGGCATACGCGCTGAACGGTCTTTCGACCTGTTCATCTTATTCTTCACATTGGCACTCCCCCAACTTTCGGCCTTGCCTGTGCATGTAATGGGCTGGAATCCTCTTGACTACACGAATATCGGCATCATGCGTACAGCCTTGTTCCTGGCGCCCATGACACTGATTGCCATTGGACTCGGATTGTGGTGGAACAGGGAGGTTTGGTGGAAAGCAGCACTTATTTTCTGGCTGCCTTACCTGCTGCTCTACACCACCATTTTCACCAACGGGCAGGGCTTTTTCACCGGCGTGGTTGGTTCCCTGGGATATTGGGTGGAACAACACGGCGTCGAACGCGGCAGTCAGCCCTGGTACTACTATGTCATGGTGCAAATTCCCATGTACGAGTTCCTCCCCGCGCTGGCCAGCCTGCTGGCGCTAATCTTCGTTCTGCGTGGCAAGAAACCGCCTGAATCAGCTGGTGAACAAGGGCAGGAGACACACATCAACCTGCACGCCTTGCTGGCCTACTGGACCTTCACCAGCATATTCGCCTTTTCATGGGCAGGAGAAAAAATGCCCTGGCTAACCTTTCACATGGTCTTGCCGATGGCATTGTGGGGTGGATGGGCAATCGGCAAGATCATCGAAACCGTGGATTGGGAGGCCTTTGCCCGCAACAGGGGTGGTATGCTGCTGCTCCTGACCTTGGTGCTGATCATGAGCCTATTTGGCGTGGTGCAGTCGACGCTGTTCTCGACCACCCCACCCTTCCAGGGGCAGGAGTTGACCCAATTGCAATCCACGGCTAATTTCTTTTTCTCGGCCCTTGGGTTCGCCGCCAGCCTGGGTGCACTCATCTGGCTGCTTAGAATATGGCCGACCCGACAGGTCATTTACGTTGGCGGGGTAGCCTTTCTCGGACTGCTGGCAATCCTGACAGTGCGTACCGCTTACCGCGCCAACTACCTGCTTTACGACAGCGCAAAAGAATACATTGTCTATGCGCATGGCTATACAGGCGTCAAAGATGTGATGCGCCAGGTAGATGAGATTTCAGAACGCGTAGCCGGAGGCAAAAGCATGGTTGTTGGCTACGATGATGATGTGCCGTGGCCGTTCTCGTGGTACCTGCGCTACTATACCAACGCGCGGTACTTTGGCAACACACCATCACGCGACCTGCAGGACGTACCGGCCATCATCGTGGGCGATAACAATTTCGGCAAGATCGAGCCCGTCGTCAAACAGAACTTTATCCAGTACGAATACATCCGCATGGTGTGGCCAAATCAGGATTATTTCAACCTGGCCAGCCAACGGCTCGATCCGACCCAGGAGTTGCCAGAAGACTATCCCTGCACCGGACCACTCAGTTTCCTGCGCCTGGTGCGCACTTATGATTACTCGCGCGTGTGTAAAGCCCTGCTCGACCCAAAAATCCGGGAGGGCATCTTCTATATCTGGCTCAATCGCGATTACACCCGCTACGCTGCCGCAACAGGCAGCCAGAGTATGACCCCTGAAACCTGGTCGCCTGCCGATCGGATGCGCCTGTATGTGCGAAAAGATATTGCCGCGCAGATCTGGAACTATGGTGTCAGCCCAACGCTGGTAGAAAGCGAAAAAGACCCGTACGAAGGCGGCTATACCACACTGACCGCCGACCGCATCGTAGGAGGCATCGGACAACTCAATGCGCCACGCGGCATTGCCGTTGCCCCAGACAACAGCGTATATATTGCCGATTCGCGCAATCACCGCATTGTGCATTTCAGCGCCGAGGGGCAGTTGCTGCAGGCCTGGGGCGTCTTTGCCGATGGCACCCTGTCACCCGCGCCGGCTGGCGCTTTCAACGAGCCTTGGGGCGTGGCAGTAGGACCGGATGGGTCAGTATATGTCTCGGATACGTGGAACCATCGCATCCAAAAGTTCACAGCGGACGGGCAGCCCTTGCTCACCTGGGGCACTTTCGGGTTTTCCAGCGAATCGAAGCTCAACTTCTACGGACCGCGCGGCATCGAGGTAAGCGCAGACGGCAAGGTTTTCGTCGCCGACACAGGCAATAAACGCATCGTGGTTTTCGACAGCAATGGCAATTACATCACCGAGTTCGGAAGGGCAGGTTTTGGGATTGGCGAGTTCGATGAACCAGTCGATGTCGGGATCAGCCCCAACGGGTTGGTGTACGTGACCGACACATGGAACCAACGCGTGCAAGCCTTTGCTGGCTCAGCAGATGGTGCCACTTACCTGCCGCTCCAGCAATGGGAGGTTGCTGCCTGGTATGGCACATCTGTAGAAAACAAACCCTTTATCGCTGTAAACCCGGCCAACAATAATGTGCTCATCACAGACCCCGAGTCTTTCCGAGTCATAGAATTCACGAGTGAGGGTGTGTTTGTGCGTGCCTGGGGCCAGTTCAGCCAGGGCGCAGACGGGTTTGTTTTGCCATCGGGCATCACCGTAGACAACACCGGGCATGTGTGGGTCAGCGATGGCGTAAACAGTGACACGCCCAACAATCGGCTGCTGCGCTTCAGCCTCCCCTGAAGTACAATCGAGAAATGATTCCCCGTGCAATGGGAACGCCGGAAAAACTCCGGCGTTCCTTTTTGGGGCACCCGTTAGTGCCATGATGATATAATTCCGATGCAAGACAGGGGAACGTCTTGCAAGACCAACAGGGAGAACACCCGCATGAAACTTCACGAGTACCAATCGAAACAGATATTTGCCAAGTATGGCGTACCCATCCCAAAAGGGCGGGTGGCGGCAACCGCAGCGGAAGCGAAGCAAATTGCCAGCGAGCTTGGTGGCCGCGTTGTGATTAAGTCCCAGGTATTGGTCGGGGGGCGTGGCAAGGCTGGCGGAATAAAGCTTGCCAATGACTCTGCCGAAGCCGAACAATTCGCAGGTCAAATTTTGGCCATGGAGATCAAGGGGCTGCCTGTGCGCAAGGTGCTGGTGGATGAAGCCGCAGGCATCGAGCAGGAAATCTACCTCGGCATCACCAATGACCGCGCAGCAAAAAAACCTGTCATCATGGCTTCGGCTGCAGGCGGCGTGGACATTGAAGAAGTGGCAGCCACACACCCCGAAAAGATCATCAAAATGCACATCGATCCACTTCTGGGCATCAAAGAATATCAGACCCGGGATGTTGCAGCAGGCATAGATCTGCCCCGCACCCACTGGAGAGATTTTAGCGCCATCCTGCGCGGCCTGTGGCAGGCTTACATCGATAATGACGCCACTCTGGCCGAGATCAACCCGCTGGTCATCACCAAAGATGGCCGCCTGGTTGGGCTGGATGGGAAAATGATGATCGATGATAATGCGCTCTTCCGCCACCAGGATCTGGCCGACCTGCGCGATATTGACGAAGAAGCCCCCTCGGAAACTGAGGCGCGGCGTTACGGTCTGACCTTCATTAAACTAGACGGCAATATCGGCTGTATGGTCAACGGGGCCGGGCTGGCCATGGCTACCATGGACATCACCAAGTATTTCGGCGGCGCACCGGCCAATTTCCTCGACATTGGTGGTGGTGCCGGTGCGGATAAAGTAGCCGCAGCCATGCGCATCATCCTGGCCGACCCAAACGTGAAGGCCATCCTGATCAATATTTTTGGCGGCATCACCCGCTGCGACGAAGTTGCACGTGGCATCATTGCCGCCATGGAAGAAGTTAAACCCAGCGTACCCATGGTGGTGCGCCTTGTGGGCACCAATGCAGAAGAAGGCCGCCAACTGCTGGCCAATGCAAACATGATCACCGCCGAAACCCTGGCCGATGCCGCCCAAAAAGCTGTGGTTGCCGCCCGCGGCGCATAGGAAAGAGAGTCAGGAAATGACCATTCTCATCAATAAAGACACCCGCCTGCTGGTGCAAGGTATCACCGGCAACGAAGGACTCTTTCACACCCGCCAAATGATGGCCTATGGCACCAACGTGGTGGCAGGTGTCACCCCTGGGAAAGGCGGACAATGGGTGGACGAGAGAATCCCGGTCTTCGATTCGGTCAAAATGGCCGTAGAAGCCACTGGCGCAAACGCCAGCGTCATCTTTGTACCGGCCCGCTTTGCGCCAGATGGTATCCTTGAGGCTGCCGATGCGGGCATCCCGCTCATCGTATGCATCACTGAGGGCGTGGCCGTTCAGGATATGATGCGCGTGCGCAACTACATCGACACCAAAAATGTTCGCCTGGTGGGTCCAAACTGCCCCGGTATGCTTACCCCCGGTGAGAGCAAAGTAGGTATTATCCCCGGCAATATTGCCATCCCTGGCAATGTGGGCATCGTTTCGCGCTCAGGAACGCTCACCTACGAAGTGCTCTACGCGCTCAAACAAGTTGGCATAGGTGCCAGCACCTGCGTGGGAATCGGCGGCGATCCAATCAATGGCACCAATTTTATCGACGTGCTGGGCATGTTCGAGGATGACCCCGGCACCGACAAAGTAGTGATGATTGGCGAAATTGGCGGCACCGATGAAGAAAAAGCAGCCGAGTTCATCGCAAACAAAATGACCAAGCCGGTTGTCTCTTTCATCGCCGGGGCCACCGCGCCCCCAGGCAAGCGCATGGGGCACGCCGGCGCAATTGTGGAAGGTGGCGAAGGCACCGCGGAGGGCAAAATAGAGGCCCTCACCCGCGCTGGCGTGCGCGTTGCCAAACACCCTGAAGAAATTCCCGCGCTGCTCGCCTGACTCAAGGACTCTCAATCCGCTCTCTAAAACGCGTAGAGCCGCCTTTGACAGGCGGCTCTACTGTATAATCTCAAGCGCAATTACTTGTGGCTGTCGATGTAACGCACGGCCTCGCCCACGGTCTTGATATTCTGGGCATCTTCGTCGGAAATTTCCGCGCCAAACTTGTCTTCGAAAGCCATAATCAGTTCGACGAGGTCGAGCGAGTCGGCTTCCAGGTCTTCTCGGAAACGAGCCTCCATCGTGATCTTCTCCTCGTCTGAGCCGAGCAGTTCCACGATAATGCCCTTGACTTCATCAAAAGTACTTGCCATACAATCCTCCTTGGATTTGTTTTCAGATTTAAGACAGGGCGTATTGTACCACCTTGTCCATACTACATAACACAGGAACACTGCCTCATGTCAAAAGTTGCGCCGATCTCCGAAAGAAAAGATGATCATATCAAAATCAACCTGGAGCAGGATGTGCGCTCAACCCTGACCACCGGGCTCGAACAGTGGCACCTCATCCATGAAGCCCTGCCCGAACTAAACCTGGACGAGGTCGACACTACCCTGACCGTGCATGGAAAAACTCTGAGCGCACCCATTCTCATCTCCTCGATGACCGGCGGTTCGACCGAAGCCGGTCCCATCAACCGCATTCTGGCCGAAGCCGCCCAAGAAACTGGTATTGCCATGGGCGTAGGATCGCAACGCGCAGCGCTCGAACACCCGGAGCAAGCCGAGAGCTTTCGCGTGGTTCGAAAAACTGCGCCAGGCATTTTGTTGTTCGCAAACATCGGCGCAGTGCAGTTTAATTATGGGTATGGCGTCGCAGAATGCCAGGCCGCAATAGATATGATCGAGGCCGACGCGCTGTACCTGCACCTGAATGCCATCCAGGAAGCAGTACAACCCGAAGGCGATATCCTCTTCAAGGACCTGTCCAAGAAAATCGAACAGGTGTGCAAAGCCATGCCTGTGCCTGTCATCGCGAAAGAAGTGGGGTGGGGTTTTTCGGAAAAAACAGCGCAACGGCTGGCCGAGTGCGGCGTGGCAGCCATCGACGTTGCCGGGGCGGGCGGTACAAGTTGGTCGCAGGTGGAAATGTACCGCGCCAAAACTGAAGCCCAGCGCCAGTTGGCCGCCGCTTTTATTGGCTGGGGCATCCCTACCGCAGAGTCGATCCTGAATGTCAAAAGGGGCGCTCCTGGCATGCCCATCTATGCAAGCGGCGGGTTGAAAGATGGCATCGACATTGCCAAATGCCTGGCGCTGGGGGCTGAGCTCGGCGGCATGGCCGGTCCATTCCTCAAAGCGGCCGCCATCTCAACCGAAAAAACCGTGGAAACCATCGCGGTGATGGCGCGAATCATAAAAGTCGCCATGTTCGCTACAGGCGCGCCAAACCTGCCCGCCTTTCGGCAGGGGCGCATCCAACGACTGCAATGAGCCGCCAAATGCCCCCCCTGGCGTTTATTTTTGATGTTGGCAACGTGCTGGTGCAGTGGGATCCACACACACTCTACGCGCCCTTCTTCGAAGGCAACCGGGGCGCCATCGATTCATTTCTGGAGGAAATAGATTTTTTCGCATGGAATATCCAGCAAGACAAGGGACGTTCTTTTGCCCAGGGCGTGAATGTGCTTTCAGCACAATTTCCCCACTATGCGCATCTCATCCGGGCTTACGACACCCATTGGGAAAATTGCATCCCCAGTGAACTGACAGGCACTGTCGAAATTGTGCAGCAGATTAAACAAGCCGGACACGCACTCTATGGATTGACCAATTTTTCCAGCGAAAAATTTCCGTTGCTTCGGCGGCGGTTCGGTTTCTTCGACCTTTTCGATGACATCTTTGTCTCTGGAGAAATTGGCATGGTCAAGCCAGATCCGGAAATTTACCTCCATGCGTTGCAAAGAATCAATCGCCCACCCGAGGAATGCGTTTTCATTGACGACTCATCCGCAAACACTCAAACAGCGCAGGCGCTCGGGTTTATCTCAATCCACTTTACTAACCCGGCGCAGTTGGGCAACGACTTGCGCAAACACAACCTTCTGGATTAATGGCCCGGGCGCATTCACTCATTCGTACGCGGGTATTTGTGCGAACCCGGGGTCTCGTGCAGGGTCGTTTCAGATGCGCGGTAACGTTCTATCAGGGCGACAGTGCTCGGGTGCTGCGGGGAGGAAAAAATGCGCTCCGGGGTTTCATCTTCCACTATTTGCCCATCTGCCATGACCACCACGCGATGCGCGACTTCGCGCGCAAAACCCATCTCATGCGTAACGACCAGCATGGTCATACCCTCTTCGGCCACTTTTTTCATCACCGCCAACACCTCACCAATCAATTCAGGGTCAAGAGCCGAGGTGGGTTCATCAAAAAGCATAACCCGAGGCTCCATGGCCAGCGCGCGGGCAATGGCAACGCGTTGCTTTTGCCCGCCCGAAAGCCTCGCCGGAAACTCGTCGCGTTTCCAAAGCATGCCAACCCGCTCCAAATTCATATCCGCAATCTCAATCGCGCGCCGCCGGTCCATCTTCTTGACAGTTACAGGGCCTTCGATCACATTTTCCAGCACGCTCATGTGCGGAAACAGGTTGAATTCCTGGAAGACCATGCCGGTGCGCAGGCGGACTTCATGCACCAATTGATCGGTTTCGCGGCTCTGCTGCCCTGCAACCACCCGCACCCGGTCCACCTCAATTATCCCCTGGGAAGGGTTCTCAAGGAAGTTAATGCAGCGCAGCAGCGTGCTCTTGCCTGAACCACTGCGCCCAATGATGCACACCACCTCGCCCGTCTCCACCTGCAAACTGACACCTTTGAGAACATGCAAGCGCCCAAAGTACTTATGTAAATTTGATACCACAACGATTGGGGACATTTTAGCGATCCCCCTTGGCCATGTGTTCTTCGATTTTCCCTTGAATATACGAAAGGATCATGGTCATCACCCAGTAAAACATGGCTGCCATGATCAACGCCTCCAGGTTTTTGAAACTGGCCCGGCCAACCTTGGTGGAACGCCACATAAGCTCCTGCACAAAGCCTGTCGCCGAAACGAGCGCTGAGTCTTTTGTCATGGCGATAAACTCATTGCCCATGGGCGGAATAGCGAACCGCAGCGCCTGTGGAATGACGATTCGACGCATCACCTGCCCCGGCGTCATACCAAGCGCCAGGGCCGCCTCGCGTTGGCCTTTACCCACAGAACTCAGCCCCGCCCTAAAGATTTCACTCATATAGGCGCCGTAATTCAACCCAAGCGCAATGACTCCTGCCACAAATCCGGGCAGGATGATCCCCAATTGAGGCAGCGCCAGGAAGAAGAAAAAGATTTGAAGGTAAAGCGGTGTCCCGCGGATGAGCGAAACATAGAAAGTGGAAAGCGCGTAGAACGGCGGAAAATTGGACAAACGGCCCAGCGCAGCAACCAGCGCCAGCACCGTTGCCAGCAGGATCGACAGGATTGAAATAAGAATGGTTTGCCCAAGACCCCCACCCACAAAAGCCAGGTTTTTTTGCACGAATTCAAAATCCAGGCGAATTGTGGAAAATTGAAATCCACCCAGCGTCAACTCCTGCCCACTGAACAAGAACATGAGTACCAGGAACAAAATGCCCCACGACAACCCCACATGGGTGCGAAAGGCACGCTGTCGGCGCAACTCGGCAGCGTAAAGCCGCTCGCCAAGCGCTTGAGACTGTGTTTCTTTATCTTCGTCCGATACGTTGGGCATTTTACGCTCCATAAAAAATAGCGTGGAAGCAGCCGGTTAGCGCTGCTCCCACGCCGTGTGAGGCAGGGTTTACTTTGGAGACTGGGTCAGGTCTTCGCCAAACCACTTCAGCGAAATTGCTGTAAGCCGGCCATCATCGTGCATGGCAGTAAAGATCTTGTCGATCTCTGCCCGCAGGCTGGCAGTGGGCAGAGATGCAGATCTGTCGAAAGCGGCTGCCAGGTCTTCTGAATACACTGCGCTGCCAAGCTTCATTACAGGCATCCCCGCACCCATATTGGCTTCGACCACCGTGCCAGAGGTAACGTATCCATCAAAATCCGTGCGGCCAACTGCCAGCGCCTGGGCGCATTCCTGATCGGTGGGCAGGGTAACGACAGTCACATTCGACGGAGGTTCAGCATATATGGAAGAGTCGGGCAACCCAAGCGCAGCCTTGTCGCCATTCAGCCAGAATTCGTAGGTGGTGGAGGTGCCAGCGCACAGCGCCTTGCCATTCAAATCGGCAAGGGAGGTATAGCCAGAATCAGCGCGGACTGCCACAACCGCCGGGGTGTAATAATATGGCACGCTGAAATCGAGCACTTTCTGGCGGTCAACGGTGATAGTCATCGAGCCGATGCTGACATCCCATTTGTTGGCCCAATTGCCAGCAGTGATCAGGTCCCAATCGGGGGTGGCGAAACAAGTCTCGACGCCCAGTTCCTTGCCAACCTCTTTGGCCACGTCCACATCGAAGCCTTGCATTTCAGCGGCGGTCAGGGTATCGGAGGGGCACTTGGTGTCCGACGGGCGTTTGCCATCCGTATTGAGGAACGACTGCGGTTCATAGTTAGGGTCGGTCGAAACCAGAATGTAGCCGCGCTCCTTGATGGCATCCAGCAGGTTATCTGCCGTGGACTGTTGGGCGCCGCCGCAAGCGCTGAGCGCCAACGCTAAAACGACCAACAGGCTAGCAAAAACAAACAGCTTCTTCATCTCTTTCTCCTTTGTCAAACGATTTGAAATTTGGCGTTTTCAGGTTATAGAATAGACGATTTTCATACAAAATGCAAGACCGATAACTGATAAAATGTGCAACAGATTCTCATGGGAGAAAACCAATGAGCCTGAGTGTCCAGATATCCCTGATGTTACCCGCCATCGAAACCGAGCTCCAGCGCCAGGTAAGCCGCCTCGGCCAACCACGCCTGAAGCCTTTCCACGAGATGCTAACCTATCACATGGGCTGGAGCGGTGAAGGCGCAGGCCCTGAAGCCACCGGCAAGCGAATCCGCCCGCTGATGCTGCTACTGGCCGCTGCTGCCGCTGGCGGCAACTGGCAAAAAGCCCTGCCAGCCGCAGCGGCGGTTGAACTGGTGCATAATTTTTCGCTTGTGCATGATGATATTCAGGACAATTCGGAAAAGCGCCGCGGGCGCCCCACAACCTGGACGATCTGGGGCGCGCCCATGGCCATCAATGTGGGCGATGCGCTTTTTGTCATCGCAAATCAGTCCATAATGGACCTTGCCAAGGATCATCCCGCCGAGTCCGTGGTGCGGGCCAGCACTATTCTCAATGACACCTGCCTGGCACTAACGGAAGGTCAATTCCTCGACATGAGCTACCAATCGCGCATCGACCTCGGCGTAGAAGATTACTGGCCGATGGTGGGCTGCAAAACAGCCGCCCTGCTGGCGGCTTGCTGCCAGATTGGTGCGGTACTGGGCGGCGCCGACGAACCAACCCAGGATGCTTATCGCTCATTTGGGCACTACCTTGGGCTGGCCTTCCAGGTACAAGATGATATTCTCGGCATTTGGGGGGATGAAACAATAACCGGCAAGTCTGCGGCGAGCGACCTGCTGGAAGGGAAAAAGTCTCTCCCGGTACTAGTGGGACTGGGCAAAAAAGGGAAGTTTGCGACGCGCTGGGCGCAAGGGCCGCTCACACCTGACGAAGTGGAGGGCATGGCCAGCCTGCTCTCGCAGGAAGGTGGTTACGACTACACCTACGAAGCCGCCCGCCAGATGACCGACCTGGCGCTCAATAACCTGCGCGGTGCAGATCCACAAGGCGAAGCCGGTGAAGCCTTGACCGAACTGGCCCTCAAACTGCTCAGGCGCGAGTCATAACCAGTCCGGTTTTCCAAAATTAGCACAAGTTGAAGCCGCCAGTTTGGATGAAAGCGTTGTTTTTGAGCAAAAGAAAGCAGCGCTCTTTCATTTTGATCCAGAAGCGCTTGTCGGCGATAATGGATATTTTCAAGCCGGGCATGTCCGCCGATGGGCAACAGAAGGCGTTTTGTTGCTGAGCCCAGCTGCGGCTTGGAAAAACGGTAAGTATGCGCTGGCTTATCACCGCTTTCTAAAGCAGGAACCCTGCTGCACCTGGCTCAAATGCCGAAAAATAGCCGTTTTTGGGCGAGTTATCATCTCCGCGTTCCAATGGGCAGATTGATGGCGATGATGGCTGAAAAAGCCAGGGCAAGCCAATCAACCTGCATCAAGGCGCCCCTTGATCGGTGCGTTTCGCCGGGGACGCCAGATATGGCAGGTCACGGTTTATGATGTGCCCGGAAAAAATTCCCGGGTTCCCATTGGGTGCCTCAACCGTCAGGGCAGCCTGGAATCCTTCCCAGGGGGTAAAAAGTTCCAATAACCACTGTTGCGCTCGATCCAAATCCCCCCCCAGTGACAAAAAGCGGGCCTCCCCGGTTGGCATGAACGCCACTTCCACCTGGTTCAGTTCACCGGCCAGCCCCGCGCCAACGGCTTTCAGATAAGCTTCCTTGCAGGTCCATAGCCTAAAAAAAGAAGCGGTCTTCTCCGCACCAGATAACGCCCCCAGCAGGCGGCTCTCCCGGTCTGAAAAAAACATGGCAGCGAAGTGGTCTTCATCGGGCATGGGGCGCACATGCTCCAGATCAACTCCCACCCGGCAGCCAGGCGTGAAGGAATAGATGACCTTGTCCTGAGCGTGCGCCAGGCTGAAGTTCAGGCGGGTGCGGTGAGGCGCATCCAGTTTGGGTTTGCCAAATTCGTTGTAGCTCAAGCGGATTCTTGCCGGGTCAGTCTGCAAGTAGGCCCCCAGCAGCAGGCGCAGGAATCCCCGTGCGGTGATATAGCGATGTCGATCTCGCTCAAAGTAAAATCGCGCGGCGCGCTCCAGTTCATCCGGGAAGAGGAATGCGCTCAACTGGCGGTGGAGTGGCTCAGGTTGGGATAGTGAAGCCTGCCAGAGATGGACATTCTCACCGCCCAAATCAAAACTGGGCGGTGAGAATGCGTTGAACAGCGCTGCTGTCAATGGATCGGCAGGCATGAAACGACAGGTTCAGGCTTCGTGACGTTTCTGCATGATGACCGTTCCGGCGAACAGGATGAGACAGATGATGCTCTGCGCGGCCCAGGTGGTGTAGAGCGTATTCAGGTACTTCTCGCGGTCATTTTTGTCGATGAACGTCCAGCCATAATCATCCTTGTAACGCCGGATGGTGGCTTCCGCAGAGCCAACCGCGATGGCCCGTTTCACTTCCAACTCGGTCAGATCTTCCTGGTAGGTTTCCACGGCAGATTTGTAATCTTCCTGCTCCTGTGTCCACTGGTCGATCGCTTTCTCGTAATCCGAACGGATTCGATCGACATCCGTGTTGTAGGTATCGAGGTCGGCCAGGTATTGTTGCAGCATCAGGATGTTGGTGGGGTCGGTGGGTTTGGCCGGTGGATCGGGGAACCCGGGTTCAGCCGGCTGCGGGCCTGGTTCGGCCGGTTTGATGGGATCAGCTTCATCGATGGCGACATCATAGAACTTACCCAGCCCGGGGAAATTGCAGCTCGATTCACGCAGGGCATTTTCGCCCATGCATTGACACTCTTCGTTCTTTTCATCGAAGGTCATGTCATCCTGCTCTTCCTTTGTCTTGGACCAGCAGGCATCGGCGGCCACATCGGACCCGGCCCCGCTTATTGCAACAGACGCCTGAAAGGCCCAGCGGCTGGATGCCGGCGCAGTGACATTATCGGGCAGGGGAACGATCGCGCCGCTCATCACCATTTGCGGGATGATAAACATGATCAGGATCAATGGCGCTGAGTTGGCATTGGGCGCCAATGCCGAAGCGAAGAATCCCATCATGACCCCTGCCGTAATGAGCAGGAATACCGTAAGGAAGAAGAAGAGCAATTCCTCGGTCCCGCCTGGCATATCGAATGCGAGGTAGCGGATGCCGGTGAAACACACGGCCTGGTAAAAAGCCAGGATCAGCGCGATCCAGATTTTCGAAAGGATGTAGGCGGATAGCTTGAGGTTGACCATCCTTTCGCGTTTATAGATGTCTCTTTCTTTCACCAGGTCGCGCATGAAAGCCAGCCCGCCGACCAGGATGGTGGTGTTGGTCAACGTGATCAGGGTGGTGATCATGTTGTTGAAGTTGCCGCTATCGAATGATAACGGCGAACGCCCGGAGCCCTGCGCGAGCAAAAAGTCCAGCGAGGCCATCAATGGCGCCGTCAGCAATAGCAGTGCCATGCTGAACGGGTCGCGCGTGAGGATTTTTACGTTGCGCCCGGAGAGGATGAAGAACTGCCGCACCGTGGAAACCTGCCTGCCCTGGCCGGGCAGGCGGGTGGCTGCTTTGGCTGCAACAGGTTTTTTCTGGACTGCCGGACCCTTATCCTTGAGAGGCTCGGCGATGTATTTTTTATGCGCTTCGTGTTCGCGGAAACGCGCTGACCATTCGGGTCCTTTGCCCAGTTCGGGATTATCGAGCAGGGTGTAAATGTGATCGAACTCCATCTGGCTGGAGCGCCGGTCGCGGTCTGTGCGGTACTGGTCGAAATACGCCAAGGCCTCCTCAGGGGGTCCGAACCAGGTCAGGTAGCCGCCGCGCGCCAGGAAGACCACTTTATCCGCCAGCATGACGTTCTTGGTGGCGTGGGTGATCATCACGATGGTGCGGCCCTGGTCGGCCAGGCGGCGCATCAGGCGCATTAATTCAGTTTCCATGCCGGGGTCGAGCCCCGAGGTGGGCTCATCCAGAAAAAACAGGCCCGGCTTGGTCAGCAGTTCCACGCCAATCGAAACGCGCTTTTGCTGCCCACCGCTCAAAGCACTGATCTGCGTATCGCGGCGGTGGGACAGGTCGAGTTCCTCCAACACTTCATCGATGCGCTTCAGGCGCTCTTCCTGCGTCGTATCCGCGGGCATGCGCAATTGGGCGGCGTAATCGAGCGCCTGGAAGACGGTCAATTCCATGTGGATGATGTCTTTTTGCGGCACATAGCCAATGGTCGAGCGGATGGCGTCAAATTCCTTGTAAACATCGATGGTGTCGTTGACCACCACCCTGCCCTGCGTGGCCGGGCGATAGCCGGTGATGGCATCCACCAGGGTCGATTTACCGCCGCCGCTCTGCCCCACAACCACGATGAATTCTTTGGGCTTGAACACCAGTGAAATATCCTGGAGGATGTTCAGCTTTTTGTTGACCCATTTGTTCAGCCCAAAGGCCTCAACTTTCACCCCGCCCAGGCTCTGGTCAGACTGGGACAATTCGTTTTCATCGACAACGAAACGATACGGCCCGATCTGGATGGCATCGCCCGGCTGTACCCAGACTTCGCCGCTGATCGATTGCCCGTTCACAAAGGTGCCGTTGCTGCTGCGCAGGTCGCGCACCCGGAAGCGCTGCCCGATTTTTTCGATCTCGGCATGGAAGCCGGAGACTGTCGGCGCGGGCAGAACGATCTTGTTCTCGGGATTGCGTCCAATCGTCAGCAGGTTCTGCTCGGTGAACTGAATCCTTTGCTGCCCCAACCCCAGGCTTTCCTGGGGCGAAAGGTAGTCAATTGAGGTGATTTCACCCGGCTTCCAACCACCAACGCGGATCTTCATGCCGTGTTTCAACCGAACCGGTTCCATCACCGGCGAGCCATCCACCAGCAGCGCATTGCTGATGTTGGGCAGCGGCACCAGGTAGTAATCTGCACCGCGTTTTTCCAGTTCGGCATGGCGGCGCGAAACGAAGCGGTTGTTGAGAGCGATATCATTCTCCGGTTGGCGGCCAATCGTCACTTTGGGATTGGTGAGCTTGAATATGCGCGGCTCTGCGCCGGATTCGTTGATGACCAACTGCGGCGGCTCTGCGACCGGGAGTTCGATCTTTCCCATCATCATGGTGCGGCCGCTGCTTTCTGAACCCTGGGCGGGCAGTCCGGGGATATTCGCCATCATGGTGGAAGACCCGACTTCCGCTTTAACTAGTGGCGTCTGCGAAGAATTTCCAGTCGGGGATGCTTCAGGCGCGAAAGGGATGGGCGGTGTGTGTGGCGCATCGATGTGGCCAGGTTCGAAGATGGGCGCTTGCAGTTCGGTGTCAGCCTCAACCGGCAGAACGGGAACGGCCAAAGCCACTCGCAGTTCGAGATCATCACCCAGGCGAACATGGTCACCGTTTTGGAGCAGGGTCGGCGCGCTGATCCGTTCATCGTTGACATAAGTGCCGTTGCTGCTGCCCAGGTCTTCCAACATAAACCCAGTCGCGGTATGTGTCACCTGTGCATGGCGGCGCGATACACTGGCGATGTTAAAAATGACATCGGCGGGAGCCGCGCGCCCCAGCACCATGGGAACTTTATCCAGGGAGATTTTTTCTCCCTTCCCCTGTTCAGTTAGAACGATAAGATGATCCATGTCCTGACTCACATCTGCCTCCAAAATGATCATTTACGAATGAATGAGCATGGGAATTACTTATCCAGGTCTCTCAGGCGGAAAAGGATGTGCCGCACGTTGAGTATTGCCGTGGCGGCAAGCAGGAACTGATAAAGCCTGTTTTGGGCGAGGATTTGAAACAACACAGACAGAGTCACCGGCAAACCGCTCATGAGCTGCAGCGCGCCAACCAGGCCCAGCCCCAAAAAAGTGATCAGCAGAACACGCCCGACCATGCGGCTGAGCACACTAATGGCAAAGATCCATTTGTCCACTGTAGACCCGAAGTGCACCAGGGGCTGGCCCAGGGTGGTCTGGGTGCGGATCATCAGGTCGTTGAAGCTCTTGCTCAGCTCCTCGACATTCAAGAAGAAGCCATCGCCGGTGTTGTCTTTTAGTTTCTCGCGCCATTTTTTCTTTACCAGCCGGGCCCGGTCTTTCATGAACCTGGTATATTCGTCATAGCGATCGAGCTGGTTGTCGAGGCGCAGAACAATTGAGTCGTAGAGCAGGGTGGCGCGGATCATGTGAAGCATGTGCAGGTTCATCGGCAGGTTGAACTTTTGCGACACACGGATAAGCACAAACCATTGCCTTGCGGAGGTCCGCTCCCAGTACTGGGTGTACTTGGCGGGGGTATTGAACGTATGCAACACGCGCATGTATTCGTTCTGGGCGCTCTTCACCAGTTCAGGCACATCCACCGGCGGGAGGGGCTCCATCAAGGCCAGTGAGGCGCGCGTCATGGACTCCACATCCTGGTCTTTCATGCTCAACACCATCTGTTCAAGCGCAATACGCTGCTGGCTGTTAAAGCTGCCGCAGCTCCCAAAATCGATGAAGGTGATCTGGTTGTTGGGGCGCACCAGGATATTTGCAGGGTGCGGATCGGCATGGAAGAATACGTGCTCATCCATGCTCCAAAAAGCAGACCAAAGGATGCGCCGGGCGACGATGGCCGGATCGATGTTCATGCTGCGCAGCAATGCCCGCCCCTGGGAAGTATTCTGTTCGACCAGTGCAATAACCTCCCACAGCCAGAGACCAGACACAAATTCCTGGACCATGACCTCGTCACCGGAAAACTCAAAGTAGACCTTGGGGGCGGTGAAGAAATCTTTTTCTGAATCAACCGAATTCCTGCGGAAAATATCCTGGAAGCGCGCCTCACGCCGGAAATCGAGCTCAGCCATCAAAAGTTCGCGCAGCTCGATTCGCAGGTTGCGGGTAAAACCCGGTCGGATGATGGTCAGGAATTCACCCAGGTCGGCAAGCCAATCCAGCACCTGCAGGTCTGCCCGGAACAGTTCCGCTATTTCGGGGCGGCGAATTTTCACCACCACCTTGGTTCCATCTTTCAAAATGGCCTGGTACACACACGCGATGGAAGCAGAACCAATGGCTTTGGGGTCAAAGACCTCGAAAACCTCCTGCCAGGGGCGGCCGATGGTCCGCTCGATGGCAGCCAGAGCCTGTTTGGTAGGGAATGGCACCATGCGGTCGAGCATTTTGGACAACTCGACACAGTAAGCCCATGGCACCAGGTCGATGCGCATGGCCACCTGCTGCCCGAGCTTTACAAAGGTGCCCCCAGCTTTTTCCAACGCCTGCCGCAGGCGGACGGCCCGCCGCTCGATCGTATCGCGCCTGAGCAACTTATCGGCCAGGTTCCCAAGCAGGATGCTCGCAAACACACCGAACCAGGTAAACAGGCGTATGATGCTTTTCCAGCGGCTCACTTTGAACCGCAACGGTTCCACAAAAGGGAGCCAAAGCTGGCGTTCATCACGGCTGGTGCTTTGCTCGCGCCGGGGCATGCTTTGCAGCACATCGTCCAGGGGACGGTCTTCGATCTCCCTTTGTTCGGCCACGGCCAGGTCGCGTTGCTGCCGCCAGGAATTAACCGCATCGAATACGGCAGCGCGGATTTTTTGGGATTTAGCGCCTGAAGGCAGGCCAGGTATCGATGCCATCAGACCTCTTTATCGTCCATGCGGAAGAGAACAGTCCTGCTGTGCACAACGAACAAAACAATGAGCAGGGCCTGGTAAAGCGTGTTGGAAAAAGTAAGAAGAAATACAACCTGGGCTGTGATGGGTTCTGTTTGGTTGAGCACAAGGAACAAATAGGTCAGTCCGAGCGCAACCGCGGTAATGCCCACAGCCTGGATGAAGAAGCGCACAAACGAGTAAACAGCAAATGACCACTTGCTCATCAGCACATTGAAGTTAACAGAAGGCAGCGAGAACAGGTGAATGGTGCGGTTGAGCAAACCCTCCAGCGTCTGAATGATGCGGTCGGTGCGGATGATGAGTTGTTCGTTTTCCTTGCCATCCAACTGGTCGAGTAATTTATCGGTAACACGCCGGCGAGCCTGCTCGGCTTTGTAATACCTGAATTTTCGATAATACTGGATGAAATCAACGTTCGGATCAAGCCGCACAGCCATGGATTCAAACAGCAGCGTGGAACGCAGCAGGCGCAGCACTTCGATATCGATAAAAATGCCATATTTGCGCGCCCGCTCGATGATGCCAATCCACAGCATGGCCGAGGTGCGCTCCTGCCAGGCGATGCTGCCGGGGTCTGCCTCCATGGCGTACAGCATCTCCCAGTTGTACGTTTCCAACTCCTGGGTCAGCTTTATCAGGTCGACGGGCGGCAGAGGTTCCATCAGGATCAGCGAGGAGCGCGCCATATTTTGCGGATCGCGCTGCCAGGCATAGGATAGAATCTGGCGCATGGCCTGCTGCTTGGTGCGGCTCAGCGTGCCGGTGCTGGTGAAATTGATGAAAGAAAGCCTGCCATTCTGCCCGACGATAATGTTGTTCGAGTTGGGATCCGCATGGAAAAATAAATTCTCTTCACGCGCCCAGTAGTTGACCCACAACAGCCTTTTGGCCACCTTTTTGGGGTCGATGTTCATCTCGATGGCACGCGAAATAACCTTCTCATCCCCATCTTCCATGGCGGCGAGCAGTTCCCACAGCCATACCCCGCTGGCAAAGGCATTGACCATCACTTCCTCGCCCGAGTATTCCAGGTAAACACGCGGAGCCGTGAAAAAGTTCTTGCGCGATTTCTCGGCAGCCCGCCGGAAGGCGTCCTGTCGCCGCGCTTCCTGGATGAAATCCAACTCTTCCATCAGCAGGGTGCGGAATTCCTGGCGCATCCCCCGTGTATGCCCGGGCCGGAAAATGGTGAGGAACTCGGCAATGGTCAATAGCCAGTCGAACGCTTCGATATCGGCTGTGAACTGCTCCCCAATGCCAGGGCGGCGCACTTTAACGGCCACCTTTTCGCCGCTGTGGAGGATGGCCTGGTAGGTGCAGGCCGTCACGGTCGAGATGATGGGCTGTGGGTCAAAGCGCGCAAAGACCGCTTGAAGCGGCTTGCGAATGCACCGTTCGATGGTGTCGATGGCCTCCTCCACCGCGAAGGGAGCCATCCGATCGACCATGCAGGAAAGTTCGTTGCTGTAATACCAGGGGATCAGGTCGATGCGCATCCCCAGATGGTTGCCAAGCTTGATGAACGAGCCACCCTGGCGCTCAAACGCCCGCCTGAGGTGCGCCGCGCGCCGTTTGGGGGTATCGCGCCTGAACAGCGCATCGAAAAAAACGCGTATCGAGAAATAAGCCAGGAGCTGGAACCAATTGAACAGCCGCCGGAAGGCCCACATGCGGTCCAGCTCGAAGGTCACAAAGCGCATCTGGGGCAGTTCGGTATCTGTAGCCGATACCTTGATCAACTCCCTACGCGGCAGGTCAGCGATCACACCCCCCGCTTCGCTTTTGGCGACGAGTTCCGTTATATCTGACATTTCTGGGATCACAGTGTCATTTACACAAACCAGGCTCTTTTTGAGCCTGGCTGGAAAGTGATTGCCTGCCTGTTAGATGCGCCACAGTCGCAGGAACCTGGAGGCCTGGCGCAGGTTTTTGCGCAATTGCTTGCGAAGCGAACTGGTGCTGACCGATTCGGCCAGGTCGACGGGAATATCGCTCGCCTCTTTCAAATAGGCGCTGGTGGCTTTAGCCGAGTTATGGACAAAGTCTTCGATGGCTCCATCCTTTTTTTCTCGGGCAGATTTTGTTCTCTCTTTCTCGTATACTTCCACACCCTTGGAGAGCGCTTTTGCGGCTTTTTGGGTTACCTTTACCAGGTCCCCTTCGAGGCGCTGGATATCCTCCAGCCCTTTGGAATACTTTTCTTTGGCTTCGGCGCCATCCACACCCGCATCATCTTTTGATTTCTTTTTGACCTTTTTGTATTTCAGGACAATTGGCTTCACAACATTTTCTGGCTGGGCCGAGTCGCGGCTCAATATACGGACCGGGGTTTTCTCAACTTCAGACATGGCAAGCCTCCAAACTACTTCATGAGGGGGAACATGACCTTTTCGAGGCGGGAACGCTTGGGCTTCTTTTCGTACAGGATGATGACAGGGATCAGCACTTTGCCTTCTGCCTCATCGCCAAGCATTCCCTTCGCCTCGTCTACAACACCGAGGACTTCATCCCAAAGCTTGCCCTTGCCTTTTTTCAAATCCTTTACCTTGCTGGATTTTTGCTTCCCCATATCGACGACGATGGGCTGGGCCATTTCAGTGACAGTCTCGGAAGTTTCTTCAGCCATGGATTCCTCACTTTCTATTTCAATATAAAAGGATGAGTGAAAGAACAGGATTGACAAATGACTTTCTTAATTATATGATGTTTACAATATTGAAAGGTGACTTATTGTACCTTAAATATGTAATTGATGTCCATTGGCCTTTTAGTGGGATGCGTTGCACCAAATGGAGTGTTTCAGACCCATCCCGTTAAAAATCGTGCGACGCACTACCACTTAAGATAACGAAACCCGGGGAAACCTGTGTTTCGTTTGCTTTTATTATCCTTCCTTATCGGTCGAACTGGAGGAAAAATGACTTTACCCCGGCAAGAAAACACCGGAAGCAACCACGAGCCCATTGCCCTAATCGGCATTGGCTGCACCCTTCCCGGCAACATCACCTCAACCGAGGCGCTGATCGATGCGCTCCGTAATGGGCGCGACCTGGTCACCGAGGTCCCCCGTAATCGCTGGAACGTTAGTGCGTTTTACGATCCTGACCCCCTTGCGCCCGGAAAGACTTACGTTCGTAAAGGCAGTTTTATCGAAGACATCGAAGCATTCGATGCCGGTTTCTTTGGAATTTCGGATGCTGAAGCCGCACGCATGGATCCCCAGCAGCGCCTGATCTTGCAAACGGTCTGGCATGCGCTCGAAGATGCTGGCGTGCCCGCCGAGGAACTCCTTCACAGCAACACGGGCATGTTCCTGGCGATGATGAATACCAACGGCTATTCACAGTTGAAAGGAATCTACGAGGGGCCGCTGGGAATCACCGGCTATGATGCCATGGGTGATGCCATGAGCATCTCCGCCGGGCGCGTGTCGCACTTCCTGGGCATCGAAGGACCCTGCCTGACGCTCGATACGGCCTGCTCCAGTTCGCTGGTGGCCCTCCATGTGGCCCGTCAGAGCATCCTCTCCGGTGACTGTGACATGGCCATCGTGGCGGGCGTCAATATCATGCTTCACCCGGGGCTGCATGTGGCCTTCTCGAAGGTGGGGCTGATGTCGCGCAACGGGCATTGCGCTGCCTTCGACGCCTCCGCCGACGGGTACATCCGCGGCGAGGGCTGCGTGGCAGTGATCCTGCGCCGCCAGTCCGATGCGCTTGCGCGCGGTGACCGCATTCACGCCAGCATCATCGGCACGGCTGTCAACCAGGATGGCCACACCCCGGCCCTGACCGCCCCCAACGGCCGCGCCCAGGAAAAAGTCATCCGCAGCGCGCTGGCCCGGATGGGTGTCAGCCCCAACGAGGTACGTTACCTGGAGGCGCATGGCACCGGCACCCCGGTAGGCGATCCCATCGAAATGAGCGCCATCGTCAACGTATTTGGGCCCGACCGCCCGGGCGACAAGCCCTTGCACGTCGGATCAGTAAAGAGCAATTTTGGGCACCTGGAGGCAGGCGCCGGGTTGCTCGGGTTGGTCAAGGTGGCGCTTTCGCTCGAGAACGAGGAAATCTTCCCCAACATTCACTTCACCAAATTAAACCCCAACATCAACCTGGGCCGCGCCCCGGTGCAGATCGCCACCCAACGCACCCCCTGGCCGCGCGGCACGGCCCCACGCCTGGCGGGGGTGAATTCTTTTGGCTATAGCGGCACCAACGCACATGCCATTTTGCAAGAGGCTCCCCTTTCTGCCAACGGATTCACTTCACAGCACGAAAAGCCCGGGCTGCTCGACCGCGAGCAAACGATTCTGTTCATTTCCGCGAAATCGGCAGCTTCCTTGGAAGAGTACACCGGTCAGTGGATGGAATTGCTCGACAGGCACCCCGCCACGCTGCGTGACCTGGCGTATTCCGCCGGGCTGCACCGCACCCAGCACAACCACCGCCTGGCAGTCACCGGCAAATCCAAAGAAGAGATCAGGCGCAAGCTCGAGTCTTTGCAGGCCGGGCGCGCGCCGCAAGGATTGGCAACCGGACAGGTGATCTTGCGCATCAAAACCCGCACTGCCTTCATGTTCACCGGGCAGGGCGCGCAATATCCCGACATGGGACGCGAACTGTATGAGAGCGAACCGCGTTTTGCCGAAGCCTTGCAGCAGGTGGCCGAGATCATCGACCCCGAGCTGGGTGCGCCGCTTCTGGACGTACTCTACGGCGAGAAATCGGCGGAATATCTCAACAATACCCGCTATGTGCAGCCCGCCCTGTTTGCCATCGAATACGCCCTGTCCGAACTGCTTGGTTCGTGGGGCATTAAGCCCGACTATGTCATCGGCCACAGCATTGGCGAACTGGTCGCCGCAGTTGTTGCCGGTATGCTCGACCTGGAAGACGCGGCGCGCTTTGTGGTCACCCGCGGCCGCCTGATGGGCGCCCTGCCCGTGGGCGGCAAAATGCTGGCAATCGGCGCATCGGCGGAGCAGGTGCAAAAATGGGTGGCGGGCCGCGAGGATGAAGTTTCCATTGCCACGGTCAACGGGCCGCGCGCGGTGGTCGTCTCGGGCACCGCCGAGGCCGTGGCCGCCATCGACGAACTGGCCCAGGCAGCCGGCCGCCAGACCAAAGAGCTGGAGGTTTCGCACGCTTTCCACTCCCCGCTGATGGACCCCATCCTGGACGAATTGACCCAAGCCGCTTTTGAAATGCGCATCCACCCGCCGCGCATCCCAATCGCCTCCAACGCCAGCGGCGAATTTTTTGGGGATGATGTGCCCGCCGACTACTGGAGCAAACAGGTCCGCCAGGCGGTGCTGTTCCACCAGGGAATGCAGAACATCATCGATGCCGGGTGTTCCCTGCTGGTGGAAGTTGGACCGCACCCGGCGCTGACCCCCGCCGTGGTGACGGCCTTTGATGCGCCCAACCTGCATACCGTGCCCACGCTCAAACGCGATAAAAATGACATCGGCAACCTGCTGGGCTGCCTGGCTGCGTTGTACACCAACGGCGCGCCGCTCAAAATGGAAAACCTGTTTGCCAGCACGCATTACCAGCGTGTGTCCTTGCCGCTCTACCCCTTCCGCCGCGAAAAATACTGGCTGAACCCCACCGGCATCCTGGATGTCGCCCCCGGCGATTTCCCCATCAGCCGCCCCGGCGCAGCGGAAGAAGAACAGCCTGCGCTGCCCGAACTGCACCCCATCCTCGGCAAACTGGTCAGCCGCAGCGCCAGGAAACTGGTGTTCGAGAATGGAGTCCGCACCAGCATCCCGTGGACGGACCACCGCGTGCTCGAGTCAACCATTTTCCCCGGCACTGGCTACCTGGAAATGGCCGCGCGTGGTTTCGCTGCCGCCGCCGGGAAAGAATGGCGGCCGGTCGAGTTCAAGGATGTGGTCTTCGAGCGCCCCTTTGCGTTGTCGTTCCGCGAAGAACGCAAGCTGACCCTCACCATCGAATTTGGCACCAACGGGCTGGATGTGGCCAACTTCACGCTTTCATCGGCGGGCAACGTGCACTGCCGTGGGCGGATCGTTGGCATCAAGGAAAGCCGCAGCCGTGTAGACCTGAACACCGAGATGGCCGGGCGCGCCACCGAAATGCGCGTTGGGCCGTTCTACAACGAATTGCGCACCAGCGGGCTCGATTTTGGCGCGCGCTTTGCCAACGTGCGCGAGTTGTGGGTGGGCAAACCTGCTTCTGGTGAGGCGTATGGCCTTGTAGCGCACAGCCCCACAGTGCCTGAGGATGATCCGTATCGCAACGCCATCCTGATGGATAGCTGCCTGCACCCGGTTGGCGCAGGTTTCTCGATGCTCAACGAGAAGAGCCTGGGCGGCGCAGTCGTGCAGACCGCCATCCAATCACTCAGGCTGCACCAGATCCTCCCGGCCCAGGCCTGGAGCCATGTGCAGGTGCGTGCCAACAGTAATTCGAGCGCGGCGCTGGCCAACCTTCGCGTTGTTGGCGAAGATGGCGCGGTGCTGATGGAGGTCGAAAACCTCGAACTGCGCCGCATGACCTCGCTCGGCGGGCAGGGCTCCGCCAGGGCGGCTTCCAAAGATGCGGCCACGCAAATGTTCAAGGACCGGGGCGAACTGGTCGAAATGCTGCGCCCGCTTTCACGCAAAGAGCGCATCGGGTTGCTCTCCAAATGGCTGACTTCCGAGATCAAACAGACCATGGGGCAGGCCGCAGACAGCTTGAGCATCGAAAAACTTCCGCCATCCGCTGCCTTCCTCGAGATCGGGTTGGATTCGCTGCTCGTTACCGAACTCCAGCGCCGCATCCAGGAAAGACTCGAGTTCCGCTTCAAGCCAATGCAAGGGCTGGATTACCAGTCCATCGAATCACTGTCCGAGTTCCTGCTCAGCGACATCCTGGCGGCTGACCTGCAGCCCGAAGCCTCTCCTGCCGACTGATCCTAAAATTTACAGGTGTAAAAATGGTTACAACGTTATCTGCCGATTTGGATTTTGCCCGCGACTACATCGAAAGGAATTTGGACAGGCGCCAGGTGAACAAGATCCAGCACGCATTCCCATCGCCCCGGTACTGGACGGAGACCCAGATCCCCGTAAGGCAAATGCTGGAGGACCGTCACAAGCTTCTGGCCCGCGGGCTGGGGGCGCCGGTCAACCTGTACATGGGTGTGCCTTACTGCATCCAGACCGAGCCGGGCAAATGCGGCTATTGTCTTTTCCCGGTGCAGACCTTTACCGGCAACCGCGATCTGGAAACTTATTTCGATTACCTCAAGCGCGAAGTGGACCTCTACCGCGATAACGGCATCCTCGGCCTGCCGCTCGGCGCGGTGTTCTTTGGCGGCGGCACCTCCAACCTGTACCGCCCGGAAAAATACATAGAACTGATGGAACTGGTGCGCTCCATGTTCCCGAGCATCCCGGATTATGTGGATATCACCCTCGAAGGCATCCCGCAACTGTTCAGCCGCGAGAAGGTTGAGGCCATCAAAGCCGCCGGGATGAACCGCATCAGCATGGGTGTGCAGCAGGTCAACGAGCGCCTCAACAGCTTCAGCGGGCGCAAGCAAAAGACCCAGCACGTCATCCAAACCCTGGAATGGGCCAACGAGTTCGGGCTGGCCGCCAATATCGATCTCATCTTCGGCTGGCCTCAGCAAACCGTCAAAACCATGGTGGAAGACCTGGAAACGGTCATCGGCTGGGGCGTGTACGACATCACGCACTATGAGTTGAACGTGGGCGGCCCCACCGACTTCGCCCTCAACCGCTACCACGAGCTGCCCAGCACCCTCAGCAACCTGGAAATGTATAAAGTGGCCCGCGACCTGCTCACCAGCCACGGCTACGAACAGGTGACCGCCTACAACTGGCGCAAACCGGGCAACCCCTACGAGCGCAAGTACGAAGAAGGCGTCACCCACCGTTTCGACAACATGGATACGCTCGGCATCGGCTACGCCGCGTTAACCTTCTTCAGCGATATTGCGCTCGAGCCGGGGCATTCGTGGTCGTTCATCAACGAGCGCGACCTGGATCAGTACAAGGCCAAAATCGATGCCGGGCAGTTCCCCACTGAAGTTGGTTTCAGGCATGAGAAAGAAGATTTCATGATCTCGCTCATCTGGCGCAACCTTTTTGGCATGGAACTGGATCGTGAGGGCTTTAACGGCGCATTTGACACGGACGTGTACCAGGAGTTCCAGGGTGTATGGGAAGCGCTGCAGGAATACAATTTCGTCGAGGTCACGCCGCACAAGATCCGGCTGACAGGCGACGGCCCCTTCTACACGCCGCTCATCCAGACCCTGCTGGCTGAAAAGCGCTACCAGCAGCTGCGTGAAAAATTGGTGGTCGAAGCCCAGTCGTAACCGGGGAAGTGCGTCGCACCGTCACCTTACACAAAAGGCGCGCCCGGCCTGTGGAATTCCCCCGGGCCGGGCGCATGGTTAAATGTGAGCATTATGCCCAATCTTTCAGAAAAACCTGATTCATCCCAAATCCGCGCCGAACTCCAGCGCCTGATCCTCGAAGCCTTTGGCGAATCGCTGCCCTACATGCCCACCGACGTGCCCATCCTAGACCTGGGCATCAGCTCCCTGGCGCTGGTGGAAGGCATGCGCCGCGTCTATGACCGTTTCGGCGTGCTGGTGTCCATCCGGCGCGTTATCGAGGGGCAGATCACCATCGGCAGCCTGGCCATGTACATTGAGGAAGAACTCAAAAACGCGCAGAACCAGCAGCGGCTGGCCTCGGCCGCGCGCGGCGAGTGGAAAGTGGAGCGCGAAGTCCCGCTGGCGGCCTCACAGCAGCACATCGCCTTCCTCTGCCGCTATTCTGATGAAGCCAGCGCCGCCTTCAACGAATCCCTGCTGGTGCGCCTGAACGGGGAACTGCATGCCCCGGCCCTGCAGGCCGCCCTCGAAGAAGCTGCCACCCGCTACGAGGCCCTGCGTACCGCCCTCAACCCCGAAGGCAACAGCCTGCAAATTGGCTCGGGACAGACGCTCGAATTGCGGGTGTCACCCGTACCGGCCGGGCAGGTCGATGCGCAACTGGTGGAAACAGTCTCCCTGCCTTTCGATAGCGGCAAACGCCTTTTCCGCGCCGAACTGCTGCGCCTCTCGGATGGTGAGCACATCCTGGCACTGGTGGGTCACGCCCTGGTGCTCGACCAGTCAGCCCTCACACTGGTGCTGGCAACCATCGCCGAACTCTACGGCGTTTTTGCGCGCGACGAGCAGGCGCCCGCCGCGCCTGCCTGCCTGCAATGGAGCGATTATCTCGCCCTGGGCGCTGCCGCCGCGGCGCAGCAGGCCCGGGAAACTTCCCAGCAATACTGGCAAGAGCAGTTCGCCAACGGGCTGCCCCGCCTGGAACTGCCCGCCGACCATGCCCGCCCGGTGGTCAAAAAATACAGCGGATTCCGCCAATCCGTTTCAGTGGATCCCGCGCTCGCGCAAAAACTCAACGCCTGGGCCAAGTCTCGCGGATTCTCCCCTTTGGCTGTTCTCCTGTCCGCGGGCGGCATCTACCTCCAGCGCCTGGCATCGGCGCCCGCGCTGGTTTTGGGCGTGGAAAGCGCGCCCCTCTACCCCGAAAGCGGATTGCCCTCCCTGGCCAACACGCGCAACCTGTTGCCGCTTCGCAGCGACTACGATGCCCGGCGCAATTTTGCTGACCAGGTGGCATATTTTGCGGCGCTGTTGGATGCCGCTGAGGCGCATCGCTACGCCTCGCTCTCCGAACTCATCCAACACCTGAACATCCCGCGCGACCAGAGCCGCTCGCCCCTCTTCGCGGTCGCTTTTCGCGCCATCGACCTGGGCCAGCAGCACGCTTTCGATGGACTGCAAACCAACCTGCTCCTGCCACCCGGCGCCGGGGCACGCTACGACCTGGAACTGCTGCTGGTTGATACGCCATCCGGCCTCAGCCTGGCCTGCGATGCCAGCGCGGAATTGTTCGAACCCGGCACGGTCTCGCGCTGGCTGACGGGCACGCTCGCGCTGCTCGATGCCGCGCTGGATGATCCCGCACGGGCCTGCGGCTTGCTGCCCATGCTAACCCCCACTGAAACCGACCGGGTGCTCAAACAGTGGAACCGCACCGAAAAAACCCTGCCCGAGCGCACCGTGCTCGATATCATTGCCGAGCAGTCCAAAACCCGCCGCGACCAGCCCGCCCTGCGTTTTGGCGACCAAATTCTCACCTACGCGCAAATGCTCGCCCGCACAGATGAGATCGCTGCCCAATTGCACACCGCCGGGGTGGGGCGCACCGACCGGGTGGGCGTGTTCCTGCGCCGCGCCATCGACCTGGTGCCAGCCCTGTTGGCAGTCTGGCGCGTAGGCGCGGCCTACGTCCCACTCGATACCGCGTTCCCGCGCTCGCGCATCACGTTCATGCTCGCAGATGCGGATGTCCGGACCGTGGTGACCACCCGCGACCTGCTCCCGCTGCTGGAAACGACCGCTCCAACCCTGTGCCTGGATACCGTTACGGAAGCTTCCCCCACCCTGCCCACCGATTTGCTTCCCGCCCGCCCCGGCGACAGTGCCTACATCATGTTCACCTCCGGCTCCACCGGCAAACCCAAGGGCGTCGAAATCCGCCACCGTTCACTGCTGAACATCCTGCTGGCGGTCAAAAACCATCTTGAACTAAACGCCCAGAGCCACATGCTGGCCCTGACCACCTTCTCCTTCGATATTTCCACTGTCGAGTTGTTCGCCCCGCTCATGGCGGGCGGATTGGTGGAAGTAGGTGAGGATGGCCTGGCAGCCGATGGCATCCAACTGGCCGAGCAATTTGACGCACGGCACCCCACCCATGCCCAGGCCACCCCCTCCACCTGGAAAATGGTATTGGCCGCGGGATGGAAGGGCGATAAGAAATTGTGCCTGATCTCGGCTGGGGAAGCCATAAGCCGCGAACTGGCCGAGGCTTTGCTTTTGTTGGGCGGCAGTTTATGGAACCTTTACGGCCCAACCGAGACCACCGTTTATTCCACCTATTGCCGCATTACGAGCGCGCCGGGCCGCCCCATCCGCATCGGGAGACCCTATCCCAATACCCGCCTGTATATCCTGGATGCCCAGTTCCAGCCGGTGCCGATTGGCGCGGTGGGCGAACTATATATCGGCGGGGAAGGGGTTTCTCCCGGTTACTGGCAGCGCCCCGAACTGACCGCCGAACGTTTCCTGCCCGATCCCTTCCTGCCTGGTGAACGTGTTTACCGCACCGGCGACCTGGCGCGCTACGAACCGGATGGCGATGTCATCTGCCTGGGGCGCGTCGATGACCAGGTCAAGATTCACGGCGTGCGCATCGAACTGGGTGAGATCGAGAGCGCCCTGCGCAGCCTGCCTGGCGTGCATGATGGCGTCGTCACCCCCTGGCGCAATCCGCATGGCGATGCGCAGCTGGTGGCGCATATCATCGCGGATGGCGATATTGCGGCTGCCGACCTACGCGCCAGACTGCGCGAGCGCCTGCCCGAAGTGATGGTGCCGCCGTATGTGCTCTTCCACCCATCCTTCCCGCTCACGGCCAACGGCAAAGTGCAGCGCTCCGCCCTGCCCGGGCCGGATGCGGCGCCCGCAACCCAGGCCGGGCACGCCCCGGCTCCGCTCGAGGGGGGCACCCAGACCCTTTTAGCGGAAGCCTGGGCCGGGGTGTTGGGGATCGAGCAGAGTCTGATCGGGCGCGATTCCAACTTCATCGACCTGGGCGGCCATTCACTGCTGATGACCCGACTCATGCTCGAGATCCGCAAACGCTTCCAGGTAACGTTCAACCTGCGCGAAGTGTTCAGCGCCCCCACCATCGAAAAGTTCGCCACACTGATCGACGAACGCCGCCAGAAGCTGGGCGGGTTGGTGACGGTGGGGCAGCTGCCGTCCACGTACCGCGACGCCGAGTGGGCCCGCCAGCGCATGGCCTTCCTGACCCGCGAATCGGAACTACCGCCTTACCTTGCACCCGCGCGCGGGCTGTCGTACCGCCCGGGCGAGATCAAGACCGTCTTTTTGACCGGTGCGACCGGTTTCCTGGGCGCATACATCGTGGCCGAAATTCTCAAAACCACCCAGGCTGAGTTGTACTGCCTGGTGCGCCCGCGGCGCGGCGAGGATGCCCGCCTGCGCATCGAAAAAGGAATGCGCAACTACGAAGTGTGGGGCGGCGACGCGGCCTGGCAGCATGCCTGGGATACGCGCCTGCACATCATCGAAGGCGATGTGACCCTGCCGCGCATGGGGCTGCCCGGCCCGCTCTACGAGGAACTGGCCCGCAAAGTGGATGCCATTTTCCACGGCGCGGCGCATGTCAATTTCATTTATCCCTATGAAGCTCTGCGCGCCACCAACGTGCTGGGCGTGCATGAGATCATCCAGTTCGCCTTCCATGCGCGCATCAAACCGGTGCATCATCTCTCCACCGCGGCCATCTGGCCAATGGGCGCGCAATACACCTTTTATGAGCGCGACCCAATTGACCACAACGGGCTGCTCAATCTTGGTTATGATGAAGCCAAGTGGGTCGGCGAGAAATGCCTGCTCAACGCCATGGAGCGCGGGCTGCCAGTGGCGCGCTACCGCCCCGGTGAGGTGGGCGGCGACAGCATGACCGGGCACTGTGTCACCGACCACTTCCTGCTGGCGTCGTTCAAGGGCTTCCTGCAGTTCGGGGCTTTCCCCGAACTGGATATTGAAGTGGATGTCGCCCCGGTGGATTATGTGGCCAAAGCGATGGTTTTCCTGGCCTTCAACCGTAAACCACTCGGACGCGCCTTCCACCTGACCAACCCCACCCGGCGCCGCATGAGCGTAGCCCTGGCCTTTCTGCGCAGCCTGGGCTACGAGTTCAAAGAACTTCCCTTCCTGGAACTGCGCGACCGGCTGGTGGCCAGCCCGAACTTCGCCTCCAACGCCCTGTTCGCGTACCAGGCCGCCCTGGAGGATATGAACCAGGTCAGCATGCAGCTGCCGACCTACGACACCCGCGATACAAAGCGCGCGCTGGAAGGCTCGGGCATCACCTGCGCCCCGGCGGACGAGAAACTGTTCGAGACCTATTTCCGCTACCTGCGTAGCATCGGGTTCATCCCCGCGCCAGAGGAAATTGTCACCGCCCGGTAGTGCGTCGCACCAGCCCCCCGGTCATGTTCCACCAAACGGGGACAGTCTGGTTCTGAAAACCATCGGTCTAACATGGTGCGACGCACCCCGGCCCAATATTCATTTCAAAAGTAGGTGCTTATGCTTCTCAAAGGAAAAAAGATTTTAATTACCGGCGGCAGCCGCGGCATTGGCAAGGCCGTCGTGCGCGATGCCATAGCTGAAGGCGCGGACGTGGCCTTCACATACCGGCACAGCACGGACGACGCCCGGGCGCTGGCTGCTGAAATCTCGGCCGCCTATCCATCCCAGCGCTGCCTGGCAATCGAATGCGATGTGGCCGACGAGCCTGCCATGGATGCGGCCATCAAGGCCCTGATCGCCGATTTCGGCGGCATCGACGGGCTGGTCAATAACGCCGGTATCACCCGCGATGGAGTTTTTGCGCGCATGAACCGCAGCCAGTGGGACAGCGTGCTGAACACCAACCTGGGCAGCATGTTCAATGCCACCAAGCCGCTCATCCTGCAAATGGTCAAGCAGCGCGGCGGCGCGATCGTGAATATCACCTCGGTATCAGCGATTTACGGCAACAACGGCCAGACCAACTATTCCGCCGCCAAGGCCGGGATCATCGGCTTCACCAAGTCCCTTTCAGCGGAAGTTGCCCCCCAGAATATCCGCGTCAACGCTGTGGCCCCCGGCTACGTCAACACGGATATGATCTCGATCCTTGACACCGATACATTGGATTACATCAAATCCCGCATCTCGATGCGCCGTCTGGGGAATGTGGAGGATATCGCCCCGATGGTGTGTTTCCTGCTCTCGGATAAGGCGCTGTACATCACCGGGCAGGTCATCCAGATCGATGGCGGGATTACGCTTTAGTGCATACCCGCACTCAAATCGAAAGCGAGAGTGAGCAAACCAATGCTTGAGTTTTTTATTGTCTTTTTTTCATTGGCGCTGGCAATCGGGGTGACCCTTGTCGCCTTTTTGAGCAAACCCAGCCGTTCCTACAGTGGACCCGCTTCTGTTTCCAGTATCTACGATATGTGGGCAGACGACCCGAAGATGAAATTTTATTGGGGAAATCACCTGCATGCCGGGTTTTATGGACTGTCCCCCGAACGCAAGGATTTCGTCCGCGCCAAATTCGACATGATTGATGAATTGGTGCACTGGGGGATCGCCCAGCCTGCCCCAGCGCTCCTCGAGCAACTGGAAAACCCGCAGCCGGGATCATCCCCAATCCGGGTTTTGGATGTAGGCTGCGGGGTGGGGGGCAGCGCCGTTTACCTGGCGCAGCGTTGGGCCAAGAGTGCGCACATCACCGGCATTACCCTTTCCAGCACCCAGGCGCATTATGCGGCCAGGTTGGCGCACTCTCAGGGTGTGAGAAATGCTACTTTTTTAGTGGGCGATGCCATGGATCAGCCCTTTGCCCCGGCGAGTTTTGACGTCATCTGGTCGCTGGAATCCGAGATGCACATGCCCGACAAGGAACGATTTGTGCGCGAGATCGCACGCTTGCTCAAACCCGGAGGGAGGGTGATCGTGGCGACCTGGAATGTGCGCGATACCCGCACTGTGCCCTTGAGCGCCCCTGAGCGAGCGCATGTTCAGTACCTTGTGGACGAATGGTGCCATACCAGTTTCGATTCCATTTGGGATGGTGTGCAGCTTTTCGAGCAGTGTGGTTTTCTAGAGGTCACTGCAGAAAATTGGGCCAAAGCAACCATGCCAAGCTGGCGTGATGCGGTGCTGGTCGCCCTGCGCAATGGCGGCGGGCTGGACTGGTCCAAGCCGAACACTTGGTGGGGCAATGTGCGCGACGCATATACGATCTTGCGGTATGATTCGGCCTTCCGTAAAGGTTTGTGCGAATACGGGGTCTTTCACGCGCAAAAACCAGCGGGTGACTAGCGCGCCAGGTAACCCCCATCGACCGGGTAATAGGCCCCGGTCACGAACGACGCCTGGTCCGAACTGAGCCAGGCCACCACTTCCGCCACTTCGCGCGCTTCGCCCAGGCGCCCCATCGGGCTCAGGCTGGCCAGCATCATGTGGATGTAGGGAATTTCCTCTGCCCCACCCGCATTGATCAAGGGGGTTCTGATAAATGCAGGCCCAACCGCGTTCACCCGGATTCCCATTTGGGCGTATTCCACCGCCGCAGTGCGCGTCAGGCCGATCACACCATGTTTTGCGGCCACATAAGCCGGGGCGGTGGCAAAGCCCACCTGGCCGAGCACAGAGGCCATGTTCACGATCACACCGCCGCCGGTTTTGAGCATAGCCGGGATCTCGTAACGCATACTATAAAACACCCCCGACAGATTGATGTTAATGACTCGCTGCCAGGCCTCCGGGCTGTAATCCCCGGTCTGGGCGGCCTCACCCATGATGCCGGCGTTGTTGCAGGCAATATCCAGCCGCCCGAATTTTTCGAGCGCAAATTCGACCATTTTTTCGCAATCGCCCGGCTGCGAGACATTCGCCGCAAAAAAAAGTGCCTCTGCGCCATTACTGCGGAGGGAGTCCACCGTCTCTACGCCGCCATCCTCAATAACATCAGCCACAACAACTTTGGCGCCGCCGCGCGCATAGATTTCTGCCACGCTGCGCCCAATGCCAGAGCCACCGCCAGTCACAAGCGCGGTTTTGTTTTCGAAATCAGCCATAATTAATTTCCTTAATGGGATGCTTGTTGTTGTATCAGATTACCCAACATCTCCTGAAATAAGAGTGTACCAAAACAAAGGCCTTCACGGCAAGCCCACAACGAGAATGATGCTCGAAATCGAAGCGGAAAAGTGCAACAAGGCGCAGACTGACTTCCACCTGCACAACACATGCGTTTACGTTTGCCCGCACAAAATAATGTATTTGGCCTGCGACCAGAGCAGTGGGTTGGCCGATTCTCCCCAGCGCGCCACCCACTCCGGGTGGTAGGCGGGGTCGTTGAGGTGGTCGGCGACCTGTTCGGGCAGCCAGCCATCCCGGTCATTGCGCCCGGACTGGGCTTCGACCCAACCCTGGAGCGCGGCGGACTGGGCCAGCGCGGACTGGGCCAGGTCAGGATTGCAGCGCGCCAGTTCACTATAGTACCAGCCGAGCCAGGCGCTCAGCAGGGTCCATGCGCCGCCGCCGTAGTAGGTGTCGGCGGCGTAACGGTGCAGTCCGCCTGCGCGCAGGATGGTTTGTTCCATCTGCTCGACGGTGCATAGCATGCGCGGGTCATCGGGGGCGACCACACCATAGGGAACGGCCAACCCAAGCAGGCTGGCATCAACCGCCGGGGAACCGCAAAACTTGACGAAATGGCCAAACTCGGCAGCGTTGGCAAATAATTGCGCACGGATAGCCTCCAAAACCAGGCTGTGATCAGCGCCAGTCAGGCTGGCATGGGCAACCAGCCCGCCGTAGATGGCAGCCAGGGTGTGGGGATGCACTTGGTCGGGGAATTCCTCCCAGCAGTCGTAGCAAGGCAGTTGCCAAAGCCCAGTCAGGTAATCGGCCACCAGATCGGCAGCCTTGCGCCACTCGCCGGGCAAGGGCTTCCCGGTCTGCCCGAAATGTTCGCGCAGCGCCCACAGCCAGGTGCCGAAGCCATCCAACTGGAAGTTCGGCCACTGACCGGGTGCATCCGGCGAGCCATCCAGTCGGTAACGCGTATGCAGGATGTCGCTTTCGAGCAGAGGCAGGCCGTCGCAGGCTTTTTGCAGGCTGGCGCGCACCTGCGCTTCGCGCTCGTTGACCCGTTCGGCAGCCCACTGATGAAAGCGTTGGGCGCTTTCGTGCTGCCCGGCCAAACCCATGGCGTAGGCCACGAACGAGGCATCGCGGAACCAGCAAAAATGGTAGGTGGGAAAGTTGGGGCTGGCGATAAATGCCCCGTTGGGCGATTGGTTTTGCAGGATGATTTCAACACTGCGTTGGTACAAATTATTCATGGATGAAAAGTACCCCTGAAAGGTGGATTTTGGGAATAACAAAGGAATGCCTTCATGAACAAAGCAACTGTTTGCCGGTCATTCTGTCTGAATGGCGTATCATACCAAAAAACCTGGACACGTTCAATATATTTTTTGCCCTAAAGTCATTTGGCAGCCTACATCCTGACCCACGGCAGGCTTGGCATTCAAGCGGAATAGAGTCAGCCTTATTCCACGGCACCTTGTTTGAATTCCTGCCCGGCGAACACCGGGAGATGGAGTCGCTCGATGAAACGGCGCTAAAAGCCTGGGGGCGGGCGCTTGGGGAACTGCACCAGGCGGCTGAGGGATTCAAGGCGCAGGGCCGACCCGGCTGGCAGAGTCAAATTGCCACAATCCGCGAAAGGGTGCCCCAGAGTGAAAAGCTGGTCTGGCAGGAGGCGGAAGCGGTGGAGAAAAATCTTCGCATGCTCCCAATCACCAAGACCAACTACGGGCTGATCCATTTCGACTTCGAGCCGGATAACATCGTTTGGTTGGACGGGGAAATTGGGATCTTCGACCTGGATGATTGCGCCTGTGCATGGTTTGCGATGGACGTTTCCAATGCGCTCTGCAGTGAATTATTCAATGACCAGGTCGGGCTGTTTGATTTTGCAGACCCCAGGCTCGCCTGGTTCCTGGAAGGTCACCGCGCTGTGCGAGCGTTGACCGAAAATGAAGTGGCATGGATGCCGCTCTTCCTGCGGTTGGACAACCTGGTTTCGTTTGCGCGCAAACCCTTTTCTCTGCCTTGTAACCAGAAAGATTGGGCCGAACTGCGCTAATTCCCCGACCAGAAATGCGCCAACTTCTCGGTTAACTGAGCCACATCCGCAACCACCTGGGCGCCTCGCCAGTGCGAGGGAAATAACTGCCGATAACGGGTGTGGGTGAAGCGCTCATCAATCAGCACAATCACGCCCCGGTCGGTTTCTGTGCGGATGACGCGCCCGGTGGACTGCAACACCCGGGTGAAACCAGGAATCTGGTAGGCATAGGCGAAGCCGCTCCCGTTTTGGGCGTCGAAGTAGTCTTTGATCAAGTCCCTCTCCAGCCCAATTTGCGGCACGCCCACCCCGACGATGACCACCCCAATCAGGCGCTCTCCCACCAGGTCGATGCCCTCGCCGAAGACGCCGCCCATCACCGCCAGCCCGACCAGCGTCCCCTGGTTGGCGGCGGAGAAGCGCGCCAGGAAGGCTTCGCGCGCGGGTTCGTCCATGGCGCGGTCTTGCAGCAGGATCTGGCTTTCGGGCAGGCGCTCCCGGAGCAGTTCCCGCACAGCGTTGAGATAGGCATAAGAAGGGAAATAGACCAGGTAATTCCCGGCGCGGCTTTCGCAGGTGGTGACAATCGCTTCGGCCACTGCTGCGTAGGAATCGGCGCGCTGTTCGTACCTGGTCGAGATACGGTCGTGAACCAGCAGGCAGGCGTTCTCCTGCGGAAACGGGGAGTGGAAAACCCGCCAGGGATGGTTTGCCGCGCCAGTCAGCAATTTCATGAAGTAATCCATCGGCAGCAGGGTGGCTGAGAAAAAAACGGTGGCGCGGCTGCGCGCCAGCCGTGCAGCCAGCAAGGGGGATGGATTGAGGCAAAAGAGTTTGGCCCGCAAGTTGGACTGCCCGATACGCTCGAAGTACGAGACGTAAAAAGTGTCGAAATATTCCGCCGTGCGCTGGTAATTGAGGCAGGCAAAGTAGAAATCCAGCAGGGCCGGGCGAAAGTCGGCGGGTTGGTTGAGCGCCAGCCAGTCTTCGGCCTGCTGGCTGAAGGCGCGCACCGCTTTGAGCAAGGCTTCAGGCGGCGCATGCGCCACCAGGGCGGTTTTACCTTCCGCCTGGAAGGTTTTGCGGATGTCGCGCAAGGTTTTGTTGATCGCATCCAGTTTTTTTGCCAGCGCGGGCAGGGGCACCTTCAGGGTGCGCTGGAGTTCCATCACGGCTTGTTTATGCAGTTCGGCGGAATACATCTCGCGGGCGCGGTCGGGCAGGTTGTGGGCTTCGTCCACCAGGAAGATATAGGGGTCGTCATCGAAATCAAAGAAACGGTGAAGATAAACGCGCGGGTCGAAAACGTAGTTGTAGTCGCAGATGATGCAATCCACCCACAGCGCGAGGTCGAGCGAAAACTCGAAGGGGCAAATCTCATACTTGCGGGCCAGTGCTTCGATGACCGGGCGGGTAAACGCCTGATGCGTGTCCATTTCCCCCAGCGCAATTTTCACCTTGTCGAAATAGCCGCGCGCAAACGGGCAGATGTCCGGGTCGCAATTAACCGGCGGGCAAAAACAGATATTCTCCTTGGCGGTCAGGGTCACACTGCGCAGGCTCAGCCCCGCGCCGCGCAAGTCGTCCAGCGCCTTTTCGGCCACTGCGCGCCCCGGGGTTTTGGCGGTCAGGTAGAAGATTTTGGCAGCCAGCCCCTGCCCCAATGCCTTGATTGCCGGGAAGAGCGCCGCGATGGTCTTGCCGAGTCCGGTGGGGGCTTGCAGGTACAGCCGGTTTTCATCGCGGATGGCCTTGTAGACTTCCACCGCCATTTCGCGCTGGCCGGGGCGGTAAGCCGGGTAGGGAAACTCAACCTGCCGGATGGACTGGTCGCGCCGGGCCTGCCAGGCACTGACCTTGCCAAACCATTCCATGTAGGTGGTCAGGAGTGCGGTGAAGAAAGTTTCAAGTTCGTGGAGCAGAAGAATGCGCGTGAAGGTCTTTTCTTCGCGGGTGTCAATGTGAAAATAGGTCAGGTGGATGCAGATTTTTTCCAGGCTGTGCTGGCGGGCATACATAAAGGCGTACACCCGCGCCTGCGCCCAGTGCAGGGGGTTGTGATTCTCGGAAATCAGTTCCAGGCTGAGGGTGGTGGTTTTGATTTCTTCGAGGATGACCGGCGCGTGGGCAGGGTACAGCCCGTCGATACGCCCGCGTACCTCGAGCGGGATATCCTCATTTTCAGCCCGGAAACTGACTTCCACTTCCGATTCATAGCCCTCAGGTCGGCTGCGCTGCACCTGGCGATGGCCTTTGCTGCCCAACTGGGCGCGGTCGCGGCGCTGGAAGCCGCCAGGGGTGATATCGCCAGACTGCAGGACAAATTCAACCAGGCTGCGAACAGGGATGATGAGCGGTTGGGACTCGGTCTGCATGGTGCTGGGATTGTAGCACGAGGATGCTATTCGCGGATTCTTTCAGGTTGTTCAGCCCCATCAAGCGCATCAGCAGTTTCCAGTGCCGACAACCCGCCAGCCGGACCGGAAAGTCTGTTTTGGGCGGTGCGCGCCTACACCGATTCTGACACGGCCGATCCAGATTTGGCCAGCGGCGTGCCGGACGTAAGCGATTGCACCGAGCCCATGCAGCCCACCTGGGCGCCCTGGCCTGGCGGCCAGCCCGAAACCCTGACCCTGACCTATGCCACACTCCTGGCCGCAAGTCGGGTGGATGTTTTCCACCTCGGCAACCCGGCAGGCATCCTGCAAGTCGAAGCGCAAAACAGCCTCACCGGTCAGGCGCAAACCATTTATAACGGCGGGCAGGCTCCGGTGCGCCCCGAAACACAATGCCCGGCCCAATTCACATTGCCAGTGGCGCTCGGTTTCGAGATCGACACCCTGGTCATCACCATCGCCGCCGATGAAAAGCCCGTACAAATTGATGCCGTGAGCCTCACCGCCGTTTGCCGGGCTTTGCCGACTTTCCGGTCTTTTGGCGCGTACCCCTGGCTTGATTCCGGCTTGTATGCCAAAAGGTTGGGGATGAAACCCAACCCGGCAAAGCCAAATTTATCCAAAAAACAGTATTTGGGTATAATTTTTGGGGTAACGTGTTTGCAGCATAATCAAGTGCAACCCTCGTTTCTATACCGTACAAAACCCTTTCACCACAACGGGTACGAAGGGCCACGACGTAAAAACTAAGGCAATTATTCCGTTGTGTGCCTTTGTCGCCGTCGTGGTGCAGGTTTTTGAGGACCAGTACAACGAAAATTCGGGATGTACGGTAGTGAAGCTTAGAATAAATATCTTATGGACGCCTGACTTCGGGGCTGAGATCTGGTTCATTTGCATCGGCCTGTTTAAGGATAAAAACTTCATTACTGTTTAATGAACCTACTCCTAAGGAGTTTACACTCACAGCATTTGTGTTCGTTGGTTGAAACACAAATGTTGTACGGCCAAAGCCAAAGTCGGTATTTGCAATGGTCCAGACAACATCCAAAAAGATCTCGACGCCTGTTTCAGCAGTCATAACTACTGGCGTGGAAAGCACATAATATCGGCAGGCGGTATCAGTTCGGTCAGTGCTATCGAAATGTCGAACGGTGGAGGATGCCAGGTTGGTTGATTGAGAATATGTGCGTACCCTGACCTCGGACAAATAATTACCTCCTTCGGTCTGGTAACAGATTTCTACCCCGGCAAATTGAAGGTTTTTACCGTACAAGACTACGGGTATGTCGGGCTGGTTAATAATGGTGAAAGTTCCTGCATTGGAAGGTCTCAGAAATGTCCCATTGGCAAAATTTGCGAAACTAATGGGGTCTGTTGAATAAAATTTCTGCCACTTGCTGAAACCAGAACTGATGAGAATATCGCCGGTTTCTGGCGGCACGTTAATAATTCGCTGCATGAACACCGCCATCTGGGCGCGAGTGACAAAGGCTTCCGGGCTGTAGTTCCCCCCCCCTGTTCCGGAGGTAATGCCATTGTCTTTCATCCAACAGATGTAAGTCTCCGCCCAGTGCCCGTTAGTATCGTTGAAGCAGCCGGTGGCAGCATAGGCAGTTCCTGCCCAAAAGAGTAGCGCTGAAAAAGCAAGAACGAAGATGCCTGAAAGAATGGTTTTAGAGATTTTCATTTTGTTAGCTCCTTTAAGTTGGCGCGCAGAAAGAGATGGTTAGGTAGTGGGATTCTCGAAAAAGTCAATCGGTAGTTCAGTTTATTAATCCGTCTCCAATTCGACTTTGGGTATTGGACGGGCCTCCACTTTGGAAAAAATGTAAGAAATCTAGTTAATCCTAGCAAATACGATAAGAAAAGTCAACAATGGATAAGAAGAAAAGCAAATTCTCGGACACGGAAAAGACGGATTTCACCGAATTTCACGGATAAAACCTCTTAAGAATCCGTGTTTGACCGTGCCTTCCGCGTAATCCGTGTCCACACATGCATAAGTCGGGCATATGTCGCACAGGTAAGCCGGGGGAAGGCGATCAGCGTGGAGGTGTGTCCGAAGCGGTCATCGAAGACTTGTTGGCACGTTTGCGATCCACCCCTGGGTTTTCTGAACTCACACCCCGCGCGCAAGCCAAGCTTTATGCCGCCGAAATCGGGAAGGGCAAACTGGCAAATCTGTTGCAACTGGCGCGTTTGGGCAAACTTGATCTGGAGATGGGGCGAAAAATCCTGAAAGACCCGGGTGAGATTCAAAAATTATCGCCAATGGTTTCCTGAGCAATGAAAAAAGGTAGCTGCTGAGCGGAATAGCCCGAAAATGTGCGCTTTCCCCGCTCCGCGATTGTAGATATGATAATACTGCCCTTGCGTAAAATTATCACCGCGATATGGCGTGTTAGACCGTCCCGAAGGCTTTTATGGATTATTTCCGCGCTCCACAGTCGAGCCTTCGGGACGGTGGTTCCAGAGGACATCTGCTTGCGAGCGGAGTTTGGGGTCGGTGAGCAAATCAGATCAATCCTTTGAGTTTGGCTTTGGTGTAGGCGGCGATTGTGAAGCCGTCGGTGATTTCACCGTCTGCAATCATTTTTTCGAGTTCTGAGACAGTGACCCAAATTGGTTTTTCAATACCTTCCTCTAGTTGCATTTCGCCAACCGAAGCCATACGCGCAAAAAAGAGATTAATTGGATTCCCTTCAAGACCCGTGTTGTTATAAACGATACCAAGCTCAAATATCTCAGCAACATCGCCATTAATTTCCTCTTTCACTTCTGTTATTGCATGGGTTTTCGCATCCACACCTGACTTTCCGAACCCACGTGGAATTTCCCAGTGCCGCATCCGTGTGGCATGGCGATAATGTTGAAATAGGAGCACTTTTCCATCTTTTTCTGGCAAGACAACGACGCCAGCCGCGCCACCTTCCAAATAGGCACGGTTGTAGATACGGATATAACCATTTCGATATCCACCAGGGAATTCGACAAGGTCGCGAAGAACCAAAATACTTGGGTCATCGAACACGAGCCCAATATCAGCCCACTGTTGAGAATCACCGCGTTTTTGAAGTTTTTTACGTCCTTCTTCCTGCCACTCTAAAACTTCTTTATCATTCTCGATAATCTTAATTAGCGCATTGGAGTTATCGAAAAGTGACGGAAGGGACTGTCTAATTGAAACATAATTGTTCATTTTCATTTTCATATTTCGATAGTCCTATCATAGAACTTTATCCCAGTCCATTTCGTTCTTGCTTTGATCAGCGTCCTGCCCAACACCGAGCTCCTGTTTCTCGACGAATTTAAAACGTGGGTCGCTTCGAAGCGATCCCAAAACTTCGTTCCAAACTTCTCTTCCTTGATTTACCTTGCTCCTCATGAAATTAATACTTATTCCTAAATCGACGTACTCGCTAGCCATGATTTTTAGGTTGACAGCAATTGGAGCAAGACCTATCGCAACGGGACCAGAAAGCGACTCAACCAAAATTCTTGATGGATCGGCAGAGTCTAAGGTTAATTTCATTAGCGCACCACCAATGGCAACAATGATCATCATTCCTGGTTGCCAACGTGAAACTACCTCACTTGCCGACTTTTTTATTTTCTTAACTTTCAAGTCTGTAATTTTCCGATTGAGTCTCGCAAAATTAGTCGCAACATCATCCACCTTATCTTCAAACTCGAAAGGAGAAGCCAGCAGAGAATTCAGGCTGGTTGTGTACTTTGACCATTCGTCAGTGCCGCGAACCTCAATCACATCACCCAATGAAAGTATATCCAAACCTTTGAGATAAAGCGCCTCATTGATTGCTGCAAATTGCATTCGCTTGATAGACTCGATGAATTCGGTCACTCGTTCATCTTTCAATAGGTTCTGCAAATTAGATTGATTCACATCTCCCAAGACTGTTCGATCTGGCGAACCTTTTGGGGTAAAGGCATATCTACCAAGAGCGTCTGGCAAATTCACGGTATATCTTAAGTCAAAGATCTCTTTCAATTGAATAGCAAAAGGCTTATCCTTATCGTAATAACCATCGTCAATCCGAGATCCATCTTCACACACAAACTTCTTATACAAATCATTTCGCACGATATTTTTACCCTGTGAAGCAATATTAAAGGCATAACTGGCAACTTCAATCAGTTTCTTCCTGAAATCCTCTTTATATTTCTTTGAGATTTCAAAAGCATTTGTCAAATGGTCTGTTCGATCTGGCATGTTCAAGCTCTGTATATATCCATGAAATACAGCCGAGATATTTTTGAAGTCATCATCTTGTCTTCCCCAATCAAGCCGGACACACGCCAAATCCGTTCCCTTAATTACTTCCAGCCACCTACCCCACTTTTCATCCGATATGTCAAAAGACGGTCTTTGGTCTGGTGATTCTTCTGTTAAAAGGTAATCAACGATCACCCGCCGTGACAGTAATTCTTGAAAGTGCTTCTTATTGTCACCAGCGTAATCATCAACTACGACAGAGTTATTGAACAATGCAGCTCTGTTCACGACAACCTGCGGCGCATAAACAAGCGAGCGCCGCCATTCACTTAGAACTACTTTCTTTCTGTCTTTCCAATCGATCAAAGGCTTTTTGCGCGTCGAGAGGCTTTTCAGCACCTTTGTTGGCGCCCATTGATTATCTAATGCCTGGGGGACAATTGCGCCCTGATTTAAGTCACCTGCCGTGATTTTTTTGAAAGAGGTGGACATGTTTATCTCCTTTGAATCAAACCAACTTATTGAGTTTAGCCAGCGTATACGCCCATAACGAAAACCAATCACTGAGCTGACCTTTTTTTACAATATCTTCCAACTTCGACATTTTAATCCACTTATACATTGCTAAACCTTCACCTGAATCAAGAGTAATTTTCTGTTCTTCTGGGATTTCTACCAAAAATACAGCTGTTCCGCCTTTTCCTTCCTTAACTTTTGTTAGGCAAGTCAATTTTGCATTAGTAACACCAATTTCTTCCTGCAACTCTGTCCTTGCATTTTTCTCTGCAGACAAACCAGGTTCACCAAATCCGCGCGGGAATTCCCAACTCCAATTTCGTTCTTCATGTCTAAATTTGCGAATCATCAAGACTTTGTCGCTTTGCACACACATCAAAACCGAATTAAATCCGCCGCCTTCTTCACTTTTCCGATTAACCCAACGAATATACCCGCCTATTTTTCCGTTTGGAAATTCAACCATATCACGTAAAACATAAAACCATTGATCTTCTGCCAAAATCCCAATGTCAATCCAACAAGATGGCTTGTTTTCTCTTCTTAGCTCTGCCCGAATCCTTTTTCGCTCAAGAAGTATTCGTTGTTTGTTGGTAATTATTCTGATTTCTCCTGCATCACCTTTGTTCTCGAATAATTTCGGATTTTGCTCCAACAAAGAAAAATATTTCTCTAAAGATTCCATCTTATTTATCCTTTACAGAGTTGATTAACTGACGAACTACATCTTCAAGTTTCTCGCCTTTCGTTTTCGCTATCTGATAGGCTAAAACATAAGGCTGCGCTTTAATAGAATCAATTTCGTTCATCACAGGAATCACAAAGTTTAGTTTGACTGGTTCTCGCACATCCTCACTTTGCAACAACATCTTCAACGAATCAAAATAATCGGGAGGATTCAATTTTCGCATCGCAAGTATCGATTGCCCCAAAACATTATCATCCCAACCACGAGGTTTCTTTAGAATATTGCGCAAAACTGTAGACGATTTTTTTGTTTTCAATTCCCCTAACGCGTTTACACATGCAACTTGAAGGTTTGGATTAGGTTGGTGAAGAAACTTTATGATAAAAGCATCTAACTCAACCAGTTTTAATCTCGCAAAAATATTCACTATCTCTTCGGGATGTTTAGCACCTTTTGTTAGCAAAGACTTCAATATTGGAACGATTTCTTCTAGCAAAATAGTTTCTTTTTGGGTTTCCAATTCCTTCAATAAAATTGAGGCATCGTCCATATTTTGATTATTAGCAATGCCTATTTTCTTTGAGTTTATGTTTATTTCCAAGTAATTCTCTATTCTATTTAATTTTATCTTTTCATTCTCGTTTTGCAGCAAGGAAACTCTGTAATAATAAAAATTCATAACGATGCTTGTTGCTAGCCCAAGAATTGCGTAGAGCGGGGAAAGCGCACACCCAAAACGGTGGGATGTCGCACACTTTTTGTGGGGGAGCGCTGTGAAGATATTGTAACTTAAGTGTTCGGCATGTTCCGCTGTGCCCTGATCTTTCTTTGCGATTCGCCTTCGAGTTGGAGACGTTGGGCATTATGAACAAGGCGGTCAAGGATGGCGTCCGCCAGGGTGGGGTCGGGGATACGCAAGTGCCAATCTGCAACTGGCACCTGGCTGGCGATCAGCGTAGCGGAGTGTCCAAAACGGTCATCGAGCACTTCGAGGATATCCTGGGCATTTTGGATCGTGATGGCATCCCGCATCCAATCATCAAGGATGAGCAGGTGAGTTTTGGCAAGCGCGCGCAGGAGGTGGGTCAGTGAACCATCCTGGCGAGCCAGGGTAAGCATGTGCAACAGGCGGGCGGTGCGGTGGTGTCGAACAGTGAAGCCATTGCGGACAGCTGCCACGCCAAATGCCGAAGCCAGATATGGTTTTCCGCTGCCGGTCGGGCCGAGGATGAGCAGGTTATGGCGGCTGGAGATCCAGTTCCCTTGGGCAAGTTCAAGCACCATACTATAGTGGACGTTTTGCCAGCTGAAATTGCTTGCCTGCCGGGATTGTTTGTGCTATTATGACCAATAATGATGGTCATTTGACCAACTAAATTAGTCGAATTTTCAAGGTGAGATCGTGCTCGAACCCATTTTAGGCTCTGTCAACGCTGAACGCGTGTTAATGTTCATCCAGGCCCGCGAGGAAGGTTACGCGCGGGATATGGCGCGTTTCTTTGGCACGGATGTATATGGCATCCAGAAGCAACTGGATCGTTTGGAGGCGGGTGGGGTGTTGGCCAGCCGCACCGCCGGGCGCACGCGCCTGTATGTGTTCAACCCACGTTACCCGTTTTTGAACGAACTCAAAGCCCTGCTGGACAAAGCATTGGCGTTCTATCCGCAGGAGGCGCAGGACAACCTGCTGATGAACCGCCGCCGGCCGCGGCGGCGAGGAAAGCCCGATGAAATCGATCCGATTGATGAGCCAGCTTGAACTGGCTGCGTATGTGCAGTCTCACTTGCGAGGTGAGGGGATTGAGGTTGTGCTGTCGGGCGGCGCAGCTGTTTCACTTTACAGCGATAATCAATATGTTTCCAGGGATGTTGATCTGGTCAATGTGCGCATGGTAAAAAGCCGGGATCTATCCCGGGCGATGGCCAGGATCGGATTTGTACCGAGCGGCCGGCATTTTGTCCACCCTGAGAGCGCCCATATCATTGAGTTCCCCAATGGACCCCTGGCGGTGGGCGAAGAGGCAGTGCAGGATACGCGCGAAGTTGAATTTGAAACTGGACGCAAGGTGGTCATTTCTCCAGCGGATTGCGTCAAGGACAGGTTGTGCGCCTACTATTTTTGGGGTGACCGCCAGGGATTAAAGCAGGCGGTGATGGTGGCAAAACAGCACCACGTGAACCTGGGTGAGATCGCACGCTGGTCGAAGGTGTAAGGCAAGGAAGCAGAATACCAGGTGTTTGCCGGTATGGTTACAGAGCAGCCCTGATTCCTGTTGGGTTTATCCTGAAGGGTGAGCCCCCGTGATTTTCACGGGGGTTTTCGGTTTCAAATTTTGCGCTTTTACCCTGCACTCCCGCAGGGAGCGACACCCCCCTCTCAGGATTCAGTCTGACAGAAAGCAGAAGCCAGAGCGCAGGAAGCAGAACTATCCATCAGTGCCGGGGGAAACATACCGAAACCCAACAACGTTGAGGAAGTCATCGGGGACGACCCTGAGACGGCAAGCACAACGGGCGAACCTACGATTGGAGCCCCACGACCCGCCGCGCAGGACGCGCTCGCCTTCGGCTTCGGGCTGTTCGTTTTGGTCGGGGTGGTAGGGGTAGGGCAGGTACAGGCTGCCCGTCCATTGCCACACATTGCCAGGCTGGTCCTCGGCGCCAAACGGGCCCACCCCGCGCCCTTCGATTGTATTTGCTTTGGCGGGGTCGAAGTCGGGACTCCAGGGGTAGGTTCGGACCTCACCCCCAACCCCTCTCCTGAAAGGAGAGGGGAGCCCGGCAGGCGGAAGTCCGCGCGCGGCGGCTTCCCCTACGGGTTTTGCAATGGACTGTGCTCAAACTGCACCGATCCCAATGGCAAGGATTACTGCCCCGACTTCGGACAGCCCGACAAAGGCGATGGGCGCGCGCTGGTGCCGCATCCCGTTGAGAGCCAGGTCGTTCGGCAAGTGTTCGAGATGTACGCCGGCGGGCAGGAATCCCAGCGCACCATCACCGATAAGATCAACATGATGGAGATCGCGCTCCCTAACGGTGTCAGTGTGCTAGTTCGACAAAAAGGGCATCCCGGACGCACCGAGCCTGGCCCGTTCAACTGCGACCTGATCCGCGACATGATCAAACGCCAGTCCAACGTGGGCAAGGTGCCCTATCATGGCGTGGCGGATGATGGGCGGCATTGTAAGCGCAAAGAGCCGCTCGAAGTTTTGACGCCAACCATCCCGCCATTGTCAGCCTGGTGGTGTTCGAAAAAGCTCAGAAGGTGCGCGAATTACGCCGGTACAACCCGGTTTTCCGGCATGGCAAACCGGCGCTCATCTATCCGCTGACCGGGGTGCTGCGCTGCGGCTTTTGCGGCGGGAGCATGCGCGGCGTCTCGAAACCTGGCGGTGAATACAACTATTACGCTGACGCCAACCAGCTGGTACACACCTGCCAGTGCCCTCAGCGGCTGGTGCGCGCCGACCGTATCGAAAAACAGGTAGTAAAATGGATAAGCAATATTTTGCAGTCGGCTTTCACCGAAGAAGAGCGCAATGTTGAACAGCAGGTCAGTGAACTGGAAGCGCGTTTCGAGCGGGCCACCCAACTGCATCTCAGCGGTGAGATCGACCGCCAACTTTACGAATCTGAAAAAACGCGCCTCGAAAACGCTGTTGAAACCTTGCATATTGCGCAAACTCGCGCTAAACTCGCCCAACATCGTGAGTTGCAGCCGCAGTTCAGGCAATGAAACGAACTTTCCCAAATTAAACGCAAACGGCTCGTCCGACTGATACTCGAACGAGCCTACTTGCGAGAAAACGCATTCGTGGCGGGGCAGCCTACTTTTGCGTTCCTGCCTTTAATAAGGCCTCTCGTTTTCACGCCTCAAGGGGAACCCAATGGGGCGTGTAACAGCGGGGAGGGCGGGATTCGAACCCGCGGCCGAGTTAATCCCCGGCACTCACTTAGCAGGCGAGCCCATTCAGCCACTCTGGCACCTCCCCATATTCAATTTGCGTTGCCCGAAAGCGATAAAGGCGGAGGGAGAGGGATTCGAACCCCCGATGGATTGCTCCATACCTGTTTTCAAGACAGGCGCCTTAAGCCGCTCGGCCATCCCTCCGGGCGCAACGATTTTACCATAAACTCCCCCCGCGCCGACCCCAATTTCGAATCTTGAGAGAAAGCACAGTTATCAGTTGGTGCACAGCCTGCTCGGAAACAGAAGGCCCCCTGAAAGTGCGCGCCAACGCGCCCTGGCACTGTTCACCTTCATCGGTAACAAGTAACGGATTCCCCACCATGGCAATGCCGAACGGCATCATTGTCTGGCACGCCTGGGATATCGCTCGCGCTGTTTTTCGTTTTCCCTCATTCACGCAGGGTGAAATAAAACGTTGTGCCTTTGTCTAATTCGCTCTCGGCCCAAATGCGCCCGCCATGCCGGTTGATGATGCGCTGCACAATGGCCAGCCCAATGCCCGTGCCAGGGAAGTCTTGGTCGGAGTGCAGCCGCTGAAACGCGCCAAAAAGTTTTTGCGCGTAGTTCATGTCGAAGCCCACGCCATTGTCGCGCACAAAGATCACCTGGCGGCCTTTCTGTTTGAGCATGTCGAGGGTGATCTCGGAAACCTGCCTTTGGGCGGTAAATTTCCAGGCGTTGCTCAGTAAGTTATTGAGCACAATCACCAACAGGTTGCGGTCGGCAGTCACTATCAGCGGTGAACGAAGGTTGAACCGGATTTCCCGCTCCGGGTTGTCTGCCTGCATGCGCTGCATAACCTCGTGGGCGTAGATGCTAACATCGAAAGTTTCGGTGCGCAGTTCGGTGCGCGAGATGCGTGACAGGCGCAGGATGTCTTCGATGAGCTGCCCCATCTTCTGGGCTGATTCACGGATGATCTGAAGGTAGCGTTGCCCTTCCGTGGGTAACTGGCCGCTGAAATCATCAGCCAGGATGCGGCTGAAGCCATCCACGCTGCGCAGCGGGGCGCGCAGGTCGTGAGAGACGGAGTAGGAGAAGGCCTCCAACTCCTTGTTGGTCGCTTCCAGTTGGGCGGTGCGCTGGCGCACACGCTCTTCCAATTCTTCATTCAGCTTTCGCACCTGCGCCTCAGCCTGCTGGCGCTCTTTGAGTTCTTTTTGCAGTTCGTCATACAGGTGTGCGTTGGAGAGCGCGTTGGCCAGCAGGTCAGACAGGTTCTGCATCCAGGTGATGTTTTCCTCTGTAAAAGCGCGCTCCTGGGTCGATTGCACACTGACTGCGCCAATCACTTCGTTGCGGCTGACAAGCGGCAGGGCCAATTCGGAGCGGGTTTCGGGCAGCAGGGGGTTGTCAAACCGAACTGCATCGGCGCCCACATCCAGCGCAATGCGCGGTTCGCAGTATTTGATGCTCCATCCAATCATCGAGGTTTCATCGATGGGCAGGCGGTGTTTTTCTCCCAGCAAAGCTTGTCCGGCTGCGCCTGTGGCGGCACGCAGTTCGGCCCATTCGCGCTTTTCGTCGCACAGGAAAAGCCCCACATAGTACAACTCAAATTCATTCTGGATCGTTTTGACCACCTGCTCGCTCAATTGATCGGGGTCGAGCAATTCGCTGGCCGAACGCGAGATGCGCGCTGCCAGCATCAGGCGGTTGGTAAGCGTCTCCAATTCTGTGGCGTAGTTGCGCAACATCTGGTTGGCGGTCAGAATGGCTTCGTCTGCATTCTTGAGGTCGGTGATATCAATGATGGAAGAGATAATGGAGGGAGTGCCAGTCATCTCGATCCGTTCGGCAGATACCAGTCCCACGTGAATTTCCCCGGTTTTCTTCCTGAAGCGCATTTCGTAATCTTTGGCAGCCCCTTCGCGCTGAAGGGTTTGGATGAACTGCGCGTAAGCCGCCGGGTCTGCCCAAATGTTGAGGTTGGCGCTGAATCGCCCCAGCAGTTCCTCGCGCGGATAGCCGATCAGGTCACACAGCGACTGGTTGACATCCAAAAAGCCCGTTTCCATGCTCGACATGGCCATCGCCACCGGTGAGGCATGGAAAGCGCGGTTGAACTTCTCTTCAGATTTGGCCAAAGCCAGCCCGGCCCGTTTGCGCTCGGTGATATCGCGCAACAGGATGAGTTTTGCGGGCGCGCCCTCCCATTCGGTGGCAGTGATGCGCAAATCGGCCACACCCGCCGAGCCATCTGCCAGGCAGATATCGATTTCGGCGCCGTCGATCATTTGCCCGGCCCGCGGGATTGGGCTGCCCTGAATGGCAGACTTGGGCTGATCCAAAAACGCCAGGGCAGCCTGATTGACGAACCGCACCGTCATGGACTCGTCCACAATGATCATCCCGTCTGTGCTGCGGTCCACAATGCTCGAAAAACTGTCGCGGCTCTCCTGCGCAACCCGGTTGGACTCGGCGGCCGCGCGCAGCGCCTGCCCGAACAGCCATTGCCCGGCCGCCACCACGCACAACATCATGGCAAACCCCACACCCTCGATGAGTATGGGCGCAAAGGTGGCAGGGTCGGGCAGAGGACGCAGCGCCAGCCAGCCAGAACCATACGCCACTGCGAACGCCAGGTAAACGAACAAGGCCGCAATGGCAGTAAGCAGTCCCCAGCGCGGGCCGATCAGGATGGTGGCCACCACCACGGCAGCCAACCAGATCACACGCGCACCGCTGGCCAGCCAGCCAGAGTAATAAGCCAGCGTGCCAAAAACGGTCATTACCAGCAGGAAACCCGCACCGCGCCATTCATCCGAAAAGCGCTTATTAAAATACAGCACCAGCGCAACGATATAACTCAACGAAAAATACGCAAAGTTAAGCCCGATGCGCCCCTGAGCAAGCACCTGCTGCGCTGAGAAAAGCAAACCGATTGCGCCCAATACCAAAATGAACCGCAGCAAAATCGTTACCGCCAGGCGGCGCTGTGATTGCAGCCAGATGGTCCAATCGACGGGTTGGGTATTTGACTTGGGACGCATACGAAAATTATAAACGTGAGCTACACGCTGTAGTGTATCAAATCAAAAGCAATGCGCACAGCCAGAAAGCAGGGAACCAAAAACCTCATTTTTTGAGGATGAGCGCCGTTTGCGGGGGGGACAGGTATTCCGCGCCGCCCGCCGTAATGACCACATCCTCCTCCAGCCCAATATACCCATAACCGGGCACCATCAGCCCTGGTTCGATGGTATACACCTGGTTTTCTTCGAGCACCTGGCGCGGAGAATCCCCATAGCGCTCCCACTCCGGCCCGAGCAGCGCGCCGCCATCGTGCGCCACGCGCCCCAACTGGTGACCGGTGGCATATTTATACTCGGGATACCCCGCCCCGGTGACCACAGCCCGCGCGGCGGCGTCCACATCCCGGCCCATCACACCCGGCTTCATCACGGCCCGGGCTGCCTCCACGGACTGCCGCACCGTCTCGAACCCGCGCTGCACTTCGGCCGGGGGCGCGCTTTCGCCGGGGCGCAGCATGTACACCATGCGTTGGATGTCGGAACAATAGTCGTTCTCTTTGACGCCAAAATCGAAATGGATGAGATGCCCCGGCGCGATAATGATTTGCGTGGGACCGGCATGCCCCACCGGCGAATCGGGTCCGCTGTTGACGGCCGGGCAGTTCTCGCGCGACCAGGCATAGCCCAGCCCGCGCTGCGCCACCTGCAGGTGCATGAAGTTGCCCACTTCCACTTCCATCATGCCCGGTTTCATGTAATCGAAGGCCTGGCGGTAGATGTCCTCAGTCGTATGCACCGCCTGGCGGATGCGGGCCAGTTCTTCGGGAGATTTGCGCCCGCGCAGGGCATTGATGACCGGCTCGGCGCTTTCCAGCCGCCCGGCGTAGGGTGTGCCTGCCAGATAGCCCACCAGCATTTCGTACATGCCGTGGGTCAACCCGTCAGCGTGCACGTTGTTCCGGGAGGTGTTGATGGCGATGCGGGTGGGGGCGAGCCGCTCCAGTGCGGCGCGCAAGGGGGCGCTGATGCCTTCATCGTAGCCGATAACCTCATCGTACACATTCAGCCGCCTGACCGCATCCACCTCATAGCGCCCCACGATGGCCAGGGTTTGCCCGCTTGGGGTGATGATGAGTGCACTTTCCCACGTCAGGTCGCCGGGACCCAGGATGAAATCCTGCACCGGATCGCGCACCCCAGAGGTTTCGCGCACAAAGGTCAGCCACAGGTCCACGTCCTGTTCTTTTAGTATCCTGATTGCCTGCCTTACTTTTTCATTGATCAGGGACATACTCACTCCTCACTTTTCACTTTTTACGGCATGCCGCGGCTCTTTCACCAGCGCGATCAGCATGGCAGTCACAACCAACCCGCCGAGTGCAGAAATGGCAAAGGTGGTCTGGTAGCCGAAAACATCTGCAATCCAACCACCCAAAATGGGGGCAAGGATGGTGGCCGGAGCAATGAGGGTGTTGGACATGCCAATATACACCGGGCGATCAGCTTCGCTGCCAAATTCAACCGTGAGGGCCATGCCTATGGTCCAGTAGGCCACATTGGCCAGCCCGGCGAGGATCATGATGGGATAGAACCACGCCAGGTTCGGGGCAAACCAGGCCAACCCGCCGCTGAGTACCACTGCCATCATGCCAACCACCAGCATGGCGCGGTGCCCCACCCGGTCGCCCAGCCAGCCCATGCCGGCATTGGACACCGTGGAAGAGATGGTCAGGGCGGCTGTCAGGTAACCAGCTGTAACCGCATCCATGTTGAACTGGCGCAGTCCGTAAACAATGTAAAACGCAAACCCCATGGCAGAAAACTGGTACAGGAAGCGCACCACCAGGTACCAGCGAAAGTTGACGTCGCGTTTCATGATGACGCCCATGCCCTTGAAGAGCGGCGGCTGAACCGCCGGGATTTGTTTGGCCGTGTCTTCAGGCTCGCGTGTCAACCCCAGGAAGGTCATCGAAGCTGCATACGCCGCCGAAGCCGCCAGGAAGCAGGCCGCAAAATCGAGCGGGGATTCAAGCAAGTCGAGCATATACCCGGCGGCCACTGCCGACCCGCTGATGATGATGTTGGCCACAGCGGCCTGCGCGCCAAAGAACGTTCCGCGCGCATCCGAGGGGATGATCTTGGCGATCATGCTTTGCCAGGGGTTGGCAGTGAACCCGGAGCCCAATCCCTGCCAGATGAGCAGGAGGAAAGTGATGACCAGCGCCGCCGTATTGCCCAGCCAGCCCAGCAGCCAGGCCACCAGCGCCAACCCCAGGAACGGCACACGCTCCTGGATGGTCATGAGCATGACCATGGGTTTGTAACGCCGCAGGCGCGCTACCGTGTTGGCGGTAAAGAGCTGCGGCAGCTGCCAGCCCACCGCGTGGATGGCCGGGATGAGCCCGATCAGGATGGCCGAGTCGGTCATCTGACTGACAAAGAGGGGAATGATGGTGCCGAAGGAGGCAAAGCCCCACCCGAGGCCAAAAAAACCAGCGTCAACCAGGTTGACGCCTATGTTGAACTTCAAATCTTTGCGCAGTTGTACAGCCATGGGAGAGGCGATGTTTTCCATGACCAAATTCTACCCTATGCAAAAGAGATATGCACAGAGACAAAAAATGCCCCGCCAAATTCTGGCGGGGCATTCCGTCAAAGTCATCTCACTGCGTGCCCTGGATTACGACTGCGCTTCGCCCGGTTCAGCCCGTTCGGGGGTATCCTCGTCACGGCGCACCTTGCCCATATACTCCGGCAGGTCCACCCCGGCCATCTCAGAGAGTTCGTGCAGGGGCGGCAGGCTCTTGAACAGGCTGGAAACAAAATTGGATGTGCTCGAACCTTCTCCATTGCCGCCCGAATCCCAAACTGTGATCTTATCGATCTTCAGGTTGCTGATGGCCTCCACCTGGCGGGCAACCAGCGCTTCGAGTTGTTCCACCATCAACAGGGTTGCGGCAGCCTGGGCATCACCGCCTACGCTCTCGACCAATCGGCGGTATCCTTCCGCTTTTGCTTCCAGCAATTTGCGCACACCCTCGGCTTCGGCCTCATATTTGGACAGCACACCATCCGCCACGCCTTTGGCCTCGCGCCGCGTGCGTTCTGCCTCGGCTTCGGCGGCAATCTCCATCTTATTCTTCTCGATTTCCTGGCGGGCGATCTCTTCTGCGCGCAGGCGCTCCTGTTCGGCCTTATACAGCGCCTGCTGGATGTTGACCTGGGCCTGATACCTGGCCACCTCCGCCTGCTCCAGCGCCTTGGCGCGCTTCACTTCCATTTCTGCGTTGTACCCGGCAATGTTCGCGTTGGCAATGTTCTCGCCTTTGACGGCTTCTGCTTCCTGCTCCTGTACGCGCTTGCGCTGGTTGGTTTCAGCCACCTTGCGGCCAATCTGCGATTCGGCTGCGGCCTCCGCAACACGGATCTCCTGCTCCTTCATGGCTATCGCTTCACCAATCGCGCCGAGTTTGTTCTGTTCAGCCACGTCAATTTTGGCCTGGTTGATGGCCTCAGCGGCGGCCTTTTTGCCAATGCTGGCAATGTAGTTTGATTCGTCGGTGATGTCGGTGATATTGACGTTGATGAGGTGCAGCCCAATTTTGTTCAGTTCCGGCTCCACGTTGTGCCGAATGGCCTCGAGGAAGCTCTCGCGGTCCTGGTTGATCTGCTCGATGGTCAGTGAGGCCACCGTCAGGCGCAATTGCCCAAAGATGATTTCCTTGGCCATGTCTTCGATGGACTGCTGGTTGAGATGCAGGATGCGCTCAGCCGCATTGCTCATGATCTCAGGCGCGGTGCTGACGCCCACGGTGAACGTACTCGGCACATGGATGCGAATGTTTTGCAGCGAGAGGGCATTCTCGAGCGGTATGCTGATGGTGATCGGTGTCAGGCTCAGGTAAGCATAATCCTGAATAAGCGGCCAAACAAAGGACCCGCCGCCATGAATGGTCTTGCTCGAACGACCGGTATCCACCCGTCCATAGATGACCAGGATTTTGTCAGACGGGCAACGTTTATAACGGCTGGCGAAAAAGACCAGCGTAAAGAAAACCAGCACAACGAAAGTGAAAAAAGCCAGTAAACCAAAGGCAGCCGGGGTCATTTTCTCATCCTCCTTTTGATAACAATCTTTCGACGATCAGGGTGCGGCTGTCTGCCACGCCCACAACCTTTACTCTTTCACCGTAAGCCAGCGCCTCACCATTGGACGAAACCGCATCCATGACTTTGAGTGCGCCCTGGATCACCACTTGCACTTGGCCGCTGCCCCCGGCCGAAATCTTCAGATAGACCGAGCCGTGCTCGCCGATGGCATTGCGCATGTCGAGCGTGCCCTCCGAGCGCAGGTGCCTCATCTGGTGCAACAACACGGCAATCACCAACATGGTGACCAGTCCAGCCAGTCCGCCGCCCAGCATGGTGATGACCACCGGCTGCCCGGCGGAGAGCAGCATAAGACCTGCCAGCCCAAACATCAAAAAGAAAGCCGTCAGCCCCTGGATGGAGAAAAACTTGAACTCAAACGCGCCCTCAACAGAATCAAGGCCCGCATCCGACACATCGGCATCGCCGCCCAAAAACATCATCACAACCCGCAGCAACAGGAACGTGCCGCCCAGGATGATGAATCCCCAGTAAATCAGTTCGATCCAGGAGAGGTCGGTCATGGCGCATCACCTCACTTCGATACAAAGATTATACATGAGATAAAGTGCTTTCGCGCAATGCGGCTTGACAACCCGCGCAAACGCGCTAAAATAAATACGAACGTTCGTTCACTTACCCTTATGGAAAACATCACACCCCCTTTCCCCACCAAAGGCGAACGCACCCGCCAGGCAATCGAAGAAGCCGCCTACGCGCTCTTCCTCGAGAACGGCTACCACGGCACCGCCATGCGCCAGATCGCCGACCGGGCCGGGCTGGCCCTGGGCAGCATCTACAATCACTTTGCCAGCAAAGATGACATCTTCCAGGCGCTGATCATCGATAAGCACCCTTACACCCAGATCCTGCCGGTCATAGAAAAAGCGCCCGGCGCAACCGTTGAAGAATTCATCCGCAATGCTGCGCGGGCCATCCAGGGTGAGTTGGGCCGCCGCCCGGATTTCATCAAGTTGATGTTCATCGAAGTGGTCGAGTTCAACGGGCGGCATTTCGCCAAATTGTTCGAGACGGTTTACCCGCATATCCTGCCCATCCTGCAGCGCCTGGGCGCGCCAGAAAGCGGCGTGCGCGGCATTGCCCTGCCCGTGCTGCTGCGCACGCTCATGGGCAGCATCGTAGCCTTTTACCTCACCGAATTCCTGATGGGCAATGACAGCCTGCCCGCCGAAATGCGCAATGTCTCGCTCGAAGATTTTATGGACATTTACCTGCACGGAATTCTAAAATGATTCGTTTACCCGTTCACCTATTCATCCGCCCATCCACCCATCCGCTTATCTGATTCACAAATCCGTTCCCCAATCCGCTAACTTGGCTCAAGGCCCGCAAATATGAACACTCGCCTGCTCTCCATCATCCGCAAAGAATTCATCCAGATCACGCGCGACACCCGCACGCTCATCCTCATCCTGGTCATCCCGGTCATGCAATTGTTCCTGCTGGGCTATTCCGCCACCAGCAATGTGCGCAATGTGCCGCTGGCGGTCTTCGACCAGAGCCAGAGCGTCGAATCGCGCGCCCTGCTGGATGCCTACCGCGCCGCCGACTATTTCTCGCTGGCCTACTCAACCACCTCCGAAATCGAAGTGCGCCGCCTCATCGAGCAGGGCAGCGCCCGGGCCGGGCTCATCATCCCGCCCGATTACGCCGAACGCCTGACCGATGGCGAAGCCCAGGTGGCCTTTCTGCTCGACGGCTCGGACCCCACCGTGGCCTCCACCGCCTTCTCGGCCGCCACGCTCATTGGGCAGCAGCACGCCACCGGACTCATGCAAGAGCGCATCGCCCGCTCCGGGCTCAACATCCAGTTCCGCCCGCCGCTCGAGGTGCGCACCCAGGTCTGGTACAACCCCGACCTCATCTCCGCCTATTTCATGATCCCCGGTGTCATCGGCATGATCCTGTTCGCCATCACCGCCATTCTCACCGCCACCACCATCGTGCGCGAGCGTGAGCGCGGCACCATCGAACAGCTCATCGTCACCCCCATCCGCCCGTGGGAGCTGGTGGTCGGCAAGATCACGCCGTACGTCATCCTGGCCTTCTTCGACACCATCCAGATCCTGGCCATCGGGCACTGGTGGTTTGGCGTGCCCATTCGCGGCAGTTTGGGGCTCATCCTGGCGCTTTCGGGGCTTTTCCTGGCCTCCGGGCTGGGAATCGGACTGTTCGCCTCCACCATCGCCAACACCCAGCAGGAAGCCATGCTCTCCGTCTGGATGACCCTGCTGCCCAGCATCTTCCTTTCCGGCTTCTTCTTCCCGCTCGAAGCCATGCCCAAAGTGCTGCAATGGATCTCCTACGCCATGCCGCTGCGCTACTACCTCTCCATCATCCGCAACCTGCTGCTCAAAGGCGCAACCTTCGCCACCATCCAGTCCGATGTCATCGCCCTGGTTATCTTTGGCGTTGTCATCATGGGCGCGGCCAGCCTGCGCTTCCGCAAGCGACTCGACTAACCTCCACAGGAGTTCCCAATGAACCACAAACGTCCCCCCATCCCCGTCATCATCATTGTGCTTGCCACCCTGGGCATCACCGCCTACTTCCTCTACCAGCAAAGCCTCGGCGCCGAAAACGGCGCGTTGGCCGCATCGGGCACGGTCGAAGCCGTGCAAGTCAAGGTTGCGCCCGAGCTTGGCGGGAAAATCTTGGAGGTGAATGCCGCCGAAGGCGACACCGTTAACGCAGGCGACGTGCTCTTCAAACTGGATCCCGCTATTTTGACGGCCCAGCGCAACGCCGCCGCTGCCGCGCTGGATACCGCCAAAGCGGCCGCCAACACCGCCCGGGCCGGCATCAACACCGCTCAGACCCAATTACACCTGGCTGTTCTGGCCGCCCAGGCCGAGGAACAGCCCCTGCGGGCCGCCCAGTGGCGCATCTCCACCCCCACCGATTTCGACCAGCCCGCCTGGTACTTCACCCGCGACGAGCAGCTCACCGCCGCCCGGTCCGAGCTGGATGCCGCCGATGAAGCGCTCCAGTCGGCGCAGTCCCGTCTGATCGACATGCGCCAGAAAGACTTCCCGCAGCAAATCGAATACGACAAGTTCTTCGCCGCCGAGCAAAAACTGGCTGCGGCCCGGGCCGCCTACCAGTCTGCCAAAGACATTCTCGACCGCACCACCGGCGCCACCCAGGAACTGCGCGACGCCGCCCAGACCGCCTTCGACGACGCCCTGGCCGACCTCGAAGACGCCCAGGCTGATTATGACGACCTGCTGGACGCCGAAACCGCGCAAGACATCCTGGATGCCCGCGCCGACCTGGCCCTGGCCCAGGAGCGATTCTACACCGCCCGCGACCGCCTGCGCGCCCTGCAGACCGGCGACCTCTCGCCCAAACTGGCCGCCGCCGACGCCGCGCTGGAGCAGGCCCACCGCGCCTACGATCAGGCCCAGGCCGCCGTGGCCCAGGCCGAGGCCCAGATCGCCCTGCTCGACGCCCAGATCGCCAAACTGACCATCACCGCCCCCTCGGGTGGCGTGGTGCTGCTGCGCAACATCGAACCCGGCGAGTTCATCGCGCCCGGCGCGGCCGCCTTCACCCTGGCCCGCGTCGAAGACCTGACCATTACCATCTATGTGCCAGAGAACCGTTACGGCGAAGTCCGCCTGGGCGGTGTGGCCGAAGTGCGCATCGACTCCTTCCCCGGCCAAACCTTCAGCGCCATCGTCATCCACATCGCCGACCGGGCCGAGTTCACCCCCCGCAACGTACAGACCGACGAAGGCCGCGCCACCACGGTGTACGCCATCAAATTGCGCGTCGAAGACCCAGGCGGCGACCTCAAACCCGGCATGCCGGCCAATGTAACTTTTGGTGAGTAGAAAGTAGTGAGTAGAGAAAATTTCTTGTGATTTTATTCGGAGAAAACTCTGTGCCAATCTGTGTTCATCTGTGGTTGAAACCCGCTGGATAATTCATGATCACCGTCTCCAACCTCCACAAATCCTTCGGTGCTACGCACGCCGTCAACGGCGTCAACCTCACCATTGCCCCCGGTGAGATCTACGGACTGGTCGGCGCAGATGGCGCGGGCAAGACCACCACCCTGCGCCTGCTGGTCGGCGCGCTCAAGGCGGATGCCGGCACAGTCTCCATTCGCGGCTACGACATTGCCCGCCAGACCGAGCAGGCCCGCGCCCAAATCGGCTACCTCTCGCAACACTTTTCGATGTACGAAGACCTGAGCGTGCTCGAGAACATCCGCTTCTTTGCTGAAGTGCGCGGCCTGGCCGCCCGCGACTGGCTGCCGCGCTGCATGGAGATCCTCAATTTCGTGGGGCTGGCCCCGTTCAAAGACCGCCGCGCCGGGCAGCTTTCTGGCGGCATGCGGCAAAAGCTGGGGCTGGCCTCGGCGCTTGTCACCCGCCCACGCGTGCTGCTGCTCGACGAGCCCACCACCGGCGTTGACCCCGTCACCCGCCAGGACTTCTGGCAGTTGGTCATCAAACTCGTAGCTACCCCCCTCCATCTCCCCCCATCATCGGAGAAGATGGGGGGAGTGTCCCAAAGGGACGATGCGCGCGTCTCCGTCATCATCTCCACGCCTTACATGGACGAAGCCGCCCGCTGCCACCGCGTGGGTTTCATGCGCGCCGGGCAGGTCATCGCGGAGGGCACACCTGGCCAACTGCGCGCCACGCTCAACGGGCGCATCCTGGAGCTGCGCGGCGGCAACCTGGTGCGCATGCGTCACCTGACCGCCCAGGATGAAGACGTGGAGGATGTGCGCCCCTTTGGCGACCGCCTGCACCTGCGCGTCAAACCCTCCCGGGCCGATGCCGTTATAAAGCGCCTCAAGCGCACCCTCCCCGCGGCCGGCATCCCGTTGACCGATGCGCGCGCCATGCCCCCCACGCTGGAGGATGTCTTCATCGCCCTGTTTGATAGCGCAGCGCCCAAAACAACCTGACCGAAACGATGATTGCCACGCCGCCGGCTGCGCTTGCGGTGTGCCATGACCCCCACGAGAAACCCATGCCCGAATCTGTCATCATCACCCAAAACCTCACCCGCCGCTTTGGCGATTTCGTTGCCGTCGACCACGTCTCGTTCACCGTCGCGCGCGGCGAAGTGGTGGGCTACCTGGGCCCCAACGGCTCCGGCAAGACCACCACCATCCGCATGCTGCTGGGGCTGCTGGAACCCAGCGAGGGCAGCGCCAGCGTGCTGGGCTACGACTGCTTCCGCGAGACCGAGCAGGTGCGCCAGCGTGTGGGTTACATGTCGCAAAAGTTCGCCATCTACGACGACCTGACCGTGCTGGAGAACCTGACCTTTTACGGCGGCGTGTACGGCGTGACAGACAGGCAGCAGATCCTCGACACGGTGGCAATGGTCGGGTTGGGGGCGCAGGCGGGCGAACTGACCCGGGCGCTTTCCGCTGGTTGGCGGCAGCGCCTGGCGCTCGGGATTGCGCTCGTCCATCATCCCCAACTGCTTTTTCTCGACGAACCCACCAGCGGCGTCGACCCGACCGCCCGCCGCGCCTTCTGGGACCAGATCTACACGCTGGCCGAGGGCGGCACGACCATCCTGGTGACCACGCACTACATGGACGAGGCCGAGTATTGCGGGCGCGTGGGCATGATGCGCGACGGCAAATTGCTGGCCATTGACACGCCCCAACGCCTGAAGGAAACCGTCATCCCCGGCGATGTGTGGGAGGTGTACGCCGCGCCGCTTGAAACCGGGCTGGATGTGTTAAAAGGGGTGGATGGCGTGCTGAGCATGGGGCTGGCCGGCGATCACCTGCGGGCCATCACCCGGCCCGGGCTGGGCGAGCGCCCACTGCGGCGCGCTCTGGAGGCGGCCCGGTTGCAGGTGAGCGGCATCACGCGCGGCGAACCCTCGCTGGAAGATGTCTTCCTGAGCCTGGCGAAGTAGGCGGCGCCCGCAGGCGGGCGCTACACTTTTCCTTTGTGGATGGCCTTGCGGCCGTATTTTTCTTGCAGCTGGTCTATGGCGCTTTGCAGCCTGCGCGACCGCTCATCATCCCCTGCATCCCACAACCCCAGCTGGCGCACAGGCGCGCCCAACCCGCTGACCCCCACGCCGATCAGTCGCACGGGCTGTCCCGGTTTGCGCACTTTGCGCATCAGGGTGATGGCTGTTTCGGCAATTTCATCGTCCTGGTCGGTGGGGGTGGGCAGGGTGGACTGGCGGGTGAGGGTGGTGAAATCGGGCCAGCGGATCTTGAGTTTGACGGTGGCTCCGGCCAGCCCGCCCCGGCGCAGCCGCCGCCCCACCTCGGCGGAAAGCGCGCGCAGGGTTTTTTCCAGAGCGCGGTCATCGCTCACGTCGCGGCTGAAGGTGGTTTCCTGCGAGATGGATTTGGCCTCGTACTCGGTCACCACCGGGCGGTCGTCGAGTCCGCGTGCGTGGCGGCTCATTTCGCGCCCGTGCTCGCCGAAGCGCGCGGCCAGTTCGCTTTCGGGCCAGCCGGCCAGGTCGCCAATGGTGCGGATGCCCAGCTCCGCCAGGCGCGCTTCGGTCTTGGGCCCCACGCCCCACAGCATGGAAACGGGTAACGGCGAGAGGAACCCGGCCTCACCCCCGGCCGGGACCACGGTGTGTGCGCGCGGGTAGTTGGGTCCGCGGGCCGCTTTTTTGCCCACTTCCGTCGCAATTTTGGCCATCAGTTTGTTTGTCGCGACGCCCACCGAGCACGGCAGTCCGAGTTCATCCCAAATTTGCTGTTGCAACCGGCGCGCCACCTCTGCGGGCGGTTCGCGCAGGTCGCTGATGTCGATGAAGGCCTCGTCGATGGAGATTTGCTCAACCAGCGGCGAGAGGGCGTGCACGCGCTCCATCACTTTTTTGGACATTTCGCCGTAACGGCTGTGGGATGTCTCGATAATGATGAGGTCGGGGCACAACCGCAGGGCGCGCGACATGGGCAGGGCCGAGCGCACCCCAAACTGGCGCGCCGCGTACGAACACGACGAAACCACCCCGCGGTGCTCGGGCCGCCCGCCCACCGCGAACGGCTTGCCGCGCAGCACGGGGTCGTGCAGTTCTTCCACGGCGCAAAAGAAGGCGTCCAGGTCCAGGTGAATGATGGCTCGGGGCATAACTCAATTATATGCCGCTGTGCGCAACCTGATTCTGTGAAATGCAATACAATCAACACATGCTCAAAAACATTTCATGGAAGGTGTGGCCTTCCGCATTTTATTTCCTTTATTATGGCGCGGGGGCGGCGCTCTTCCCCTACCAGGCGCTCTATTTTGACAGCCTAGGACTCACCGGCAGCCAGACCGGGCTGCTGCTGTCCATCGGCCCGTTGATCGGGCTGGTCGCTTCCCCATTCTGGACCGGGCTGGCCGATGCCAGGCAGCGACACCTGAACATATTGACCGTCAGCATGCTGGTCACAACCGTATCCGTGGCGCTCATCCCGCTATCAGACCGTTTCGCGGTACTCCTTGGGCTGTACGCTGTGCAGGCCTTTTTTGTGGCCCCGGGCATTGCCCTGGTGGATAGCGCCACCATGACCATGTTGGGCGGCGCGCGGGATATGTACGGGCGCATTCGCCTGTGGGGCGCGCTGGGCTGGGGGCTGGTGGCGCCCGCGGCGGGCTGGCTGCTGCAAACACTCGGGTTGCGCTGGGCCTTCTGGCTGTATGCGGCCCTGCTTGCATTCAACCTGCTGGTGGTGGGGCGCCTGCGCTTTGGCAGCGTGGAATCCCGGCATTCTTTTTCCAGCGGGTTGCGCACCTTGTTCACCGACCGGCGCTGGATCGCCTTCCTCGCGGCGGTTTTTATCGCAGGCATTGGGCTGGCCGCGGTCAATAATTACCTGTTCATCCTCATGAGCAGCCTGGGCGCGGGCGAAACGCTGATGGGTGTTTCACTCACCATTTCAGTCATCTCCGAGGTGCCGGTCATGTTTTTTGGCAACCGCCTGCTGGGGCGGCTGGGCGCCAGGGGGCTGCTGTATTTAGCCATGCTGGTCACCGGGCTGCGTTCGGTGCTGTTCTTCTTTGCGGGGTCGCCGGTGTTCATCATCGTCATCCAACTGACGCACGGGTTCACTTTCCCGGCGTTGTGGCTGGCGGGGGTCAAATATGCCGCCGACAATGCCCCACCCGGGCTGAGCGCCACTGCGCAGGGGCTGCTGGGCGCCATGATGTGGGGTGTGGGCGCTTCGGTGGGCGGGCTGCTGGGCGGCGTGCTCATCGAATGGGTGGGGCCGGCCGCCATGTTTGGCGTAACGGGGCTGCTGGTGTTGACTGGGTTGGGCATCTTCCTGATGGTCGACCGCATCCTGCCTGCACCTGCAACCGATTCGCTATAGTAATCCTCAAAAGATTGCAATATGATAATAATGTGTTCGGCGCGGAACCTGGCGCCGGTGCACGACGTCTTTGCATTGTTGCGCGCATCACTTTTGCGCGCCCCAAAAAGGAGGCAAATCCATGGCGACACGACGTATCTTGATCTCCCTGGCTCTATTTGTGGTTTTGGCGGCCCAGCCCGCCCCGGCCAGCCTGGCTGCCGCGGCCACTTATGCCGATTGGGCCAAGTTCGTGGCCGACGTCACCATCCCCGATGGCACGGTCATTGCCCCGGGCGCGGCCTTTACCAAGACCTGGCGGCTGACCAACATCGGCACCGCCACCTGGACCACCAGCTACAAGCTGGTCTTCGAGAGCGGCGAAGCGCTGGGCGCAAAAACATCTGTGGCCATGCCCAAAACGGTCAAACCCGGCGAAAGCGTGGACCTGACCGTAAACATGACTGCGCCTGCTACATCTGGCACCTTTCGCGGCAACTGGAAACTCCAGAATGCCAGCGGTGTAAAGTTTGGCATCGGCAGCGCTGCCAGTAATCCCTTCTGGGTCGAAATCAAAGTTGCCAGCGGCTTTGGAATCGCCTACGATTTCACCGCCAAACTGTGCGATGCCATCTGGAGCAGCGCCAAGGGCAAACTGCCATGCCCCGGCGCCACCGCCAGCAACGACGGCTACGTGCGCCGACTGGACGCTCCCAAGTATGAAAACGGACTGGTGGATAGCAAACCGGGCATTTTGGCCGTACCCCAAAATGTTCTTAACGGCTACATCGCCGGGGTGTACCCGGCCTTCCGTGTGCAGCCGGGCGACAAGTTTCAGGCTGTCATCGGATGCGAGCCCGAAGCAACTGGCTGCTATGTGCGTTTCAGGCTCGACTACCGCATCGGTACCGGCGGCCTGAAGAACTTCTGGGCATTTTACGAAAAACTGGATGGACAATACTACCGAGCCAACGTAGACCTCAGCCCGCTGGCCGGTCAGGATGTGCGCTTCATCCTGACCGTGCATACCGCCGGGCTGTCCACCGGCGACCGGGCCATTTGGGGCAGCCCGGTCATCCTGCGCGGCGGCTCGGGCGGGACCGTCACCCCGGCCACCCCCACCGCCACGGCAACGCCCACCGTTACCATCACCCCCGGCGGACCCACCCTGACCCCCACCGCCACCCCACCACCGTCCACATCATGCGACCGGGCCGCCTTCGTCGCCGACATCACCGTGCCCGATGGCACCACCTTCACCGCCGGTTCCAACTTCACCAAAATCTGGCGGCTGAAGAACGTGGGCACCTGCACCTGGACAAGCGGCTATCGTGTGGTCTTCGCTGATGGCGATGCCATGAGTGCGGCCGCCGTGGCCAGCCTGCCCAGGGTGGTCAAACCGGGCGAGATGGTGGACATCTCGATCAAAATGGCCGCTCCCAACACCCCTGGCACCTTCCGAGGCAACTGGAAGCTCAAGAATCCCACCGGCGGTTTGTTCGGTATCGGTTCCACAGCCGATAAATCTTTCTGGGTCGAAATCAAGGTGGCAGGTGTGCCAGCCGGCGGCGCATACGATTTCTTGACCAACGCCTGCCAGGCAGAGTGGCGCAGTGGCACGGGCGTACTGCCTTGCCCCGGAGTAGAAGGCGATGCGCGCGGCTTTGTCCTGCGCCTGGAAAAACCCACCCTCGAAACCGGGACCGCCAGCACTGAGCCTGGCCTGCTCAGTGTGCCGCAGAACATCTTCAACGGCTACATCCAGGCCACCTACCCGGCCTTCCGCGTACAAGCCGGTGACCGGTTCCAATCCATCGTCAATTGCGAAAGCGGAGCGGTGAACTGTTATGTGCGCTTCCGGCTCGACTACCAGGTCGGCTCAGAGCCGGTGCGCACTTTCTGGTCGTTCCTCGAGCGCTATGAAGGGCAATACTACCGCGCCGATGTGGACTTGAGCGCCCTGGCCGGGAAAGATGTCCGCTTCATCCTGTTCGTTTCGGCCGCCGGGTTTGCCAGCGGCGACCGCGCCCTGTGGGTGGCGCCCCGCATTACCCGTGTGGGCGGCAGCATCACCCAAACCCCGCCCCCGGTCGTGCTCAGCCCAACCCCCACCCGCACGCAAACGCCCGGCACTTCCACAGCCACGGCCACTGCTACCGCCACCACCACGGCTACGCCGACCAGTACGCCTGTCACGCCATCGGCCACGCCCCTGCCAGATGTCAGCCTGTGGTCCGCTTACCTGAACAGCACGTACGGCTTCACATTCAAAGTGCCGCCGGCATCGTCGATTACAGCGTCTTCGAACGAGAGCGCCCGCATCCTCATTCCGCTGCTTGCCTCCGGCACCAATCTGATCGAGAAATATGCCGATGTGGCCGTTGTTCCCGGGGCCAGCACCTGTGTCAACCCCAACCCCGGCGCCGACCCGGCCCAAAATCAGAATGTGACCATTAACAGTGTTGCCTTTCTGAAACAAGCCGGGGCAGGCGCTGCCGCTGGCAACCGCTATGACTGGGTGGGCTACTCCACCTTGCGCAATGGCAACTGCATCAGCGTCACGTTCGTGCTCCACTCTGGCGACCCGGGCAACTATACCACCCCGCCGCCGCTGTTCGACAAAGCCGCCGAATCTGGCGTGTTCAACACCATCATCAACACTTTTGCATTCTGGCCATAACCGCCTGCAAAATACAACAACCGATGCCCGTATCGCTGATTGCATAAACGCTCCCCACAAAAGCCGCCCAAATGGGCGGCTTTTTAGATAGTTTGTTCGCTTTTGCAATGCTTTTACACCCCATTTGTAAAGCAATCCACAACAAAAAGCGCTCCATCGGCAAGATATAACAAACCAGGGTTGGCGTACTGCGCCAACAAGGATTCCATCCCAAGGAGGGCATCATGCACGTCCGACGCATCATCATTACCTTGGTGCTGCTTATTGCCATTGCGGCCCAGTCCGCGCTAGCTGCAGCCAGCGCCACCCCAGACTGGGCAGGCTTTGTAGCCGATATCACCATTCCAGATGGTACCACCCTCAACCCCGGGCAGGCCCTCACAAAAACCTGGCGGCTGCGCAACATCGGCGCCACCTCCTGGGGTACAGCCTACAGCCTGGTTTTTGTGAGCGGCAACTCGATGGATGCGCCTGTGTCTGTCAGCCTGCCGCGCAACGTGCCGCCCGGCGATACCATTGACCTGAGCGTGAATATGAAAGCCCCCGCCATACCCGGCAAATATCGCGGTTACTGGATGCTCCGCAATGCCTCCGGCGTACTGTTTGGGCTGGGCACAAACGCCAACAGCCCCTTCTGGGTTTACATCAACGTGGTCATGAACTACAACGTAGCTTACGACTTCATCGCCAACCTGTGCGCAGCCAGTTGGAGTAGCGGCGCGGGCGCTTTGCCCTGCCCCGGCATCGAAGGCAGCGATAATGGCTTTGTCCTGCCAGGCAACCTGGCAACGCTGGAAAACGGGGCTACGGTCAGCGCCCCCAACCTGCTTACCTTCCCACAAAACCTGACAGATGGTTTCATCCAGGGCGCATATCCTGCCTTCACCGTGCAAAGCGGCGACCGCTTCCGCGTGGCGCTTTCGTGTGATCCTGACTCGGCTGGCTGCCAGGTGACATACCGGTTGGATTACCAGGTTGGGGCCGGACCGCTGCAAACCCTGTGGACGTTCTCAAAGAGCCGCACCGGCAGCCTGCACACTGCCGATGTCGACCTGGGCGCGCTGGCCGGGCAGAATGTCAAATTCTTCCTCACGGTTTTGAGTGCCGGGCCCAACAACGGCGACCGGGCCCTGTGGGTTGCGCCGCGCATCGTGCGGACAGGCACCCCGGCCCCCACCGCTACGCCCACCCCCCTGCCCAGCGAAACCCCGACCCCAACACCCACCCAAACGGCTACACCCACCCTGCCGCCCACTGAAACCCCCACGCCATCACCCACGCCCTGACCCAAAAGCCAGCCGCCCCGCAGGCTGATTACCTGTGGGGCGGTTTTCATTTTGAACCCAATGGCAAGCTGGATGGCGCTATTTCTCGCGCCGACCCTTGGCCACAATGCGAATGGGCGTGCCGACAAACCCGTAAGCCGCGCGCAAGCGGTTTTCCAGGTAGCGCATATAGGAAAAGTGCAGCAGTCGCGGGTCATTAACAAAGATAAGGAAGGTGGGCGGGTCGGAGCGCACCTGCGTACCGTAAAAAATTCTCAATTGCCGCCCGGCCTGGGTGGGCGCGGGCTGGTAATCTTGCGCGGTTTGAAGCACCTGGTTGATCTGCGAGGTGCTCAGGCGCGCAAGGCGCTCCTCCTGCACCCGCAAGGCTTGCGGCAACACCTGCTCGACCCGCTGGCCGGTTTTGGCAGAAATGAACAGGATGGGCACATAATCCATAAAGTTCAGTTCCTGGCGAATCTTCTTTGTGTAAACATCCATGGTGTATGTATCTTTTTCCAGCGCGTCCCATTTGTTCACCAGCACAACACAGCTTTTCCACTCATCCAGAATGTAACCGGCGATGTGCGCATCTTGCGCAGAAATTCCTTCCACGGCGTCGATCATCAGCAAGACCACATCTGCCCGCTCGATGGCTTTGAACGAGCGCAGCACCGAGTACTTTTCTACGCCCGGGACAATTTTGCCGCGTCGACGGATCCCGGCGGTATCGATCAGCGTTACCGGCAGTCCGTCCACCTCGATCTTTGTGTCGATTGCGTCGCGGGTGGTGCCTGCAATCGGGCTGACAATGGCGCGCTCTTCGCCCACCAGGCGGTTAAGCAGGCTCGATTTGCCCGCGTTGGGCTTGCCGACAATGGCAATTTTGACCGATTCATCTTCCTCGGTCTCGATCCCAGCAAATTGGGCCACCAGGTCATCCAGCAAGTCGCCGGTGTCGGTGCCATGCACCGCTGAGATTGCGTAAGGATCGCCCAACCCCAGTTCGTAGAATTCGCTGGCGGCCGCGCGGCGTTCGGCGCTCTCGCATTTGTTGACCACCAGGAAAACCGGCGGCATGCGCTTGCCATCCACCTCTTTTTGGCTGCGCCGCAAAATTTGGGCCACCTCGCGGTCTGGGGCGGTGACGCCGCTTTCCCCATCGGTCAGGAAGAGCACGGCATCCGCATCGCGGATGGCGATTTGCGCCTGGGCGCGGATCTGTTCGATAAAGTCTGATGAGCCAACCGAGAGGGGCGTCTTGCCCCCATGGGTGGGGTCGATGCCACCCGTGTCCACCACATCGAAAAGGATGCCATTCCACTCTGCCTCGGCATATATGCGGTCGCGGGTGGTGCCGGGGGTGTCGTCCACAATGGCCAGGCGCTCGCCGGCCAGCCGGTTGAACAGGGTACTTTTGCCCACGTTGGGGCGGCCCACCAGGGCAACGATTGGTTTGGGCATGTCTGGGTCTCGCTTTCAGGCTAAGGGCGGGTGGGGGTTGGGGTGGGGGTCCCAACGCCCAAAATCACTTCCACCGTGGACGGGTTGATCGACTCGGTGCGGATATCTTCAAGCAGGATTTCCACGCGCGGGGTCAACTGATAGGCCCCGGCGGGCAGGCCGGTCAAGTCTACCACAACCCGCACATCGTTTGGGTTGAGCGTCTCGAGCACCGGCAGCGGCCCGGAGAGGATGACATCCACGCTGTCTGGCGATATGGTGGCCACCAGCCCGCGCCCCAGCCCAATGATTTCCACCTTTTTGTTGTTGAGTGTGATGCTGCTAAGAATGGGGGAGATGACTGCCTGCACCAGCACAGCCTGCTCACCCACCAGCGAGATGCCCTCTGGCAAGACCAACAGCAAGCGCACTTCGATGTCATCACGGGCGCTGGTCAGGTCGAAAGGCTGGGTTTCGACAAAGCCCGGCAGTTTGGCCACCAGGTCTGGGTCGGCAGAATAAAGCGTAACCACCGGCGGAAAGACCGAAATGCTGGTAAGGCGATAGCCGCTGGCCACCTGCCCCTGGGTGGAAACTTTGACCGCCAAGTCGCGGTAGCCGCCTTGCTGGCTGACGGGCATTTCGAGCGCGATGGTGTCGGGCAAAACGCTGACACCGCTTACCTGTTGCCCGGTGGATGTGAGCGGACGCGGGCTGAGGGTGGTTTTGAGTGTTTCGCGCGCGCCGTTGATGTTGAGTGTGATGGTGACGCTTTCGACGCGTTCCACTTGCGATTGCGGCCCGGAGAGGGTGACGTTGGCTGGGTCGATGCGAATATCGCCTGCCTGGAAACCAAGCGCCACTTCACCCACCAGCCCCACGATCACTGGCACGCTGCGGGTGATGAATGGTTCGAGGGTCAAATCTATACCCTCAACCGAGATGGACACAACCTGCACCGGGCGCTCATCGATTTGCACCTGCACCGGGAGGCGGTGTGCGCCTGGCTGCAACCCCGAGAGATCGACAATGGCTCGCACCGCCTCTTCGCGCGCAATCAAACGCTCCCAGACCGAACGCGGCGCGCGCAGGGTAAGCGTTACCTGGCGGGTGTAATTGCCTACAAGCACCAGTCTGGTTGGCTGTCCAACAAATTCTATCTGCACAGCGCGGGGGAAGACCTGCACTTCATTGGGGTCTGCGGCGGTTACGGATGATACCCAAACCGCCAGCGCCATCACAAAGGCCAGGGCAAAGGTGCGAATGTTGGCTGCGATCCAACGCATGGGTTATTCATCTCCTCGGAACAGGTAAGGGAAGATGCGCTCCAGCCAAGAGCGCCGGCGCAGTTCGGGGCGGTAAAAAGCGTTGAGGATGTTCTCCAGGCGGTCGGGGTCCAGGCGGCGGATCATGCGCCCGGCATGCGCCACAGAGATGCTGCCGGTTTCTTCGGAAACGACTACCGCCACCGCGTCGGATACTTCCGAGATGCCCAGGGCGGCGCGGTGGCGCAGCCCCATTTGCCTTTCGGGTGACCGCGCCAGAATGCCGCTGGCCGAAAGTGGCATGACACATGCCCCGCCCCGAATACGGTTGCCCGCGATGATGGCCGCGCCATCGTGCAGCGGGGTGTTGGGATAAAAAATTTGCAGCAACAACTCGGGGGTGACCCGCGCATCGACGGCTACGCCGGTCGAGACATATTCGTCGAGATGATCGAGCCGCTGCAAGACGATCAGCGCGCCGTGCTGTCGCGCCGACAGACGCGCACATGCGCTGACGACAGCCAGGACTGTCGATTGCAGCTCGGAATCTTTGGTTTTATCGCCAGAGGTGGTAAAGGTGCCGGCCCGCCCAATGCGCTCCAGTGCCCGGCGGATCTCTGGCGCAAACACCACCGGGATGGCCAACAGCAATGCCGGCAGGGTGGTCTGGATGAGCCAGGTGAAGGCGGGCAGGTCAAACAGGCTGGTGAGCAGGACGAGCAGGACAATGATGAAGATGATGCCGCGCAACAGCAGGATGGCTTGTGTGTCGCGCATGAGATACAGCAAGCCAAAGAAAATGAGCGTCACCAACAGGATGTCAATAACGCTGAGCCAGTTGAGGCGTTCAAAAATGAACAGGAGGTTGGCGAGTATTTCAGTCAAGGCAGGTCAATGTTCGGCTAGGTTAACGATCAATACAGCATGGACAGCCGCCTGCCCCCATTATCATCCAATTCCTTGACAGCAACGTATCAAATGGGACGCAAAACCCGGTCTGTACGCAGTTGCTTAAAGAAGAGGGTGGTGTTGGGCTGCGCCGACTCGTGGGCGGCATCGATCCAGGCTTGCACACCCAGAGACTGGGGCGCGCGACGTTCGTAGCCAAGCTGTTTCCATGTGGCCTCGTGCTTGGCCAGCTCGGGTGGCAGGAAGAGCAGCGCAGCCTCGCTTTGCAGGTCGGTGGAAGCCTTTTCGATCTCGCTGACCAGCAAGCGCAGCGCAGCTTCGAGCGGCACACTGGCCGCCAGGAAGAAATCGGTGGTGCGCGAGACCAGGTTTTCCACCTGCCAGCCGGCCACGCCCACAGGCTTGTCTGCCAGTTTGAGCATCATGAAGGCCTTTTCGCCAAAGGCGTCCATAATGTCATCTGCGCTGGTTGTTTTTGCGCCACCGCTAAGGGTGGAGATGAGTTCCGCGATGTCCGTCGAATCACGTGGACGGCCGCGCGCCGCTGAAAGCGCACTGGCATCCATGGCTGTGGCAGGTTCGGCAGGCGCTTCTGCAATGCCCACGTGCTTCCAGGCGGATTGCACCTGCTTCCAGGTTTCTTCGATCGATCCTGCATTGGTGATGACCACGTGGGCAGTTTTTTTCTTTTCTTCCTGCGCACCCTGGGCGCGTACACGCTGCTGGGCATCCTGTGGGGTCATGCCGCGCTTTTCAACCAGGCGGCGCACCTGCACCGCTTCTGGTGCATCGGCAACCCAGATGGAGTCACAGGCTTCTTTGAGTTGGCCTTCGAGCAGCTTGATGGCCTCGATGACGATGACCGGCTGCGTGGCGCGTTTGACCATCACATCTACAGCCTGCCCCACCAACGGGTGGATGATGGCTTCGAGTTTGGTCATGGCCTCCGGGTCGGTAAAAGCCAACCGGCCCAGCTTGGCGCGGTCGATCTGCCCTTCGGCGTCCAGGACCCAGCGTCCAAAGGTATCCACCACCGGCTGGTAGCCGGGCGCGCCCCTGGCAATGGCGCGGTGTGATAGGGCGTCGGCGTCGATGCTGTAAGCGCCCAGGTGCTCAAGCATTTTACGCACCACGCTTTTACCGGTGGCAATATTACCGGTTAGACCAATGACGTATTTTCCAGTCCAGCGGCTCACAGGCGCTCCTCATTGCAGAATAATTGCAAACCGACATTAACATTTTAGTCTTAGGCCAACAGAATGTCAAAGGAAAAAAAAGTGCGGGAGATGTCTCCCGCATTTGGAAAACCGAATTACCCCTGTTTTTTCTTGCGCCCGCCCTTGGCCGCCTTGCGAAAGGGCGGCATATCGATCACGTTGATCTGGCACTTGGTGGGGTCGAGCAGCTTGTTCCACAGGCTTGGGTAGTTGCGGGCAAAATTTTCCGGGTCGAGCTGCGAGGTGAGCACCGTGGGAAGCGCATCGTAATAGCGGTAGTTGAGCACCTGGTAGAGCTTGTCTTCGGCCCAGGCTGAGTTCATGTTGCTTTCCTTAAGCCCGTCCAGTATCAGCAGCGGCGCGGTGCGGATCTCGTAAAAGCGCCGGTCGAACGAGACATCGCGGTTGGGCTGGAAGGTCTGGCGCAGGTAATCGAGCAACACCGACACATCGGCCATCACGGCCTGCCCGCCAATGCCCATGCGGTAATGCCCCACTGCCGCGGCCAGGTGGGTTTTGCCGCAAAACGATGGACCCAGCAGCACCAGCCAGCCGCGCGGGTTATCGGCAAAACTGGCGGCGGCATCGTGCGCCTCGCGCAGCTTCTTGACATGCGCGGGAGTCACCTTCTCGCGCACGATCTCCTTATCTTTCACGCTGAAGCCGCCAGTGTTCTTGCGCTCGGTGGTGGTCACGGTCACAATCTCGTGTCCCACCTCATCCTGACGGTCACGCCAGTTGATGAAGGTCATCTCCTTGATGTCGCGCAGCGAAAGCATAGACAACCCCGGGTTGCCCGGCTCTTCCGGGCGGCGGTAATCTTGTGCCAGGATGCGCACGTGCTTTACCAAGTCTTCATCTTGCAGGCGCGAGCGGATGCGGCTCTCGATCTCGTCCAGGATCAGGTTGGTGGTGATGACGGTCGGCAGGGCGTTGATATAACGATAATTGATGATCTGGAAGAGCTTTTCCTGGGCCCAGCCGGTGGCGTTTTGGGTGCCGAAATCGTCCATCACCAGCAGCGCCGCCCCGCGAATGTCTTCGAAACGCTGCTCGAAAGTTGTTTCCGGGCTATTGTAGGAAAAGCGCAGCGAATCGAGCAGGTCGGGCACGGTAATGAACAGCGTTGCCACGCCCTCGTCTACAGCCTGGTTGGCGATGGCCGCCGCCAGGTGGGTCTTGCCGCAGCCGTACGCCCCTTCCAGCAGGATCCATCCCCGGCGCATGCGTGCAAAATCTTCGCAGGCGCGTTTGGCTGCATCCAGGCTGTCTTTTTCCAACTGGTTCACAGCATGCCTCGTCTTGGGGTTGCCCGTTAACCTGAAATTCTCAAAAGTGAGGTGGCGCAAGCGGTCGAGGTTGCTCATGGCATACAGGCGGTCGCGCGCGCCGTCCACCACTTCGCTGGCCCGGCACGCGCAAGCCTCGATGCGCCCGAACTTCTCGTGACCCATCGGCACGTCATAGCGCACATAACCCACCCCGCCGCATTCCGGGCAATCCGGCTTGCCGGGACCGGCGCTAATCGGGTTCGATATATTCTGAGAAGGCGCTTTTTGAATACCGCCCTGCATTTTCGCCAGAGTTTTGTTGATCGGTTCTTTCATGCCTGCCATCCTGCTTCCAGCGTTTCAAAATTGCCTCGGCATACTTCCAACTGCGCTTATTGCGCTTTACCGCCTCACCCATCGCCTCTGCGATCCATTCAGGCGGGTACTCCTTCTCGGCATCCTTCAGCGCATCGGCCACCAGCGGTGTCAGCGGCCCAATGTTTTCCTCGTAGAGCTTGAAGATGTTCGGGCGCGGTTGCGGCGCAGATGAGGAATGGGCGGCGCCGCGCCAATGACCGTTAGCCAACGCCTCGGCCGCAGCCCGCCCGCGCGGCGAATTGATAAAGTAAAAGCCGCCCGACTCATTCTCCACCCGCAGCAGGCTCCCGCGCCGAACGGCCGCTTCCAACCCCCGGTCCAGCGCCTCGGGCGTGATGCCGCGCAGGAAGTTCTCGTCCGCCACCATCTCACTGCGGCAAATGTTGCGGAACGCGCCCTCCGTGTGCTCGATGCGCCAAATGACATATAATGTCACCTTCAGCTCGGCCAGGTCCTCGATCTCGCTCAAAATATGGTGAAAGAACGAATCGGGCAGGCGCGTGAAAGTTTCGTGTTCGGTAAAACCCTTAAATGTGCGGTCATCTGAAGCGGAGAATGACATCGTGCCTTCCGGGTGATAGACTACGTTGACGTATGGTGTACGCCGTGATAGAATCCGCCTTCGCATGGGCGCGTAGCTCAACGGCAGAGCAGTGGCCTTTTAAGCCATTGGTTCAGGGTTCGAATCCCTGCGCGCTCACTCCCAAATCCCCATTCAGGGGATTTTTTGCGCCAGGTTCAGCATTTCCTCAGGGCAATCCATTCAAATCCCTGTGCGCCAGAAGATTTTACCACCTAAACTTATTGCCGCCCGGCACACACGAACGCGGCGAGAGAAAAATCCTCACGTCTTTTTTATCGGTGGCGATACCGCGCACCCAGCTTGCTGATACAATAATCCCAATGGACACACAACAAAACTGGGGACTGCTCGGCCACACCTGGGCGGTGATGCTGCTGAAACAGCACATCGCCCACGCTGCTGTGCGCCACGCCTACCTGTTCACCGGCCCGCCCGGGCTGGGTCGCCGCAGCCTGGCCTTGCGCTTCGCCCAGGCGCTCAACTGCGAAGCCCCGCCCGCGCCCGGTGAATTCTGCGGCGCGTGCCGCTCGTGCCGCCAGACGGCCGCCATGCAGCACCCCGACATGAGCATCATTCAGGCGGAGAGCGAAGGCGGCACTCTCAAAGTGGACCAGATCCGCGAGGTGCAGCACACCCTGTCGCTCAAGCCCTATTTTGCCCCACACAAGGTGGCGCTCTTCCTGCGCTTCCAGGAAGCCAACGCCAACGCCCAAAACGCCCTGCTCAAAACGCTGGAAGAAGCCCCCAGCTACGCCGTGCTGATCCTGACCGCCGATAACGCCGAGCAATTGCTGCCCACCATTGTCTCGCGCTGCGAGATCCTGCGCCTGCGCCCACTGCCCGTTGCGGAGGTGGAAACGCACCTGGCCCAAACCGGCGCGGAACCGGCCCGGGCGCGCCTGCTGGCCAGCCTGTCGTCCGGTCGGCCGGGCTACGCCCTGCACCTGCAAACCGACCCCTCCGCGCTGGCCGCGCGCGCCGAACGGCTGGACGACCTGTTCCACCTGTTGCGCGCCCCGCGCCGCGAGCGCTTTGCCTACGCCGAAAAAGCCGCCAAAGACAAAGACGCCCTGCGCACCACCCTGCAAACCTGGAGCGCCTGCTGGCGCGATGTGATGCTGCGCGCCGCCAAACCGGATGCCGCCATCGCCAACATCGACCGCGCCGCGGCCATCGACGACCTGACCGCCCACCTCAGCCTGCCCGCTGCGCGAAAAATGGTCAGCCTGCTGGAGCAATCGCTGGAGCGGCTGGAGAAGAACGTCAACGCCCGCCTGCTGACCGAGAACCTGCTGTTGGATTGGCCAAGGCTGTAAACAATGAAAAGTGACGAGTGAGCGGCAGCCTCCCAGGAGAAAGCCGCTCTTTTTTCGCTCCCTCAAAAGCAAAAATACTTTCCATTCTCTACTCCCCATCCCCCATTGTCCCCTTGTTCATCCCATCACAAATTGTTGTATACTGAACAGAGACAGCCGATACCAAACTGGCTGCACGGCAGGTCACCGACCTGGACAGGCGAAACAAACATCCCAAGGTTGTTACCGCAGACAGCCGCTATCGAGACAGGCGCTTCCTGGGCGCATTTGCCGGGCTGGAGAACACCTACGCTCTGGTTCGGCTGCAAAACAACCAAAAGCTGAGCCAGGAACCTGCCCCAAAACCTGAAGGCAGCCGGGGAGCGCCTCGCAAGCACAGGTGGACTGGTCCCGAAGATGTAATGCCGCAAGACCTGTGCCGCATGTACCTGTGGCGATTTGCCATTGATCACCTGTTCCGCTTTCTCAAACAGCGCCTGGGGCTCAATAGCAACCGCTCAACCAACCTGGAAAGTTTACAGCGCTGGATGTGGGTGGTTGCCCTGGCTTATTGGCAGTTACTGTTGATTCGTGACCAGGTCACGCCAGATCGCCCTGCCTGGCATCCAGGTAAAAAAGATGGTCAGACCAAACCTTTGACCCCGGCGCAAGTGCAACGCTCATCTCAAACATTTTTGTTGCATTCTGGCACACCGGCAGCCAACACCAGGCTTGCAGGAAAAGGTTGTGGAAGGCAAAAAGGCTATCGCCCCGCTCCAAGAAAACAGTACGTTATCGTTTTCAAGAGCAAAAAAGCCCAAAACCTGCCGCAAGCTTGACTGCTTCTCGATTGTAAAGGTTCAAATGTCTTCAGCGCAGATGCCGCGCTGTTTTTGCCAACTCTAAACTCAAGTAAACCACAGCTCACGAAAAACCAGCCTCTCGGGATTTCTCTCTCTGAGGGCTGGTTTCATTCTATCGCCGCTTTCAGCTTTTTGGCCAGCGCGCCAAAGTGGGCCGTGTAGCGCATCTCGTCCGTGCGCGGGCGGGGCAGGTCAACCGTCAGGTCGAGCTTGACCTTGCCAGGGCGCGAGGTAAACACCAGCACGCGGTCTGCCAGGAAAAGCGCCTCACTGATGGAGTGCGTGACCATGATGACGGTCTGCTGCTGCACCTGCCAGATGCGCGACAGCTCGCTCCACATGCGCTCACGAGTCAGGGCATCCAGCGAGCCGAAGGGCTCGTCGAGCAGCAGGATGTCGGGGTCGTGGACGAGGGCCCGGGCGATGGCCACGCGCTGGGCCATGCCGCCCGAAAGCTCGCGAGGCCAGTTGCGCTCGAAACCCTGCAGCTCCACCAGTTCGATCATCTCCTGCGCGCGGGCGCGGGCTGCTTCGGCGGGCACCCCGTCTAGCTCGAGGGGCAGGAGGATGTTGTCGCGCACGCTGCGCCACGGCATGAGGTTGGACTGCTGGAAGACGTACCCGATGCGCGGGGCCGCGCCGCCGATGAAGGTGAAATCGCCGCAGGTGGGTTTCAGCAGTCCCGCCAGGATGCGCAGCAGGGTGCTCTTGCCGCTGCCCGAGGGACCCAGCACGCACACGAACTCGCGCGCGCAGACCGAAAACATCACGCCGCCCAGGGCGTGCAGCTCGCCGTTACCATTATCAGCAAAGACGGCGCTCAAGTCGCGCACTTCAAGGATCGGGGCGGTTGGCGGGTTGGCGGTGTGAGTTACGGCAGCAGATTGGTTCATGTTGAATGTGAGTCCGGCCGGGCGCGGCAGGCGTCTTCTCCTGTTTATGGCTTAATGAAATTATTGGTAAAAGCTGCGCTGATATCCAGGGCGTCTTTGTATGCGCCCATGCCCAGCAAGACGGTTTGCATGTTCTTCCATGCTTCGGGGTTCGAAAGCCCCAGGGTTTCGGCCTGCCACAAGGTGATGGAGGCGTTGAGCACTTGTTTTTGCACGACGGTTTCGGCCTGGTCGAGGTTTTCGACATATTTTTTGCTTATTTCGTAGGCTTCGTCGGGGTTGGCAATGGTGTCGGCAAGTCCTTTGAGGAAGGCCTGCACAAAGCGCCGCACCTGGTCGGGGTTGTTGCGAATGGTGGTCTCGTTGGTGACGATGCCGTTGGAGGCCAGTTCGACGTAATCGGAAACGCGGAAGGAGATGATATCGTAGCCGCGCGCGCTCAGTTGGATGGGCTCGTTGGCAATGTAGCCTACAATTGCCTGCTCTTGCCCGGTGGCCAGGGCTTCGACCTGGTTGAAACCAATCGAGTTGAGGGTCAGGTCACTTTCCTTGATTCCTACCGCGTAGAGCAGGGCGCGCAGCCCGGTGTAGTTTGCGCCATATAGGCCGGGCAGTCCCACTTTTTTGCCGCGCAGGTCGGCGGGGGTGGTGATTCCTGCGCCCTTTTTGGCCACCACGGCGATGGGATATTGCTGGTACCAGGCCGCCACATAGACTACCGGCAGCCCCTGCGAGCGGGCTAATAGCACCTGTTCACCGGAGGCCAGCGAGAAGGTAAGCTTGTTGGCGCCCACCAGGGCAATGCCGTCGGTTTCGGAGGCGTAGTCGAATTCGATTTCGAAGCCTGCCGCGCGGAAATAGCCTTTTTCGACAGCGACATAGAACGGGGCATACTGCACGTTGGGGATATAGCCCATGGGCAGGCGAATGGTGACGATTTCTGGGGTGGCTGTGTTGATGGGAAACGCCGGCCCGTTGGGTGCGCAGGCGGCCAGCAGCAGGGAAAGGACAATGAGGATGAAAGGGAATTTATTCATGGTTTTCTCCAAAGCAATTTAGTGGTTTTCTTGCCAGGCAAGCAGGCGGCGTTCGATGAAGGCCACCACCCCGTACAGGGCCAGCGCCAGCGTTACCAGGGCAAAAATGGCGACAAAGACCAGCGCGGTGTCGAACTGTCCGCGGCCGACATTGATGAGGAATCCCAAACCCCGGTCGGCGCCGATCAGCTCGCCGACCACGGCGCCGATGACCGAAAGTGTGGCGCCGATGCGCAGCCCGCCCAGGAAGACCGGCAGTGCGGAGGGGATCTCCAGCAGCCACAGGGTCTGCCAGCGCGAGGCGCGCAGCGAGCCCATTAGGTCGTGCAGGGATTTTGGGACAGCCCGCACCCCCACCACTGTGTTGACCAGCACCGGGAAGAATACGATCAGCGCACAAATGAGCACCTTGCTGAACATGCCCGGCCCGAACCAGATGACAAGCAGCGGGGCAATGGCTACCACAGGGATGGCCTGGCTGGCCACCAGGTACGGCGAAAGCAGCTTCTCGAGCAAACGCGAACGGGCAATCAGGTAGCCGAGGGCAGTGGCGAAAATCACACCGGCCAACAATCCCAGTAGCACTTCTTGCAAAGTTACCAGGCTATGCAGCAGCAGGCTGCCATCCTGCACGGTTCGCCAGAAACGCGCAGCCACCTGCAGCGGGGAAGGCAGGATAAACGCCGGCAGCCCCGAAAGGCGGGCAGCCGCTTCCCAGGCGGCCAGCCCAATTGCAAGTGACAAACCGCCCAGCCAGCGCGTAAGCCCTGGAGGATTATGGGGGTGGGATGGGGTGCCTGCCAAAGTGTCCTTCATAAAAAAACGCCGCGCATGTTGACCTGCGGGGCGTAAAACAGGCCTCACATGCCTGGTGCATCAAAAAACCGGAAGTTGAGACTTCCGGGGCAATGCAAACAGGACCTCTGCTGGCCATGTTTCCTTCTTTATATCCGGACTATAACCGTCGGCCCCGGAATTGCACCGGATCCTGTGCAGCGACAGTGCGCATACACTCGTGGGCTTTACCACCGATCGGGAATTCGCCTGCGTGAAACGCGCTGGGCGTCACCCTGCCCCGAAGGAATTTATTGATCTGGTGAAGATTATAACAAACCGCGAAAAAAAGTGTCAATAAGTTTTGTGTTAGAAAACAGAAAAGGGCAGGCGCAAACGCCTGCCCTTTTTGGGGTCTTTTTTCGGATCAAGCCTTGACGATGCAGTCCACCGGGCAGACATCGACACAGCGGGGCGAATCGAAATGGCCGATGCATTCCACGCAGGTGGCCACGTCGATCACGTAAATATCGCCTTCACTGATCGATTCGGTGGGGCACTCCGGCAGGCATGCGCCGCAAGCGATGCAATCTTCCTGAATTTTCATTGCCATGGGGTAATCTCCTCTATAAATTGAATTTGGCTCTTTGCCTGCGCTACGCGCAAGGTTACGAACCCGACTTATGCTTTTATACATGCCTGGCCGGACAACGTCAAATGACGAATTTCTCTATTTTGGCGGTTTTTGTCATCTTTTTATGTGACAGTGCCCCAGTTTGATTTATCCCTGGCAGGCAAGCCCTTGGTATGAAAATCTCCCCTGCTGCCACCCCGAGAAGAGGGATGGCGGCGGTTACCCACGCAAGCCAAGAGGCGAAGGAAAAAAAACTGGCGGACCGGATCGCGTTCTTGGCGTCTGTCGGTTAGTTTTCCTGTCCCAGGGCGTGCAAAACCTCATAGACCTGTACAGGCTTGCTGCGACCACGCAGGAAGGTTTCGCCAATGCGGCGGGTCTCGAATTTGCCCACAATGGCAGCCATGGTGGCGGGACCGATCACCACCCGGTAGGGACGCGAAAAACTTTGCATGCGATAAGCCACATTGACCGGGTCGCCCAACGCGGCGAATTCGGCCCGTTCCTCGGTGCCAACGTAGCCGACTACAGCCACGCCGGTATTGATAGCCACACCCATAATGTAGTGGTGCGCTGTTTCTTCGGACTGGTTGGCAGTGCTCATGTGACTGACGATTTCCAGCCCGGCGCACACGGCGCGTTCTTCGTGATTGGCGGTCGTGGGTGTTTCAACAAACACGGCCATCACACCATCGCCCAGGTAACGCACAATGCCGCCATATTTGAACACGATCTGGGTGACCACCTGGTAATAGTTGCTGAGGATTTGCCCAAACTCCTGGGCGCCTGTCCGTTCTGCCAGCCCGGTCGAGTCTGCCATGTCGCTGAACAGGATGGTGGCTTTGCGCTCGGTCAGTTCGGGCAATTTGCCATCGCGCAGGTAATCGCGCAGCAAGAAATCTGCTTCCTGCGGGGCGATGAAACGCCGCAGCAGGTGCTGGATGTGCTCCTGGCGGTAGGCATGCCGGATCAGGTCGAGACGCTGGATAACCAGCGAGAACTGGTGGCTGACGGCCACCGCAAACTGGAAGTCGCGGTTGCTGAAATCCCCTTTATGCAAATCCCTTTCAAGCACGAACAGGGCAATCGCCTTATTGGAAGCGATAACCGGCACGAACATCCAGTTTTCGCGCACCTCGGCAGCGCGAGACCGGATGGATTGCTGCATCACCAGCCCCTTGTCCGAGGAATCGAGCAGGCGGGCGAACTGAGCCGCCATAATTATTTCGCATTGCGCCAGGCTGAGGGTGTTGCGCAGCAGTGAAACGGTTTCGGCAATTGCTTCAGAAGAGTCAGTGATGGCGTTGAACTTTTGCATGGCGTTGTACAAAAGAACGCCATGCTGGTCAAGTGATTCGAGCACCAGTTCGCGGGTGAGCAGGTGTGTGCCGCGCGGCGATCGCCCGGCGCGAATGGCATCGGTGTCGCGGGTGAGCATAATCACCACCTGCCCAATGCGGATGACATCATTGTGATGAAGCCTCACCTGCCCATCGACACGCGTACGATTAACAAAGGTCCCGTTGGTGCTGCCCGTATCAGTAAGGGTGATCAGGTTTTGCGCCTGGTCATAATCTATCGCGGCATGCCGGCGCGATGCAGCGTTGTCGCGAACAATAATGGTATTGCTCGACATACGCCCGATGCTGGATTGCCCGGGTTTGAGTTCAACCTGTTCGGTTGGCGAGTCTGGTGTACTGATGGTCAACCGCCACATGGGCTGCGCAATTCTCCCGCACTATGAAGTGATAGGGTAAAGTTTAATCCGCTTTGGGCAGGCACGCCCCTTACAATGCTGTAATGCAGTTGCAATATTGTAATACTAACGTGAATAATGGATAAGCCGCCGGGGGTGCGTCGCACCAATTTTTCAGGTAAAAACCGTTAAACGGCGTGTGATTTCGCTTGAAATCACTCTGTTTAACATGGTGCGACGCACTGCTCCATTCACTTTAATACTAAAGCGCCCCCGGCAGGCTGGCCGGGGGCTGGTGACTATAGGTGATACAACTGGCCGTACTTTGTACGCAAGTAGTGAATATATGGGCCAATATCCAGCGGGCCGCCTATGACACGTTCTATCAGTTCGGGCGCGGTGTATTTGCTGCCCAGGCTGTAAATGTTCTCACGCAGCCAGCCGTGCAGGGTATCGAACCGTCCCCCGGCAATTTCGGCGTGGATCTGCGGGTGCGCCTGCCCGGCTTTGGCGAAGAACTGGGCCGAGAGAATGTTACCCAGCGTATACCCCTGGAAAGCGCCGCCAATCGTCCCGGCATACCAGTGCACATCTTGAAGGCAGCCATCCACATCGCTTGGCGCGGCCATCCCCAGGTCAGACTGGTAGCGGGCGTGCCAGGCAGCCGGCAGGTCTTTGACGGCCAGCGTCCCTTCGAGCAGCTGCAGTTCCAGGTCGAAGCGGATCATGACATGCAGGTTGTAGGTTACTTCATCGGCATCGGTGCGGATGAGCGAACGCTGCACCTTATTAATGGCGCGGTAGAACGTATCGAGCGAAACACGCCCCAACTGCGCCGGGAAGGTCTTCTGCAATTCCGGGTAAAAGTGCTCCCAGAAACCACGGCTGCGCGACACCAGGTTTTCCCACGTACGCGACTGTGATTCATGCACGCCCGCACTCACCCCGCCATCCAATGGCGTGCCCTCATAAGCCGGGTTGACACCCTGCTCGTACATGGCGTGCCCCGACTCGTGCGTTGTGGAAAAGAACGCCTCACCCAAATCATTTTCCTTGACGCGCGTGGTGATGCGCACATCGCCGATCGAAAATTTGGTGGCAAAGGGATGGTGGGTCTTATCCTGGCGGCCGCGGTGGGTGTCATACCCAAACTTTTGGATAACCTGCAGCCCAAAAGCCAGCTGCTGGTCTTCGGGGTAGGCCTGCTTCAAGCAGGAATCATCGGCTGGCTCCTGCTCGGTGATGGACTTGACCATCGGCACCAATTGCTCGCGCAACTCAGAAAAAACATTGCGCACACTGGCAGCCTTCATACCATAATCGGCAAAGTCGATCAGTGGGTCTGCAATGTGCTCATAACCAGGGAAGAAATTCGCCATCTCGCGGCTCATCTCCAGGGTTTTTTCGAGCAGGGGCTGCATGGCGCTAAAATCATTGGACGGGCGCGCTTCGGTCCAGGCCTGGTAAGCGATGGCGGTATGCCCATAAAATTTTGCCAGGAAAACCGGCGGCACCCGGGTCGCTTTGTCGTACTCCCGGCGCGTGGCCCGGATGAGGGCCGCATCATCATGATCGTAAGGCAGGCTCTCGCCATAAGGCTGCAAAGCATCGAGCAGCTTGCCCACCTCCGGGTCAATGAACTTTTCCTGCGCCAGGCGCGCCAGGGTAGACAACTGGCGGCCGCGCGCGGGCGCACCACCGGGCGGCATATAGGTGGATTGATCCCAGTTCAATACCGCCGCCGCACCGTTCAAATCGTTCACTTCGAGCAAGCGTTCTTTGAGCGCCTGCAGTTTGGTATCCATCTCTGCCATTTTTTCTCCTGTTTTCGCGAGGGTTCACTTGATTTTACCCGCAAACGATTTATCGCCGCCCAAACAAGCCCGGGAACTGCTTCATTGCAGAAAGCACCGCGCTGGCCGCCGTCTGGCCCAGCCCGCACAAGCTGGCATCCGACATCGTCCAGCCCACATCCTGCAAGCGCTCAAAATCGCCATCCTGCCACTGTCCTCTTGCCAACCGCTCCAAAATCTCTTTTTGTCTCATCGCGCCCATCTGGCACGGATAGCACTTGCCGCAGCTCTCGTGCGCGAAAAAACGCCCAAGGCGCATCAGGGTCTGGCGCAGGTCGCGGGATTGGTCGAAAACCATCACCACGCCCGAGCCGAGCGGCAGCCCGGCCGCGCGCAAGTCTTCAAAGGTCAATTTCACATCAAGATGGTCCGGAGTCGCGAACGCCCCGGCCGCCCCGCCAAACAAAACTGCCTGCAAGCCCATTCCCATCCGTTTATCCGCTTCATCATCCGATCCCGCATCCGCTGCTGCGCCTGCCATTGTCAGCAATTCCCGCAGCGTAATGCCGAATGGGACTTCATACACCCCCGGACGGGCAACATCACCAGAAACGCAGAACAGCTTGGGTCCAGGCGATTTCTCCGTGCCGATCTGGCGAAAATTTGCCGCGCCTTTTGCAATGATGAGCGGCGCGTTGCAGAGCGTCTCCACGTTGTTGATGACGGTTGGCTTGTCGAACAACCCCTTGGTGGTTGGGAAAGGCGGCTTAATGCGCGGGAATCCGCGCTTGCCTTCGATGCTCTCGAAAAGGGCGGTTTCTTCACCGCAGATATACGCCCCGGCGCCCAACCGAATCTCGATATCGAACCACTCGCCCAAATACCCGGCTGCGCGCGCCTCTGCCAGGGCGTTCTCGAGCACCGGCAGGATGTATGGATACTCACCCCGCAAGTAGATGTAACCCTTCGCCGCACCAATGGCGTGGGCGGCTATGCACATCCCCTCGATGGTACGGTGCGGGTCGTCGAGCAGCAGCACACGGTCTTTGAATGTGCCTGGCTCAGATTCGTCGGCGTTGCAGACGATATACTTTTCATCGCCGGGAGCATTTGCCGCACCTTCCCACTTGATGCCCGTTGGGAATGCCGCCCCGCCCCGCCCCACCAACCCAGATGCCTTTACCTCGGCGACCACACTGGCTGGCGACATACCCCGGGCCCTTTTCAACGCCTGGTAGCCGCCGTAGTCTGCCAGCGTGGCCGTGCGCCCCTGGCCGCAATTGCCTGTCAGGAAAGCCGAAAAGCGATAGACCTTTGATTCGGGGCGCACGCGCTCCCCGCCGTTGCTTATCAACGACCACCCATCACCCTCTGCAGACAATTGCGCCGGCGCATGATCGCATAGCCCAAGGCAGGGCGCATGCTCGATGGTCAGTGCGCCGTCCGGGGTGATCTGGCCTGCCTGGATTCCGTGCCGGGCGCAGAGTTCGGTCAGGATATCCTCGCCGCCCGCCAGCCCGCAGGCCGCATCCGTACATATCCGCATGATGCGCTTGCCGACTGGCGCGCTGTAAAACAGGCTGTAGAACGCAATCACGCCGTGCACATCCGCTAGCGGCACGTTGAGCGCTTTGGCGACTTCGGCGGCCACCTCTTTGGGCAGCCAGCCGTATTCTTTTTGGGCGGCGTGCAAGGCGGGCAACAGCCCGGAGCGGCCCTGCACAACGAACGGCGCGAGGGTCTGCACGAGGGGAGCCAGGTCGATTTCTGACATTTATGCTCCGATTGTGGCAGTATACAGAAAAAACGCTCCCGGGTACAGGTTACTCCTGTGGCTCAAAGGTGACCTGCATCGTCATGCCCCAGCGCGCCGCGGCAGGAACAGTATCGAGCGCAATGGTGACAGTGTAGAGAATGTCACCGCTCTGCGCTCGGAACACCCGGCTGATATCTTCGACCGTGCCGGTCATTTCTTCGCCGGGCAGGGCGTCGGCCAGCAGGGTCACAGACTGTCCTTCGGCAATCTCGACCACATCCAACTCAGTCAGGTCGGTTGTCTCGACGATCCACGCGTTGAAGTTGGCCAGCAGCACGGCGTATTTTTCCGGTCCAACCAACTCGCCAGGTTTAACGTTTATATCGGCGATGGTTCCAGTAAATGGCGCTTTGATGACAAAGTTATCCACGGCCAATTCGGCGGCGGCAACCTGGGCTTTGGCGTTCTCCAGGCGGGCTTCGGCCAGGGCCAGTTTATCGGCGTCGGGCCCGTTGGCGCTGTTCTGGTATGTGCGCCTGGACTCAGCCTCTGCAGCAAGCGCGCTGTCGAGCGCGGCGCGCAGCAGGCCCTCTTCACGTTGGGTGGACTCGAGGACACGGACAACTTCGTTGTAGTCCTTGCGCGCCTTTTCCAGATCGTCTTCGGCCGTTTTGCGCCGGGCGTTTTCCTCATTCAGGTCTTTATACTTTTCGAACTCTGTTTGCGCATCTTCCAGTTCGGCTTTGGCGTCTTTCACGCTGGCTTGAGCATCATCAATACGATTTTCAAGATTATCCAGGTCGAAGGCCTCCCAGGCGCGTTCAGCCGCAGCGCGCGCCGTTTGGGCGTCCATGTAAGCCTTCCAAGCCTGGGCGCGGCTCAAATCGGCGGTGCGGATGAGGGCATCGTAGGCCTGCTGGGCTGCGGTCAGCTCCAGTGTAGCGGCGGCCAGCCCGGCTTCGGCCTGGGCGCTGTCGGCCAGGCGGACGAGCACATCGCCTGACTGAACCGTTGCGCCCTCGGCAATGAGGATCTCTGCAACTTTACCGCGCGCGCCAAAGAACAGACCCAGGTTCTCACGTGGCATCAGGCGACCTTCGGCAACAATGCCGGTTGGGACATTGGGAACGGGCGCAGGTGTGGCAGTGGCAGGCGCACCGCCGCAGGCAGCAAGCAACAACGCGCCAATGATCAGGACAAATAACAGACGGGTGATTCTTTTCTGCATTTTCAGTTTCCTTCTTAATTTTGTGAGTGGTTATTCATAAGCCAACACTTCGCGGATGGTGAGCCGCGCAGCATTGCGGGCCGGCAGAATGCTGGCCACCGCGGAAAGCACCAGCACCAATCCCAACCAGATGAAAAAGCCGGTGGGCGTGAAAACCAGGTCGATGGGCGTCTGGAAGATGGCCAGGCTGACGATGGATGAGAGCAGCACCGTAATGGGAAAGGACAGCAGCGCCCCCAGCACGAACGAGATAAGTCCGATGATCACGCCTTCCACAATGACGGTGCGCATAATGGCATAGTCTGCCGCGCCGATGGCACGCATGATGCCAATTTCGCGCGTGCGTTCCATGACATTCATGCCCATCGTGCCGGCCAGCCCCATCGAGCCGACCGAGGCCGTGAGCAAGGCCATGATGAGCAGGAACGTGATCAGGATATCGAGACTTTCTGAGGCCTGGCTGAGCGCGGCCAGCCCGGGCTGGGCTTCGCGCAGCTTGTAACCCGCCGCGCGGAAGTGAGCATCCAGGGTTTCGCTCATGCGGTCCTGGTAGGGACGGTCGTGGCGGTCGGTGACCACCCGAAACGAGGCAGAGCGGTTGGACAGGTTGGTGATGCGCGAAATATACTCGTAGGTGCCATAGGCGATGATGCCTTCGCGGTCGATGAATTTGAACAGACCCACCACCTGCCAGGTCTCTTCGCGCCCATCAATTTTCAGCCGCAGACCGCCGCCGGGCTTTAGCCCGGGTAATTTGGCCAGTGCGCCTTCAGAAATGGCCAGCGCGCGCTCGTCACCCGGCTGCACCCAGCGCCCGGCCACCAAAATTGGCTGCACCAGGTCGCTGTCGGCCGGGGGCGCCAGGATGGTCAGGTTTTCAGCCACCGAGCCGTCCGGGTAAAGCACCTCGGCCGCGGCGAACGCCCATCCTTCCACATGCAGCACGCCAGGCACCTGGCGCGCCACAGCATCGATCTCGCTCAGGCGGTAGGGACGGTCGAAGTTGAGGGTGACATCGGCTGCAAAATATTTACCCACCTGCCCAATGTAGTCGTGCAGGGTGTCGCGCACATTGAAAACTGCGATAAAAATTGCCCCGCCCATGGTCAGGGTAAACAGGGTAAGCGCCAGGCGTCCTTTGCGCCGAAACGTGTTACGCAGCGAAATGAGCAGCGGGCGCGGAATGTGGATGCCGCGCCTCGCAAGCCCGGCGCTGATGTGGTTCTGGAAGCGGTCGAAAAACGCGCCCGCCTCGCCCCCGCCCGCGGTTTGGCTGCCGCCCTCGGCCGCCTCACCGCTGATGGCACTCAGCACAGTGATGCGCGACCCGGTAATGACCGGTGCAAACCCGGCAATGAGCGGTACCAGCAGCCCAATGGCAATCTGCACAATGAATGCCAGCGGCACAATGCGATAGCCCAACAGGTTGAAACTCATCTGGTCAGCAATAAACCGGGACAGTTCAAAAGCGCCAATGCCGCCAAACGGCACGGCAATGAGCAGGGCCAGCACACCAAACGAAAGGATCATGACCAGGTACATGGCAAAAACCTGGTTGTTGCGCCCGCCCACCAGCTTGATGACGCCAATGTGGCGCAGGTGCTGGTTGAGCAGCGCGCTGAGGGTGTTGGCGATCAGTGAGGATGAGAGGAAAACGATCAGCACGCCCAGGGCCATGAGGATGCCCAGAACGGCATTGACCGTGCTGGCCAATGGATGTTCGTTGGTCAGCGCGTTGCGCATGCGAAAGACCAGGTAACCGCTGGCCTCGATCTTGTCCTTCAGTTCGGCGCCCACTGCCTGAATGTGAGCCATATTGTTGCCGTCGCGCGCGGTGGTGACATACAGGCGGTTGAACTTTTCGGGCTGGCGCAGGTAGGCAAGCGTGTCGATGCTGATATACCCGTACGGGTCTGCCAGGAAATCTGCCGCGCCGGTGGTTGGATCTTGCACGATGCCCACCACCTTCAGGGTTTTTTCTGAGCCATCAGCCAATTGAAAGACCAATTCATCACCGATTTTGGCGTTCAGGTCATCGAGGGCTTCGCGCTCGAGCAAAACCTCCCGTTTGCCCGGCTCGGTGGCTCCCGCCATGGGGGTGAGCAGGTTGACCCGGTTTTTGGCAAAATCTTCCATGGCCAGCAGGTCGAGCGTTAACCACTTGCTGCTCTCGGGCTGGCGCACACGGATGTTAAAGACACGCCGTGCTTCGGCATCGCCGACCCCGCGTGTGTTGCGCACCGTGTTGAGCAGTTCATTGTCGAAGTCTGCCATGCGGATTTCGACATTGCCGGGGCGGTTGGCTGCGTAACTGGCGCTCATATCAGTCGAGATGATGGCATACGCGCCAGCAATGACCCCCACCGAAAAGACGCCAATCGCTATCGAAAAGACCACCAGCAGCGTACGCGGCAGGTTATCGAACAGGTCAGTAAAAACTTTTCGCCAACGAGGTCTAAACATGATTTACTTTTTCCCAAACGGCCACAGCCGTCGCACACCCCGCCGATCGGCGGTGCGATTTTCGTCGAGGCGATGCTGAACGATCTTGGCAATCGCCTCGGCTGTCAGCGTGGATTCTTGCATCAGCCGCTCGAAAACGCTGCGCGGCAGGGCCACCAACTCTGCGGGGGCCTCGGGGGTAGCCCGCACCGCGGCAATGGATTTGCCGCCGCGCACCAGTTCCACTTCGCCAAAGTATTGGCCCGGCTTCAGGCGGGCCACCACAGTATCTTCTTCACGTTTACCCAGCAACACCACTTCCACCTCGCCACTGACCACCATATAAAAGTAGTCCACATGCTGTTCGCGCCGGATGATGGGCTGGTTGGGTTGGAAAATGAATCGCTCCAACCGCTTGGTGGCATCCAGCATTTGGCGGTGCGTGAGCAAGGGCAGCGCCTGTTGGATGGTTTCGTCGATCAGTTCGCCGTCTGAAATGGTGACTGTGCGCGAGGTGCGCAGGGTGAGGGTTGGGTCGTGGGTGACCATGACGATGGTCTTGCCCTGCATCACCAGGTCATCGAACAGATCCATGATTATCTCCGCAGAGCGCGAGTCCAGGTTGCCGGTGGGTTCATCAGCTACCAGCAGCGGCGAGTCGGTGGCCAGGGCGCGTGCAATGGCAGCACTCTGCTGCTGGCCGGAGGACACGGCCGCAGGCAGTTTGTGGGCGAAAGGCAACAGCCCCACGCGGTCGAGCAGGGCCATGGCCCGCTTGGGGCGCTCGTCGAAGTCGTACATGCCCACATAGTCCATGGGCAGCATCACGTTTTCCATCAGGCTGAGCATGGGCAGCAATTGGAAGAACTGGAAGACAATGCCCAGGTTGCGCCCGCGCCACAGCGAACGCTGCGATTCGGTCATGGCGTACAGGTCGGTGCCATTGACGATAACCTGCCCGCCTGTGGGGTGGTCGATGCCGGTGAACATATTGAGCAGGGTGGATTTACCGCTGCCCGACTTTCCCACGATGGCCACAAACTCGCCGCGCCGAATCTGCAGGTCCACGCCTTTAAGCACGGTAAACTCCCCGGCCGCGTTGCGGAAGGTCTTGACCACCTTGCGGATGTCGATCATTACGCTGGGGTCAGCGGGCGCCGTGGAAACAGCAGGCAGGCGGCGGGTAGCGGCGAAAGGGGATCGGTTCATGCGTGGGCCGCCTCGTGCGGGTGGGTGTAATGGGTCCGGTCGGCTATGATCTCCCCATCCGCGATCTGAAGATGCCGTGAAAAGCGCGGGGCCAGGCTGTGGTCGTGGGTGACCATGACAATCGTTTTGCCCTGCATGTTGACCAGGCGCTCGAAGATGTCGAAGATATGCTCGGCGGTGACAGAATCCAGGCTGCCGGTGGGTTCGTCCGCAATAATGAGGGATGGGTCGTTGGCCAGGGCGCGCGCGATGGCGACACGCTGCTGTTGCCCGCCGGAGATGAAGGCCGGCAATTTGAAGGCATGCTCACCCAGTTCCACCATCTCCAGCAGTTCCAGCGCGCGCGCGCGGCTGCGGCGCGGGTGGAAGTTGCCGCACAGGTCGATGGGCAGCATCACGTTTTCGACCAGGGTGAGCATCGGCAGCAGTTGGAAGGATTGGTAAATGATGCCCATGGTGCGCCCGCGCCACAGCGCCAATTCGTTTTCACTCAAGCGGTGCAGGGCAATGTCACGTCCATCGTCATGGAAAATCACTTCCCCATAGGTAAGGTGATCGACGCCGGTGAGCATGTTGAGGAAGGTGGATTTGCCCGCCCCTGATTTGCCGATGATGCCCAGAAATTCACCCCGGAAAATATGTGTATTCACCCCTCTGAGGGCGGTGAAATCGCCCGCAGCGGTGGAATACGTCTTAACCACATTGCGCAGGCTGATGAGCGGCGGAGAGTCAGTCGCCGTGGATTTGGCCGGGGAAGGCAGGGGCATGCAAGTTTCCTGTTGGTGTGAAGATGGGTGTCTTTGGCTTTGTTCTGGAGAGGACAATTGTATTTTACTCCCGCAGGACGCCCGCAGGCACAGGTTTCGACGGGGATTATCACGAATTTCTTACACAACCTGCAAGGTTTATAATTGTTGGTATGGGCAGCAAGGCATTGCCCGCTCCAACGAAATTTCTTTGAAGTCAAAATTTTCAGCCCATCCACCAACCCAAATGAGGAGACCAACCCATGCCCACGCAATCTCAATCCCCCTACCTGCCGTTTGGCGAAAACAAATACGCCGACTGGTACGGCAAAGACATCATCTCGGTTAAGCAATTTGCCCGCCCAGACCTGGAATACGTCTTTGGCGTTGCCCACGAAATGCGCGGCATGGTCGAGCGCGTTGGTACCTTTGACCTGCTCAAAGGCAAAATTTTGACCAACCTGTTCTACGAACCCAGCACGCGCACTTCGTCCAGCTTCACCGCCGCCATGGAGCGCCTCGGCGGCTCGGTCATCCCGATCAACGAAGTCAAGTATTCGTCCGTCTCCAAAGGCGAGAGCCTCTCAGACACCATCCGCACCCTGGAGTGCTACGCCGATGTAATCGTGCTGCGCCACCCCGAAACCGGCTCGGCGGCCATCGCCGCCAAAGCGGCCCGCAAACCGGTCATCAACGCCGGCGACGGCGTGGGCGAACACCCCACCCAGGCCCTGCTCGATGCCTTCACCATTTTTGAAGAACTGGGCGTCGGTGAAATTGACGGCATGACCGTCACTATGCTCGGCGACCTCAAATACGGGCGCACCGTCCACTCGCTGGCCCGCCTGCTCTCACTTTACAACGTCAAGATCAACTACGTCTCGCCCGACATCCTTCGCATGCCCAAAGAGGTGATGGATGAAGTGGCCGCCAAGGGCATTCCGCAGGCCGAGTTCACCACATTGGAAAAAGCCCTGCCCGAAACCGATGTGCTCTACGTCACCCGCGTACAAAAAGAACGCTTTGAAGACCCCGCCGATTACGAAAAGGTCAAAGGCGCGTACGTCATTGACCCCGAGATTATGAAAGCCGCCAAAAAAGAAATGATCGTCATGCACCCGCTGCCGCGCGTCAACGAAATCAGCCCCGACTTCGACGACGACCCGCGCGCCGCCTACTTCCGCCAAATGGAGTACGGACTCTACGTCCGCATGGCGCTGCTGGCCATGGTGCTTGGCAAAGCCTAATTGAGCATGTCATTCTGAGCGTAGCGAAGAATCCCATCGTTTGACAGCAAGACCCTTCGCTCCGCTCAGGGTGACAAAAAACTGGATATACATGGAAACCTTCTTCTCATTTCTCGAAAAACGTGTGGATGACTGCTCCTCGTTGCTGTGCGTGGGATTGGACCCGCATGTCAGCGACCTGCCCGAACCGAACGCCAACGCCGCGCGCGCCTTTTGTCTTAATCTCGTTAAACAAACCGCGCCCTACGCTGCGGCCTTCAAACCCAACGCCGCGTTCTTTGAGGTCTTTGGCGCGGCAGGCTGGACGGCCCTCAAAGATGTGACCGACGCCATTGGCGAAGAAAGCGCCCGGTTGGGGTCGCGCATTCCGGTCATTTACGACGCCAAGCGCGGCGACATTGCCTCCACCGCCGAAGCCTACGCCCAGGCTGCCTTTCAAACCCTCGGCGCAGATTGCATCACACTCAATCCCTACCTTGGCAAAGACTCCATAGACCCGTTTGTGCAAAACCCCGAAAAAGGCGTCTTTTTGCTGTGCAAGACCAGCAACAAAGGCGCGGGCGATGTGCAAGATTTAATGGTTGGTGCAGGGGCGCAGCAGGTGATGCCCTTGCATGTGCATGTGGCCAAGCTGGCTGAGCAATGGAACACGCGCAATAACATCGGTCTTGTGGTGGGCGCCACCCAGCCCGCAGCCATGTCCCACATCCGTGCGGCCGCGCCGGGCCTGTGGTTTCTTGCGCCGGGCGTTGGGGCGCAAGGCGGCGATTTGGAAACGGCGCTCAAGGTTGGGCTGCGACCCGATGGCAAGGGCTTGCTGCTGCCCATCTCGCGCGGCATCTCCCGGGCCGCCGATCCCGCCCGGGCCGCCGCTGAATTCCGCGATGAAATTTCGGCTGTAAAGAGAGCGATGCGCCGCTGAGGCGCAAATTGCCACCGAGGACATGGCAAAAAATCTCTGTACCCTCTGCGGCAATTAACATATCTTTTTCATTTGTGTTCATCTGTGGTCAAAATAGGAAAACTATGGAAACAACCAAAATCGCTTTAGCCGACGCCCTGCTCGAAGCGGGCTGTATCAAGTTCGGCGCGTTCACGCTCAAGTCGGGGCTGCAATCGCCCATCTACATTGATCTGCGCCAGATCATCACCTACCCGTCCTTGCTGCGCCAAATAGGAGAGGCATATTTGCCCCTGCTGCGCGGGCTGGCGTTTGACCGCATTGCCGGGCTGCCTTACGCGGCCATCCCCATTGCCACAGCCATATCGCTGGCGGGCAACTATGCCATGATCTACCCGCGCAAAGAGGCCAAAGCCTATGGCACCAAAGCCGATATTGAAGGTGAGTATAAGGCTGGCGAAACGGTTGTTGTGATCGATGATCTGGCCACGACCGGCGGCAGCAAGTTCGAAGCCATTGAAAAACTCACTGGCGCGGGGTTGGCGGTGAAGGATGTCGTCGTACTGGTGGATCGCCAATCTGGCGCGAAGGAGTTGCTGGAGCAGGCCGGCTACGCCCTGCACGCGGTACTGACCATTGGCGAGATGCTGGCGCATTGGGAGCAGACCGGCATAGTGCCCGCGGAAAAAATCGCCGCCACCCGCGCATTCCTTGCGCAGGCTTAAAAAGACGGCCTCTGGCAGCATTTTCTTTACCGAAGTGGTGATATATTTGAATCAATCCCGTCACTCGACCCCGAAACCCGCACTGCCACCCTGGTGGCCCGCGTGTCCCCCGCCGAGAAACCATTCTCAGGAGCAGCACGATGAAAAAGTCAGAATTTGAACGGATCATAGAAAAGAATTTTTGGGGTCTTGAACCACGGCACGGCTTCAAAAAAACCGAAACATCTTTTCACACCGGCGGCGTGCTGGTGCGCTTCCAAAACGCCACCACCGAGGTTGTCCTCCATTATGAGATTGGCGAAACCCCGTGGATGAGCATTGCAGACATCACCGCCCCGGAAACCGCGCGCGCCTCGCTCGACTGGCTGCTGGTGGAGTTGGGCCACAAAAAACCGCCCACGGTCGATGAGGCGTTCTTCCCGCCCAAGCTGGATGAAAGCCAGGTGGAAGCGTCCATCCAATCGCAGTGTGAGAGCCTGCTCAAATACGGCGGTGACCTGCTGGCAGGTGACTTTAGCATCCTGCCGCGCCTGCAAAAGCGCGCCGATGATTACCTGGCTGAGTGCAAAAAATTTGCCAGCAAACACAAGGTCAAAGAATAGGGCATGTACCCGGCGTTCCGCTCCCTGCTTTTTCGGCTCGAGCCTGAAACTGCGCACCACCTTACGCTTCAGTTGCTGCGCCTGGGCGGGCTGCCGCCTTTTGCGTCAATCTTGCGCGCGCTGTTTGTCGCGCCCGAAAAGCCGGTGCAGGTTTGCGGGCTGAAGTTGCGCAACCCGGTGGGGCTGGCAGCGGGATATGATAAAGATGGCGTTGCCCTGGCCGGGCTTGCCGCGCTGGGATTCGGACACATAGAAATTGGGACAGTGACCCCGCGTCCACAGCCAGGCAACCCCACGCCGCGCGTCTTTCGGTTGGTGGAAGATGAAGGTGTGATCAACCGCATGGGGTTCCCGGGGCAGGGCATGGAATTTGTGCGGAAGCAGGTATCTGGTGGGCAGGGAGCAGGCAAGGCGGTGCTGGGTGTGAACCTGGGCAAGAACAAAGACACACCGCTCGAAGATGCCGCGCAAGATTACATCACGTTGCTGCGCGTTTTCACCCCGCTGGCCGATTACTTGGCCATCAACATCTCCTCGCCCAACACCGCGGGGCTGCGCCGCTTGCAAGGGCGCGAGATGCTGGCAGGGCTGCTGGGCGCAGTTCAGCGCCAGCGCTTGGCGCCGAATCGACATGTGCCCGTTCTGGTCAAAATTGCGCCTGACCTGAATGAGGAAGAACTGGATGACGCCGTGGGTGTGATTTTGGATACCGGCATGGATGGTATCATCGCCACCAACACCACGCTGTCCCGCGACGGGTTGAAATCCCGGCATCGGGGAGAGAGCGGTGGGTTAAGCGGCAAACCGCTGACGGGACGCAGCGAGGCAGTGCTGACCGGGGCGCTGCGGCGCGTGGGGGGGCGCGTACCGATCATTAGCGCGGGCGGCATTATGACTCCCGATGATGCAAAACGCCGCCTGGATATGGGGGCGGCGTTGGTGCAACTCTATACCGGGCTGGTCTATGCCGGGCCGGGGCTGGTAAAGGCGATTGTGAGAAAAATTTAGGGCGCTCATGTGAGCGCCCTTTTCATATTCGGGAAGGGTCAGGGTTGGGCCGGGCGCAGCGCAATGTATAACTCTTCACGCGGGTTGGTGAAGAAGTCATCGGGCAGGGGCAGGGGAGTCAGCACTCCTCCGGCAGTGATGGACCCGGCATCGGCGTAGTAAAGTTTGATGGGACTGGATGCGCCTAGGCGCACATCCTGGAAAGCGAAGGCGACAAACTTGCCATCCGGGCTCCAGGTAAAGTCGCGATAACAGCAGGTACCGTCGATGGGAGCCAGTTTTTGGAACTTGCGCGTCTCCCCATTGAAGAAGCCGACATCGCCAAAACCGCCGTTGCGCACTTCGGAGTTGAAGAAGAACAGGTAATCACCATCCCAACTGTAATTTACCATGGTGTTGGGGAAGTTGAAAAACTGTCCGGGAAACTCAGAGCCAATACGCACAGGGTCGCGCTCCTGGCAGCGGCTGATGTCTATGACGCGAATGGAGTCGGCGAACAAGCCGTCTTTGGGCGCCAGGAACTTGACCGCCAGGCGGGTGGTGTCTGGCGACCAGCGGATTTCTTTCACGGCCGCGGTATTATAGAAAATGCAGTAATTCAGGGCCAGCAGTTCGCTCTTTTTGTCGGTTTCTTTGAGGGTGGGGATGTCGAATGGCACCACAAACAATTCGCGATTGATGCTGATGGCCACCTGTTTGCCATCGGGTGAAACCTGAAAGGCGTCGAGGTACTGCGCGCCAGGGAATGAGGCGATGATGTCTTCGGCTTTGGTCTCAATATCAACCGTGCGGACACTGGTGCCAATGATATATAGGAGGGTCTTGCCATCTGGCAGCCATTGCAAGTCCGATTTGGCCGCCCGGTCAATGGTCAGTTGTTCCGGCTGGTCACCCGGGTTGAAGCCCAAGAGCCAGACATCACTGCTGCGCAGGAAGGCGATCTTGTCTGCGCCACCGATCACGATCTTGCTGGTGGTGGGCTCAGGCGTGGGGGTGGCTGCTTCGGGCGTGGGCGTTTCGGCAACCACCACCGGTTGGGTGGGTTCGGGGGAGGATGTGGGCGCTTCGGTGGCAGCGGCCACTTCGGCTTCCGTGGGGCTGGGCGCCGGGGTATTTTCCACAACTGCCTGGGTGGGCTGTCCGAGCAGTCCGCCAATCATTTGCGCGCCAAAAACCGCGCCGCCGGCAATGCATAACAGCACCACCGCCACGATGCCCCCCCACAGCCAAACCGGAACCTTTTTAGCCGCAGGCGCAGGTTCGACCTGCGGGGCAGTGGTCTGTCGTGCGCCAGTCTGGGTGATTGGGCGTGTGCCGATGCGGGTTTTCGCGGCTTGCACATAGGTTTTATCATCTTTGTGGATGCCAGTGGTGCTGGCGGCTGTGTTGAGCGCGTCTTCACCACTCATGCCCTGGGCAACCGCTGTTAATGCTGCTGAAAACTCACCGGCCGTTTGGAAGCGGGCGTCGCGGTCTTTGGCCATGGCTTTTTCGATGATGGCTTCGACGCCGGGCGGCAGGTCGGGTTTGAGATCGAGGATGTGGGGGACAGGCTCGGTGATATGTTTGACGGCCACGCCCATGGGTGTGTCTGATTCATAGGGCTGGCGGCCGGTGAGCATCTCGAACAGGATGATTCCCAGGGCATAAATATCGCTGCGCGCATCCACTTTTTCGCCCTGGGCTTGTTCGGGACTCATGTAAGCCGGGGTGCCCAGCATGGCCCCGGCGGTCACGTTGGTCTGCGACTGGGTGATCTTGGCAATGCCGAAGTCGGAGACACACGGTTCGCCGGCGCGGTCGAAGAGGATGTTGGCAGGCTTCAGGTCGCGGTGGATGATGCCTTTTTGGTGCGCTTCGTCAAGCGCCGAGCACAACCCGTCCATAATGCGGGCGGCCTGGGCTACAGCGAGCGTGCCAGTGGAACGAATTCGGTCAGACAGTGAGCCGCCGGTCATGTAACGCATGACAAAGTAGGGCTGGCCATCTTCTTCGCCAAAGTCGTACACAGGTACGATGAAAGGGTGTTCCAGCATGGCGATGGTCTTGGCCTCGCGTTCAAAACGCACCCTGAACTGCGGATCGTGCAGCAATTCACGCGGCAGCACTTTGAGGGCAACCTCGCGCTCGAATCGCGGATCGTTTGCCCGATAAACCGTGGCCATGCCACCACGTCCCAACTCGTCAATTATTTCGTAACGACCGATTTTTTTCTGTTCCATAGTGATTAGTATACCTAATGTGGGGTAGCGTATGCAAGTGCCAGCATGCCTGCCCGTTCGCAAAAACGGGTAACAGGCATTATAATTTTGCCAGCGCCCCGGTAGCTCAATTGGACAGAGCAGAGCACTCCTAAGGCTAAGGCTGTGGGTTCAATTCCCGCCCGGGGCACACTTGCTTTTTTATTCGGTTGGCAGTATTATTAAATTGACAAACGTCAGGGTGCCCCCCTCACTCTGGCGTTTGTCAATTTAATTGATGTGGGGCGTGTGCAGTGCAATTCTACCCTGCCCGCTCCAAATTTTGGGGAATCTGAACAAGTCGATGTAACCTGCCGCGCAAAAATAGGTATACTGAAAATGTACTCGAAAGGAGGCAACATGTTCAAGAGCATTTTGCTTGCTGTTGATGGTTCAGTGTATGCCAACCGTGCGGCCCTGTTGGCCGCCGAAATGACGCGCTACGGCAAGGGTTCGCTGACGATTCTGACAGCTTATGACCCTTTGCCGGCCTACCTGGGCGACCCCCTATTGCAAAACTCTATTAATGCCCGCATGCGCGATGCAGAGGCAATCATTGAAAAAACCCTTACCCTGCTGGGCGATATTGGCCAACCGGTGCAGGTTGAAATGCTGGAAGGTCCCCCCGCCGATGCCATACTCAAAGCTGCAGAAACCCGCCAGGCAGACTTGATCGTGATGGGCTCGCGCGGGTTGGGGCAGTTGGCCGGGTTACTGTTGGGCAGCCAGAGCCAAAAAGTGGCCTGCCACGCCACCTGTCCGGTGCTTATCGTGCGCTAGCCGCCTGCATTGCGCGCAGTTTCTTCGGCCATGGCCAGTTCTTCGGGTGTGTTGATGTTTGCGAAGGCCAACCCGCGCGGGTCATGGCGGGCGATCTCATCGGTGGTGAGGGAGCGTACTTTCACATCCGGGAACCAGGAGATCATCTTCCACGCCCCCTGGTCGAGCGCAGCACGAATTTGCGGCAGGCAGGCAGCCCGGCGGTAAACCGCGTGCAGTGGCTCGTATTGTGATTCGCCGGATGCCGGGATAACCACGTCGACCCCTTCGCGGATAAGTACTTTGCGGGCGTAGTCCAGCAGCGCTGCACTGGCAAAAGGCATATCGCAGGCCACCACCCCCACCCACGGGTGCCTGGCAGCAGACAGTGCAGTGAACAACCCGCCCAGCGCGCCGCGATTCGGGATGATATCCGGGAAGAGCGGCACCCCTAGGAAAGCGTAGTTTTCCGGGCGGTTGGTGGTAACGATAATTTCATCGGCCAGGGGCTGCAGGCGTGCAATCACCCGGCTAACAAGTGGTTGACCGAGGAAAGGCAGCAGGGCTTTATCCTGCCCCATGCGGCGCGATTCGCCGCCCGCCTGGATACATACAGAGAACATGAATCACATTATACGCGTCAGGAGGTCAGCATGGGCAGTCTTTCAACAGTGTTGGATGAGATGACCACCGCGGGCGATCTGGTGCAACCTGCCAGCAATGGCGCGGTGCGTTGTGTCGCATGTGCACATCGTTGCCTCATTCGACCCGCGCGGCGCGGCATTTGCAAGGTGCGTTTCAACCGGAATGGGACGCTTTATGTTCCCTGGGGTTATGTGGCAGCCCTGCAAAACGACCCAATCGAGAAAAAGCCCTTCTTCCACCTGCTGCCAGGCAGCCAGGCGCTCACCTTTGGCATGCTGGGCTGCGATTTTCGCTGCACCTACTGCCAGAACTGGCTCACATCACAGGCCCTGCGCGACCCTGCCGCCGATGTGGCCGCCAGCCTGGTGCGGCACATCACCCCCGAACAGATCGCCGGAATCGCCCGGCGCGCCCATGCCGACGTGCTGGTTTCATCTTACAACGAACCACTCATCACCAGCGAGTGGGCAGTGGCGATCTTTCGAGAAGCAAAAAAACAAGGGCTGAAGTGTGCCTACGTTTCCAATGGCAACGCCACGCCAGAAGCGCTCGACTACCTGCGCCCGTGGCTGGACGCCTACAAAATTGACCTGAAATGCATGCAGGATAAAACTTACCGTCAGCTGGGTGGGGTGCTCCAACATGTGCTCGACAACATCCGGCGCGCCCACGCTCTGGGGTTGTGGGTGGAGGTCGTCACGCTGGTGGTACCCGGACTAAACGATAGCAGCGAAGAATTATGGGACGCCGCCCGCTTCCTGGCCGGCATTTCGCCCCACATTCCCTGGCACGTCACCGCTTTCCACAAAGATTACCGCATGACCCACCCTGAGAACACCCCGGCCCGCACCTTGCTGCGCGCCGCCGAGATCGGACGCGAGGCCGGGCTGCATTACGTATACGCGGGCAACATCCCCGGCGCGGTGGAAGATTACGAAAACACCCTTTGCCCGCACTGCAGCCACCTGCTGGTGCGCCGGCGGGGCTACGTCATTCAGGCTTATCACCTCACCGGCGAGGGCGCCTGCCCGCGTTGCGGCGCACCCATTGCCGGGTTATGGCCCACCGACCCGCGCCGTGTAACGCTCGGCGGGTACGGACTGCCACTCCCAATGTATTGAATAAATACATTGCTGTATAATCATTAATGTAACCTTAAAATCAAGCGGTTTACAGATTGGAGGTGCTTCAGAACTGATACGAATGACTTCTGAATTTGCCACACGATACCACCCTGTATTTCCCAACGGAGGAGAAACCTGTGAAACACAAACTGTTTGTTGCTTTTGCCTTGCTGGTGGTTGCCAGCCTGTTGCTTGCAGCCTGCGGCCCAACCGAATCGGGCACCGAAGGCGGCGAGCAAGAAAGCGGACCCTTTGTCCCCAAAAAGCTCGACGCCCCCGATTGCGACTCAACCGGCATCATCAAGTCGGTTGAAGCCACCGACCAGTACACTGTCAGCTTCACGCTGTGCCAGCCCGACCCGGCCTTCCTGTCCAAGATTGCGTTCAGCCCATTTGCCATCTACCCCGAAGAATGGCTGGAACGTACCGCCGGTGAAAGCACCCGCACCAGCGAAGGCCTCGAAAAACCCATTGGCACCGGCCCATACAAAATTGCCGAATGGAAACGCGGCGAGAGTGTCAATTTTGCCGCTTTCGATGGCTACTGGGGCGAAAAACCCCTCGCCAACACCCTCGTTCTGCGTTGGCAATCTGAAGCCGCCGCCCGCCTGCTGGAACTGCAAGCAGGCACCGTGGATGGCATTGACAATGTTGGCCCCGCCGATTTCGCCGTGGTGGCTGCCGACCCCAACCTTACACTGGTCGAGCGCCCGGCCCTCAACATCTTCTACATTGGCATGACCAACACCTTCAAGCCGTGGGATGATGTGCGCGTGCGCCAGGCCATTGCATACGGCATCGACCGCCAGCGCATTGTCGATAACTTCTACCCATCCGGCTCCGAAATAGCCACCCACTTCACCCCGTGCTCCATCCCCAATGGCTGCGTGGGCGACCCGTGGTATGAATTCAGCCCGGAGAAGGGCCGCGCCCTGCTGGCCGAAGCCGGCTTCCCGGATGGCTTCAAGACCCGTCTTTACTATCGTGACGTGGTGCGCGGTTACCTGCCACAGGTGAGCAACGTGGCCCAGGACGTGCAAGCCCAACTGAAGGCCAACCTGAACATTGATGCCGAAATCGTTGTGATGGAATCGGGTGCATTCATCGAAGAATCGACCACCGGCCAACTGGATGGCCTGTACTTCCTCGGCTGGGGTGCAGACTACCCGCACATCACCAACTTCCTCGACTTCCACTTTGGCGCCGCCAACCCGCAATTTGGCACCCCCTTCGCCGAAATCTACGAGAAGCTGAATGAAGGCGCCCAGATTTCTGACCCCAAACAATCCGAGCCAATCTACGTGGCCGCCAACAACGCCATCCGTGAGCTGGTACCCATGGTGGCCGTGGCGCATGGTGGCTCAGGAACGGCCTACCGCGCCGACGTCACCAACCCGCAGGCCAGCCCGCTGACCAACGAGCAGTTTGCCATCTCCAGCCCCGGCGGGCGCGATGTGTTCGTCTTCATGCAGAACGCCGAACCCATCAGCCTGTTCTGCGCCGATGAAACCGATGGCGAATCGCTGCGCGCCTGTGACCAGGTCATGGAAGCGCTCTACGGCTACGAAGTCAACGGCACGGCCGTGGTGCCCATGCTGGCCACCGCCTGCACCCCCAATGCCGAGTTGACCGTGTGGACCTGCACCCTGCGCCAGGGCGTCAAATTCCATGACGGAACCGGCTTCGATGCCAACGACGTGGTCACCACCTTCACCATGGGTCTGGATGCATCCTCACCCCTGCACAAGGGCAACACCAACACATGGGAATACTACGACTACCTGTGGGGTTTGATGAACGTCCCCGCCCAGTAAAGCGGCAGTATTCACATATCGTCTGACACAACACGGGATGGCGGCAGCCCCGCCATCCCGTGTTCAAAAAAGGAGCTGCCGCCCATGATGCTGCAATACATCCTGCGCCGTTTGTTCGCGGCCATCCCCGTGCTTTTCGGCATTTTGCTGGTCACGTTTGCCCTGGCGCGCATGATCCCTGGCGACCCGTGCCGCGCCCTGCTCGGCGAAAAAGCCACCCAGGCCACCTGTGAGCGTTTCATGCGCGAAAAAGGTCTCGACCGCCCCATTCACGAGCAGTTCATCGTCTATATGCGCGACATTGCCCAGGGCGATTTTGGCACATCGCTGCGCTTCAGCCAACCGGTAACGCGCCTGCTGGTGGAGCGCCTGCCCACCACCGTGGAGCTGAGTTTTTCGGCCATGCTGGTCAGCATGGTGGTGGGTATCCCGCTTGGCATCATCTCGGCAGTTCGGCACAACTCGTGGGTCGATGTCGTCACCATGGTGTGGGCCAACGTTGGCGTTTCGATGCCGGTATTCTGGCTTGGGTTGATGCTCGCCTACGTTTTTTCGCTGCTTTTGAAAGACACCCTGCTATGGCTGCCCCCCTCTGGGCGCGTCAGCGCCGGCATGGATACCACCGCCTTTTACATGCTGTGGAACCTGCGCCTGCCCGAAACCGGCCTGCTGCGCGGCATGTTTGACTTCATCGCCCGCCTCAACATCTTGAATGCCCTCTTGACCGGCAACTGGGACTTGTTACGCGATGCTGTGCGCCACCTTATCCTACCTGCGCTGGCCTTGGGAACCATCCCCATGGCCCTTATTGCACGCATGACACGCTCAGCCATGCTCGAAGTGCTGGGGCAAGACTACATCCGCACCGCCCGCGCCAAGGGGGTGCGCTCGCACCTCGTCGTCCTCAAGCACGCCTTCCGCAATGCGCTGCTGCCGCTCATAACCGTGATCGGATTATCGCTGGGCACCCTGCTGGGCGGCGCAGTGCTCACCGAAACCATTTTTGGGCTTTCTGGCGTCGGGCGCATTTTATATGAAGCCATCACCGCCCGCGATTACGCCATTGTGCAGGGCTTCACCGTGGTTATTGCGGTCTTCTTTGTAGCGCTTAATCTGATCGTGGACATCTCCTACGCCTACATCGACCCGCGCATTCGACTGAATTGACCCATGGCAAACAACCAGATCCCCTCCTTCAATAAGTCTGACCATGAAGCAATCTCCCTCGAGTCGGTCAGCCTGTGGCGCATTGCCTGGCGGCGGCTGTATAAGCGCAAATCGTCGCTGGTAGGCATCGGCATCATTCTGTCGCTGGTCGTCATTGCCCTCACCGCACAGTGGCTCGCCCCGTATGACCCATTGCAAGTGCTGATTGGAATCGAAGATGTCAAAATGCGCCAGGCGCCGTGCATCCATGCCCTGGGCTGCCCCCTCGACCAGCCCCAGCACATTATGGGAATCGACGGCAACGTGCGCGACCAGTTCAGCCGGTTGCTGTACGGCACACGCCTGAGCCTGATCGTTGGCTTCTCGACGGTCACTTTCGCCATTTTCATTGGCACCGTGCTGGGCGCGCTCGGCGGCTACTTTGGCGGCTGGGTAGACAATGGCATCATGCGCTTCATGGATGTGTTGCTGGCCTTCCCTTCGCTGCTGCTGGCCATCGCCATCGTCACCGTGCTCGGGCCAGGGCTCATCAATGCTCTGCTGGCCATCGGCATTGTATCCATCCCGGCTTATGCGCGCGTGGTGCGCGCCAGTGTACTCTCGGTGCGCGAAATGGATTACGTTTCGGCCACGCGGGCGCTGGGCGGCAACACCTACGAGATCCTCTTTAAGCGCATTCTGCCCAACGCGCTCACCCCGCTCATTGTGCAGGGCACGCTCGGCATTGCCACCGCCATTCTGGATGCCGCCGCGCTCTCCTTCCTCGGGTTGGGTGCGCAGCCGCCCACGCCAGAGTGGGGCGCCATGTTGGGCGCAGAACGTAACCAGGTGTTTACCGCCCCACACCTGGTCTTCTTCCCGGGCTTTGCCATCATGCTGACCGTACTGGCCTTCAACCTGCTGGGCGACGGATTGCGCGACGCGCTCGACCCGCGCCTGGCGCATACCAGCAGTTGAACGCCATGACCCAAAAAGAATCAATCCCCCCGTTGCCCGGGGGGATTTTATTTTATGGAGCGCGGATTATAATGGATTTGTGGCTTTTCAATTCGCACCGAGGTGATACCATGTTCCACAAGGCCCGCCTGCATTTCTTTGCCCTCATCACCACCCTGGCCGGGGTGGCGCTTGCCTGCAACCTGAGCATCCCAACTCCCACGCCTGCGCCCACGCCAACAGCCATCATTCCGCTACCCCCGGCGCTGGTCGAAACCCTGCCCGCGGCTGGCAGCCAGGCGCCGCTCAACCAGCCGATTGCATTTTTCTTCAACCAGCCCATGGATCGGGCCTCGGTCGAAAGCGGCGTTAACATTTCTGGCGAGGCGCGCGGGTTGTGGTCGTGGGGTGATGACGCCACCCTGGTCTTCACCCCGCTCGAACCACTGCCGGCCAACAGCGCCTTTACTTTCACTTTTGCGGCGGGCATCAAAGCCGCCAATGGACTGACTGCGCCCGCTGAAGCCCTGGTGTCGTTCACCACCGGCGATCTGCTGCGGGTGACGCATGTTCTTCCTGAAAACGGCGCAGGCGACATCAGCGCCGCCGCCGCCGTGGTGGCCGCCTTCAACCAGCCGGTGGTGCCGCTCGGCGCCGAGACGGACACCCTGCCGGCGGCCTTCACCATCCAGCCGCCAGTGCCCGGCGTGGGACAATGGGTCAACACAAGCACTTACATCTTTTATCCCCAGCCGGCCTTCTATGGCGGCGCCGCCTACACTGTCACGCTCAACAATGCTTTGCAATCTGCCTCCGGCGCGCCGCTCGCCCCCGACCAGGCAGCCGCCACATGGAACTTCACCACCGCCGCACCGCAGGTGGTCAGTTTTGAACCGGCCAATCAGGAATATTGGCCGCTGGATGGACCCTTTGTGGTCACCTTCAACCAGCCTATGGACCGCGCCAGCGTGGAAAACGGCTTCCGCTTTGCCGGCGCCAACGGGGCCAGCGCCCCCGGCACCCTGACCTGGAACGAGAAAAACACAGTTTTGACATTCACGCCTTCCGGGCTGCTGGATCGCGGTGTGTTCTACACCCTCAGCCTGGATGCCAGCGCGCGCAGCGCGGGCGGCGCCCCGCTGAGCGAAGCCTACACCCAGCGCGCGCTCTCCTTCCCCGATTTCGGCGTCATCTACACCGACCCGCAGGATGGCGGGATGCGCGCCAGCCTGGAGATCAACTTCACCACACCCACCCAAAAAGGCAGCCTGAGCAACTTCGTGACTGTCTCACCGCCGGTCGATGAGTCCTATGCCTGGGGCGGCGCGAACAACATCACCCTGTATGGCTATGGCGCCTTCCAGCCCGATACCGTGTACACCGTCACCATCCTGGCTGACCTGGAGGACAAGTGGGGGCAGCGCCTCGGGCGCAACTTCACCACCACCTTCCGCACCCCGCCCGCCGAGCCGGCTTTCTCGTTCCCTGGCTGGTTCCAGGACACCAACACCATTCTGCCCGACACGGGCAGCCTGCCGGTCACCGTGACCAACCTGAGCGCCCTGCGCCTGAGTGCGGCGGCCATCCCTCTCACCGATTACCTGTCCCTGGTGGGCGCAGATGGTTACAACCTGCGGCAGTCTTACCTGCCGCGTAACCTGGCCAGCTGGCAAGAACCGCTCGACATCACACCCAACCGCAGTCAGCGCGTGTCCATCCCCATACAACAGGGTGGCGGTGCAGTAACGCCGGGCATATATGTCCTGTGGGTTAGCACCGTGCCTGCGACACGCAACCAAGACCCGCACTTTGTGGTGGCCAGCAACGTCAATGTGACCCTCAAGATCGGCGCGAAAGATGCCCTGGTCTGGGCGGCCGATATTCGCACCGGGCAGCCACTTGGTGGACGCAGCGTGACCATTTATGACCAGTTTGGGGGCACCCTGGTCAGTGGCACCACCAGTGCAGATGGCATTTTTGCCGCGCCCCTTTCTGCTCCGCAGGACGATCTCTACAATGCCTACCACGCAGTCGTCAGCCAACCCGGACAGGATGATTTTGGGTTGGCCAGCGCCTTTTGGGCGCAGGGCGTGGAGCCTTACGTCTTCGATGTTTGGGCCAATTACACCGGGCCGCAGATTCAGGCCTACCTTTACACCGATCGACCCATTTACCGCCCCGGACAAACGGTTTACTTCCGCGGCGTACTGCGCACCGCTTTCAATGGGCGTTACGACATCCCCAATGTGCAAAGCGTGGATGTGCAAATCAGTAACGATAATGGCTCGCTGGATTCCTTCAACCTGCCGCTTTCAGCCTATGGCACCTTTGAAGGCGAATACACCATCCCCGAAGACGGCATCCCCGGCTACTACTCACTCAACACCACCATCGCCGAATCGCCCCTGCCAAAAGACCAGCGTGAACTGCGCAGCTACTTTGGCTTTGGCGTGGCCAACTATCGCAAGCCGGAGTACGAAGTGCTGGTTGGACTCACCCCCGCCGAGACCCAAACCGGGCAGGCCGTGCAGGCCGAAGTGCGCGCCCAATATTACTTCGGCGCCCCGGCCGGCGACCTGAAAGTGACCTGGAACCTGTACCGCCAGCGCAACGATTTCCGCATCCCCGGCTACCGGACGTCCGGGTGTGTCGATTACTTTGAATGCGGCTATGTGCCTGGCTATTACGGAGAATCGATTGCCAATGGTGAAGCCGTGACCGGGCCAGACGGACGCCTGACCCTTGCCCTGCCCGCCGATGCCTTTGCACAAGCCGGGCGCTACACCCTCGAGGCCACCGCCTATGAGCAGGATGGCTTTCCCGTCAGCGGGCGGGCCGAATCGGTCGTGCATGCCGATGCTTTCTACGTTGGCATTCGCCCCAACCAGTGGTTCGGGCAGAGTGGCGCACCGCTGGGGTTCGAGTTGTCCACCACCGACTGGGACACGAACCCGGTTGGCGGTAAAGCCCTCAGGGCCAGTTTCCAGCAGGTGACATGGGAATTGCAGGGCGGCCGGTCCAATGAAGATTTCCGCTATGTGCCCAAATACACCCCGGTCGATTCCACACAGGTCAGCACTGGCGCAGACGGCCTCGCCAGGGTCACCTTCACACCCAAAAAAGCCGGCACCTATGTGCTGGAAGTAACCAGCGGCAAAGCCAAAAGTGTGTCCATGGTGTGGGTGGCTGGCGCAGAACAAACCGCCTGGCCCAACCTGCCCATGCAGCAGGTGCGTCTGACCCCAGACAAAGAATCCTACAAACCGGGTGAAACCGCCAGCGTGTTCATCCCCAACCCCATCGGGGCCGGCGCGCAGGCGCTGGTCACCTTTGAACGCGGCGCCATTTTTGGATCCCGGGTGATTGCGCTGGATCCGGCTGGCAGCACCCTCAGCATCCCGCTGACCGATGACTACGCCCCCAACTTCTACGTGACTGCGCTCATCCTCGGGCCCAATGCCGATTTTCGCATGGGTTACCTGGAATTGGAAGTGGCCCCGGATGCCCAGGTGCTCACCATGACCCTCACCCCCAGCACCGAACGCGCAGCCCCTGGCGATACCCTGAACTTCGATGTGCGCGTCACCGATTCGCGCGGGCGCCCGGTGCAGGGCGAGTTCTCACTGTCCGTGGTCGATAAAGCGGTGCTTGCCCTGGCAGACCCCAACAGCCAGGATATCGTCCCCGCTTTTTACGACCCACAGGCGCTGGGCGTGCGCACTGGCTTTTCGCTGGCGGTCTTTGGCAATCGCCTGCTGCCCGAACAGGCCGGCGGGCGGGGCGGCGGGGGCGGCGATGCCACCATCACCGTGCGCGAAGAATTCCCCGACACAGCCCTGTGGCAAATCTTCACCACCAATGCCGATGGACGGGCCCAGATCGCGTTGAAACTCCCCGACAGCCTGACCACCTGGAGCGCAGACGCACGCGGACTGACCGCCGATACGCGTGTGGGGCAGGCCCGGGTCGAGGTGGTGGTTGGCAAGCCGCTGCTCATCCGCCCGGTTACACCGCGCTTCCTGGTGGCGGGTGACCGCCTGGCGCTTTCCGCCATCGTCAACAACAACACGGGCGCAGAAATAAGCGCCAAAGTGACCCTGCAAGCCAGCGGCTTTAGTCTGGATGACCCCGCAAGCGCCACCCAGACCGTCAGTGTGCCGGCCAATGGGCGCATCACCGTTACCTGGCCGGGGGCAGCCCTCAATACAGATTCCGCCGGACTGGTCTTTTCGGTGGAAGGCGGCGGGCTTAACGATGCCGCCCGTCCGGTGTGGGGCGACCTGCCCATCCTCAAATATAGCGCGCCCAAAACCTATGTCACCGCCGGGATACTGCCCAATGCCGGCTCGCGGCTGGAGATCGTCAGCCTGCCGCGCTCATTCGTACCACTCGGCGGGCAGTTGGATGTGGAACTCTCGCCTTCACTGGCCGGGGTGTTGCTGCAAACGGCACAAGTGCTCGAACTGCCGACAGATAACGCCAGCGCCGATCAATTCGCTTCGTACCTGCTCACCAGCGTGGAGACCTACCGCACCCTGAAAATTGCCGGGCAAACCACCCCCGATGGTTTGGACAGCAACATCGCATGGAGCATCACACGCCTCATCATTGCCCAGGAAAGCGATGGCGGCTGGAAGTGGTACCCTGGCGCTCAGTCCAGCGACCCGCTGGTAAGCGCCTTTGCCATGTTCAGTCTCAACCGGGCGGTTGAAGCCGGGTTTTCGGTGCCAGACAGTGTATTCGGGTTGGGGCGTGGCTACCTGACCGCCGCACAGGTATCCATCGAGCAGGGCATGCGCTGGCGCTTCGATGAAGCCGCTTTCCTGAATTACGTTTTGCAAGTTCGCGGCGGCGCTGACCCGGCCTGGCTCGACTATCTGTATGACAATCTCGGACAAATGTCCTCCTGGGCGCAGGCGTTGCTGGCCCGCACGCTCGAATTGAGCGGTGACCCGCGTGCCGATGGCCTTTTCACCAACCTGCAAACCTTTGCAACCATTACCGCCAGCGGGGTTTCCTGGCAGCCGGGCGGCGATAATTACGCCATCCGCCTGCCCGATACGCCGCGCTTCGCCACAGCCATCGTCATGCATGCGCTCATTGGGCACGATGCCAACAGCCCGCTGCTCGAGGGTGCAGCCCGCTACCTGGCTTCGCAGCGCGATTCGCGCGGCGGGTGGGGTTCGCAATATGAAACAGCCTGGGTTTCACTGGCTCTCAATGACTACGCGGCCGCCACAGGCGATTTTGATGCAGCCTATGGGTATGTGGCCACGCTCAACACAGCCCCGCTGCTCAGCGGGCAAATGGGCGCCCCGGGCGCGCTTCAGCCTGTTTCAACCACGACACCGCTAACCGGGTTGAGCCTCACCACGCCCAATGCGCTCTTCTTTTCGCGCGAGGCGGGCGCGGGACGCCTGTACTACCGCGCTGCGCTGCGCATCGACCGTCCGGTGGAAACCGTACCGCCGTTCAGCGCCGGGCTAACGGTCAGCCGCCTGTATTACGAGGGCGCTTGCGAAAAAGCCTGCAAGCCAATCACGACCTTTATACTTGCCCCGGGAGCGCTGGTAAAAGCACGCATCACGCTCAGCGTCCCGGCCGATTCGTATAACCTGGTATTGGAAGACTACATCCCGGCCGGGGCTGAAATCCTCGACACCACCCTAAAGACCACTCGGCAGGGTGAAGGCAGCGGCATCGAAGTGACCGTGGACACCGACCAGGATGACCCCTACCGATGGGGCTGGGGTTGGTGGCTGTTCGGCGAGCCGCAAATCTATGACGACCACATCTCATGGCGGGCCGAATACCTTCCGGCTGGCACCTATGAGCTAACCTACATGCTGCTGCCCGCACAAAAAGGCCAGTTCCGCGTGTTGCCAGCGCGCAGCTGGTTGTACTACTTCCCCGAAGTGCAGGGCGTAAGCGCCGGGTCGGTATTCGAGATTCGATAACCGAAGGGATAAGCGCCTTCGACGCTGGCGCTTTGAGCAAAGCGCGAGATGGCGGAAGATGAAGAGCGCACAAGCGCCCGTCATCTTCCGCCATACTTTTACTTCCCCATCACCAACCGCGCCGCGCGGCGGCCGATCTCCACCGCAAAGTTCGTGCCGCGGTCCCACGGGTACACCTGGCTCATCGAGGCAAAGTACAGCCCCTCCACCGGCGTCTGGATGGCCGGGATGTGCTGCGAATGGTTCACCGGCGGCACCGGCTGGGCATACGCCGTCTTGAAGACCCACACTTTCTTCACCCAGTCGCGCTCAAAAGCCGGGTTGATCTTCTTGAACGCCGGCAGGAAGCGCTCCAGCAGCTCACTTTCGCCCAGGCGAAAATATTCGTGGCTCGGTTCCAGGTAATCGCCCGCGTACATAATCGTATCACCGCCAAACTTCTCGCGCGGCACAAAGTTCGTATGCTCCACCAGCGCCAGCATGGGGAACCCGGCGCTCTTGGGCAGGTTGAACCAGTAATAGCCCTGCGTCGAAAGCTGCTGCCGGAGCGAAAGCACCATTACCACCGCGCCCATGCTCTCCAGCTTCAGCAGCCCATCGAGATAATCTTTGGGTAATTGTGGGGAAAGACGCGCCATCAGCGCCGGGGAGGTGGTCACCAGCACCCGGTCGTAAGATTCCGCCCCGGCCTGGCTCTGCACGATCAGCCCACCCGCATCCGGCGCCCGTTTAATCGACTCTACCTTTGCCGAAAGCCTGATCTCCACCCCCAGCCCGCGCAGCTTCTCCGCGAACAGGTCCGCAAAATGCTGGAAGCCGCCCTCAAAGGTGCCCAGGCGCGTGGTGCGGGCGTGCATGCGCGCCCACATCCAGGCCATGTTGACCGTTTTGTAGTAGCGCTCGCCGAACTTGCCAATGACGAGCGGTTCCCACATCAACTTGTAGACCTTTTCCCCGGCCCACTTGCGCATCCAGGCGTCCACGGTCGTTTTTTCCAGCACCTGCCAGTTCTTTGTCAGGCGCAGGAAGAGCCCCACGAACCCAAAGCGGATCTTGTTGATTCCGAACCCCAGCCCCGGGAACTTGAGCGCGTTGAGGATCGAATCGAACGGGTAGAACTTGCCGTTGTGGTACATCACTGTCAGCGGGCGCGGGAAGAGCACCTTGTCCTTTAGCCCCAGTTCATCGATCAGCCCCAGCATGTGCGCGTCACTGGCGAACCAGTGGTGGTAGAACTTCTCCACCGACCACTCCCAGTGCGGCTCCTTGAATCCGCTGGCCAACCCGCCCACGTAATCCGCCGATTCGTAGATGGTCACTTCGTGTCCGGCGCGGCGCAAGTCCCAGGCCGCGGCCATCCCGCCGTACCCGGCGCCGATGATTGCGATTTTCATTCAATTCTCCGTTATTTTGTTTTACCGTTATCCCGTTCAACCGTTTGGCGAGAACCCCAAAAACGGGATGACAGGCTGACGGTTTAACGGGGTGACGTGTCTTCGAGGCGTGTTGCCAGGCGCTTAAGTTTACCCCACTCCTGGCGGATCACATACATCATGGCCAGAGTCCGAAGCCAGTGCAGTTCGCAGGCCGGGTACTCTGCCAGTTTTTCAAAGACCGCAATGGCCCTGTCGTCGGTGCGGCGCGCTTTGGCGTATTCAGCGGCCAGCTGCCTGAGGGTTTGCGCCAGTTTTTCGTGATCTTCCTTTGCCTGGGTCAGTTTGCGGCGCGTTTCCACCAGGCGGGTGATCACGCGCCTGACCGCGGCATCCAGTTCATCCACTGTGTACGGCTTCACCAGGTATTCCTGCACCCCCAGTGCGCGGGCCGCGTGAAAAGTTTCGGCGTCCCGCTCAGACGACATGATGATGCAACCCAGGCGCGGGTCGCGCTGAAGCGTTTCCCTGACCAGCGCCAGCCCGTTCATCTCCGGCATGTTGATGTCTGAGATGATGATGTCTGGGCGGTGTTCTGCCGCCATTTGCAACGCCTGAATGCCATTGCTGGCGATGGCCACCACTTCCACTTCGGAAATCAGGGACAGCATCAGGCGCGTGTTACGGCGCGTTTCCTGTACATCGTCGGCAATTAGCACCCTGAATTTTCGCGGCTGGGTCATGGGTCACCATCGTTTGGGGTCGGGCTGTGATGATGAGTATAACGTGACCCTGGGCGTCGAATACTAATGAATCCGTTGCATTCGGTTTACCCGGCACCTCACGGCTGGGTCAAGGCGCGGTGCATGCGCTGCAAGGCTTCAGACAGTGTGCCGTTTGGGCAGCCAAATACCAGGCGCACAAAACGCTCATAACCGGGTCCAAAATCTGCGCCATCCGTGAGCGCGACTTTGGCTTTTTCGAGGAAGAACTGTTTTGGCGCGCCATGGATACGCCCGCTCTCCACCAGGTTGGCGCAATCGAGCCAGGTCATATAGGTGGCCTGGGGCGCGGTCAAGCGGATGCCCGGCAGGTGGTGGGCGGCCTTTTGAAGGATCAAATCGCGGTGCGCCTTCAGGGTCAGGCGCAGTTCAGACAACCAGTCATCGCACGCGCCGCCAAAGGCAGCCTCGGCGGCGATGAGCGACAGGCTGCTGACATGCATGATAAGGCGCTTTGTCACTTTTTTGTACTTTGCCCGCAGCCCGGCATCGGGGATGATGGCAAAACCGCAAAACAACCCCGGCACGTTGAAGGTTTTGCTCGGTGCGACGAGTGTGATGGTGTGCGCGGCAATCTCGGGTGAGAGGGCCGCCAGGGGGGTGTGCGGGCTGCCATCCAAAATGTGCTCGTTGTGAATCTCGTCAGCGCAGATGGTGATCTTGTTTTCCAGGCAAATCTTTGCTATGCGGGCCAGTTCGGCGCGGGTGAAAACACGCCCCGTGGGGTTGTGCGGGCTGCACAACAAAAATAGCTTTGTGCGCGCCCCGCCAGAGTGCAGTGCACCCTGGAAGGCCTCCCAATCCACCGCATAGTGGATCAGGTTACCGGTTACGGTGGGTGCAAGCGGGGCCAGCTGGCGGATCAGCCCAACATTTTCATGCACGCTCAAGAAGGGCGGGTAAGCTGGAGTCTGGATAAGAATCCCATCGCCGGGCTGGCAGGCCGCATGGGCGGCGGCGTTGAACCCGGCAATCACGCCGGGGGTGGCCAGCACCCAGTCTGGTTCCACCTGCCAGTTGTGAATGCGCGCCATGCGGGCGGCTACCGTTTCGCGCAGCTGGCGGGTGGGAAATTCATACCCCAGCACACCGTGCGCGAGCGCGCGCTGGAGAGCGGCATGGACAGGCTGCGGGGCGGGGAAATCCATATCTGCGACCCACAAGGGAAGCACATCCTGCGGGTAGAGGGTCCATTTGATGCTATGGGTCTGGCGGCGGTCGGGCGAGAACTCAAAGAGCTGGGACATGCGGCGCCTACTTTTTATAGGCAACGATCAATCCATCGCGGATGGGCAGCAGCGAAACGATCCAGTCTGGGTCGGTGGTGATGTCATGTGTGAAACGGCGGATGGCCGCCGTGCTCACGTCCTGGTCGGCGGGATCGAAGATGCGCCCATGCCAGAGCATATTGTCAATGATCAGCACGCCGCCGCGGCGCAGTTTTTGTTTGATAAGCGGCAGCGAGTTGGGGTAGGCTTCTTTATCGATGTCGTTGAAGATCAGGTCGAATGTGCCTGGCGTGGTACGCAAAGCCTCAACGGCTTCACCAATGCGGTATTGCACCAGGTCGGTGTATCCCAGGCGGTTGAGATACTGGCGAGCCTTGAGCGACAGGTCGCGGTCCCAGACGGTGTGGTACACTTTGCCGCCGCCATTTTCGCGCACCGCGCGGGCAAACCAGGCTGTGGAATAGCCGTACCCAGAGCCCAGTTCAAAGATATTCTTTGCGACCGTCATGCGCGCAACCTGATAGCAGGCATAGCCCGCCGCTGGCCCTATGATGGGAAACCCGTGTTCTTCGGCATAGGCTTCCATGTCCTTCAGGTCGGCGGTGCGCGGGGGCACGAGCGCGGTCAGGTGATCTTGGATTTGGTTGTAGTCGTATAAGTCGGGCATGGGATATCCTTTGTGGAGCGCTGGGACAGGTGGACTGGTTGCGTTGGCGGCTGCCGCTTAGGGGGTTATCCCCAGCGCCCGCAAGGCCTCGGGCAGGGCGGACTGGGCCCACGCCGCGTACATTTTGCCAGAAGGGTGCAGCCCGTCTTCGGCAATGAGGGAGGGATCGGTGCGGGCATCGCGCGAACCTGGTGCAATGTCGATGTAGCGCGCCCCGGCCGCTTCGGTCTCTTCGCGGTTGATGACATTGAAGCGAACGATCTCATCAGCAATCTGCCCGGCCGGGCGGTGGTCAAGGGCGGCGAAGGGGGTTGCGCCCCAGTCTGGGATGGAAAGGACCAGTACACGCTGCGGGTCGCCGCCGGCATACGCGATGGATTTGCCCAGCAGAAAGCGGAACGATTCACGGTAGGCCTCTGCGCTAAGCCCGCGATACTGGTTGTTGACGCCAATTAGCAGCGAGACCAGCTCGTATGGCGGTGCAATATCCTGCTTTTGCATGGCGGCCCACAACTCATCGGTGGTCCAGCCGGTGCGGGCGATGAGCGTCAGATCGGTGCGGATGTTCCTCTCGGCCAGCAGGTTGGCCAGTTGCACAGGCCAGCGTGCGCTTTCGGGCACAGACTCGCCAATGGTGTACGAGTCGCCGAGAGCCAGGTACCGGATATTTTGGGGCAGTTGAGGCATGGGCGTAACAGTTGGGGCGGGGTCGGTTGGTTGCTGCGCAGGCAGGCAGGCGGAGACGGTTGTGACAAGGGTAAGGAGGGTGAGCGGGTACAGGATACGGATAAACTGGCGCATGCTGGTTCTTCTCCGGGGCGGATTTTGGCGCGCTTGCGGCCGGGGTGCCCCCGCGCCGTTGGGTTATTTGTACCCGCACATGCGCCACTCTTCGCCCTCATAAACGGCACGAAAAGCACGGGTGGAGAGCTCGAACTGTTGAATTTCGTTGCCGTAGGTGGCCTGGATGCTGCCGGTGCATGTGACCAGCCTGGTGTCGCCATCTTCGGCGCTGACCAGGCACACCAGGTCTTTGAGGCTGGTCTCTACTGTGGCCCAGGCATCGATCTCGGCCAGGGCGTCTTCTTCCCAGGCGGCACAGGAGAGGGTCACGATCTGTTCGGTTTGCTTTCCGGTCAGTGCGCCCAGGTAAGCCTCAATGGCCCGGGCAGCTTCGGCATCGGCATTGTTGGCGCCGCACGCGCCCAGCAGTAGAGAAAAACAGGCGAGCAGGAGGAGGGTTTTCTTCATGGTGTCATCCTTTATGGAAACAGCAGCGCGGGCATCAAAAAGCGCCTCGATACCCGCAAGCTGGTAATGTAAAAAGTATAACAGAAGGCGCTTACAGAGTACTGCGTAAATATCTAAAGTGGAAATGCTGTTTTCACCTTGCTTTTCGCATAAAAAGGTTTAGATATTTATGCAAGAAGCAGTAAAACGCGGGCAGCCTGCACGAGACAGGCTGCCCACCACCCAAAGGAGGAGAATATGGCTAAAGAGTTTGCAGCTTCCACCACAGCGCGGGCACGCGGCTGATTTTGCCCCAGGCGCTCAGGTTGGCGCGGCGGGAAAAGACATCGTAATCGTTGGCTTCGATGTTGTTTAGGATAGCGCTGTAAAAGTCACTGGCAGCGGCAATGGCCATTTGGCCTTCACGCTCCAGCATGCTAATGCCCTGCCAGGCTTCGGCGTACAGGGCGCGGGTCCGATCAATCTGGAAGTGCATAAAAGCGCGCCACTTATCGGTCACCATTCCGCTGGCCAGGTCGTCTTCACTTATCCCAAACAGGGACAATTCATCCTGGGGAAGATAAACGCGCCCATTGCGGAAGTCTTCGCCCACATCGCGCAGGATGTTGGTCATTTGCAGAGCCACGCCAAGCTTGATGGCATGCGGCAGGGCATCGTTGGTCTTGAAACCGACAATGTACATGCTCATCAGCCCCACGGTGGAAGCCACACCGTAACAATACGTACTCAGGTCTTCGAAGTTCTGGTAGTGGTGCTGGTGCAGGTCGCGAGCTACGCCGTCGATCAGTTGCAGGGCGTAAATGCGCGGGATGTGATAACGCGTGAGGGTGTCCACCCAGGCAGCGGCGATCAGGTCGTTTTCGGGCGCAACCGCCGTTTGGACAATGCGCTTCCAGTAGGACAGGCGGGTATCTCGGTCGGCGTCATCAGATTCATCCACGATGTCGTCCACAGTGCGGCAGAAAGCATACAGGGCGCGCGTTGCCGAGCGTTTTTCTTCCGGCAGCAGCGCAGATGCCATGTAAAAAGACTTGCTGTAATGTGCGGTGACCTTGTCACATAAACGGTAGGCTGCGTGCAAAGCGGCATCTCCTGCCCAATAGGAGAAGACAGGGCGAGTGGAGGGATGAGGCAGGTTTCCGGCCAGGTCGAGCAGGGTGCGTTCCCAATGTGCTTGCATGATGTCATCTCCAAATTGATTTACCAATATTCTATCTATTTTTCACTATTTGTCAAGAGTTTGTACATATATTTTTTAGTTTTACGCTTGACAAAACATGGACAAGTGCTATAATTTTGAATATGAGGTAATATGCCTGACACAAACCGCTGGCCAACATGATATGCCAGTGGACGCGTTTTTGTGTAAACAAACTGGTAACAATTCGGAGGGACCCTTGAACAACAAATCAACTGCTCTCGTCATTGGCGCGGGCATCGGCGGGATTGCCACAGCGGCGCGTCTGGCGCGCAACGGCTTCCAGGTGACTGTGCTGGAAAAGAACAGCACGCCCGGGGGGCGCTGCAACCAGATCGTCCGTGACGGGCACCGCTTCGACATCGGCCCGACCCTGTTCTTGATGCCGGAGGTGTGGGAAGAAACGTTCGCCGCGCTGGGTGAGAAAATGAGCAACCACATGGACCTGCGGCGCATTGACCCAACCTACCGGGTGCATTTCGATGACGGGTTGCAATTGCAATTAACCTCGGACATTGGCAGCATGCAAACCCAGCTCGAGGCGGTGGACAAAGCAGCCTTCACCGGCTTCCTGGGTTACATTGCCGAAGGCGCGAAGCACTATAAAATTTCGCTGGAGAAGTTCGTTGGGCGTAACTTCTACAACATTTTTGAATACTTTAGCCCGGCCAACCTGCCGCTCATCTTCCAGCTCAAGGCGCTGGACAAGCACTACCGCAATACCAGCCGCTTCTTCAAGGATGAGCGCCTGAAGGCTGCCTTCACGTTCCAGAATATGTACCTGGGGCTCAGCCCGTATGACGCCCCGGCCACCTATTCGCTGCTCCAATACACCGAACTTGCCGAGGGCGTGTGGTACCCCATGGGTGGCATGTATGCGGCCATCCAGTCCCTGACGCACGTTGCCGAAAAGCTGGGTGTCCAATTCATTTATGACGCCCCGGTCAAAAAAATCAACGCCGAGGGCGGCCGCGTGACCAGCGCCGAAACCGAGGATGGGCGCGTATGGGAAGCTGATCTATTCGTGGGCAACGCCGACCTGCCCTACATCTACAGCGACCTGCTGCCCAAGACTGCCGCAGCCGAAAAGCTCGACAACAAGCTGTACACATGCTCCACCATCATGTTCTACTGGGGCGTCGACAAGCCCTACCCGCAGGTTGCCCATCATAACGTCTTCCTGGCGGGCGATTACAAGGCCTCGTTCGACCAGATCTTCAACGATCACAGCCTGCCCGAGCAGCCCAGCTTTTACGTGCATGCCCCGGCCCGCACCGACCCCTCCGCCGCGCCGGAAGGCCAGGAGACGCTTTACGTGCTGGTGCCGGTTGGGCACCTGGACCCGCGCTCCAAACAAGATTGGGACGCGATGGTCGACCACGCCCGCGCGACTGTCTTTGCGCGCCTGCAAAAAGAGATGGGTATCAGCGACTTGAAGGAACACATCAAGTTCGAGATCGTGTACACGCCAAAAGAATGGAAGCAGCACTTCAACCTGGCCAAGGGCGCCGCCTTTGGGTTAAGCCACAACTTCTGGCAGGTGGGTTTTCTGCGCCCGCAGAACCGCCACAGTCAGTATAAAAACATGTACTTCGCCGGGGCATCCACGCACCCTGGCACCGGGCTGCCCATTGTGCTGCTCTCAGCCCGCCTGACCACCGAGCGTATCCTTAGAGAGTTCAAGGGAAAAGTGAACGAAGTCACCAGCCGCCTGGCATCGGCCAAAGCCTGATGCCACTTAATTTTCGGTTCGAGGAAAGAATGATCGCAACTAACGCACCGCTTTTCAACCTGAAGGCTGTCCTGAAAGAGACCGGCATCAAAGCCGACGTGCTGCGCGCCTGGGAGCGCCGTTATGGATTGCCCATGCCAGACCGCAGCGGCGGCGGCCACCGCCTATACTCGCAACGCGATATCGATATCATCAAGTGGCTGATGGCGCGTCAGGAGGATGGCTTGTCCATTTCACGCGCTGTAGACCTGTGGCGCGAGGTTGAAACCGAAGGTCGCGATCCGCTCACCGATCCCCTCAAACCCAGCGCGCCTTCCCCGGTCATGGGTCCTGTGGTCACCATGCCGCTCGGCCCCGCCTCCAACCTGGACCAGTTGCGCCAGCAGTGGCTGCAAGCCTGCATGGCTTACAATGAAATGCTGGCCGAAAGCCTGCTCAACCAGGCCCTGTCCATGTACCCACCGGAAATGGTGGTTGCAGAGGTGTTGCAGCGCGGACTGCACGACATCGGCGAGTTGTGGTTCCAGAACAAAGCCACCGTCCAGCAGGAGCACTTCGCTTCGGCGTTGGCCATGCGCCGCGTGGACACCCTGCTTGCCGGCACACCCATGCCAGCTTTTGCCCAGTCCATCATCGTGGCCTGCCCGCCGGAAGAATGGCACACCTTCACCCCGCTGATGCTCTCTCTGTTCCTGCGCCGCCGCGGCTGGAACGTCATCTACCTGGGCGCTAACAACCCGAATGCGCGCCTGCTCGAAACCGTGCGGGCCATCCAGCCGCGCCTGCTCATCCTGTCTTCGCAGCAGCTGACCACCGCCGCCACGCTCATGAAAACCACCGCCGAACTGGCAGAAAAAGGCGTGCAGGTGGCCTATGGCGGGCGCATCTTCAACATTCTGCCTGGGCTGCGCAGCCGCATTCACGGTCACTTTTTGGGCGAGACCATCGAAGATGCCATGCTTGCCGTCGACAACCTGATCAAATATCCGCGCCTGGCGCCAGAGGTGCACCCCGTCGATTACCTGTACATCGAAGCGCTGGAAACCTTCAAGACCAAGCGCGGGCTGATCGAGTTGAGTGTGGCCGATTACTACCGCGCCCGCAACCTGTCGATGCAGCACGTGCAAACCGCCAATGAGTTCTTCGGCAACATTGTGGCAGCCGCCCTGAACCTGGGCGACATCAGCTACATCAACCCAGACCTGGATTGGCTGCGCAACCTGATGATCCAGTACGACTACGCGCCCGACCGGGTTTACCCCTACATCCACGCTTATGCGTCTGGCATGCAGCTGCACATGGGCGCGCATGCCCAAATGATCGCAGACTGGGCGGCCCAGTACGCCTCCGCCAGGTAAGGCGTGCCCGACCGCCAACGAACAACCTGCGCCAGCAACGGCGCAGGTTGTTCATGAAACACACCCGCAAGGAGAATCTGCCGGTTTATGGATCGCAAACGCCTGCTCTCGATCTTCCTCATCGTGTTCATCGACCTGCTCGGCTTCAGCCTCATCCTACCGCTGCAGGCCTACTACGCCGAAGCCTTTGGCGCCAGCGAGCTGACCGTTGGACTGCTTGTGGCCTCGTACGCCGCCATGCAGTTCATGGGCGCGCCCATCCTTGGGCGTCTTTCAGACCGCTACGGCCGCCGCCCCATCCTGCTCATCTCCATCTTTGGCACCTTCATCGGCTTCCTGCTGTTCGGGTTGGCCACCGCCCTGTGGATGCTCTTCGCCAGCCGCATCCTCGACGGGCTGACCGGCGGTAACATCAGCGTGGCCCAGGCCTACATCTCCGACGTGACCGACGAAAAGAACCGCGCCCGCGGCCTCGGCATGATCGGCGCGGCTTTTGGGCTGGGTTTCATTATCGGGCCGGCCGTGGGCGGCGGGCTGGGTGAGGCCTTTGGGTACAATGTCCCGGCTTTTGTGGCGGCAGGCATGGCCTTCATCAACCTCGTCTTGGTTTACTTCTGGCTGCCCGAATCGCTGACCGAAGAAAAGCGCGCCGAGATCGGGTTGCACCCGCGCCCGGCTTTTACCCTGGGCGCACTCATCGATGCCCTGCGGCGGCCGTTCAGCGGCGCGCTGCTGGGCGCGCGCATCTTCTTTGGCCTGGCCTTCAACCTCTTCCAGACTCTTTTCTCGCTGTACGCCATTGCCCGCTTCGACCTGCCTGCCAACCAGACCGGGCTTATTCTGACCTTTGTGGGTGTGCTTTCGGTTTTCACGCAAGGTTTTTTTGTGGGGCAAATGACCAAACGCTTCCGCGATGACGTGCTCATCACGGCGGCCGTTGTGCTTCTGGCGGTTTCACTTTTTGGCTGGGCGCTCACGCCCTCCATTCCCGTTCTGCTGGTGGTGCTGGTGCCCACCGCGCTTTCGGCAGGCACCCTCAATGTGCTGCTCTCCTCCACGCTCACCAAGGCCGTCGCACCCGATGAAATTGGCGGCATCCTCGGCCTTTCCAACGGACTGGAGAGCCTCACGCGCACCGTGGCGCCTGTGTTTGGCGGGTTCATTCTCGGGGCGGTAGGCACCTGGGCGCCGGGCGCGCTGGGCGGCGTCATCATGCTGGTGGCGGCTGTTTACGTTTACTTCACCATCTACAACCACCCCATTGCGGCAGAGATCAGCGCCAGAAACGCCCAGCAGCCACCCGTTATTAGCGCGGAGTCAGCGGTATGAGTGACCCGCGCGCCGTGATCATTGGAGCCGGGGTGGGCGGACTCACCACCGCCGCCCTGCTGCTCAAACAGGGCTGGCAGGTGACCGTGCTCGAAGCCGGCGCCACTTTGGCCGGCGGCTTCGACGCCAACGGCCCGCACACCCGCGTGGCCGCGATGCTCGGCCTGCGCTGGGATGTCGCCCCTGCCGACCCGGCCACCGGCGCGCTGGTCACCGCCACGCTCGAAAGCGTCTCGCCGCATTACCGCATCGGCTACAAAGTGCAGCTCCCGCAAGGCGCGCACTTTCACGGCGCAGAAACAACCACCGGCACCACCGTAGGCTGCAAGGGTTGGGCATGCCCGCGCCTTCACAATTTGCCTACACATACGGCGACTACGCCGCCAAACTAACCGGCACCCTCACCAGCGAGCTGGCGCTCTCCATCTTCCGCGGCACGCGCATCCGTGCGTATGGCTTTTTGCAGGGAGAAGACAACCCGGGCAACAAAGTCCGTCTCACCCTCGACCGGCGCGGGCGCATTGAAATGCAAATCAATACACAAAAGCCTTATCTTATTACCCTGGCAGAACAAGTGAAATAACATGACAGCCATTTGGTGGATTCGGCGCGACGTGCGCCTCTCGGACAACCCGGCGCTTCACGCCGCGCTCAAACATGGGACGGTCATCCCGCTCTTCATCCTCGACCCGCATCTTTTATCCCGTACCCCGCAACGGCGGCAGCACTTCCTCTTTGGCGGCCTGCGCGAACTGGATGAGGACTTGCGTCAGCGCGGCTCGTCGCTGGTGATGCGCCAGGGAGATCCGCTGGAAGTGCTCTCGCATATACTGGGTGAGATCAACCAAAACCAGGGCCGGACCGATCCATCCGCTTACATCTACGCCGAAGAAGATTTCACCCCCTACGCCCGCGTTCGCGATGCCGCCATTGCCCGCGAGCTACCCCTTCAGTTAATTCATGGGCAAACCGTGCATCACCCCGCCCTCGTCCACAAAGCCGATGGCACACCCTATACAGTCTTCACCCCCTTCAGCAAAACGTGGAAATCCCTGCTGCCCGCCAGCCTCGACTCGCTCCCCGCGCCCGCGCGCCTGCCTGCCCACCCATTTCAATCCGATCCATCCGCTTATCCGCTTGTGCAATCCGCTCCCGCATTCGATCTGTTCCCTGCGGGCGAAGCCGAAGCTCAGCAGCGCATGCAAGCCTTTTTGCAGACAAAAATTTTCACCTACGGCGAAGACCGCAACCGCATGGATCTGGACGGCACCTCGGCCCTCTCGCCCTACCTGCGCTTCGGCATGATCTCGCTGCGTCAGGCCGCTGTCTCTGCCCGCTGCGCCATGCGCCACGCCGACAACGCCGAAGCACTCAAGTCTGCCGAGCACTACCTCAACGAGCTCATCTGGCGTGAGTTCTACATCGCCATCCTCCATCATTTTCCATATGTCAGTACGCGTGCCTTCAACCCGGCCCTGGCCAACATCTCCTGGCGCAACAACGAAGCCGAATTCACCGCGTGGAAGCAAGGACACACCGGCATGCCCGTGGTGGATGCCGCCATGCGCCAACTGCGCCAAACCGGCTGGATGCACAACCGCGCCCGTATGATCGTCGCCTCCTTCCTCGTCAAAGACCTGCTCATCAATTGGCAGTGGGGTGAGCGCTGGTTCATGGACAACCTGCTCGATGGCGACCCTGCCGCCAACAATGGCGGCTGGCAGTGGACCGCCGGCACCGGCACCGACGCTGCGCCCTACTTCCGCATCTTTAACCCCGTGCTGCAAAGCGCCAAATTCGACCCCAACGGCGACTACATTCGCAAGTGGGTGCCCGAACTGCGCGCACTCAAAGCGCCAGACATCCATGCTCCGTGGGAACAAAGTATTCGCGCGCAGGGCTACCCGGTCAAACCCATTGTGGAGCGCGAGAAAGTAAAAGAACGCACCCTTGCCGCGTATAATCACGCCAGGACATCGAAACACTGACCATCGTACCTGACACCTGACACCCGATACCGGAACCCCCCCCATGCCTGCTCCCACCTCCGACCCCCAGACCGGACTCGCCGTCCTCAAAGCCTTTCTCGCCGAAAAATCGCCGCTCGGCCCACTGCGTGTGATGTCCGCACGCATAGGGCATTTCTTTCAGGTACCGTTGCCCGGCTTCAAACCGTACATCGTCTTTGGACCTGATGCCGCCCGCAAAGTGCTCGTTACCGAGCGGAACAAGTTTCTTTGGCGCAACCACGACCCGGTCGCCGACCTGCTTGAACGCGGCGTGCTCGTTACTGACGGCGAAGAGCACGACCACTACCGCGCGCTTATGGAGCCCAGCCTGCACCCGCGGGTACTGCCAGGCTACACCGACATGATGCTGCGCCAGACCGCGCGCGTGACAGCCAACTGGCAAAACGGCAGCACCGTAGACATGCTCGTTGAAGGCCGCAAAATTGCCCTGCTCATCGTCATGGACGCGCTCTTTGGCGTGGACGCCTGGAACGATCTGCCGCGCATCTGGACGCCCATCCTCAAAGCCATCGACTACATCTCCCCCGGCGCGTGGATCCTCTGGCGGCGCATCCCGCGCCCCGGCTACCGTAAACACCTCAAGGCGCTGGATGCCTACCTGTACGCCATCATTGCCCAACGCCGCGCCAGCCAGGCGCCCAGCAGCGACCTGCTCCAACACCTCATCGACGCCGGATTGCCCGACGCCCGCATCCGCGACCAGATGATGACCATGCTTATTGCCGGGCACGACACCTCCACCGCACTGCTGGCCTGGGTCTTTGCCCTGCTCGGGCAGCATCCCGCAACTTTCACGCGGCTCGTTACAGAACTGGAGGCCGCACCCAAAGGCTCGCACCCGCACCTGCTGGATGAAGTCATCAAAGAAGCGCTGCGTCTGTATCCGCCCATCCACATTGGCAACCGCATCATCGGTGAAGATGTTTCCTTTGGTGAAGACCAAATCATGGAAAAAGGCGCGCGCATGTTCTATTCCATTTACCTCACCCACCGCGACCCGACCATCTGGGAGAACGCGGAAGACTTCTGCCCGGAGCGTTTCGCCCACGGGCGCAAGACCCCGCCCATGAGCTATATCCCGTTTGGCGGTGGTCCCCGCGCCTGCATTGGCGCTGCCTTCGGGCAAACCGAGGCGCGAATTGTCATTGCCCACCTGCTGCAGACCTTCGCCTTTGAGCCTGTCAACCCACACGAGATCCACCCGCACATGGGCGCCACGCTCGAACCGCGCCCTGGCGTCTTGATGAAAGTCACCCGACGCCTCTAACCTTATTCTCCTTTCACCCCATACAAACGGACATGACCTACTTCGCTTTTCTCATCTACTTCCTCTTTATCCCCATTGGCATTATGCTGGCTGTCACCTGGTTCGATAACCGCGCCAACCGCCCCACCCCCGGCTTCGACAGCAAAAAGGTCTGGCTCATCATCGGCGTGCATGTCGCGCTCGCGCTCATCTACACCACACCGTGGGATAACTACCTCGTCGCCACCGGCGTGTGGTACTACAACCCGGCGCTTGTCACTGGTATTACGTTCGGTTATGTGCCGATTGAGGAATATACATTCTTCGTGGTTGAAACTGTGCTCACCGGGCTGTGGTGGTGGTTTTTGGCGCGCCGCCTCACCCCGCCGCAGGGCGCATTTCAACCCTCCGCGCGTGGGCGTTGGATTTCATTTAGTGTGTTGTTTGCCGCCTGGGCCTTCTTCACCTGGCAGTTCTTCCTCGGCACAGAATCCTGGAATTACCTCGGCATCATCTTCTTCTGGGCGCTGCCTGCCATCTTTCCGCAGTTTCTGTTTGGCGCCGACCTGCTCTGGCATTACCGCAAGTTGGTCTTTTGGGTCATTGTGCCCATGGGCACCTATCTCTCCCTTATGGATATCGTCGCACTGACCAACACCACCTGGAATATCGCCAAAGACCAAACGCTGGGCATAAACTTTTTTGGCATTTTACCGATTGAAGAAGTGGCGTTCTTCTTTATCACCAATGTGCTGATCGGCTTCGGCATGACGCTCATGCTCTCGAACCTGGGCTGGGAACGTTTCAACGCCTGGAAGGCGCGCGGCTGCAAGGGATTGCCGTAATCCGTTTATTCGCTCCATTATCCGTTCACGCATCTGTGATGGAACAGCAAACCTTATGAAATCATTCCAAGATAAAACAGCCATCATCACCGGCGCCAGTTCGGGGTTGGGGCGCGCATTATCCGTCGCACTGGCAGCCGCAGGGGCAAGCCTGGCCCTGTGCGACCTGGATGAAGCCGGGCTGGAAGAAACCCGCCGCCTCGCGGGCGTAGACGCGACCCGCGCCAGCCTGCACCGCGTGGACGTGACCGACCGGACTGCCATGCACGATTTTGCCAGCCGGGTGATCGCACACCACGGACAGGCCGACCTGCTCATCAACAATGCCGGAATTACCCTCACCCCGCGCACATTCGACGTAATCAGCGATGCGCAGTTTGAGAAGGTCATTGCGGTCAATATGTGGGGTGTCTATAACGGTGTGCGGGCCTTCCTGCCGCACCTTCAGGCGCGCCCCGAGGCGTCCATCGTCAACATGTCGAGCCTGGCCGGCCAGGTGGGGCTGACCGGTTATGCCCCCTACGCCATGAGCAAGTTCGCTGTGCGCGGCTTGTCTGAAACCCTGCAAGCCGAACTATCGCAGACCAACGTTTCGGTGCTGGCGGTTTACCCTGGCGGTGTTAAGACCAACATCATGAAGAACGCGCCCGATCTCGATGCTGACCAGCGCGAATCGGCGCACAACACCTTTACCCGCTTCGCCTTGCTCAGCGCAGAGCAGGCCGCCCGCCAGATCCTGCGTGCCGTGCGCAGCAAGCGCAACGAACTGATCTTGGGAAATGACGCCAAAATTGTGCTGGCCATCCGCGCCCTGTTCCCGCGCCGCTTTCCCGCCATCCTGCATACCATTTTTAGCCAGGCCAGGTTCCAATGAGCGACCTCTCGCCTTATGCAAACCAGGCCTGCCTCGGCATCGAAACCTATCGCAAAAACGGACAGCCCATGCCCACCCCGGTCTGGTTCGTGCAGGCGGGCGAGATCCTCTACGTGCGTTCTCTACCGGACAAAATGACCGAACGATAATTTTTCGCTTTTACTTGTCATTTCGAGCCGCGTAGCGGGGAGAAATCTTGCGCACATGTGGGAAGATTTCTCGCTGTCG
>DAOUAP010000006.1:0-43714 GCA_034433165.1 Anaerolineales bacterium | reverse complement strand
TTTCAGAAGTTCCGAAAATTGCGCGACTGTCACGCCGGTAAACGATTGAAAGTGTTTGGGTTTTCTGTGTAGTTTTTCGTATGTCAGCATATCTCAATTATGCACGAGGTTTTATGGTAAGAGTTTCACAATGCAGTTTTTGCAAACACCTGACAAGGCTTCCGAGGGACGAAATGATAAAAGGGTGGAAGTGTGCAGCATTTCCACAAGGCATCCGCGATGAAATTATTTTCAACAAAATCTTGCATAATGCGCCCGTTGAGGGCGATCGTGGAATTGTGTTTGAACAGGATCAAAGCAGGACTGCTTTTGATATTGAAAAAGCCGCAAAGGGTGCGGCTCTGAGCAAAAATGCTTGACATGCGATTCGGCGGGTTGTAAAATAATTTCAGTAATAGATTGCGGTCCCTGCCGTCCCCCTCCAGCTTTCCCCAATAGGGGAAGAGCGCCCAAAATGGGGGGAGGGCGAACTGAATGGGACAAACCCAGAGATGAGCGCCTGGCACAGTGATTGTGCCGGGCGTTTTTTATTTTATGGCGAGATGCCAAGGAGAACGGGATGTTCAAGCGATATGGTTATGGGTTGGTGATGGACGAGAGCGGCGCGGGAGGCGCCGGAACGGACCAGGGCAACGGCGGCGGGATGCCACCGAACTTTGACGCCTGGCTGGCCAAGCAGGATGACTCGGTGAAGATGCTGGTGGACGGGCACGTGAAAGGGCTGAAAACCGCCCTGGATGGCGAGCGCACACGAAGCCGGGATCTTGAGCGGCAGTTGCGGGATGCGGCTGCCAAACTCGAGAAGGGATCTGACGCCGAGAAACGCCTGACCGAGCTCGCCAACCAGGCAGCCGATGCGACCCGGCAGGCGACTTTTTACGACATGGCGCATGCCGCGGGTGTCACCAACCTGAAACTGGCGTGGACGGCGGCAAAGGCGGATGACCTGTTCAAGAAAGACGGCACGCCTGACCTGGGCGAGGAGGGCCGGCTGGTGGTCTTTGTGGATGACCTGGACCGCTGCCTGCCGGAAAAAGCTGTGGAGGTGCTGGAAGCGATCAAGCTTTTCCTGGATGTGCCTGGCACGGTCTTTGCGCTGGGCATGGACCGCGAGGCGATTCGGCGCGGCATCGAAACGCACTATGGCGCCATGCTCAAGACCGATGGGGATGGCGACGAGATTCCCATCAATGGGGATGTCTATCTCCAGAAGATGATCCAGATTCCCTTCAACCTGCCGCCGCTCGATATCAGCGGGCGGGAGAAGTTCATCGAGACCCTTGAAGAAACCCTGCCGGAAGATTTTCGGCTGGAAGATGTGACCCGGTCCGTCTTTGCGCGCGGGCTGTTCCCCAACCCGCGCCAGGTTAAGCGCGCCCTGAATGTGTTCTACCTGCTCAAACAGGTGGCCGCCGAACAGGAGAAGCAGGCACTGATCCCTGCCGGGGTCTTGGACTGGCCGCTGCTGGCCAAGACCGTGCTCATCCAGAGCCAGTGGCCGGAGCTATACAAGCTCTGGCGCCAGTACCCAACCCTGATCCAGACCCTGGAAGAAGAATACACCCGCGCGCCGGTCTCCGAACAGGAGCTGCTGCAGGGCTTGCAGGAAGAGGAGCAACAACCGGAGGCTGCGGGTATTGTCAAGGCAGCCGCATCGCGCGAGCGACGCGCCACCGGGCTGATGGCCGAGTTCATCAACAACCGCCAGAAGTATGCCCTGCTGGCCGAAATGCTGCGCTACCCGGAAGAAAGCGGGGAAGGCGAGAAGCGCGCCCGTTTCAGCGGATTGTCGCGCAGCCAGGTGCAGATTTATGTGGGACTGGTGGGCGCGCTTGACCAGAAGCCCGCCGAGAGCGCCCCGGCTGCCTTTGAACTGCCTGCGGATGTGCTCGGCGAGTTGGAAAGCGGCGACCCGGCCCGCATCCGCGACCTGGTGTCGGTGGTGCTGGAACGCGACGCTGACCCGGACGGCCCCCAGCGCCGCGCCTTGCGCGAGCGTTTGGCGGTGGTGGCCCAGAACGCGGACCTGCCGCCCGAGGGGCGCGTGACCGCCGCTGATGCGGCCGACCAGCTGGGTTACATCCCTGCTGACCTTTACACCTTTGTTCCAATCCCAGATCCGTACTCTCCGCAGTTCTTGATTGCCAAATACCCGGTCACTAATTTGCAGTATGAACGTTCCCTTAACTCGCCGGATTTTGGCAAGCGCGAGTTATGGGCGGGCTTCCCGAAGTTTTCGGAGCCGGATAAGCAGGGCAACGTGCAACAAGTAGATGACTGGGGCGAGGAGGGTTGGAAGTGGCTGCAGGAAGCACTGAAGAATAAGGATTATGAAGTGGAGAATGGCGTGCTGTACCCGCGCTACTGGCGCGACCTGCGCTTTGGGGCGCTGCGCCCATCTGCGCCGGTGGTGGGAGTGAGCTGGTGGGAGTCGAACGCCTACTGCAAGTGGCTGTTGGCGCACTGGGAGGAGTTGGAGGAAGCAAAACACTTGCCAAAGCCGAAATTGCTGCGCCTGCCAACCGAGCCGGAGTGGGTGCTCGCGGCGGGCGGGCCAGGTTCTCCCTCTCCCGCTGGGAGAGGGCAGGGTGAGGGCCGCTTTGCCTTTGGAGAATTGAAGGATGTGAAGGAACTGCCACGCTATGCCAATACAAGCAAAAGCGGCATTGGGCGCACCACGCCGGTTTGGATGTACCCCCAGGGCGAGAGCCCCCTGCATGTGATGGATATGACTGGAAATGTGTGGGAGTGGCAGGCGAATTTTTTTGGAGAGGGTGCGATCTTTGGAAAAGAAGCGCAGGGGCTTCGGGGCGGCTCGTGGAACCGCGATGGAGACAACGCTCGTGTGTCGTTCCGCAACTACAGTCACCCGTACTATAGGTGTAACTACGGCGGCTTTCGGGTGGTTGCCCCCCTTGCGGAGCGCAGCGGAGCACCCCCGCAGGGGGCAGTTTCCTGCGTGCTGTCTAGTCGCCACCCCGCCGAAGGCGGGTCGCGTTTGGAAAGTTTTGAGAGGTGTGTATGAATCCAATCACATTCACATTGATCGCTAGCGCCCTGGGTGCAGGGCTATCAAAAGTGGGGGAAATGGTCGGCGACAAGCTGGTCGAAACGGCCATCGAGCCGAGCATCGAACTGGTCAAGAGTCGCATGCTCAAAGGTTACGAGAGCGAGCAGGCAGTCCAGGAACTGCGCCAGGTGGTCATGTCTGCCCTGGATGCCATGCGCACCGCCGGATACCGGTGCGTCTCCATGCGCGAACAGAAAATACGTGCTAATATTGCATATATAAAAGCCATGCGATCAAATCTGAGGGTGTGGCGGAACCTTAAACCAACAGATAAAAAAACACTTCTGTTAGCAGCAGAAGCGTTCTTCGTACGGGATAACACAATTGTGGCTGGACAGCCTTCTAAAGCGTTATTGCCATATATTGGGGGGTCCAAGATAGACCGCTGTTGTATCAGCGGCCCCGACGGGATTCGAACCCGCGATCTCGGCCTTGACAGGGCCGCATGTTAAACCGCTACACCACGGGACCATTACTCTATTTCTTGAGCGGGCAGTAGTTTATCACGTGCGCATCAATGCGTCAAGGTCAAAACCCGCCCGAACCGTAAAGTGCGGGGTCGGTGGGTGTGCGCCCGCTGGGGTCGTGTACCCACACCCAGTCGCCCTCCTTGGCCCAGTCATACACCCAGCGCGAATCGCCAATTGACAGGTTGACGCAGCCATGCGAGCGCTGGTAGCCCAGCAGCGTCTGCCAGTACGCGCCGTGTAGCGCCCGGGCCTGGTCGTAGTACATTGTCCAAGGTACATTTTGCAGGTAGTAAAAGTCAGACCGGTCGGCTTCAAAAGCACCGCTCATCGTTTCACTTTCTTTTTTCTGGTAAATCTGAAACAATCCCGGCTGGGTCCAAAACCTTTCTACGCCTGAAGAGATGATTGTAGCAAACTTCAGTTGCCCGTCTTCATATACGGACAGGGTTTGCTGATCGAGATTAACCTCGATCCATCGATTATTTGTGACACCTTCTGGCGGGGTGGGATTGGGGGAAACGACCGCTACAAAGCGGGCTTCGACCCACTCGTCTGGTCCAACCAGGTACCATTTGGTGTTATTCTCTACAACTTCGCTAAAAATGCCAACCTGGGTTAGGCGGTACATAGTGCGAACGCGTGGGTTATCAAAGTTATGGTTGGGGCGTTGGAATGTGCTGGTTTCAGAAAGAATCCATCCAAACCCATGCCGCGGCGTACGCGCAAACTGCAATCCCTGGAAAGCTGGCGGCGAAATTCGCGACCCTGCGCCTTCGATCCATTCGCTGGAGGGGAGCATATAAAACACCCCTTGCTCGGACTCGGCGCGTTGCAAGTAGGAGATGTACAAAAAACCAGGCGCAATAAACCGGCTTGGCCCCTGCTTTGCGATGGCGGCTTCGAGGGATGGGTAAACAGCCACCCCGCTGACATCTACTTTGAAGTAAAGATAAGGGATGTTATTGAGGGCTGAATCTGGTCGGAAGGCAGGAAGGGGGTCCTGGGTCAGGTCCAATCCTTCTGCAGCGAGGCGCGAATAAGTTCCCGCAGCGCCCAGCGGAAGGCAGTTTTCTGGCGGGGTGGCATATATCGCCGGAGGGCAGACAGCCGCGCCATCGGGGTGCTCTGGTAATGGAGCCGGTTGCGCACCTACTGCAAGGGCGGCGGCCCAAAATAGGAGGGTGGATAGCATAAGTTATTACCTCTAAGTTTGTTGGTATGCCAGGCATTATAACAAATTTGCAAAAAGGACTGTTCCAGCCCATTGCACCTTTGTGCGGAACTTGACACAATCTATGCCCTATGCTAAAGTAACAAACATACCTGCTGTTTATTCATAAGCCGGCATATTTTATAGCATCTTTAGGAGGGCTGTTTTGTCCAGAAATCGCACTCAACAAATGGTTGACCGTTTGCGTGAGTTGCAAGCCTCATCGCCAGATATTGAGGCTTCTGCAATTGTCAGCGTTGACGGTTTGAGCATTGCCTCGGCCCTGCCTCAAGGTGTCGAAGAAGACCGTGTTTCGGCAATGTCGGCTGCGATGCTCTCACTTGGTGAGCGCATCGCCACCGAGTTGGGGCGTGGCTCACTTGAGCAGGTTTATATTAAGGGCGAAAAGGGGTATGTTGTCCTTATGTCTGTTGGGGATGAAGCAGTTTTGACTGCGCTTGCCCGCGAACAAGCAAAGCTCGGCCTTATTTTCCTCGATATGCGCCGCGCTACCGAAGACCTCGAAAAGCTCATCTAAGGCGGCTTGCCATGACACCTACTCAGAAAAGCGGTCTCTACTATCCCAATAAATTCGGCTATATCACCATCAAAGCGCTTGAAGAGGTGATGGGGAAAAATGGACTCAATGCGATTCTCAACCTGGGGAATATGAGCCATTACATCGACAATTACCCGCCTGACAACCTCGAAAAAGGTTTCGATTTTTTCGAGCTGTCGGCCATTGGCACCGCTCTCGAAGAGATGTATGGACCACGGGGTGGCCGTGGCTTGGCGCTGCGCGCTGGGCGAGCCACGTTTTCTGATGCCCTGAAAAACTTTGGCGCGCTTGCGGGTGTTGGCGACCTGGCGTTCAAGGTGCTGCCCCTGCAGGCAAAACTGCGCATTGGGCTGCCAGCCATGGCAAAGATCTTCAGCCAGGTTTCCGATCAGCATAGTACGGTTGAAGAGCACGAGAACGAGTTTGTTTACACCATTCACAAGTGTCCGGTGTGCTGGGGCCGCACCGGCGCCGACAAGCCAGTCTGCTTTATTGCTGCCGGCTTGCTGCAAGAGGGTTTGAAATGGGTTTCCGGTGGCAACGAATTTCGCGTCAATGAGTCGAAATGCGTTGCGGTTGGTGACTCGGTCTGTGAATTTATCGTCCAAAAAGAGCCCATAGGTTAGTTGAGGTTTTAGTGGCCGAGCCCAAGACCAAGATCCTGATCATCGAAGATGACCTGGACGTTGTCGATATGCTCAGCGCATATTTTCGCGTTCAGGGTTATGATGTGTTTACCGCAAACTGGGGGGAAGATGGCGTAAAAACCGCCCAAACCATCATGCCCAACCTGGTCATTCTTGATATTCGCCTGCCCGACATCGATGGTTTTGAAGTTGCGCGGCGCCTGCGCACCACCCGCAAGACCCGGGAAATTCCCATCATCTTCCTTACTGAAAAACGCGAACGCTCAGACCGTTTACAAGGGTTGGAGCTTGGCGCTGATGATTACATCACCAAGCCGTTCGATGTCCAGGAACTGCGGCTGCGGGTGCGCAATGCGCTTAAACGGGCCAGCCAGGACACACTCACCAACCCGGTAACTGGTTTGCCCGAAGGCACGCTGGTGGATGAAAAGTTGGGCGAGTTGATTGGCAAGGGTGGCTGGGCGATTTTGATGGTGTCGCTGCGCAACCTGGACGCGTTTCGCGATGCCTATGGTTTTGTGGCATCAGACGATGTTTTACGCGCTCTCAGCCTGATGATGCTCAATGCCATGCAAGATGGGGGCGCTGCTGGCTTTTTAGGTCACCTGGCCGCCAACGATTTTATCCTGATCGTCCGGCAGGACCACCTTGCAGGTGTTATGGATCGGGTGCGGTCGCGCATCGAGCAATCACTCGATTACTTCTATCCGCTCAAAGATCGCGATCAAACCGCAATGCGCCGCGACCGTTTATCGGTCAAGATTGCGCACCTGGCGGCTTCTGAGGCATTCAGCGGGGATGTTGAGCAGTTGAAAAATGAGTTGATAAGACGCAAAATGCCATGACTCAAAATATCACAGTTGTTATTCCGACTTTTAACGAAGCGGAGAACCTGCCCAGGCTGGTCTCCGCTTTGTTTGCATTACCCCTCGAACTGCGCGTACTGGTCGTCGATGATAACAGCCCGGATGGCACCGGGCAAATTGCCGATTCGCTGGCCAGCCAACACCCCGAGCGTTTTTTTGTCTTGCACCGCCCGGGTCGTATGGGCTTTGGGGCAGCCTACCTGACTGGCTTCCAGCAAGCCATCGCGCATGGCGCGGATTTGATTGTCCAAATGGATGCTGACTTGTCACATGATCCGCAGGTACTACAAGCAATGGTGAAAAAACTGTCAGGGTGTGATGTGGTGGTTGGATCGCGCTACATTGAGGGCGGCAGCCTGGACCGGCAGTGGCCGCTGTGGCGCAAGTTCCTTTCGGGGTTCGGCAACTTCTATGCGCGTACCATTTTAGGCATGTCACTTAATGACATGACCAGTGGTTTTCGCATGTGGAAGCGCGAGGTGATCACTGCCATGCCCCTGGAGTGCATTCGCTCTAATGGCTATATCTTTCTGGTCGAGATGGCCTATATCGCCCACAGGCTGGGTTATCGCTTTGGGCAGGTGCCCATTTATTTTGCGGAACGCCAGTATGGACGCTCTAAAATGTCTTTCAGGATCCAACTTGAGGCAGCCATGCGGGTCTGGCAGTTGCGCGGTATGTATGCGGATTTGAAGCACAAATAAAATGGCACCGGCGGATATGGATTTTACGTAACAGCAGGGCTCTGGCCCTGCTGTTGTGCTTTTTGCAGGTGTGTCAGGGTTTGCCACTCTGCAAGTGTTATCGTTTCTGCACGCCGTTGCGGGTCTATGCCTGCTGCGCGCAGTAATGATTCGACACGGGTTGCATCCACACCCAAACCGGCTGCCATTGCATTGCGCAGGGTCTTTCTTTTTTGACTGAAACCTGCTTTTGCCAGGCGGAAAAAATTTTCAGTGTCCTGATCATCAAAGAGCGGCTGCTCATGCAGATCCACGCGCAGGGCCGCCGAATCCACATTGGGGACCGGGTAAAACGCCCCCGCCGGGATCTGGGTTACAATGCGTGGCGTTCCATACACTTGCACACTCAGCGCCAACAGGCTGTGGTCGCCGGGCAGGCTGCAAATTCGTTGCGCCACCTCTTTTTGCATGGTCAAGACCATACGGCGTGGACGGTTCGGCAAGGCAAGCAGGCGGCGGATTACGGCTGAGGTGATGTAATAGGGGATGTTGGCCACCACCAGGTAGCCATCGGGCAATGCCAGCGTTTCAGGCGGCGTTTGGAGAATATCCCCTGTAATAATTCGAACGTTATCAAAAGGCGCCAATACAGCTCTCAGGGCCGGGAGCAGGCGCGCATCCAATTCCACGGCAATTACACGATGGGCGCTGGCGGCCAGGTAACGTGTGAGGCTGCCCAGCCCCGGACCGATTTCCAGCACTTCATCCCGATCTGTAATTTCAGCTGCCGCAGCGACCCGCGCCAGAGCTTGTGGGTCTTGAAGGAAGTTCTGTCCAAGGCTTTTGTCTGCGCGCAGTCCATATTGCTTGAGGAGGGCAGCCGCATTGAGGGAGGCGAGAGGTGGTGCGGTCATGCAATCGCACACTTCATTCCAGCACCCACACAATTGCGTTGGGCACAGGTGTCAGGAAGTAAACCGTCACCCAGCCATCGTATGTGGCTGTGTAATCGGCATCGCTGTAGCCCAGGTCAATCCACAACCGGCCATCTGGGATGCCGGCGCCAATATCTTCGATGGTGGCGTAGCCATAGCCAGGAATGTAAAGCGGTTGCCCGCGCATCGACCGGTAAAAGGGCCGGCGCATGGCCACCACGCCCCGCACAACAGGCTTGCCGCTGGCGGTGAAATTGAAACACCGGTCGGCGGCTGAGCGGCATGGCGAGTAGGATGTGGCGTACATTTGTTTAACCCGCCAGTACTCAAGTTGGACCCCGTCGACTGTGACTGTGCGAATGACGATTTTGGTGCCGTAACCCACAATGCGGTTACGCGCCGGGCGCACAATCACCTCGGCTTCAGCCTGACGGGAAACCTCCTGCCCATCTTCGTAGCGCAGCCGCACACGACTGATGGCCAGCCCTTGCTCACCGGCTTGCAGCAAATCTTGCTGGTCGATTTCGAGATCGGCGGTGGCCTGGAATTCGGATGTGAATGGCAGTGACTTCTGCAAAAGGATGAGCGCTTCGCTCACCCGGACAATCCGGATCTGTCCATCGACGGGTACTGGCTCGTTTTCAGCCGGGATGCTGTAATCCAACCCGGTGAGCGCCAACCCACCTTCGGACAGGGCTTTACCCACCGTTGAAGCTGAAGAACGGATGCTCACCTCACGCCCATCCACGTTGACGGTGATCCCGCGGGCCGGACGGTGGGTTATGGTCATGCCATCGGTTAGCGCGGTGGCTGGCGCGGGGTCGATGAAGTCGCTGGCATAGAGCGGAATGCCGGCCGCACCCAGTGCGCCAGCGACCGTGGTGGCCGTTGTGGTAAGGGATTGTTGGACGCCGCCAGAATCGACCGTCACGGTGATGGATTGGCGTAGCTGCACTACATCACCGCCGTTTACCGGCTGGTCGGCGGACGAAGGGATGCCGTTGATGAGCACCTGGTTGGCGGGTTGCAGGGTGACCCCGGCCTGGGCAAACAGGTTGGCGGGAGTGGCTTCAGCAGCCAGCGGGATGCGCGCCAGGTATGTGCCGTAGATGAGTGTCACTGTGCCCGGGTCGGCGGCGGCTGCGCGGAAAGCGGCCAGCGCAAAAAGGGTAGCCGCGGCCAGCGCGGCAAACTTGATCCATTTCATGGGAGTGATTCTATCGCAGTTTGGGAAATTCACCCGGTATGACATTCATCCTCGCAGCCGAATTCCATCCCCGCGGCTTTTTCAAAGGACTCTTTGCCTTCGTTGTAGGAAAAATAGATGAGCCCGAGCGCGCCCAGGCTGTCCACGAATCCGAACCCGGTCAGCTGATAAATGAGGCTGGCGGCCAGCAGCACCAGCGACATATAAATGCACACCAGCGTGCAGTTGGCATCTGCCAGGATGGGCGCGGAGTTGAGCGCGCGCCCCACCCGGCGCTTGGCGCTCAACAGCGCCCACATGGTCGCAATGGAAATGATCGAAATGATCAGCCCCGGCAGGGTGGTCTCCGGTTTGTGCCCGGTGAACAGGTTAAGCGCCGCCGTGACAGCCAGCCCGGCCGCCAGCACGTAAAAACTCGTGCCGGTGATGCGCAGGGCGGTCTTTTCGAATTCAGAGCGGGGCGTATCCGGGTTCTGGCGGATGCGCAGGATCATGGCCACGATGCCGATGCCGGACAGCACCTCAATGAAGCTGTCCACGCCGAAGCCGAACAGGGCCAGGGTCTCATCGCTGATGCCGAAGTAGACCGAGACCAGCCCTTCCAGCAGGTTGTAGAAAACAGTAAAAAAACCCAGCCACAGGGCATAGGTGTAGTAACGCTCGGTCTGAAATTTCTCGGTCAGGGTGTTGTTCACGGAGTAATTTTACCCTTACTTCCCAGGCTTTTTGCAAGCCTTTCAAGCGACTGCGCATAGCTGACAATCGGCTTGTACCCAAGTTCCTCCTGAGCGCGTTTGGCGCTGTGCCGGGCTTTCGCGCCCACCAGGTTGACCGCTTCGTAAGTGATGGGCGGTCGGCTGCGCAGCCCCAGCCCGCGCCAGACCGGCTCGATGATGCCCGCCAGCGCGCACGCCAGCCCAAACGGGATGGCCCGCGGCCGCGGCGCGCTGCCCAGTTGCGCCAGGTCGCCAAAGTATTGTTTCCACGTCACGCCAAAACCATCCGCAATATTGTAGGCGCGCTCCACGGCTGCCGGGTTGGCCGCGGCCAGCACCAGTGCCTCCACCAGGTTGTCCACAAAGACCAGGTTCGCATCCGAATTCCCGCCGCCGATCAGCGCCGGGGTGCCGCGCCGCAGTTCCACCAGGGCGGCCGTCACCCATTGCGGGCTGCCCGGACCATACACATTGCCGGGGCGCACCACCACCAGCGGGACGCCGTGCTGCGCAGACATCTCGCGCGCCAAAAGCTCCTGTTTTTGCTTGCAGGTGCTATAAAAACCGGTCGGTTTGCCCCACGGCAGGGCTTCATCCAGGTCGATGTGCTGCTGCAGCTTCTCGCCGTAGCACACCACCGAAGAGGTCAGCACCACCTTTGCGCCGGTCTGCGCAGCCGCCTGCATTACGTGGCGCGTGCCCTCCACCGTCACCGCCATGTGCTGGTCCAGCGTGCCCGAATCGAGCGTAATGGCGGCGAGATGGAAGATGGTTTGGGCGCCCCGGGCCGCTTCCTGAACCCTGGACGGGTCGCAAACATCACCGGCCACATAGCGCACAGACTCATCCCACCCGGCGGGCGGGGTCGCCGCTAAATCGAACGCCTTTACCTGGTAGCCCTCCCGGGCCAGCCGCGTCACCAGCGCACGCCCAATGAACCCGGCCGCGCCGGTAACAAGAATGGGGTCTGCAATTCTCATATCAACTCCGAATAAAGTGGTTTGGGCGGTTATGCGGGCTGCCCGGCCTCAGCCAGATCGATACCTTGCACCAGTTCGCGCATAACCCAGGTGTGCGAGCGGGAGAAATAATCCAGCCGGGTGTAGCCGGTATCGCCAAAAGCGAACCAGTGCCCCGAGGCGTTGACCGGCATGGGGATGCTGAACGCTACGCGCAGGGCAACGTTTAGCGCCCCGCCGTGCGAAACGATGAGGTAACTGCCGCTTCCGCGTCGGATGACACGCTGAAGCGCCAGCGCAATGCGCGCCTGGAACTCCACCTCGCTCTCGCCGATGCCATGCAGCGCCTCGAACGGGTTGCGCGATTCCGGGCGCGGGTACAGCCTGTTAGCTTCTTCAAAGGTCAACCCTGCCAGTGGGCGGTTGTCGAACTCCATCCAGCCTTCGTCGGGTTCAACAGGTACGCCAAGTATTTCGCCAATAATACCGGCGGTTTCGCGCGCGCGGATGAGTGTGCTGCAAATGATGTCATCGAGTTTGTAGTTCAGGCCAGGAAGTGCCCGCCACGCAGGCGCACCCAGGCGCGCCCCAATTCGGTCAGGGGCGAGTCGTAGCGGCCTTCGTGCACACCTTCATCATCGGCGCGCGAGCGGGCATGACGCATGAGGGTAAGTGCCAAGCGAGTTTCCATAGTCTTCCTTTGCGTGGTCTGAGATTTACGCTAGTTTACAGCATCTGACCGTAATTGCGGGGCACGGCTTTCTTGATATCATAATGCGTCGCGCCATTTTATTGAGTGACAGTCAAGCCAGATTTTTTCCCGCCAAAACAGGCATTTCCAACCCATCTGATGCGACGCACCTGCGCAAGAATTGCGCAGAATGCCCTACTGCTTCTTGCATAAATATCTATTCTCTGCCGTACAAAACCCTTTCACCACAACGGGTACGAAGGTCCACGACGTAAAAACTAAGGCAATTATTCCGTTGTGTGCCTTTGTCGCCGTCGTGGTGCAGGTTTTTGAGGACCAGTACAGCGAAAATTCGGGATGCACGGTAGTGAAAATATCTAAACCTTTTTATGCGAAAAGCAAGGTGAAAACAGCATTTCCACTTTGGATATTTACGCAGTACTCTGTAATTGCAGGCAGATTGGGAATTGAAAAGAAAACAAAACCGGAGTAAGATGAGGGGAATCAACCAATACGGAGGAGCAGGTTATGAAAAAGCGATTGACAGTCGTTTTCGCCATGATCGTTGTAGCGGTCATGCTGGCCGCCTGTGGCGGCAGCGGGGGCGGTGCATCTTCAACCAGCCTGAAGGTGGATATGGTCGAGTTCATGTTCAACCCCGACACCTATACCGTCCCGGCCGGGCAGGAAATCACCATCGAATTGAAGAACAGCGGGGCAATTTTGCACGAGTTTGTCATCATGAAGTTCGGCACCGAGATTTCGATGCCTTTTGATGACAATGACGCGGACAATGTTTATTGGGAGCATGAAGTCGAGGCCGGACAAACAGACACGCTAACCTTCACTGCGCCGAGCGAACCGGGAGAATACCAGGTAGTGTGCGCCATTGCCGGGCACATTGAAGCCGGTATGATCGGCAAACTGGTAGTGGTGGCCCCATAATTTGGGGCATGCCATATATGGCGGGAGCGGTTCAGGCGCCGCTCCTGCTTTTGTTGTAAAATGCTCACCATGGATATCCTGCCACTCATCTCCAGCCGCGCCAACCCCATCCTCAAACTGGCCCGCAGCCTGCGCGAGCGCCGAGAGCGCATCCGGTCAGGTCTGTTCCTGGTGGAAGGAGTCCTGCACGTGGGCGAAGCCGCCGAGGCCGGCTGGGAGATCGAAACCCTGCTATACGCTCCGGAGCGGCTCGCCAGCGATTTTGGGCGGCAGTTGGTTGCGCGCCTGTCGGGGGAGGGTGTGCGCTGCCAACCGGTGACGGCTGAAGCATTTGAGTCGATTGCGGAAAAAGAGAACCCCCAGGGTGTGGCGGCTGTAGTGAGGCAAAGACATGCATCCCTGGATGGCTTGTCTGGGGCTGCGCTCCGTTTTTCGGCGGCTTGCGTCAGCCCGCAAGACCCGGGCAATGTGGGTACCATCCTGCGCACCCTCGACGCAGTCGGCGCAGATGCACTTTTCCTGCTCGACGGCGGTGTGGATCCATACCACCCCTCCGCGGTGCGGGCCAGCATGGGCACCCTGTTTTGGAAGCCAGTGGTACAGTGCGGATTCGATGATTTTGCCGCCTGGGCGCGCACCCGTGGGATGCGGCTGGTGGGCACCTCCACCCGTGGCAGTGTAGATTATCGCGCTCTGCCAAAAACGGATGCCCCCAGTGTGCTTGTGCTGGGCAGCGAGCAGAAAGGCCTCAGCCCCGGGCAGATCGCCGCCTGTGATGCGCTGGTGCGCCTGCCGATGCGCGGGCGGGCTACCTCGCTCAACCTGGCGGTGGCGGCAGGGGTGCTGCTTTACGCGCTGGCAGACCTGCCTGCCGGGTGATGTGTGCTAAAAAATGCGGGCGCATCAGCGCCCGCATTTTTTAGTATTCGTCTTCTTCATCCAACCACAGGTCGGCGTCTTCTTCATCGGCATCGTCCTCCTCCCATTCCTCCAGTTCTTCTTCGTCCCAATCCTCGGCTTTGCCTTCGGCATCTTCGTTGGGGGTATAGGTGGCGCAGCCGGTGTCTGGGTCTAATTCTACGGCGGCCGCAGAGCAATAACCATCGTCATTGAAAACGCAATCGGCGTAATGGCATCGAATTCGGGGCATGCAGATTTCCTCCTGGTAGGGCAGGTTAGTTGGATGACTGGCGCATGACGCGAATAAGCGACAGGACGAACAGGATGGTCATGGTCAGCTGGGAGGCAACGCAGAACGGGCACAGCGCTTTGATGATGTAAATCTCCAGGTAAACCAGGTACACGGTGAACGCGAACCCGCCAACGCTCAACCCAAAAACGGCCAACGGGCCGTTGGCGGCAAGCAGTTTGTTGCCGCGTGTTTCGAGCAGGAGCAGGACGAGGATGACCAGGTACCCCAGCACACCCACCGCGGCAACGGGGATGCCGTAGATTTCAGAATAGGGGCTGGCGTTGACTGTTGAGCAGTCGCCAGAGCCAAGGCATAGGGCATCGTTATCCAGCAGCTTGTAAATGGTCATGTACACCGAAACGGCCAGCCCAATGGCCGCGAGCGCGACCGAACCCCAGTATAGTTTCTTATCCATGGTTCCTCTTTTCTTTTTTTAGGTTCTCTACCGGACAAATTTCGTGATAGTTTGTCATTTCGAGCGACAGCAAGAAATCTTCCCACATGTGCGCAAGATTTCTCCCCGCTACGCGGCTCGAAATGACAAGTAAAAGCGAAAAATTATCGTTCGGTCATTTTGTCCGGTAGAGAATTTTTAGGTAATCATCCAGGCATCCACTACCGTCTTGGGCGGCACGGATTTTACCCCAGAGGGCACAATCAGTAAAGCATTTGCCTGAACAAGCGAGAGCAGGTTGCCAGAGCCCTGGTGCCCGGTAAGTCGGGCCACCCAGATGTCATCTTCCAGTGTGACGATGGCGCGCAGGTATGATTCGCGTCCGTCTGATTCGATGGCTTGTGCTGTCAGCACATGGCGTACGTTGCGCATACGCTCGCCCAGCCCGGTCAGGCGATCGAGCGCAGGCTGGACAAAGACCATGAAGCCAATGAATGCCGAAACCGGGTTGCCAGGCAGCCCAATGAAGGGGATTCCGCGATAGCTGCCAACCGCCAGCGGTTTGCCCGGGCGCATGTTCACCTTCCAGAAGTCGATTTGGCCGCTGGACTCGACCACGCTTTTGACGAAGTCGAATGCGCCCACGCTGACCCCGGCCGAGGAGACGATCAAGTCCACGCCCAGCGCGACGGCCTGGTCGAGCCGGGAGCGCACATCCTGGGCGTTGTCTGCGGCGATCCCCAGTGAAAAGACCTGCGCGCCGCCGCATGCGGCCAGGGCGGCCAGGCTGGTGCTGTTGGCATCGCGGATTTTACCGGGTACGAGCGGGGCTTCCGGCGGCAGCAGTTCATCACCGCTGGAGAGCAAGGCCAGGCGTGGTTCCCGGCGTACCATCACTTGTGCCGCGCCCAGCATGGCCAGCAGCCCCAGGTCTTGCGGGGCCAGGCGGCGTCCGGCGGGCAAAACGCGCTGCCCGGTTACCAGGTCGCTGCCACGCGGGCGGATGTTCTCGCCAGGACTGGGGGTTTGGGTGAGGGTTACGTGTTGGGGCGCCGGGGCGCCGGGGGTGCGGTTGTGGAAATCGGTATCCTCGACCATCACCACGGCATCTGCGCCAGGCGGCAGGGCGGCGCCGGTCATGATGCGCGCGGCCTGGCCGGGAGTGAGGGGCGTTTGCGGGTGGTCTCCCGCGGCGATATCGGCGACCACGCGCAGGGTGATGGGGGAGGCGGGCGCGGCGGCCAGTCCCGGGGTGCACACCGCAAAGCCATCCACGCTGGCATTGTCGAAGGGGGGCAGGTCGGCATCTGCATGGATGTCTGCGGCCAGTACGCGCCCCCCGGCTGCGCTGAGGGATACTGTTTCGGCAGGCACAGGCCGCATTGCGGCAATGATTTTTTCGCGGGCTTGTTGTACGCTTAACATGATAGTTCGCCTTCCCTGGTACGGGCCGCGACATTATACCACCCAAAAAGCGCAGGGACGCGCCAGCTGCGTCCCTGTTGTTGTCTTTTTTTGTTTACCCGCCGCGAATGCGCACTGCTTCCATGACATTGGGGAGGTTTTCGACGCGTGTGAGCAGGCGGGCCAGTTGTTCGAGGTCGCGCACTTCGACAATGAGGCGGATGTGGGCAACGTCGGCGTGGATTTTGTCACGGTCCATGTGAACAACGACATCGACGATGTTGATGCCTTCGCTGTTGAGCAGGTTGGAGATGTCGCCCATGAGCCCGGAGCGGTCGTAGGCCAAAACGCGAATGGGCACCGGGTAGGTGCGGATGCGCTCACCCCATGAGACGCGCACGAGGCGTTCGCGGTCGTTGAGTTTCATGCGCAGGATGTTGGGACAGTCCTGGCGGTGGACGGTTGCGCCGCGCCCGCGGGTGATGTAGCCGACGATTTCGTCCCCGGCGGTTGGGTTGCAGCATTTGGCCATGGTGGTAAGCAACCCTTTTAGCCCAACCACAGAGACTGCGTCTGACGAGCTGGTTTCGCTGCGCGGGGCGGTGATGGGGATGGTCTCTTGCCCAACTTCTGCGCTGACGAGTTTACTGGAGAGCAGGTTGATGACTTTGCTGAGTGAGATGTCGCCGCAGCCGATGCCGACGAACATGTCATCGACCGAGCGCACATCCATGTCGCGGGCCAGTTCATCGAAACTGATGTTGTTGATTCCCAGGCGGTCGAGTTCGCGTTCGAGCAGTTGGCGACCCTGGTCGAGGTTTTGCTGGCGGTCTTGTTTTTTGAACCAGGCGCGGATCTTGGCGCGCGCGCGCTGGGTGCGCACCAATCCCAGGTTGGGGTTCAGCCAGTCGCGGCTGGGCCCGCCCTGTTTGGAGGTGAGGATTTCGACCTGGTCGCCGGTTTTGAGCGGGTGGTCGAGCGAAACCAGTTTACTGTTGATCTTGGCGCCGCGGCAGCGGTGTCCGATGTCGGTGTGAACGTGGTAAGCGAAGTCGATGGGGGTGGCGCGGGCAGGCAGGTCGATGATGTCGCCACGCGGGGTGAATACGTACACGCGGTCCTGGAAGACGTCCGTTTTCATGCCTTCCACAAATTCTTGCGCATCGAGCACTTCTTCTTGCCGCCAGTCCATCATGCGCCGCAGGGAGTTGATGCGCTGTTCGTAGGTGTGGTCGCGTGAAACGCCTTCCTTGTAACGCCAGTGGGAGGCAATGCCGTATTCGGCTTCCTGGTGCATGTCCAGGGTGCGAATCTGCACTTCCAGCGGGCGCCCATCGCTGTAAATGACGGCGGTGTGCAGGGAACGGTAGAAGTTTTCTTTGGGGTTGGCGATGTAGTCGTCGAATTCGCCGGGAATGGGCCGCCAAGTGGTGTGAATGACGCCCATGGTGGCATAGCAAGCCGGGACGTCTGGCACGATCAGGCGTACGGCGCGCAGGTCGCGCACGTTTTCGAAAGTTTTCCCTTTTCCCTGCATCTTTTTGTAGATGGAGTAGATGTGTTTGGGGCGTCCGCTTACCTCGGCTTTGATGCCGTTTTTCTCGAGCAAGGCGCGCAGATTCTTTTTGATCTCTTCGATCTGGTTTTCCCGAATCTCACGTCGTTCGGCCAGGTTTTTGGCGATCTCTTTGAATTTTTCCGGTTCCAGGTAGCGGAAGGCCAGGTCTTCCAGTTCCCACTTCATTTGCCACAGCCCCAGGCGGTTGGCCAGGGGGGCAAAGATATCCATGGTTTCGCGGGCGATGCGGCGCTGCTTTTCGGGCGAGGTAAAGCCAAGGGTGCGCATGTTGTGCAGGCGGTCTGCCAGCTTGATGAGCACCACGCGCGGGTCGTCGCCCACGGACAGGAGGGTTTTGCGCAGGTTTTCATTGCTCATCTCACGTTTGCGGCGGTCTGCCTGTTCGAGGGTCAGCACTTCTTCCCTGGCGTGGTTCATGGTCGAATTTTCACCGCCGCGTGAAACGCGGGGCAGTTGGGTCATTTTGGTCACGCCATCGACCAGGCGGGCGATGCTTTCGCCAAATTCGAGTCGGATGTCTTCGAGGGTGAGGGGGGTGTCTTCGACGGTGTCGTGCAGCAGGGCGGCAGCCACAATCTCACCGGGGGCGCGTAACTCTGCCAGGATGGCTGCCACGGCCACACAGTGCGTGATGTAAGGCTCGCCAGAAGCGCGCGTTTGGCCTTCATGGGCTTTTTCGGCAACCATGTAAGACTTTTGGAGTCGCTCCCGGTCGATGACTGTGTATTCGGGTGGCAGGCTTTCGACAAGCTGCTGCAACCCGCTGGGGGTGGTCGTCATCGGTTTCATGGACGTAATTGTACTATGGGTGGTTTATGCAATTTTGGCAGGACTCTTACCTTGCAATTGCATCCCTGGCGTCAGGGTATGGCGTTTGCAGGGGGCGTTTCTTTCTTGACCGAATCTATCGAATTGCACTATTATACGCACGGGCACACATTCCATGTAAAAACTGCTGTGCAAATCTGTTGCAGACTGCCAGGTTGAAACCATGACCCCTGTCAACAATATCACCCGCATGTTGGATGCAAAAAAAGTGCCTTACACGGCCTTTGAGACCCCTCCTGAAAAGCTGGGCGCAGAAGAGACGGCGCGTATTCTGGGCGTCAGCCTTGATGTGATCTTCAAGACGATTGTGGTACTGCGCCCTAAACCAGGCGCCAAACCGATCCTGGCGGTGGTGCCCGGCTCTGGCGAGGTGGATCTCAAACTGTTGGCGGCGGCGCTGGGTGAGAAGAAAATGCACCTGTCCACCGAGCGCGAGGCCGAGGCGCTGACCGGACTGCAGGCGGGCGGAATCTCTCCGCTGGCGCTCATCAATAAAGGGTTCCAGGTCGTCATCGACGAATCCGCCCGCGCGCATGGGAACATTCATATTTCCGGCGGGCAGCGCGGGCTGAACATTCGACTGCCCGTAGAGGCGCTGGCCCGCCTGGCCAATGCCCGTTTTGCGAGGATTACCGGCACATAACGTGTCAGTTGCTTCCGTTAAAAGTGCCCACCAGCGCGCCGTTCAGGTACAGTTCGTACAAACCTGGCGGAAAGCGCCCGATGGGCACATTTTCATTGAACAGTTTGAGTACCTGCTCGCAGATTTGATCCCGGTCCACCACGGAATAAGCCTCCACGTCCACGCGTCCGCTGCCCGGGGTGAATGGCTGCATCCTGATGCGCAACTGATGGCACGGGGTAGGCAGGCTGCCGTCCAGGCTGAGGGCAATCTGGTCGGGGTAGGCGGCCATTACAAGCAGCCCCACGCTGTTGAAAGACACCGGACCTTTGCTCAGGGCGGCATCATCCAGGGAGGGCGCGTAGGGGTTGTCTGCTGAGTCGATTCGGATGGGTTCTGGCGTGGGGGTGGGCGTACCCGCCCCCGGCGTGGGGGCGGGTTGGGGCTGGCACGCCGCCATCATGATCAGGATCACAATTGCAGGCAGCCAATGCTTCATGGCGCTTCAAACGACAGGCTCTGTTCGCCGCCGTTGATTTGTACCGTGTATGTCCCGGCCGGGAAACCACCCAGGTTGACGCCCTGGATGAAATCCTGCAGAACCTGTATGCAAATTGTGTTCGGGTCGACCACGGTGTACACGGTCACAGCAATCACATTTTCGGAATCGGGCGGGCTGGCGGATACGCGCAGTTGGTGACAGGGCGTCGGCAGCGACCCGCCCAGGTTGAGCAGGAACTGCGGCGGAAAACTTTCTAGCACCAGGATTTCAGCGCTGTCGATGAAGGCGTTGCCGCGCTCCAGGTCAGTGTCGCCAGGTTGGGGCAGGTAGGGGGCTTCAGGCATTTCTCCTCCGGGGGTCATATCGCTGCTAACAGGCGAGTCTGGCGCGGGGGTGGTGGGGCTGGCTGCCTGCGGGGCGCACGCAGCCAATAGAACAAGGATGAGCAGGGGATAGATAAATTTGAGCATCTCGGTCTCCTTTTGGTATCTACAACCCAAACGCTGCCAGTCTCCCAAAAGTTCCCCGACCCGTTCCACCCGCAGCCGGGTTCCGCTTCAATGGATTGGCAGCCTACCCCTTGATGACCGCCACCGGGCGCAGGCGGGCCACCTTGCGGGCGATTCCCGCCGCGCTGACCGTTTCCACCACATCATCCACGTCTTTGTAGGCTTGCGGGGCTTCTTCGGCCAACCCGGCCAGGCTGCCCGTGCGGATCTGGATGCCGCGCCGTTGCAGTTCGTTGCGCAGGTCCTCGCCGCGTACCTCTCTTTTGGCTTTGGCGCGGCTCATCACCCGCCCAGCGCCATGGCACGACGACCCGAACGAGCGTTTCATGCTCTCGGCGGTGCCGGCCAATACCCACGAGGCTGTGCCCATGCTGCCCGGGATGATGACCGGCTGACCAATGGCGCGGTATTCCTCGGGCAGTTCGGGTGTGCCGGGGCCAAAAGCGCGCGTAGCTCCTTTGCGGTGTACGCACACTTTCACCAGGCGTCCGTCGATCTCGTGCGTTTCTATCTTGCCCATGTTGTGGGTGATATCGTAGACCGGGGTCAGTTCCCAGCCGCGTTTTACTTTGCCCGCAAAAGCCTCTTCGAAGGCCCGCCGCGCCGAAAAGGCCAGCAATTGCCGGTTGGCAAACGCGAAATTGGCCGCGGCGCGCATGGCGCCCAGGTAAGCTTGTCCTTCAGGGCTGTCGAGCGGGGCGCACACCAGTTCGCGGTCAGGCAGTTCGATGCCGTAACGCCGCACCGCGCCCTGGAAATCTTGTACATAATCCGTGCATACCTGGTGTCCCAGCCCGCGTGACCCGCAATGGATCTGCACCGCCAGGTTGCCGCGTACCAGCCCCATGGCGCTGGCCGCTTCTTCGTCGAAGATTTCGTCAATCACGTCCACTTCAATGAAGTGGTTGCCCGCACCCAGCGAACCGATCTGTTCGCGTCCGCGTTGTTTGGCGCGCTGGCTCACTTTTTCTGGTTTGGCGCCTTCCAGGCGGCCGCCTTCTTCGGTGCGGCGCAGGTCGTTCTCGGTGGCGTAGCCGTGTTTCAGCGCCCACTGAGCCCCATCGCGCAGCACAGCGTCCAACTCATGCACGGTCACGCTGACCACGCCCTCGGTGCCGACGCCACTGGGGCAGTAGTTGTTCAACAGGGTGGCCAGGCGGTCCATGTCATCCTTAACAGACTCATGTGCCAGTCTCGAAGCCAGCAGCCGCACGCCACAGTTGATGTCATAGCCAATTGCGCCGGGCGAGACCACCCCGCGCGGGTATTCGGTGGCAGCCACCCCGCCAATGGGAAAGCCATAGCCCTGGTGCATGTCGGGCATCACCACCACATGCCCCACCAGCCCGGGCAGGGTGGCGGCATTGGCGGCCTGCTCCAGCGACTTGTCTTCGATGACCTGCTCAAGCAGGTCGCGCGTGGCAAAGATGCGCACCGGCACACGCATATTGTGGCGCACATGGGTGGGAATTTCCCACTCGTAATCGCTTATTTTGATGAGGTTGTCAATATTCATAACATTCTCCTAAACATCAAAAACAATCGTAACCTCATACCCGTGTGCTGTCTGCACAATATCCAGCCTGTGATAGGTGACAGCCTTGATGGCCTTGTGCAACTGCGACAGCCGGGCGCCGTGAAAAACTGCGCGTAGCCAATGCGTGTCTTTGCCCGCCACGCCCAGTTCAATTCCAAATGAATCAAAACCGGTGTGTTCCTGCTCGGCGTAATAAACCAGTTCGCTCAGGAAGGCCACCAGCAGGCTTTCCGCGTCTGCTCCGCTGGCTACAAAGTCACGTTCCAACCTGGGGGCAGCATCCAGCGCCGCACCAGACAAGGCGTTCATGCCGCGCGCAGCTTCGCTGAAAAGCGCGGGCAGGTTGGCGGCCCAAACACGCAGCGCCCAATCGGCGGTGTGGGGTAGTTCTTCGAACGGCATATTTTTATTGTAACTTATTGGAGGATGGATTGCGCATCTGCGCGGCGCAGGTGGGCCCGGTAGGCGGCGGTTTCTTTCAAGAGGAATTGGATGCGGGACATGGCCTGGGCCGCAGCGGAATCATCGGCCGCGGGCGCACCTGCACCCAGGCGCAGCGCCCCGCCCGAATCATACTGGACTGTGGCCTGCCCCCGCTTAACCAGCCAGTCCAACCCGGCCAGCACGGCCGCTTCGCTTTGGGCGGTGGCAGCGGACAGGGCCGGGAGGCTGGCCAGCCCGCCGCGCTGGTTGATGGCGAACTTGACCAGCCCGGCCAGCCGCTCCAAGAAGGCGCGCGGCTCGTCGGTGCCGGGGTCGTGGCAGACCAGCGCCACCCGGCGCGGTTTCACGGTGTCGAGCGCGGCGCGCAGGTCGGCGGGGGTGGGGGGGGCGGTCCAAATGATGAGTGTTTCAGCGGGGGCAAGCGCGTAGCGGTCGAGTCCGCCTGTTTCTTTTTTATCCGTGCCTTCGGCCCAAGTCACATGCGGATAGCCGAAAGAGGCAAGAAGCGCATCTTTCGTCCTGTTGTCTTTCCTGAGATCCATGATCTCCATTTTCCGCAGACCCATCTCAACCCGCGCTTCCTCCACCACGCGGAAATCGACCAACTCCACCGAGACCTGGCGCTGACCGCGAAAATCGCTGGCGCGCAGGGTGTAGGCCAGGTCGAATTTGCCGGAGGGCAGGTCTTCGCTGCCGCCGCCCCACCACAGCACCTGCTGTTTGCGCCCGGCTGCATCGGATACGGTCAGTTTGACGTGTTCGCCGCCGCGCCCGATGGGCGCCGCGCCTTCGAGCGCCAGCCCGCGCGTGGCCAGCACCAGCTTCTCGTTGCCGGGACCAAAGGGCGCCAGCCGCTCGATCTGGGTGGTCAGGTCGAGCGAGATGTCGCCGAGCCCCAGCCAGCCGTCGATGCGCAGGTCGCCTTCCTCGTAAATGGCTTCGCCGAGCATTTTTTCCACTGTTTTAGCCAGCCGCCGGCGGAACTCGGGCAGGTGTTCGGCGCGCATCCCCAGCCCGGCGGCCATGGGATGCCCCCCGTAGTTGGTCAGCAGGTCTTTCTGGGCGGCGATGGCTTCGGTGATGTGCACGCCGTTCACCGAGCGGGCCGAGCCGCGCGCCAGTCCGTCTTCGCTGATGCTGAGCAGGATGGCTGGTTTGCCGTAGCGTTCCACGATGCGGGCGGCCGCGATGCCCACAATGCCGCCTGGCCAGCCGGGGTAGGCCAGGACGATGACCGGCTGCGCCAGCAGTGATGGATCGTCGCGCAGTTGGGCTTCAGCGGCCAGGGTCACCTGGCTGGTGAGCAGCTGCCGCTGGGCGTTCAGCCCTTCCAGTTGGGCAGCCAGCACGCGCGCGCGCGCGGGGTCTTGGGTGGTGAGCAGTTCGATGGCCGGGTTGGCGTCATCCAGGCGGCCCAGGGCGTTGAGCCGCGGCCCGAGCGTGAACCCGATGTGCGATTCGGTGAGATTCTCCGGTTTGAGCTCGGCCAATTCGTAGATGGCTTTCAGACCCGCGCGCCCGGTCTGGCGCAGCTGTTCCAGCCCGCGCTGGACGAGGTAGCGCGTGTCGCCGCGCAAGATGGCCAAGTCTGCGACGAGGCCGAGGGCGGTCAGGTCAAGCAGGTCTGAAAGTTGGAGGCTGGAGGAGGGAAAGTGAAAAGTAACGAGTGATTCTGCCAGCTTGTAGGCAACCCCAACCCCGGCCAGCGTGGCAAGGGGATGATCTGGCGGGAGCAGTTTGGGGTTGGTAACAGCGGCGGCGAGAGGCAGTGTGTCGTCCAGGTCGTGGTGGTCGGTGATGACCACATCCACGCCGCGCGAGCGGGCGTAATCGACTGCTTCGTGGGCGCTGATGCCGGTGTCGCAGGTGACGATGAGCTGTGCGCCCTGGTCGATGATCTCGGCCAGGCGCGGGATGTGCACGCCGTGACCCTCGCGGGCGCGCACGGGCACGTGGTAGGTCACCTCCGCGCCGAGCGCGGCCAAGGCCTGGTAGAGCAGGGCGGTGGCAGTCTGGCCGTCCACGTCGAAATCGCCCCAGATGCAAATCGGCGCGCGGGAGCGTATGGCGGACGCGATGCGCTCGCAGGCGGCGTCCATGCCGGGCAGCGCGGAGGCAGGCGCCGGGGCGTAGGCGCTGGCGTCAAGGAATGCCCGGGCGGCCGCGGGCGTCGCGATTCCGCGTTGGAAGAGGGTTTGCGCCACAAGCGGGTGCAGGTCTGGCAGCAGGGGGGCGGCAGGCGGGGCGGGGTGTTCAGTCCAGCGCATCAGAACGCGATCTCCTGGATCTGTTCGAGCGTGATGTCGGCCAGTTCGAGTTCGGTTTCCGTGTCTTCATCCGCGCCTGCTTTGGTACCCCGGTTGCAGTACGAGCGGTAGGGGCAGTAGGCGCAGCGGGCTTCATCTTCGGTGAGCGGGAAGTCGTGCGCGGCGGCGATTTCCGCGGCCTGCTTTTCGAGCGCGGACCAGTCGCGTCGGTATTGCCCTGCATCGTAGTGGAAGGTGGCCGGCTCGGCGGGAAAGTCGGCAAACCAGTAGGCCATGGCGACCTGGTCGGGGGGGATGGGTGCGCTGCCGTTGAATTGCGCCCCGGCGCACACGAGCAGGGCGCGGTAGACGCGGGTTTGCATGCGGGCGGCCAGGAGGTCATTTTTGGGGCGGCGGCGGTAGGTTTTCCAATCGTAGATCGTGAAACCGTTCTCCGGTTGTCCCGCTGCGTTGCCAGGCAGGGCGATCAGGTCGTATTTGGCCACCAGGCGGAACGATCCGAGCGGGGCGGAGAGGGTGATCTCGGGGCGCAGGGAGGGGCTGCCGGCCGGGAATTGGAAGGCGGTTTGGAAGTTTTGCCACCAGCGCGAGAGGTTGGGCGTGTTGGCCAGCGGGGCGATCTTTTCGGCGGGGATACCGATGAGAGATTGTTGGACGAGGCGGTGGAAGGTTTCGCCCTCCTGCTGGTGTTTTTCGTTCTCCAACGCCGGTTCGGATTCGATGGCGGGGTAGGAGAGCCGCTGGATGTAGCGCAACTGGAAGCGCCGTGGGCAATCGGTGTAATCCTGCAGGGACGACTGGCTGAGGGTGGTCAGGGGGAGATTGGCCATACCTGTATTATAAAAGCAACTTTCCTCTTTCTTCTCTGATGTCGTCGAAGAAAGAGGAAAGAAGAAATAAAAGACGAGCGGGTTTTTATCCCTTGAGCGAACCGGCCAGCAGCCCGCGCAGGAAGTAGTTGCCGAGTAAAAGGTAAACCAGCAGGGTGGGCAGGGCGGCCAGCAGTGACCCGGCCATCTGCACGTTCCAGGCAATGATCTGTGAGCCGGCCATGTTGTTGAGCGCCACGGTGATGGGCCAGGCGTTGTTGCCGGTCAGCACCACGGCGAAGAGGAAATCGTTCCAGGCCGAGGTGAACTGCCAGATGAGCACCACCACGAAGCTGGGGATGGAGATGGGCAGCAGGATCCAGCGGTAGACGCCGAGCATATCCGCGCCGTCGATGCGGGCCGCCTCGATCAGCTCACCGGGCAGGCTGGCGTAGTAGTTGCGGAAGGTGAGTGTGGTGATGGGGATGCCGTAGATGATGTGGGCCAGGATGAGGCTGGGGATGCCGCTCAATCCGAGCGGTTTCATAATGGTGTTCGTAAAGCCCACCAGCGGGATGAGGATGGACTGGTAGGGGATGAACATGCCGAACAGGATGAGCGGGAAGATGATGTCGGCGCCTTTGAACTTCCACTTGGCCAGCACATAGCCGTTGAGCGACCCCAGGAACGAGGACAGGATGGCGGCCGGGATGACCATGATGAAGCTGTTGAGCAGGTATGGCGCGAGCTTGGAAAACGCCTCGATGTAGTTGTCCAGCGCCAGCCCTTGCGGCAGGTTCCAAATGGTGCGCAGGTCCACCTCTTCGAAGCTTTTGAAACCGGTCACCAGCATGATGTACATGGGCAGCAGGTAAAAAATGGCCATCAAAACCAGCGGAATATACAACCAGTTCTTGCCAATGGAGAAGCGGGATACGGCGGGTTTCATAGCTGGGCCTCGTTCTTGAGGGTATAGCGGATGTAGGGGATGATGAGTACGGCCACACTGAGCAGCAGCAGGGTGCCTATGGCCGCCCCGCGCCCGTAGAACAGCCCATCGAAGGTGGTCTGCCACATGTAAATGGCCGGTACGTCCAGCTGGTATTGCTTGCCCGCGATGGCGATGATGAGGTCGAACACTTTGAGCGAGATGTGCCCCAGGATGATGAGCGCGCTCAGGCTGACCGGCGAGAGGATGGGCAGGATGATGTAGCGGTAGATCTGTAGTTCGGTTGCGCCGTCGATCTTGGCGGCTTCGCGCAGTTCGGCAGGGATGGAGCGAAGCCCGGCCAGGTAGAGCGCCATGGTGTAGCCAGACATCTGCCAGATGGCCGCCAGCGCAATGGCCGCCATGCCCCATTCGGGGGTGGTGTGCCATTTGTTAACCAGAAAGTCGAGCCCGAGGTTGGAGAACAGCAGGTTGAAGCCGCTCATGCGGTCGCCCTCGGCCGGGTTCATCAGCCAGCGCCAGACTACGCCGGTAACGATGAACGAGATGGCCATCGGGAAGAGGAACAGGGTGCGGAAGAAGGGTTCACCTTTCAGCCCCTGGTCGAGCATGACCGCCAGGATGAAGCCAAGCAGGATCGAGCCAATCACAAAGACCAGTGTAAAGATGAGCGTGTTGCGAATGTCCACCATGAAGCGCGGGTCGCTGAACAGCGACAGGTAATTATTCAGCCCCACAAAGGTGTAGTCGGGGGTCAGCCCCTTCCACTGGCTGAGCGACACGCGGATGGACCAGCCGATGAAACCGTAAATGAATACGCCCACCGCCAGGATGGAGGGCAGCACCAACAGGAAAGACAGGTACCGGTCTTTGTTTTTTATCATAGCGTACCTTTATTACTATGCGAGGGGCTTCGCCGTATGCACGGCGAAGCCCCGATGTTTGAACGTTCTGGCTTACTTGCACGGGCCAGAGCTCTTGCAGGCGGCCACGAGCGCAGCCTGCAGGGTGTCCACGTTCTGGTCACCCACGAAGGCGCCCAGCGCGGTGTCGATCTCACTCTTCCACGAGTCGTTGGCCACCACGCCATGGGTCAGCGAACCAACCACAATATTGCTCGACCAGTCATCCATGGCAGACTGCAGGTACTCGCCAAAGAGGGCTTTGTCGCAATCGGTGCGGGCGCAGATGGAGCCCTTGACCGGGTTGAAGGCTTCCTGCCCGGCCTTGGAGCCGGCCACCTTCAGCCAGGCAATGGCGGCATCGCGATGCGGTGCACCCTTGGCCAGCACGAACGAGTCCGAGAGGAACTGGAAGATGCCACCGGTGCCGGGCACAGGCGCCCAGCCGTAATCGGTCTTGGCGGTCTTGCCGAGTTCAATGAAGTACCCAGCGGCCCAGTCACCCATCACGTTGAAGGCGGCGTTGCCGTTGATGACCAGCTGTGAGGCATCCTGCCAGGAAAGCGAGGCTGAGTCGCTGTTGGTGTAGGTCATGACCTTTTTGAAGTCCTCGAGCGCCGCTTTGACCTCAGCGCTGCCCCAATCGGTGCTGCCGTTCCACAGGCCGTTGTACTTGTCCGGGCCGAGCGAGGCGAGCAGCACGGTTTCCATCAGGTGCAGCTTGGTCCATTGTTCGCCCAGGGCCAGCGGGGTGACGCCGGCAGCCTGAAGCGTATCCATGGCGGCGAACCATTCATCCATGCTGGCGGGCACGGCCACGCCGTTATCCGCCAGGATCTTGGGGTTGTACCACAGCACGTTGGCGCGGTGAATGTTGACCGGCACGGAGTAGATGTTGCCGCCCTCGGAAATGAGCGGGATGAGCGTTTCGGGCATCACAGCCAGCCAGCCTTCCTGATCGTAAAGGAAGTTGAGCGCTTCGATCTTGTCATCTTTGACGTAGGTGCCGATCAATGCCTGCCCGGCATGGCCCTGCCAGCTGTCGGGCGGGTCGCCGGCCTGCAGGCGGCTGGCCAGCACGGCGCGCGCATTGGTGCCGGCGCCACCGGCAACCGCAGCATTATTGAAGGTGATGTTCGGGTTGTCAGCCGCGAAGACTTTGATCATGGCATCCAGTCCGGCGGCTTCACCGCCGCCCGTCCACCACGAAAAAACTTCCACCTCGTTGTCGCCCGCTGGTGCACAGGCCGCCAGCAGCATGCTGAGGGCAATCAAGAGGGAAACCAGGCTATATGCTAACTTGCGATTCATGTCTCTTCCTTTCATTGTCTGTGTTGCGGTGTGAATTAGGTTGATTTTCAAAACGATGGAATTCGTGAAATGGGTGATTGAGTCTCCTGCAACGCCTCCTTTCTTCACTTGTATAGCTTTTCACTATTCATTATACAACCGTTTGTGTTCCTGCCAACGCGCCCATGAAACCGGTTTCATGAAACGCTCTTACCCCCGTGCCTCTCTGGTATAATCCCAATCATGATGTTCATTTTTCGCATCGCCCAAACCCCTTTTTGCATCGGTGTGCGTGGCTTTATCGCCAGCGTCCCTTCCCGTATTGGGCCTGTTTGCGGAAATTGACGCCACCTTACTCAAATTTCTCGCGCCGCAGGCTGACCCCTGCGGCGTTTTTCATCCCATAGGCAAACCATGATCCAGATCCAACTCTCAAACATCACCCTCATCCTCGGCGCGCGGCGCATCTTCGAAAACCTCAGCTGGGAGATCCGGCGCGGGCAAAAACTGGGGCTCATCGGCGCAAACGGCGCAGGAAAATCGTCGCTTTTCAAACTCATCATGGGGGAGCATGAAGCGGAACTGGGTGGATCGCTGACCCGCAGTCGCGGCCTGACACTGGGCTATCTGCCCCAAATCCCCGAGCTGCCCCCGCACCAGACCGCGCTCGACGCCGCGCTGTCTGGCAACGCGCGCGTAGCTGAAATCCACGCTGAATTGGAATCGGTCGAGGCCAGCCTGGGCGACCCGGCCGTGTATGGCGAAGAGCGCAAGCTGCAACGCGCGCTCGAAAAGCAGCAAGCCCTGATCGAAGCGTACCAGTCCCTGGGCGGCGATGGTTACCCCCAGCGCGTGCGCGACACTTTGCTGGGGCTGGGCCTGCCCGAAAGCGACCTGACCAAACCACTGGGCGCGTTGAGCGGCGGGCAGAAAAAACTGGTGGGGCTGGCCCGCCTGCTACTGCAGCGCCCCAACCTGCTGCTGCTCGACGAGCCAGACAACCACCTCGACCTGCCCGGCAAAGCCTACCTCGAAAAACTCATCCGCGAATACGAAGGCGCGGTGGCCATCATTTCGCACGACCGCTACCTGCTCGACGCCGTGGTCACCCACATCGCCGAACTGGAGGATGGCAAACTCACCGTGTTCGAGGGTGATTATTCGTCCTATCAGATCGACAAGGAACTGCGCCTGGCCCGCCAGGCAGAGCTTTACACCGCCCAACAGCACGAGGTCAGACGGCTGGAGGCCTCCATCAAGCGGTTGTTCATCTGGGGCCGGGTGTACGACAACGAAAAATTCATCACCCGCGCCCAGTCCATGCAAAAACGGCTCGACAAAATGGACAAGCTCGACAAACCCGTTACCGAGCGCCGCCGCATGGATCTGCAGCTCAACGGCTGGCGCGGCTCGAATAAAGTGCTCGAACTGCGCAATGTGAGCAAATCCTTCCAGGGGCGGCGGGTGTACGAGCACCTCAATGAAACGGTATGGCATGGCGAGCGGGTGGGGCTGATCGGACCCAACGGGTCGGGTAAGTCTGTTTTTGTGCGCATGGTGCTCGGGCAGGAGCAACCCGACCGGGGCGAGATCATCCTGGGTCCGAGTGTGACGATGGGTTACTACGCCCAGGAGCACGAAACGCTCGATTTCAACCAATCCCCGCTCGAGGCGGTGCGCCGGGCCGCCAGCCTGAGCGAATCGAGCGCCACGGCTTTTCTGATGCGCTACCTCTTCACCTACAAACAGATTTCACAGCGCATTGGCGAGCTTTCGGGCGGCGAGCGCAGCCGGTTGCAATTGGCGCTGCTGGTGCTCTCGGGCGCCAACTTCCTGCTGCTCGACGAGCCCACCAACAACCTGGACATTGCCTCGGCCGAGGTGCTGGAGCAGTCGCTGGCAGATTTTGTGGGCACGGTGCTCATTATCTCGCATGACCGCTATTTTCTCGACCGCACCGTGCAGCGCATCCTGTCCATTGAAAATGGGCAGTTGGTGGCGTACCCCGGCGGTTACAGCGATTACCTGGCGCTTCAATAACCATACGTTAACCCACGCCTGATCGGCACGGCATAAAATAATCGTCCAATTCTATGCACGAGGTGTGCATGATGGATTTATCTTATGAAGAGATGGCAAATGGCATCCGGCTGGTGCGCCTGACGGGTGAGTTGGATATTCGGGGCACGGGCGCGGTGGAAACCCGCGTAGCCGGTTAAAGCGCAGTGGATGGGGCCGGGCCACAAAAAAACTCGGAGCAACGCCTCCGAGTTTTTTTTTACAGATAAAGCCGGTCAGGGACCGCTGGCGACCGGGTAGCCTGCATCCCGCCAGGTTTTGAGCCCGCCAGACATGCTGGTCACCTGGGTGAAACCAGCGTTGAGCAGGATGTCGCGCCCTTCCTGCGAGCGGTTGCCCGAACGGCACACCACCACTATCTTTTTGTCTTTTGGGAGTTCGCCCACACGCGCGGCCAGTTCACCGAGCGGGATGAGCGTACTGTTGGGGGCATGGTACTCGTTCCATTCTTCCGGCTGGCGCACATCCAGGAAGAATACATCTTCCTGCCCGTACATGCCATAGGCCCCGCTGACGCTGATCTCGCGCGCCAGCGCGGTGGACGCCCCGCCCGAAATGAGCGCGATGGCCACAATGATGAGCACGGCAACACCAATAATGCTAAACTGGACGGCCGGCTTGCGCAGGGTGCGCGATATGTCGCTGGTATAAACCTCGGTTGTGCGTGCGCTGCGCCGGCGAATTTCTTTCTTGGGCATCTGTTGACTCCTGATTATCGTTTATTGTTAGATGCACTGGCCAGGTTTTGGTTGCAGGCTTTGAGCATGCTAATTTTGAAAAGACTGCCGGGCAGAATCGAAATCGGTAAAAATTTCGAAGTACGCGCTGAACCCTACCGTTTCCAGCACACTCATTACGCGCGGCTGAAGCCCGAGCAGCTTGAAGTTGGCGACTTTCTCGCCTGCCTGGCGGGTGCGGTCGATGTCGCGGAAAGATTCCCAGCCCGATTCGTCGTCGCCAGCCTGTCTGCCGGACAGGATTTTGGCGATGGTGTGCAGGGCCACGATGCCGGCGCTGCTGATGAACGGCGTATCACTCATGTCGAGCAGGATGGCCCGCGTTCCGCTCTCGAAAGACTGTTGGGCCGCAGCAATCAGGTCGCGGTAGTTCGAGCCGTCCAAGTCACCGTGGGTTTGCATCAGTGTAAACGATGCCTCGCCATGCGCCGGGGTAATGGTGATCTCCATAGCTAAACCTCCTGGGGTGGGTAATATTTTGTGAGGGTTAATTCGTTTTGACCTGCCGGGGTGGTGGTGTAGGCAAGCGCATCGGTCTTTTTGCGCATCAAAAAAATGCCCAGCCCGCCAATCGGACGCAGTTCCAACGGCAGGGTCAGGTCGGGGTCGGGCACGCTGGATGGGTCGAATGGGGGCGCATCATCGCGCAGGATGACGCACAAACACCCAGGCTTGAGCACTACTTCGATTTCGATGGACCCGTTGCGCCCATTTTCGATGTAGCCATGCTGGATCACGTTGGTGGCGGCTTCATCGACTGCCAGCACGATGGCATCGATCGCTTCCTGGGGGGCCCCGGCAGGCCGTGCGCGCCCTTTGATGTAGCCGCGGATGGTGTTCAGGTTTTCGACCTTTGCTGGCACGCTCAACACGTGGTGTTGCTCACTCATGTGATTATTATACGGAAAAACCGGGCATAATATCAACCCTCGCTTTCTTGATTTTCTTTTATCGCGAAGCGCGCCAGGAACTAATGTGTAGGGGCGCCTCGTCTTTGCGCCAAACATGGTTGTTTTTTTAGACCGACAAAAAATCAACGTAACTTAATGCCAAGTTTGGCGTTATCTGTTACGAGAATAGCCCAAAAGTCCTATAATAAAAGCAATGACAGAAACCCCGCTGCCCCTTGTCGTCGAGAACCTGGCTTTCCGCTACCGCGACCGCGAACAGCCCGCGATCCGCGATATTGCTTTTTCGGCGGCCAAAGGCGAACTGTTGCTCATTGCCGGGGCCAGTGGCTGCGGCAAGACCACGCTCATCCGCGCCATCAACGGGCTGGTGCCGCGCTCGTACAAGGGCGAACTGACCGGGCGCATCCTCATTCATGGCAAGGAAACCCTCGGCTGGAAACTATCGGACATCTCTCAATCCATCGGGACAGTGCTGCAAGACCCCGAACGGCAAATTTTGGGGACGAAGGTGGTCAATGAGGTGGCCTTTGGGCTGGAAAACCTGGGACTCACCCGCCCCGAAATCTTACAGCGCGTCGATGAGGCGCTGACCACGCTGAAAATTTCCCACCTGCGCAACCGCGAAACCTTCAACTTATCCGGCGGCGAAAAGCAAAAGGTGGCTCTGTCCGGGGTGCTGGCCATGCGCCCGAGCATTTTGCTGCTCGACGAGCCGCTGGCCAGCCTGGACCCGGCCTCGGCGCTGGAAACGCTGGAGATCGTGCGCATGCTGGCCGACGATGGGCTGACCGTGCTGATGGTGGAGCATCGCGTCGAAGATGTGCTCAAGATCCGCCCGGATCGCGTGATGTTCATGGATGAGGGCGAGATCCGCTATCTGGGCGATGTGGACGGACTGGAAGCGGTGGTGGACTATCGGCAGATCAAACTGCCGGCGCAGGCCGTCATTGCGCGCGCGAAGCAGGATCCGCCCCCGGCAAAGATGACCTTCCTTCCCGGCGGGCAGGCTGCGGGTGGCGGCGAAGCGGGCCCGCTGGTGCGCTTCGAGCAGGTGGACTTCGGGTACGAATCGGGCGTCGAGGTCCTGCACGGCATCTCCCTCGACATCAAGCGCGGCGACATCATTGCGGTGCTGGGCCCCAATGGCGCGGGAAAAACCACCTTTGTGAAGCATGCCATCGGTTTGCTCAAGCCGAAGGCCGGGCAGGTGCTGGTGAACGGAAAAAGCACGCACGAAGCCAGTGTGGCGGAAATTGCCGGCACGCTGGGGTATGTGTTCCAAAGCCCCAGCCACATGCTCTTTGCGCCAACCGTCAACGAGGAACTGGCGTTTGGTCCGAAAAACCTGAAGCACCCGGCCGGGCAGATTGCGCAGGATGTGAAGCAGGCGCTGGCGATTGTGAACCTGGCGGATAAGGGCAGCGACCCGCCGCTCTCGCTCTCGTTTGGGCAGCAGAAGCGCGTGAGCATTGCGGCCATCCTGGCGATGCGCTCGAAGATCCTGGTGATGGACGAGCCCACGGCCGGGCAGGATTACCAGAATTACATGAATTTTATGGATGCCATTTTGCAGCTGCCGGGCTTCGAGGCCATCCTGTTCATTACGCACGACCTGGACCTGGCGACCATTTTTGCCAACCGGGTCATCCTGGTGGCGGAGGGGCGCATTCAGGCGGATGGACGCCCCGAGGATGTGCTGCGCGACGAGGATTTGCTGCGCCGCTGCCGGGTGGTGCCGACCTCGCTGCTACGGACGAATATTGGGATGCTGCCGAAGACGGGCAGGTTCATGCGCGCTGAAGCGCTGGCTCATGTGTGAGATGGCGGCCACGGGTAGCCGGGCTGCTGTTATAAAAACCCAATCATTTTGTTCAGGAGGATGAGATGGACAAGAAAATGCTTTCTGTTTTGGGCGCGCTGGCCGTGCTGTTGGTCATCTTTGCGGTGATCATGTTCGGGTTGGGCACCACCGAGGCGCTCGGCCCGTTCAACTTTAGCGTGGATCAGGCCACCCTGCCGCTGCGCTTCTTCTTTGTGGTGGTGGGCATCGCGATAGCCTTTGCGGTGTATTACTTCACCAAGGAAAACCCGATTTGGGAGGTAGGCACCCGCCAGGTGGTGTATATGGCCATTGGCGCGGCGTTGTATGCCATCTTCTCATACCTGTTCAACGGCACGGTCTTTGTGGTGCCGTCGGTCAGCCAGGTGGCGCTGCGCCCCGCTATTGCCATTCCCATGTTCTTCGGGTTTGCGTTTGGCCCCACGGTTGGGTTCTTCACCGGCGCGGTGGGCAACATGTTCGGCGATGCGCTGACCGGCTTTGGCCTTTCGCCGCAGTGGAGCATCGGCAACGGGCTGGTGGGTTTCATCAGCGGGCTGGTTTTCCTGTTCGGCGATAAGAAGAAAAGCCTGGACACGGTCATGTATGTGGGCGGCGCGCTGGCCCTGCTGACCGCTGTGCTGTACCTCTTCAACCAGAGCCAGTCCAACATGCTGTTTTACGATGTGGATAGTGGCATCTTCGGCGATGCGCAGATTTCGCCCTTTGCGGCCATTTCCATCATCATCGGCTTCGTGCTGGTGTTGGCGGTGCGCTTCGGGTTTGCCAATAATGTGGAGGTAGCTGCCGCCGTGATGTGGGGCATGCTTGGCAACATCCTGGGCATTGGCTTTGCGGCCATTTCCGATATCTGGATTAACGGCTTCAGCCTGCCGGCCACCATCGTGGGGCAGTTCCTGCCTGCGGCCGGCCCCAACCTGATCTTTGCCGCAGTGCTCGTGCCGCTGCTGGTCGGCGCGTACGCAGCCGTGCAGCGCCAGTCGGGGCGCTAGTTCAGAGACAGGAGAATAGTGGCCAGTGGATTGCATTCGCTTTTCACTGGTCACTGTTTCCCGAAAAACGGAAACTGATTCCTCATCATGTTAGTCGCCTGGCGTTACCGCCCCCGTAAATCCCTCATTCAGTGGTTCGACCCGCGCGCATGGTTGATCTTCTATGCGTGCTTCCTGTTCTCAACCCTGGCGTTCTGGGATGTGCGCTTCCTGCTACCCCTGTTTGTGGTTGCGCTGGTCTGGCTGTTCACCTCCGGGCTGAAATGGCATGAAGTCAGGCGCCCCTTTGTGTTTATTGGGGTGTTTGTGTTTTTCTTTGCCTTTCTCACCTTCCTGACCGGGCGCGGCGGTGAGGAAGTGTATCAGCAGGAAACGCTGATCCGTCAGTTTCAGGCGTCTTTCACCATCCTGGGCTGGCGCCCCACACTGGATATTACCGCCGAGCGCGTTTTCTTTGCGGTCAGCCAGTTTGTGCGCGTTTTCAGCATCGCAACCATGACCATCCTGATTCCCTATTCGCTCAACCCGGCGCTGTACGGTATCACCTTCAAAGGGCTGGGCCTGCCAGACAAGATCGCCTACGCCATGGATCTGACGATGCGCTTCATCCCGACTTTTGCGCGCGATTTCCAACTGACGATGGACGCCCAGCGCGCCCGCGGCTATGAGCTGGAGAAGATCAGCGGCGGCATTGTGGAGCAGGTGCGCAAACTGGGACCCATCATCGTGCCGGTCACCATCCATGCCATCATCGGCTCGGAGGATATCATCGACGCGATGGACCTGCGCGCCTTTGGCGTGGGTCCGCGTACCTGGCTGGACGAACTGCATTACCAGGCGCGCGACCGGGTGCTGATCGCGCTGGGACTGCTGATTCTGGTGGGCTCGCTGGCGTTTTCGGTCTTGGGATATGGCGCGTTTTGGGTGCCCGAGGCGTTCATCCGCTGGGCGACAGGCGGATAGAAAATAAAAAGTAACAAAAACAAGACTCACCCAAAATCATGGTATCGCGGGTGGGTCTTGTTTTTTTTTAGAAACAAATGGGACGCGGATAAAGGCTGAACATGCGGATTTATTCGCCGCAGTCGAACTTGCCGAGCGCTTCACGTAGCAGCTCGCGGGCCTGTCCTTCGGATTGCGTGTAAACCTTCCAGACAAAATCGCGGTCGCCGCAGCGCCAATTGGCCGCCAGACCGGCCCGCAGGGTGACGGAGTCGTTGGGGGTGAGTGGCTGCACAGCCACATTCAGCGGGCCGACCAGGTCCACATCCAGGCTGCCGTTGGGGACATCCCCGAACTCGGCCAGTGCCACGCCAATCAGCCCGGAGGGGTCCCATGTGCCTGTGGATTGCACCCAAAACACGGTGATGAATGCAAAGTCGTTTTTGAATCCGAGCAATTTGCCGCTGCCGTAACTGCTGGGTGCGCCCACGCCTTTTTCGACCACATTCAGGTCGAACAGCGGGAAATCCACCGGGTGCCCGATGCAAAAGCCGTACTCGCAAAAAACCCCCTGCAAGGGCGGGCGCGGTGTGGGCGGCGGTGGGTAGGTGGGGTAGGGCGTGTAAGTGGGGATGGCCGCTATCGTTGAAATGACCGCCTGGGCGATGGCGCGCTGACGTTCGGCGTCGTCATTTCTGGGGGCGCAGGCGGCAAGTGATAGTACCAGCATGGAAATGATCAGTGCCGGGGTCTTCATGTCATTATTTTACCCGGAGTCTTCAGAAGGTGTGTTGCGCTCATCTTCTGTGCCTTGTTCGCGGACAGTGCCAGGCAGGTCGCTGAGTTGCATCATGAGGCTGGCGGCCGGGCCGAGTGTGGGGGTGGGCGTCAGGCTGGCGGTTGCCGAAGGGGTGGGGGTGGCAAACAGGGGCAGGTTCGCGGCGCGGCAGGCCAGGGTATAAAAACAACCCGGCGGGTGCGGGATGCCCCACCGGTTGTTTTGGGCTTTGTTGGCTGAACGGCTGGGTTTATTCTTCCAGCGTGCTCAGGTCGCCTTCGGGCATGCCCTGGGCGCGGGCTTTGAGCACACGCCGCATGATTTTGCCGGAGCGGGTTTTGGGCAGTTTGTCGATGAACTTGACCTCTTCCGGGCGGGCGATGGGCCCGAGATGCTTGGAGACGTGCTGGCGCAATTCTTCGCTCAGGTCTTCGGTGGGGGCAAAGCCGGGCTTGAGTTGCACGTAGCAGAAGATGGCCTGCCCCTTGATCTCGTGCGGCAGCCCGATGGCGGCCGATTCGGCCACGGCGTGGTGGGTGATGAGCGCGGACTCGATCTCGGCGGTGCCCAGGCGGTGCCCGGAGACCTTGATGACATCGTCCACGCGCCCGATGATCCAGTAGTAGCCGTCTTTGTCGCGGCGGGCGCTGTCGCCGGTCATGTATTTGCCGGGGTATTTGCTCCAATACTGATTGACGTAGCGCTCATCGTCCTTGAAGAGGGTGCGCAGCATGGACGGCCACGGGTTCTTGAGCACCAGGTAGCCCTCGTCGCCATCTTTGACCGGGTTGCCCTCTTCGTCCACAATTTCGGCATCCTGTCCGAAGAATGGGCGCGTGCCCGAACCAGGCTTGAGCGGCACGCTGGGGGTGGGGGTTATCATGAACGCGCCGGTTTCGGTCTGCCACCAGGTATCCATGATGGGGCAGCGCTCTTTGCCGATGACGCGGTGGAACCACTTCCAGGCTTCGGGGTTGATGGGTTCACCCACCGAGCCGAGCAAACGCAGGGAGGAGAGATCGTGCTTGTTTGGCCAGGCTTCGCCAAAGCGCATGAGGGCGCGGATGGCCGTGGGCGCGGTGTAAAAGATGGAAATGCCAAAGCGTTCTATAAGTTGCCACCAGCGGTTGGGGTAAGGGAAGGCCGGGCCACCCTCGAACATGAACTGGGTTGCCCCGTTGAGCAGCGGGCCATAGGTAAGGTACGAGTGGCCGGTGATCCAGCCGGGGTCGGCGGTGCACCAGAAACGGTCATCATCTTTGATGTCGAAGACATATTTGAGCGTGGTGTAAGTCCCTACCATGTAGCCGCCGTGCGTGTGCAGGATGGCCTTGGGTTTGCCGGTGGAACCGCTGGTGTAGAGGATAAAGAGCGGGTCTTCGGCGTCCATCACTTCGGTGGCGCATTTGCCGCTGGCAATGGGCAGGGCGCACAGGTCGTGGAACCAGTGATCGCGCCCGGCTTCCATGGGCACATCGTGACCGGTGCGCTTGACCACGATCACATTTTCCACGGTGGGGCAGTGGCGCAGGGATTCGTCCACGATGCGTTTGAGTTCCACCAACTTGCCGTTCTGGAAGGAGCCATCACAGGTGATGACCAGTTTGGATTGCGAGTCGTCAATGCGCCCTTGCAGGGCATCCACCGAAAAGCCGCCAAAAACCACCGAGTGGATGGCCCCAATTTTGGCACAGGCCAGCATGGCAAAGACGATTTCTGGAATGCGCCCCATGTAAATGGTGACCCGGTCACCTTTACCGACGCCCATGGCCTTGATGATGTTGGCCATGCGACTGACTTCGCGGTTGAGGGCGTAGTAGGAGAAGGTGCGCTCACTGCGGCCATCCTCGGCTTCCCAGATGAGCGCCAGTTTGTTTTTGCGAAACGTTTTGAGGTGCCGGTCGACCGCGTTATGCGCAATGTTGACCTTGCCGCCCACGAACCATTTATAAAACGGAGGGTTGGATTGGTCGAGGACGGTATCCCATTTTTGGAACCATTCCAGCTCATCGGCGCGCTCTGCCCAAAAAGACTCAGGGTCTTGCAGGGCACGGGCGGCCAGGGCTTCCCAGTCTGAGACGTGCGCCTGGGCGACAATCTCATCTGAAGGGTAGTAAACTTCGCCTTCCATCTCCGGTCTTGCCTTGGGCATGGTGATCCTCCTTGGACGTGTTTAGGATGCTAATACTATACATGGGAAGCCGGGGCGATTCAAGTCCTCTATGGCTTTTGCCGCCTACCTGGCCGGAAAGGCATTGTAGGCCAATAACAAGAGCAATCCGCCGATGATGATAAAGGCCGGGTAGAACAAGCGCATGAAGAGGAACAAACCCAGAATGCCTTTTTCTGCTTCGGCGCGATGCCAGGCCACAATGCTGAGCAGGGTGATGAGCACCAGGATGAAGTACACACCGTAAAAGGCAAAGTCCAGCGCCACGCTGTAACCCACATTCAGACGGCCAGACAGGTCTACATGGAAGAAAACCACGCTCAAGACCGTGCCGGTCATGATGGCGGTAATCTCGCCGTAATTGCCTTTCGGCAGGAATAATCCCAGGTAGGCCAGTGAAATAAGGAACAGGACCGGCAGCAGGTTTTTGATGATGAATCGGCTGACGTCGCGCACGATGTCGATGCGGGCGTTGAAGCGTGAGTAGTCCACATTTTTGTCTTCACCGAACCAAACCGGGTTGCCAAGCGAGGAGTAATCGCGCGCGGTGTCGATGTAGAAATTGGCATCAGCGGCATACCAATCGGTGACGGAGATGAAGGCCTTGTTCTGCCTCAACTGGGCCACCAGGTTTGGCCCGGCGATGTGATCCATGCCCAGAAAGTCGAGCACATAAATGAGCGTTTCGCGCGTCTGGTTTTCATGCTTGAACTTGATCTCAAGCGCCTGCCTGTCGAAGGGGTAGTTTTGCAAATCGAATGTGTTGGTGAAATTGGCCTTGATGCGGTACAGGCGGTAGATGCTGCCATCGTCAAATTGTTGTTCAGCAATGGGTTCGCCGAGGTCCACCCCATCTACGGCGTTGGTGAACTCGATTGAGTCGAATGGGATGCCCCCCTGCCCGCGGAACCACAGGTAAAAATCGATGGTGTACTGGCGGCTTTCTTCGACATCCACCTGTGAGACCTCATTGATGTTGATGCCCACGTAGACCACACCCGTCTTGTAGAGAAATCCACGCTCAAAGGGGATGATGGCGCCCGATTCGCGCAGGGAGTCGAAACCTGCCACCTGGCGCGGGTCGAGGATGGGTTGCAATTGCACCGGGGCGGCGATGAACTTTCCGCGCGAGAAAGTGCCCACTGGCATGGGACTGACAAAGTTCCGGTTGGCGTCAAAGAAAATGCGCCCGGTCAATCCATTAACGGCCACATCCTTGTTGTCGATGGATTGCAAGGCTGCCCGCACTTTGGCGCGGTCGGTGCTCAAATTGCGCGGCTCACCGCTTATGTCGGCCCGGCGGATAGCCTCCAGTCCCACCACCGCGCTATCGTATGTTGTAGCGCCGAACCAGGTGGGGTAGGTTTGATAGGTCTGGAAATATTTGTCGCGAAACTCTTGCGCCTCCAGCCCGGCAATGTCGTAAAGCAATGGCGAGAAGGCGTACATCCCTTCAGTGTAGGATGGGTTGCCAAACAGCGCAGCGAAGTCATTATCGCCCAGGTCTTCTGCGCCAAACAGTGACCAGTTGAACCCTTGTTCGCGCATGGCGCTGATAAAGTTGAACCCCTCGTTTTTATAGACGATCAGAACAACCAGGCCTGGGTCGGTTGTCTCTGCGCTGATTTCGCGTACCACGCGGGCCGCCTGTTCCGGGCCTTTGGGGTCGTTCTGATCGAGCGAGTCGAGCGTTTTTTGCGTGACGATGGTGCCGCCCATCAGTCTGAAGCGTTTCTCAAAGGCTTCGGCCAGGGTGCGGCCGTACTCGTCATTTTCGTATACCACGCTGGCAGACTTGATTCCGAGCACATCGCTAATGTAGAGCGCGGTATAGGCGGCGTAGGACTCGTTGCTGTTGATGACGCTAAAGAACCAGTCATTATCACGCGTCAGGCGGGGTGAGGTGGCCGCGCTGGTGATAGCCGGAATGCCAGCCCGGGCGTACACTTCTCCTGCGCGCAGCGAGGTGCTGCTGTAGGGGTGTCCCAGCACCAGCATGGCGCGTCCGTCAGACACGATCTGTTCAGCGGTGGCTGCTGGGTCGGGGTCATCATAGTAGCGGTCCACAATCACACGATGCCCGAGTACGCCGTTCTCCAGTTCGCTGACCATTAGCGCAATCGATTGCTCCATTTGCGGATAGACATTGGCATCCTCTTTTGGGCCAACGATTGCAATATGGATGGGCGCTTTTTGTCCGAGCAACCGCGCCAGCATGCCGCTTTGCGATAGGAAAAATAAACCCGTTGTGAGCAACACGGCCAGCCCTGCGACAATGAAACGTGTTCGTTGAGTGTTCATGGTTTCCTTTGCTCCCCGATTTTTCACACCGAGTCAAGTTGGCCCTGGGGAATAGGTTTTCGCCTGCGATAAAGCATGCACGTATTTTATAACACTCTGGCATGCAATGGTTTTGCAATGTTGCATACATATTTGGGACTCCACGGTTTTTAGCGTAAAAACTCGTAAGAGCGACTCTCTGCGGCGTAAATATGGCAGTCTTGGCACAAAATTTGCGGTTTTTCGCGCCAGGTGGTCGCGCCTTCCCAACATTACATGAAAAAACCGGAGCGCTTTTTTGAAATGAATGACAAACATCATCCTTGACAAATGACATCTAAATTGTGTATTATGGGCGCACCCGTCCCCCCTGGGGGGGGTAGAGAGTGACAGTGAAATGGAACCAACAACCTTACGACGTTTGAAGTCAGTTGAAGGCCACCTGAAAGGCATTGTGCGCATGGCCGAAGAAGATGCCTACTGCATCGACCTGATCCGCCAGATCCAGGCTGTGCAGGCTGCGCTCAACAAGGTCGGCGCCCAAATTTTGGAAGACCATCTCAACTCGTGCGTCATCACCGCCATTCAGGGCGAAGACCCCAAAGAGCGTGAGCGCGTGCTGACCGAAATTAGTGAAGTGTTCGAGATGGCCAATAAAGTGTGAGAGGTGATGAGTAACGAGTTGTCAGTAAGGTTCACTTCTCACTCGTCAAGTGTCACGTTTCTTAATCTTCAACCAACCACAAAAAAGGAGATATCCATGACGACCATTAAACTTTCTGTTCCCAACATTTCCTGCGGACATTGTGTCAAAACCATTCAGACCGAAGTTGCCGAATTGAGCGGCGTGAAGTCTGTGGTGGCCAATGCCGACACCAAAGCTGTCGAAATCACTTTTGACACACCCGCCACCGAAGACAAAATCAAGGCTCTGTTGGCTGAAATCAACTACCCGGCTGTGGGGCTGGCGCTTTAAATGTAAACAGGTGGACACGTAAAAACGTAAGCACGGAAATTTGTCCCTGTCTACCTGTTTTCCGGTTACCTTTTTCTGACCCTCATGACCAAATCCCTTACCCTTCCCATCACCGGCATGACCTGCGCCAACTGCGTGGCGGCCGTGGAGCGCAACCTGAAGAAGCTGGACGGCGTGCAAACCGCCTCCGTCAACCTTTCCAGCGAGCGCGCCTCGGTAGAGTTTGACACCTCCCTGCTGACCCTGCCCGACATCATCGCCCGCGTGGAGCGGGCCGGTTACGGCGTGGCCACCGGCGAAGCCGACCTGGTCATCAAGCGCCTGGCCGACGACAATGACGCCCGCCGCCTCGAAAAGGCGCTCGCCAAGCTCGAAGGCGTGGTCGAAGCCAGCGTCACGTTCACCACCGAAAAGGCGCGCATCAAGTACGTGCCCACCATCGTTTCGCAAGCGGAATTGCGCCGCGCGGTGGCGGCGGCCGGGTTCGAAGCGCTGGAATTGGGCGGCAACGCCGAAGACGCTGAAGCGGCCGCCCGCCAGCACGAAATTGACACCCAGCGCCGCCTGCTGCTCATTGGCGCGCTGTTCACCCTGCCGTTGTTTTTCCTCTCCATGGGTAAAGACTTTGGCCTACTGCCCGACTTTGTGTACACCAGCCGCACCCCGCACATGGATGGCATGCTCGAATCCCAATGGTGGTTCAACTGGGTGTTGCTCGTTCTCGCCACGCCGGTGCAGTTCTATGTAGGCTGGCAGTATTACGTGGGCGCGTTCAAAGCCATTCGCAACGGCTCCGCCAATATGGATGTGCTCATTGCCATTGGTACATCGGCTGCTTATTTCTATGGCCTGCCCATTACGTTTGGTTTACTGTCGGGGCACGCCTATTTTGAAACAGCCGCGGTCATCATTACGCTCATCAAGCTGGGCAAGTTCCTCGAAGCCCGCGCCAAAGGCCGCACCAGCGAGGCCATCAAAAAGCTGATGGGCTTGCGCGCCAAGACCGCCCGCGTCATTCGGGATGGCGCGGAGGCCGAAATAGCGGTGGACGAAGTGCGCGTGGGCGATGTGGTGCTCGTCCGCCCGGGCGAGAAGATCCCCGTTGATGGGGTGGTGGTTGAAGGCCGCAGCGCCGTCGACGAGTCCATGCTCACCGGTGAATCATTACCCGTTGAAAAGAAGCCCGGCGAGCCGGTCATCGGCGCCACGCTCAACAAGCAGGGCATGCTCAAGTTCGAGGCCACCAAAGTGGGCAAAGAGACCGCCCTGGCGCAGATTGTGCGCCTGGTGGAAGAAGCCCAGGGCAGCAAGGCGCCCATCCAAAAACTGGCCGACCAGGTTTCGTCTGTGTTCGTGCCCATCGTCATCGTGATTGCCGCGCTCACGTTTGTGGGCTGGTTCTTCTTCGGCCCGCCCATGTCCATCAATGCTGACACCAGCACGTTCACGCGCGCGCTCATCAACATGGTGGCGGTGCTGGTCATTGCCTGTCCGTGCGCCTTGGGTCTGGCCACGCCCACCGCGGTGATGGTCGGCACCGGCAAAGGCGCCGAGTTGGGCATCCTCTTTCGCAACAGCGAAGCGCTCGAGCGCGCCGGCAAGGTCAGTGTGGTGGTGCTCGACAAGACCGGCACCATCACCAAAGGCCAACCGGCGGTCACTGATATTGTCACCAATAATTTGATGGATGCGGACGCACTACTGACCCTGGCCGCTTCCGTGGAAAAAGGCTCCGAGCACCCCCTGGGCGAAGCCATTTGGGCCGAAGCCACCACCCGCGGCCTGACTCTTGCTGAACCGGCCGGGTTCCACGCTGAAGCCGG
>DAOUAP010000005.1:0-10262 GCA_034433165.1 Anaerolineales bacterium | reverse complement strand
ATCAAACTCAACCAGCGCAGGCCGCTCGCTTTGACCATGTGGCTCTGGCTGGAGCGTACCGGGTCACGGTAAATGCCCTTCGCTTTGATCTTCGCGCCGCGCCGCCGTTCGATGGTGCCATCCAGTCCAAACACGAGCGGCCCGGTCAGGGCAAAGGCATTTATCAACAGCATCAGCAAGATGCGGCTGGCTTCCCGGCTCGACCAGATGGCTCGGTTGAGTACACGATGGTAGTTTTGAAAGTGCTTCTCTCCGCTCAGACCAACCGCTCGTAATGCCGATGTCACAGTCCGTTCCGCGGGTGACAGAATGGCGCCTGCCAGCAAAAGCTGTACCCGTTCCCATATTCTTTTGGAGAACAAATGCGCAAACGAACGTAAAATCGTGCCGTAGTCATCCCGCAGGGTTTGCATAGGCACCTCTCTTGGCCGAGATTTGCCCTGTCTTACCCTGCTATCTGTTTATGTTCAAATGGATAAAGTCTGGCTTAGGGCGCGCGGGCGCGGGCCTCGCGCAGCTGCCCGGTGCTGTGAAAGTAAATGCGGTCGAACATCACCAGCAGCAGGTGCGCTTTTCCTCCGGGGGCATCTGCCGCCATAGCGCGCCAAAATCCGCCAGCCGGGGCAGAATGCGCCCCGTGCGCCCATCCGCCTGGGGGTCAGGTTGGCCAGCTCGCGCCCAATGCGCAGGCTGTGCGTTTTGAGCGTGACACCATCGATCAGTCCATCTCGGTGCTGGGTCTGGCAGCGCGCCACTTCGTGCTGCAGGTTGTAGCGTTTACGCTTGTGCGCGCTCATCCCATCGTTGGATATGCGGCAATTTCCGCTCGAAATGCGCCGATTTCAACCCAAGGTTGCAGAACAGGATAAAATTAACGCGTCTGCGCACACGCAGTATTTATTGGCTTTATAAAAACCGCCGTAGGAGAAACACACCATGAGCCAGACCCCACCCCAGCCAACCGTTGACCAGCAAATATCCAGCCTGAGCCAAAACATTGGACAACTCCGCACTTCCCTCATGCCTGGTCGCGCCAGCCTGCCCCCCGGCACCCTGGAATCCCTGTCACAAGTCGAGTCGCGGTTGTTCCAGTTGGGGCGCGAGGTGAGCAAGTTCACCAAAGAACGCCAGGACATGCTGGCCCTGAGCGAGATCGGGCAGGTCATCAACTCTTCGCTCGAATTGGATGAGGTTTTGCGCATCGTAATGGACACCATCGTGCGCCTGACCGGCGCCGAGCGTGGCTTTTTGATGTTACGCGATGAGAGCGGCGAAATGGTCACACGCATTGCCCGCAACTGGGAGCAGGAATCGCTGCGGGCCAACGAAACGGCCATCAGCCGTACCATCATCCAGCGCGTCATCGACACCGGCGAGCCGGTGCTGACCACCAACGCCCAGGAAGACACCCGCTTCGGCGGCACAGAAAGCATCGTGGCCTACGCCCTGCGCTCCATCCTGTGCACCCCGCTCAAGGTAAAAAGCGACCTGATCGGCGTCATCTACACCGACAACCGCATCCGCGCCGGCACCTTTAGCGACAGCGAGCGCGACCTGCTGGCCACCTTCGCCAACCAGGCCGCCGTCGCCATCGATAATGCGCGCTTGTTTTCGCGCCTGCGCGGCACGCTGTCTGAAGTAACCGAACTCAAGAACCTGATGGACAACGTCTTCGCCTCCATCGCCAGCGGGGTCATCACCGCCAACATGCACGACCAGATCACACTGGTCAACCGCGCTGCCGAAGCCATTTTAGGAAAGCCCACCAGCGACCTGATCGGCCGCCCGCTCGATTCGGTCTTCCCCACCCTGGTCGATTCTCTGACCCCGCAGCTGTCCGCCATCCGCCACGAGAACGCCCCCGCCGCCGATGTAGAAGTGAGCCACTCCCTGCCCGAGCGCGGCAGCGTGGACTGGCGTTTCACGCTCTCCCCCCTGCGTGACGCCGATCAGACCACCCAGGGTGTGGCCATCGTGCTCGACGATCTGACCGAGCGTAACCGCCTCGAGGCCCAGCGCCGCTTGTTCGAGCGCATGGTCTCGCCGGCCGTCATCCAGCACCTCGACCCCAACAGCCTGCAGTTGGGCGGCAAGCGCACCGATATCACCACCCTGTTCGCCGATGTGCGCGGGTTCACCAGCTTCAGCGAGCGGGTTTCGCCAGAAGCCCTGGTGAGCGTGCTCAACCGTCACCTGGCTGCCGCGGCCGAAGCGGTATTGGATGAAAAAGGCACCATCGACAAATTCATGGGCGACGCCGTGATGGCCTGGTTCAATGCGCCCATCCCGCAGCCCGACCACACCCTGCGGGCTGTGCGGGCCGCCCTGAGCATCCGCGACCGCATCGCCGCCCTGCATGCCGTGCTGCCCCCCGAGGCGCACCTGGCCTTTGGCGTGGGCATCCATTACGGCGACGCCGTGCTGGGGCTGATTGGCACTGAAAAACGCCTGGAATACACCGCCATTGGCGACAGTGTCAACACGGCCAAGCGCATCCAGGAAAACTCGGCCCGCAACCAGATCGTCATCAGCGAGATGGCTTACGCGCGGGTGCGTGAACACGTTTTGGTCACACCGCTCGAGCCGATAGCCGCCAAAGGCAAGGCAGAGCCAATAAAAGTTTATGAAGTGGTGGGATTGAAGTAAAGCAAAAGTCCCCGGTGCGTAACAAACCGCACCGGGGACTTGGTTTTTCAGGGCTGCCAGACGCGCTCGACAAAAGTCAGCAGGCTGGCCATGCCTTGCGCTACAGGGCCGGTATGGATGGTTTCTTCTGTGGTGTGCGCGCCAAAACCGGTGGTGACGCCCAGCACCACAGCCGGGTAACCGCGCGAAAGCGGGATGTTCGCATCGGTCGAGCCGCTGGTGAGGGATGCACCAAGCCCCTGCGCGGCAAGACAATCTTGCCCGAGGCGGATGATCGGATGTTCAGGCGCAAGGCTGCCCACCGGCCGCTGCCCGATCAGATCGGCCGTGACATGCACACTGGGGCGGTTGGCTGCAGCAATAAGTCCATCCACCCGTTCCACCAGGCGGGCCAGGGCTTGCGGGTCTTCCGAGCGCATGTCCAGTTCCATCCAGGCTTCGGGCGCCAGGGTGTTGATGGAAGTTCCGCCGCCCATGCGCCCAACATTGAGCGTGGTGCGCGGGTTGGCCGGCAGGCGCAGGGCGGTAATGCGCGTGATCAGGTCGGCCAGCTCGTGGATGGCCGAGGGCTGGCCATAATCGCTCCACGAATGACCGCCGCCCACACGAGCCTGCACCCGATAACGGCGCACACCAATCGACCGGTTGTAAACATGCCCGAGCGCCATGCCTTCCAGCACCAGGTAGCAGCACGGCTGCTCGCGGAAGTGGTCGCATACGGCGCGCATGCCGCGCAGGTCGCCCAACCCTTCTTCGCAGGTGTTGGCTACCAGCCAGATATCGCCCGGGAGCGGGGCGCCGCGCGATTTCAACATCCACATCAGCCCAAACAGGGCAGCCACACCCAGCGAGTTGTCACCAATGCCCGGCCCGGCGATACGCCCGGCGCTGCGTTTAACGGTCAGGTCGGTTTCGACGGGGAAAACGGTATCCAGATGGGCGCTGACAACCATCATCTGGTGCGAGCCGGACCCGGGCAGGCGCGCGCGCACATTGCCAGCGGCATCCTGGCTCACATCCTGCAAACCTTCGGCAACGAACAGGCTGCGCACGAACCCGGCCCGCCGGGCTTCCTGAAAGGTGGGCGCGGGAATTTGTTGGATTTGGACGGCCAGGTCGAGCAGTTTTTCCATTAGCGGCATCAGACTTTCCTCACCAGGTCGGCAACAGATTGAAGGCGGGCCTGGGCCAGACCCGGCAGCGAATCGAGCGCGTAGAACGCGCCGCTGCCCTCGACCACCAGCGAGGCAGCCGCGTTGCCATGCAGGGCAGCCCTCACAGGGTCAAAAGTGCCCAAAAAGCCAGCCAAAAAAGCGCCGCAAAAGGCGTCACCCGCGCCGGTGGGGTCCACAAAGCGGGCCGGGTAGGCCGGTACTTCCCAGCGGTGCTTGCCGTTGGCATCGTATACATATTGCCCCAGGCTGCTGCGCTTGACCACAACGATCTCGCACCCGCTTTTGGCCAGGTCTGCACACATTTCCCACAGGTCGCTGGTGAGCCCCCAGTAAAGCAGGCGGATCTCTTCTTCGGAAGGCAGGAAGGCCGTAACGCCCTGCAGCATGGCCCGCACCTGTTCGATGAAGTTGGCGTTCATGTACCCTGCAGACGGGTCGATGGTGATGATGGGCTCACTGGTTTGTCGAAACGCCGGGGCCAGCAGGCTGTGGGTCAGGTAGTCGAGCGGGCCAAGATGCACGGCTTTGGCGCTAAAATAGGGTTCGAGAATGTCGTCCAGGCGCGGCGAATCGGGGCGGGCATTTACCCGGCTGTCTTGCTTCTCTTCTGGCGGCTGGTATCCCAACAAAGATTTTGGAAAGGGCAGCCCCAGGCGCACAAAATGGGAGACCGGGCTGCTGCGTTCCAGGCGTCCCGCACCGGTATACACATAGAAGGTGCGCAGGTCGAGCGGCTGGGGCAAAATGCGCACGCCGCGGGTATCCAGTCCGCGCTGCTCATACTGGCGCAGCCATTGCTGCGGGTAATCTTCGCTGACACGCGCCAGCATGGAAACCCTGCCGGCCCACAGGCGGGCGCCCACGGCGGCATATAACAGCCCCCCGCCGGGCACATCCACCAGCGGGCGCGCACCCTCTGGCAGGATGTATTCGCGGCGCAACTGACCGGCCAGCACAAGCTCGGGAAGCGCGTTCACGGGGCAAACACCTTGTTGGCCGCCAGGCTTTGAGACGGGTCGAGCGGCAGCAGGATGGTAAAACTGCTGCCTTTGCCTTCCAGACTCTCAGCCCACACACGCCCACCATGCAACTCGACCATGGACTTGGTGACAGACAAGCCAAGACCCATGCCGCCGTGCGTGCGGGTGAGGTGCGACTGCACCTGGTAAAAGCGCTCGAAGATGTGCGCCAGGTCAGCGGCCGGGATGCCAATACCAGTGTCGATTACTGTGAGTTTGACGTAACCGGGAACGTTCTCTGCGTTGACAACGATAACGCCTCCCGGTTCGGTGAATTGCAGGGCATTTTGCACCACATTTGAAAGCGCCACACCCAACTTTTCAGCATCACCGTCCACCCACAAGTCTGCGGGCCCCAGGCTGGATTTGAGCGTGACCTTGCGCGCATGGGCTTCTGACTGAAAACCGGAGACCGTCTCTTCCACCAGCTTCTTTACGGACACCATGCGGCGGCGCAGGCTGGCCAGGCCGCTCTGAAAGTTGTCGACGCTCGAAAGGTCTTCGATGATGCTTTTAAGGCGCGTGGCTGAGCGAATGATGGTGTCCAATTGCTCATAAAATTCGGGGGCAACCAGCTCGCGCAGGAAGGTGGCATGCCCCAGGATGAGCCCCAGCGGGGTGCGCAACTCATGCGAAGAAATGGCGATAAAATCGCGCTTCATCCGGTCGAGTATCGCCGCTTCGTTTTGCACCGCAGAAAGACGCTTTTCCAGGCTGGCAGTATGGAGCATGAGCGCGGCCTGGGCGGCCAGCACCTCAAGGAAGAGGAGGTCGTCATGGGTGTAGTCTGCGCCATCCAGCCGGTTGATGGCTTCGAGCACCCCCAGCGTGTGCCCACTGAATTGGATCGGCACCACCACCAGGCCGCGGGTGGGCACCCCGGTCAACTGATCGACTGTCGCAAAATAATGCCCGGCATCCTGGTGGATGATCTCAGCCGTACCGCTGGCAAACACACGCCCGGCTGCGCTGGCTTCCAGCGGCACATCCAGGGTGCGCAGCACCTCGCGCTGCAGGCGCGGCGCGGTCAGAAAAACCAGTGCAGATCGGCTCTCGTTAGGCACGAGAATGGATGCCCCCTCGCTGCGGGTCAGGTACGCGGCCAGGTCGGTAAGCGTTTGCAGGTATGACTCAATTTCCAGCGTTTCGCGCAGGTTGCGGGTCGCTTGCAGCAGGTTTTCGAGCGGTTGGGGGATGTCGTTGGGCAGCATGGGGCGCCTGGGAACCGGTTTTGGCTGGCAAGTCCATTAAAATTGAGACCTGTGGAGAGGAAGTGGTAGTAAGATTATAGCATAGCCAGATTCGGGGCTATGTTCCCCAACCTGCAACCTAAAAAAACCTCAAGGAGAGCAACCGCATGGCAAGCAAAAAAGTACGCGTGGCGATTATTGGTGTGGGCAACTGTGCCTCGTCGCTGGTGCAGGGCATCGAGTTCTACAAGAACACGCCCGAAAGTGAAACCGTACCCGGCATTATGCACGTCAACCTGGGCGGGTACCACATCCGCGATATCGAATTTACGATGGGCATCGACATCAACGCCACAAAGGTGGGCAAGGACCTGAGCGAAGCCATCTTCGCCGGGCCCAACAACACCTACAAGTTCACCGATGTGCCGCACCTGAACGCCCCCGTGGTGCGCGGCATGACCCACGATGGACTCGGCAAATACCTGGCCGATGTCATCACTAAAGCGCCCGGGCCCACCGCCGATATTGTGCGCCTGCTCAAAGAGACCAAGACCGATATGGTCATCAACTTCCTGCCGGTCGGCTCAGAAATGGCCACCAAATGGTATGTCGAGCAGGCCATCGAGGCCGGCTGCGCCTTCGTCAACGGCATACCGGTCTTCATCGCCTCCAGCGAATACTGGGGCAAGCGCTTCAAGGATGCCGGGCTGCCCATTTTAGGCGACGATATCAAGAGCCAGGTGGGCGCCACCATCCTGCACCGCGTGCTGACCACCCTGTTCGTCGACCGCGGCGTCAAGATCGACCGCACCTACCAGCTCAACTTTGGCGGCAACACCGACTTCCTCAACATGCTCGAGCGCGAACGCCTGGAGAGCAAAAAAATCTCCAAGACCGGCGCCGTCACCAGCATGATTCCGTACGAAATGGACCCCGACGATGTGCACGTGGGGCCCTCGGACCATGTGCCGTGGCTGACCGACCGCAAGTGGTGCTACATTCGCATGGAAGGCACCACCTTTGGCAACGTACCGCTCAACTTCGAAGGCAAGCTGGAAGTGTGGGACAGTCCCAACTCGGCCGGTGTGATGATCGACGCCCTGCGCTGCGCCAAGATCGCCCTCGACCGCAAGCTAGCCGGTCCCATCATCGGTCCGTCATCCTACTTCTTCAAGACCCCGCCCAAACAGTTCCGCGACAGCGTGTGCCGCGAAATGGTGGAAGACTTCGTTTCGGGCAAGAGCAACGTGTAATTGGCAGGTAAAACGTAATACGCCAAAAGAAGGCTGCACCCAGTGAGGCCTTCTTTTGGATTAAAATGGGACGCATGCCACACCCCGACCTGTTTACCGTTATAAAGAACCCTCCCGTCCGTTTTGCGCTTTTGCGTATCACCCTGCTCCTGCTCGCCGTAACCCTGGGCGCCTGCTCCGCTGTGAGCGCGCCCGCGGCCCCGGCCGCCACCCTGCCCCCGGCAGATGCGGCCACGCCCACCCCCACCCAGCCGCCGCTCCCCACAGGCATCCCCACGGCAACACCCACCGCCGTCCGCACGCCGCCCGCCCTGCCTTCCGGGTTCACCACCGGGGCGCTCAACCCGCTCGACACGCCCCACACTTACATTACCGATACCTGCCAGTACCTGCGCGCCAAATGGGATTCGTCCAATGCCGCCCCCGGCACAGTGGTGATGGTTATCATGTTCCACTCCATCACCGATGGGCAGGTCAACTACTTCGACCAGGTCGGTGTGGAAGAGTTCAACTTCCTCATGCGCGACCTGCACGAGCAGGGCTTCGAGGCCATCACCACGGCCCAACTGGCCGCCTTCATGACCCAAAACGCCAGGATACCCCCGCGCTCGGTGGTGCTGCTGGTCGATGACCGCAAAACACGCGCGTACTTCGACACGCACTTCAAGCCCTACCGCGACCAGTGGGGCTGGCCGGTGGTCAACGCCTGGATCAGCAACGACGACTACGTCCGCCAGCTGGCCCTGGCCGACAACATCGCCCTGGAGCAGGAAGGCTGGGTGGACCACCAGTCGCACGGCACGGTGCACAACATCCCGATGACCGATGATGCCAGCGATGATTACATCAAGGGCGAGTTCGAAGGCTCGCTGTCCGACCTGCAGACCAATTTTGGCAAAACCCCCACGGCCATCATCTGGCCGGGCGGCAGGTTTGGGGTGCGCCCGGTGCAGTTCGCGCGCCAGTACGGATACCAGCTCGGGTTCACGGTCAACCCGCGCGGGCCGCTCATGTTCAACTGGGTGCCGCTGGCCAACGCAAGCGACCCGGCCCGCCCCAGCTATATCGCCGAAGGCGCCATCGGTGACCCGCTCATGACCCTGCCGCGTTACTGGAGCACCGATGCGCGCGCCCACATCGGCACGGTGCGGCAAATTGGCAATGCTGCGGCCGAATACGCCCAGGCGGTCAGAGCCACCGAACTGGAATATTACGACATCGTCTGCGCCCCCACCTACGGCGTTTTGCCCTGACCTATGGAAAACTGCATCTTCTGCAAGATCGCTTCCGGGCAGGTGCCCGCGCACATCGCTTACCAGGATGAGCTTGTGACCGCCTTCCACGACCTGCACCCGCAAGCACCCACGCATGTGCTGGTCATCCCCAACCGGCACCTCACCTCGGTCAACCACGCCGCCGAAGCCGACGAAGCCCTGCTGGGGCGCCTGTTCAGCGTGGCGCGCAGGGTGGCCGAGTTGGAGGGCATCGCCCTGGGTGGGTACCGCCTGGTGGTCAACACCGGGCCCGATGCCGGGCAGAGCGTGTTCCACATCCACATGCACGTGTTGGGCGGGCGTCATTTGCGCTGGCCGCCGGGATGAAAAACATGAGCCGTAAAACGCAATGTTACGTTTTACGGCTTATGTTTTGCCCGTCAGGTTTTATTCCCGTCAGCGTGGGGGGAGCTGCACCTTGCGCGACCCCTGGCGCATGCGGGTGGCGAAAAATCCCAGCCCCAGCCCGCCCAGCAGCAACAAACCACCCACCCAGCCTAGAATGCTGCTGCCATCGTCTTCGGCAGCGGTGATCAGCCCCAGGCTTTTTTCCTGCGCGCCAAAAGACACGTAAACCGAATCACCGGGAGAAAGCGCAAATGCGTTGCTCAAAGCTGTGGTGGGATTATACCCATCCGGGATGGCCACGCTCACGTTGTAATTGCCCTGCGGCACATCAGTAAAACAGATGGGGTTCAGCCCCGGTTCGGTATTGCGGGTCTGCGAGTAGCTGCCAGAGCGGTTGGCAAGGCTGACCGCCCCGCCCGGAATGGCCGGCTCGGAGCCTTCTGGCAGGGTACCCGCTTCGTCCTCTTTTTCCTGGCGCAGCGAATCACCGTTGAGGTCGTTGTAAAGCAACACACACACTTCACCCAACCCACCGCTGACCGGTGTGGGCGTGGGCAGAACCGGCGTGGGCGTGGGAGACGGACCGGGCGTGGGCGAGGCAGCCGCGGGTCCGCCAAAGCCGAGCAAAATCTCCTGGTTTTCACGCAGGGCGCAAGCTTCGTCCAGGCGGTTGAGGGTACGCAATTCCTCCACCGAAATACCCGTCAGCAGCGATATGCGCAAACAGGTATCACCCGGCTGGACAATGTAAATAATGCGTCCATCCGGGCGCGCAGTGGGCGTGGCGAACTGGAAGCCCTGCGGCGCCGGAGCAGCCTGCACAGCAAGACCGGCCTGCATGAGCAGCGCAAAAAAACCAAAAATACTGACAGCAAACAACATTTTCTTCATAGGCTTGGGGATTATATCATTTTTAGGGGCCGGGCTGGCGCAGCGCCTGGACCACAGACACATCAAAAAGCGCCTATCCCAATCCGCGCCGGGTATAATCACCCGTGCAAAAAATACAATTACAGGAGGAGTCCTATGCCGCTCCAGATTATTGTCGGTGCGCAATGGGGAGATGAAGGAAAGGGCCGCATCGTGGACTGGTTTGCCGCCAACGCCAATTTTGTGGCCCGGTATAACGGCGGCGACAACGCCGGGCACTCGGTCACCGTTGGCAGCCAGCTTTTCAAACTTCACCTCATCCCATCTGGCATTGTTCACCCGCACACTGTGGCCGTGCTTGGCAATGGCATGGTCATCAACCCCCAATCCTTGCTCAAAGAGATCGATTCGCTGCGCGCGGTTGGCGTTAGTGTAACGCCAGAGCGCCTGCGCATCTCGTATTCCGCGCACATGATCACGCCGGTGC
>DAOUAP010000004.1:0-45515 GCA_034433165.1 Anaerolineales bacterium | reverse complement strand
ATGCTTCCCCCGTCGCCAGCCGGGCAGCCTGCCCCCATGCCGAAAAGCGCCTCAACCCTTCCCCTGGCGGCACAACCTGCCCCGGACGCCGGGGCACCCGCCTCCATCCCGACCCAACCTGCCCGCCAGGGGCCCGAGGCGCACCCGGACCAGCCTATCACCCCCGGCAGCGATATCGCACCGCAGCCTCCGGCGCCCGTTGCTGCGCGCAAGCCACCACGGGCGGCCATCCCCGCGCCGCGCCGCACACACGAGCAATCCGCGCCTCAAAAACCAGGATCTGCGCGCTTGCCCTTGGCTCAGCCGACCGCATCGCTCGGAACTGGTTCGGTGATTCGGCGCCAGCCAGAGGCGCCGCCAGCCCCGGTCGAAGCCCAGGCTACAGCGCCCATCCCCGCGCCGCTGAAGGCGCAGCTTGCCATGCGCCGCAGCGCACCGGAGACTGTGCGTTTTATTCAACCCGAGGCGTTCAAACCATCGCTGCCCAATGCCGCGCGCCCACTTGTGAACCCCCGCGCCGCGCTGGCTATTACCCTTCGCCCGCAGCCGAAGCCTGGCCGCGCGCCCGCCTCAACACGTACCTCGTCCCCAATGCACCGCCTGGCTGAAGCCGCCCCGCCCCGCCCTGCCCTGCCCGCTGCCCCCACAGCGCTTCTTGCGGCATCCAGCGCGCCCTCACTCGGAGATTATTCCCCACCCCCGGTGGATATGCCGGTGGTGCGCCAGCCGCAGACCGTGCCCATGCCGCCAACCCAGTCGCAGCCCTCCCGCATAGCGCCATCCCTGCCTGCAGCGTTGCCGCCAGCGCCGCTCACATTGCCCGGGATACCTCCCAGGTTGCAGCCTGCCGAGGCAGACCATGCCGCACTGCCCCAACCGACCGAAGCCCGCATCCCAGACCGCCGCCAGCCTGGGGCTGCCCCCGGCGCGGGAAATGTCGTTCAGCGTTTGTGGGAGGAACATAAAGAAGGGATGAGTGGTACCCGCAGCGGCGCATCGCGCGGGGAGGGCAAATCGGATCAGGGAGGGGCCCAGGTCGACCTGGACAAGCTGGCCGAGGAAGTTTTTCCGCTGGTAAAGCGGTTGATCGCGATAGAGTCTGGGCGTTAATTTGACCAGAATACGAATCAAGAGGTGAGCATGGAAAAAGCAAAACTTAAGTGGATGTGCCTGATCCCGCCATTAATGGGTGAAATTGCCTGCCAGTTCAACCCCAGCGAACTGACCATTTCCAAGGAGGCCTCGTGGCAGGGTGAAGAGTCGCCCAGTTTCAACTCACCTTACCTTCAGTTTGCCGGTGGAAAATCGGCAACGTATGAGCTATCCCTTTTCTTTGATACCTATGCTCATCCCGATGTCAAGGATGTGCGTGAATTCACCAACCAGCTGCTTTCGCTCACCATGCGCGGCGCTGGCCGCTCCATGTTCATTGTGCCATTCTCATCCCCACCCACTGTCACCCTTGTTTGGGGAAAGATCACCCTTTTTTCTGCAGTGGTCGAGAAGGTGCAAATCACATACACCATGTTCTCTCCCGATGGGCTGCCCATCCGAGCCAAGGCAGATGTCTCGTTCATCCAGCAAGATTTCTGGGACGACATCATCCCCGCCCAGAACCCCTCCAGCCGCACCGATTCGCGCAAGACGCGCCTGGTATCTTCGCACCAACGCCTCGACCAGATTGCCTACGAAGAATATGGCGATGCCCGCTATTGGCGCGTGCTGGCAGAGGCGAACAACCTCGATGACCCTTTCCAGTTGGTGGATGGTCAGTTGCTGGTCATCCCTCAAGATAAATTCTAAATTCACCCGGCAGAAACGCGCATGTACCCACAGTTTTCACTGAAAGTAAATGGCATTCCCAACCCGGCCCTGTTCGGAGACGTGGTCGAGATTGTTGTGGACACCACCATTTTTTCCGCATCCATGTTCACCGTGGTTATCGAAGAAAAGCCTGAAGTGCCCGGTGTGCTCAAGCATGTCGATAACATCTTGCAATTCAAACTGGGCGCATCGGTCGAGATCTCGGCCAAAGTGACACTGCCCCCGGCCATGATCCCGATCCAGCGTACCCTCATCAAAGGGGAGATCACTGCCATCGAGCCAGAATTTCGCGACGATGGCCGCATCCTCTTTCGTATACGCGGTTATGACCGGGCACACCGCCTGATGATGGGACGAAAATCGCGCACCTTTGGCGATGGCAACCCCCTGGTGCCAACCGTCACTGAGATGCAGGTCATCTCAAAAATTGCCTCTGAAAACGGATTGACCCCCATGGTGGACCCAACCGGAATCGCGCCGCTGCTGTACCATTTTGTGATGCAGTACAACCAGAGCGATTGGGACTTCCTGTGGGCGCGCGCCCAGATGGTGGGTTACCAGGTGTATGTGGATGATCGTTTCCTGCATTTCGAGAAAGCGGGCAAGGAACGCGGCGCGCCGGTCAAATTGTCGTGGGGTGACAACCTCTCCAAGTTCGAGCCGCGCATTGTTTCGCTGGGCGGCGCAACGGCCACCGCAGCCAGCAGTTGGGATGATGGTAAAAAGATGGCGGTGCGGGCTACCGTTCCCATGACGCTCAGCAACACCATGGCGGCCATTCCCGGCAACCTGCCACCCGGCAGCAAGCAGATCCAGGCAGCGTTCGGCAAGTCGGATGATGCCGTGGTGAAGCCCGTCATAAAGACCGTTGCTGCAGCCCGCCTTGCGGCAGATGCCCGCCAGGTGGAGCATGAGAGTCAGTTTGTACGCGCCAGTGGCGAGGTGGATGGTGGCGATCCCAACCTGTTGGCCGGTACAAGCATCATTGTTACCAATGTGGGCATACGATTTTCGGGTAAATACTATGTTACCGAGGCCCGCCATATCTTTCGAAACGGCAATTACAAGGTGCAGTTCCAGGTTTCGGGGCGCAACCCATACACCATTCGCAGCCTGCTGCTGGGCAAAGACAGCGATGCCAACAAGATAGACGGTGTGGTGATCGGGATTGTCACCGATGTCAACGACCTGGAAAGCCTGGGGCGCGTCAAGGTAAAGTACCCGTGGATGCCTCAGAACAACGGGGTCGACCTGGCCAGCGGGTTTGCGCGCGTGGCCTTGCCCGGCGCCGGCAAAGAGCGCGGGTTGTTTTTCGTGCCCGAGGTCAATGATGAGGTGCTGATCGCTTTTGAGCAGGGTGATGTAAACGCGCCTTATATTGTTGGCGCGCTGTGGAGCAAAACGGTCAAACCACCGGCCGCGCCAACCGGCAAAGCCGTGGTGGGGCAGTTGGTCAACCAGCGCATTGTGCGCTCGCGCAGCGGGCATGTTATTGTGCTGGACGATACGGCCGGTCAGGAGAAGATCACCATTCAGGACAAGACCGGCAAGAACAGCATTATCATCGACTCGGTCAAAAACTCGATGGATATCAAGGTAGCCGGTGACCTTACCATCGATGTGACCGGCAAGTTTACTGTGAACAGCAAGATGGATATGCTGCTGGACACGAAAGCCAAAGGCGCCATTATGGCTGCCACCAACCTGAACATGGAAGCCAAGACCGGGGCTTCGCTCAAGGCGGGTCAATCTGCGCTGGATTTGACCGCCGCCGGGTCTGCACTGAAGGGCACCAAGGTAGATGTGCAAGGCCAAGCCCAAACCAACATCCAGGGCGCACAAACCTCGGTCAAGGGCACAGCCATGGTCGAGGTGCAGGGCGCGTTGGTCAAGATCAACTAGGAGAAAGAGATTATGCCATTCCCAGCCGCAAGATTAGGCGATATGACCGCCACTGGCGATGCGATCACCGGCCCGGGCGTACCCAATGTGTTGATCGAGGGCCTTCCTGCCTCGGTGATGGGCGATCTGGTCAATGGTGCCGCCTGTGTTGGTGCCATTACCCAGGGCAGCCCCACAGTGCTGATTGGCGGGCGCCCGGCAGCCCGTGTCACCAGCGTGGTAGCCGGTGCCAACCCGGCCACCGGGGTGCCGGTAAGCACCACGGTAGCCAAAGGCGCCATCCGAACCCTGATTGCATAAAACCATGAGCCAGAAACCCAACACTTTTTTAGGAAATGGTCTTGCTTTTCCCTTGCGCACCAATGCCCGCGGACAGGTGGCCCTGGTGACCGGCGTGGAAGACATCGAACAGTCCATTCGCATCATCCTGGGCACGCGCCCCGGCGAACGGGTCATGCGTCCCACATTTGGATGCCGCGCCCACGAATTGCTTTTCGAGTCCAGCAGCGCAGCCACTGCCAGCCTGCTTCAGGAATATGTTTTCCAGGCCCTGCGCATGTGGGAGCCGCGCATCGATGTGATTGGTGTAAATGTCGATCCAGATGCAGCCAACCCCGGCGCCTTGCTGGCCGAAATTGAATACACCGTCAAAGCAACGCATGATACGCGCAGTATCGTCTATCCATTCTACATTCAAGATGAGCAAGAAATCATCTAACCTCAGGAGCCATCCATGACCCTGCCCGCCCCCAATCTCGATGACCTGCGTTTCCAAAGCAACCTGGTGGATGAAGCCCGCAAGCGCATCATCAATTACTGCCCCGAGTGGACCGAGTACAACCTGAGCGATCCGGGTATCACCCTCATCGAATTGTTCGCGTGGATGACCGAGTTGATGGTTTATCGCCTCAATCGTGTTCCTGACAAGAATTACATCAAGTTTCTTGAAATGCTGGGCTTGCAGCGCAAGCCTGCCAGCAGCGCCCACACCGAATTGACGTTCTGGCTGTCCACCCAATTGTCCCTCAATTCTGGTGATACCCAGGCAGTGGCGGTTCCACAGGGTTTTGAAGTACGCTCAGAACAATCTGAAGACGAGATCATTTTTTCCACCACCCGCAAACTGGATATCATTGCCCCGCGCCTGGCGCATGTCCGCAAAGAAGGCGAGTTCAACCGCAACTTCCTGCCGCTTATGGCGCGCGGCACAGTATTTTTGCCCTTCGACCAGGAAACCCCCAGGGTTGGCGACACGTTTTTCCTCGGCTTCGATCCGTCCAACGACATTACCGGGCATATCCTGCAACTCAGTTTCACCTGCGAACCCACCGAAGCCGTCGGCATTCGGCGCGAAGACCCACCCTGGGCTTGGGAGTGTTTGCGCCCCGATGGCGAATGGATGACCCTCAAACCGAGCGAATTCGAGGGGGAACGTGACTCAACCGGCGGCCTCAACAACGAATCGGGCAGCCTGGCGCTATACCTGCCCCTGGGCTTCACCCCGGCCACCCTTTACGGGCTGAATGCCTTCTGGCTGCGCTGCCGCATCGAGCAACGCAGCCCGCTGCAAGGCATGTACTCCGAATCCCCGCGGGTTCGGAAGGTTTTGGCTGCATCCCTGGGAGCGGCTGTCCCGGCCATGCACGCCACCCGCCGGGATGCCGAACCGCTGGGTTTCAGCAATGGCGAGCCCGGGCAGTCTTTTACCCTGCAACATGCGCCAGTGCTTACCCTGCAGCCGGACGAAACCCTGCTGGTAGAAGAAACCCGTGGCGATGACTCCATCTTTGTTCCATGGCACCGCGTGGATGACTTTTCCCGCTCAACCCGCTTCGACCGGCACTTCCAGCTCGATATGGCCACCGGCGCAGTGCACCTCGGACCCTCGGTGCGCCAGCCAGATGGCACGGTCATCCAATATGGGCGGGTGCCGGAGAATGGGCGCGCCGTGCGCATTTCCTCCTACCGTCACGGCGGTGGGGTGCGCGGCAACCTGCCCCCGCGTACTTTAACCACCATGACGCAATCGCTGGCCTACGTGGCCCGCGTGGCCAACCTGGTGCGGGCCGATGGTGGGCGCGACCAGGAAAGCATCGAGGAACTTAAGCTGCGCGCCCAGCGCGAGCTCCAGTCGCAGCGTCGGGCAGTAACCGCACAGGATTACGAACAGTTTACGGTCAATTTCAACCGCGCTGTTATTGCGCGCGCCAAGTGCCTGACCCCAAATGACAACCCGCAAGCCGGTGGGGGCAGCGTTTCGGTGCTGGTGGTGCCATCTGTCGGCGACGCCCTGCGTGCTGGCGGGCTGGGCAGCCTGCACCTCGACGAAAGACTGCAGGCAGATTTGCGCACCCACCTCGATCAATACCGGCTGATGACCACACCCCTCATTGTGCGTGAACCACGCTACATGGGTGTTCAGGTCAAGGCCACCATCGTGCCGCAAGATTTCATGGCGCCCGCCGAGGTGATTGCGCGCGTTAATGATGAGTTGCAGCGCTTTCTCTCGCCAATCCGCATGGATGACCGCCCCCCGCTCCTTCAATCTGGCGAAACCTGGTCGGGCTGGCCGTTTGGCCGCGACCTGTTCGTGGCTGAGGTCATTTCCCTGATCCAACAGGTGCCCTCTGTAAAATTTGTTTTGGATGTCACTGTTGCCTCACGCGTTGTGGTGCCGGTAGAAGAACGTTCCATCTTCGAGGAAGATGAAGCCGCCCCCCTTACCACAGTGGATAAAGTGCTGCGCGTTCCGCCGGAGGGTTTGGTGTGCTCGCTGGCCCATGAGATCACCATCATCAACATCGAAAGCGTGTACAGAAAGGCAGGCGCCTGATGTTTGCGACCGATTCTGCGCCTGCTGTGGAAACCACCCTGCAGATTGCGGCAGATCACTATAACCGCTATCCAGGCGAGCAGGTCACGCTATACATCCGGTTCAGCGCGCCGGGGGTTGCGGGTGCCCGCCTGCAGTTGGCCATGCCGCGCGTGGCCGTGGTCGAAACTCATCAACTGCCTGAAGGCATCCCCCCAACGCTCCCCGTGGTCGCCGAAGCCGGTGAAGATGTGATCGTGCTGATTCCGCTCGAGACCCATTTCACGGCCGGTGAAGCGTACGAGATCCAGGTAGGCGTGCGCTTGCGCACTTTTTACGCCGACCAGCGCCTTTTGTTTGAAACCCGCCTTTTAGACGGCGAGGCCAACACATTGTCTGAAGCCAGCCTGCGCCTGACCGTGTTTGGGCAGGGTAAATATTTACAATACCTGCCAGAGATTTATGCGCATGATGATTTTATGGGGCGCTTCCTCATGCTCTTCGAAAGTTTCTGGAAACCGGTGAACCAACAAATTGACCAGGTTGCGCACTACTTTGACCCCGACCTCACTCCGCCGCGTTTTGTTCCGTGGCTATCCTCGTGGATGGGCCTGCCCGTCGATGACAACCTGCCGCTGGAGCGGATGCGCACCCTGCTTAAGCACGCCATGCCCATCTTCCAGCGCCGGGGCACGCTCGAGGCGCTCAAAATGTATTTGGAAATTTACACTGGCGGTGCGGTCGTCTTGCAGGAAAGACGCGCAGCGAACTTCGTCCTTGGCCTGGCCACCACCCTGGGCATGGGCATTGCCTTGGGCACTCACAACCAGCCCAACAGTATCACCATCCTGCTGAACCTGGACGCTGCCGAATTATCCCGGACAGGCTACACCCCCGAAGTGTACGAACGCAAGATCATCGAACTGGTGCGCGCCATGGTGCCTGCGCACGTTTCGTATTCTGTAAAATGCGCATTTCACGCACAGCACGCGTAAAGGAGCATACATTCATGGAAGACCACAGCGCTTTGAATATATTCCCGAAAACCCGCCTCAAGCCCTACGATGGCATGGCCGTAACTGCCGAGGTTTGGACCCAGTCCCATGCCGAGCATCGCCTCGCGCGCCAGGCTCATGACCTGTTGCTGCACGGCAGCGGGATCATTTGGGGGTTGACAGTGACCGCCAACGACCCGCCCGACCAATATGTGTTCATTTCACCTGGCGCGGCCATCGACCCGGCTGGCAATATCATCGTGGTCGACGAGCGGGTGGCCTATGATTTTGGTACAACCGTGGAGGGACCATTATTCCTGATGCTGGGGTATGGCGAGCGCGAAGCGGGTGGCGTGGAGAGTGAAGTAAAACTGGTGCACAGCGAATTCGTGATCGCCGCCCGCTCCAGCCTGCCCAGGCGACCAGCCGTGGAACTGGCGCGGGTATTCCTGCCCCGGTTGGGGCATGCCATTTCCAATGCCCAGCGCCAGGCCCACCCGAACCCTGGCGAGTTGGATTTGCGTTTCCGCATTCACCTGGCTGGCGCACCACGCCGGGCAATCCGGGTGGGGCTTGCCCGCATGGGGGAAAATGAAACCCATGCGCTGCCTGGATGGGATTTCCTGGCAGATGAAAGCGCCCGCAACGGCTACCCCATGGTGGTTGACGATGCACTGGTGGTGGATGACCGCTTGAAGCAGTACGATCTCGTGTATGCCAGCGCGGCAGGCGCTTTCAAACTCTCCGCCGCTGAGATCAAAGCGCTGCAAGCCTTTTTTGAGTCGGGCAAAACCTTGTTCGCCGAGGCGCTCGACCCTGCCGCAGCAGAGTCTTTTGCGGGGGTGTTCGCATCGCTGGGCATAACGCTTGGAGCGCTGCCCGATTCAGTGTTGCAGCGGCCGTTCCTGTTTGGCGCGCCCCCTCCGGGTGGCGTGGCCGGGGGGCAGGTGCAGGCCGGGAAGCAGGTAATCTTCTCAACATTTGCGTATAGCCGGGCGTGGCAGGGCCGTTTCGCTTCGGACAGACCGGCGCGGGCAGACATTCGCGCGGCGCATGAGTTTGGCGTCAACCTGCTGGCTTACATCCTCGCGCCATCCACCGACTGAGTTTTTCGATGAACTTGCCAGGAGGATTCGTTGCCAGGTGCCAGGCTGCCGTGGGGCGCTTTATGGCGCGCCGCCGGGTTGGGCTGGTGCGGGTCCTTCTTATTGTTTTCCTGTTGGCGCTCATTCCGTCACACCTGATTAGCGCTGATGATGACCAGCGCGTGGCGCAGGAGCGTGTGGTTACGCAAACCTTGCACTGGCAGCTGGCGCGCTGGCAGGATGGTGTGACCGTTTGCAACATTTTTATCCCGCATGAACTCCAGCCCACCCCCGACGAAGTCACCCGCGCCTGCGGGCGCGCCACCCTGGATTCCTGGCTTGCCACCCCGGCTTGCGCCGAGGCCCAAAATGGTGGCACGGGGGCATCATGCAGCGGCCTGCTATTGCGCTTTGTAAGCAAACAGACTTATATCGTCACCCGCCAGGTGGAACTCCCGCGCATCCGCATGTGGCTCGAGGCAGTGGACTGCCAGCCCGCCACAGACTGCGCCAACCGGCCGCGCTTGCGTGTGGTGGCCGAAGAGCCCCTGTCTGATCACAAGATAATGCGTGTATATGTTCAAGTTGGCGACCGCGAGCGGATTTATGATGGCGCAGATGGCGAGTTACGCTTGCCCGCCACGGGCGAAGAGGGCGCGTACCTCCAATTTTGGGCGGAGTCTGACTTTGGGGATACCAGCGAACGTTTTGAGGTGAAGTATCGCGTTTTTCCCCTGAGCGCGGACCCGGTCCGCTATCGTTTCGATGTGTTGTCAGTGACCTGGAAAGACTCCCTGCCCACTGGCGCGCTTTTATGGAATGTTTTCCCCCCTGCTGCAGAGCCCCTGCCCGAAATCTTCGAGCAGCCGCTTTCGGCGGGCTACCTGGCCACCACGCACCGCTACGCCCTGCTGGCTGGCAACCTCATCCGTTCTGGCAAGGTGGATGCGCGCGCCTGCCCCGATCGGGGGCTGACCGGCATTGGCGCGGCGTCGCCCTGTGGCGAGATGGCGGCAGCCCAGGCAGTTTTGGACTGGCAGAACCAGTATGACGCGCAGATTTTCGAAGCGGCGCGCCAGAACGATGTGCCAGCCCGGTTGCTCAAGGGCATGATCGCTCAAGAGTCACAGTTTTGGCCGCTTTCCGATAATCCGTACGAACGCGGGTTGGGCTATGTCTCGCAGGATGGCGCTTCGCTGCTCCTATTGTGGAACACGCCCTACTACCTTGATATCTGCCTGCCCATTTACGGAAAAAATACCTGCGCTTCTGGCTACGCCAACCTGCAGGAAGACCGCCAGACCGTGCTGCGCGGGGCTGCTTTCGCCAAGATCGGCACACCAGAAGAGATCGACATGCTGGGCGCCATGCTGTTTGCCAGTGCCGCTCAAACCGGGCAACTGGTGCGCAATGTGTACCGCACCGATCCATCCGAGGTGACCACTTACACCGACCTGTGGAAAATGTCGGCCGCAAATTATTATGCCGGGTCGGGCTGCATGGGCACTGCCCTGCGCAGCGCACAGCAAGACCAGGCCGAACTGCCCATCACCTGGCAGGTGCTTTCAGGGTATCTTGTGGGGAAATGTCAGATCGCCAGCGATTACGTGCAACGGGTGATGCAATACTCCCAATAAGCTGCGTACGGCTATAATCGAGACATCTGTGCTCGTCAGGGAACAAGCCGGCCCCCGGGCGCGTCTGTGCCGTAGAAGGAGTGTGTGCCATGACAACCGAACCTGATTCTCGCACTGCTGCCCATCGTTTTTTAATCGTGCTGCTTCTGATCGCCGTTGTGGTGGGCGGGTCTTATTACTTCTATCGTTGGATGCGCCCGAGCCCTTCCCCGACACAACCTCCAGATCACACACCCGCGGCGCCGGCCGCAACACCCGCCCCGGGCCTTACCCCCACCGTCAGCGCAGGAGGTTTTGGGATGATCATCCGTTTGAGTGATGGAAAGCCCCTGCCGCAAGGGGTCGAGCCTGTGCCTTTTGCCACCACTGCACCGCTTGCGCCGGGCGAAATAGAAGCGATTGCGCGCCGCCTGCCCGTGCTCACCGCCCTTCCGGGCGAGCAGGTGACCTTTAAACTGCCTGCTGACCCCCTGCCCCCCCCGCTGCCGGGGCAAACCCTGCAAGACCCTTTCCCCTTGCCTGAAAATCCACCCACTCCAAACCCGGCTGAGAGCGGTCCGCTTCGCGTGCTGCGTTATTCGCCCCAGGGTGAAATTCCCTTTACGCCGGGCGTAGCGGGTGTTGCGCCGTTCATCAGCGTGACGTTCAGCCAGCCCATGGTGCCGCTGGCCACGCTCGAAGACCTGGCCGCGACAGACGTGCCGGTACAGGTGTCGCCTGGTGTACCTGGCGCATGGCGCTGGCTGGGAACCAGCACCCTGGTTTTCCGTGCCGAAGCCGAGCTCTTTGCCCGCCTGCCAAAGTCTACCGTCTATACGGTTACCATTCCGTCTGGCACGCGCTCGATGACAGGCGGTGAACTCGCAGAAACGGTCGAGTGGACATTTACCACCCCGCCGCCCTCGCTGGTTTCATCTTATCCGGGCGGTGTCTCGGCGCCCCTGGCCCCGGTCATTTTCCTGGCTTTTGACCAACGCATCACCCCGGACGATGTCTTGCCATTCATAACCATCACAGCCAATGGGCAGCCAGTTAATTTCCGCCTGGCAAGTGCCGATGAAATTAAAGCGGATGATGCCATCCGCGCCCTGGTGGATAACGCCCTGGAGGCGCGCTGGCTGGCCCTGGTGAGCGCTGCGCCCCTGCCGCCCGATGCAGAAATCCTGGTGCGCATCTTGCCGGGCATGCCCTCTGCCGAGGGCCCCCTTGTCACGCAGTCCGAGCAAGCTTTCAATTTCCGCACCTACGCGCCATTGCGGGTCGAAGAATGGCGTTGTGGCTGGTATGACGACCGCTGCCCGCCGGGTACGCCGTTCAGCATCCGCTTTAATAATCCCATCGACCTCGGCGCTTACCGCGAAGATATGGTCAGGATCACACCGGCCCTGCCCGGCCAACTGGTGAATGTGTTTGGCAACAGCCTGGAGATCAGCGGGGAAAGCCAGGGGCGAACCACATACACCGTCACCATCAGCGCCGATATCCGCGATGTGTACGGTCAGGCGCTCGGGCAGGATGCCCGCCTGACGTTCAAGGTGGGGCAGGCCGATCCGGCTTTGGTTGGACCCAATGCCCCGCTGGTAACCATCGACCCATCTGCCGTCAACCCGGTCTTTTCGGTTTATGCCCTGAACTACCAGGAACTGCATGTCAGGCTCTATGCGGTGCAACCCTCCGACTGGCCGGATTACCTCAAGTATCGTCGGGATTGGATGAACACCGATACCGCTACTTTTCCACCCGGCACATTGCTTTCAGACCGTACCCTGCGCCTCAGCCTGCCGCCTGATACCCTCAGCCAGGTGGATATCGCGCTTTCCCCGCACCTGCGCAATGGCGCTGGGCATTTTATCGCCATCGTTGAGCCGCCCAAAAAGCTTTTTGAATCTGATGAAGACAAGTGGCGACGTTATTACCAGACCGTGCAGGCCTGGGTCCAGGTCACGCAGATTGGGCTGGATGCATTCACCGATCCAAAAGCCATGCTGGTCTGGGCAACCGACCTGCAGACTGGCGCGCCGCTTCCGGCCGTGCGCATTCGTTCGGACTCGGGCGGCGCTGATTCCCTGACCGACTCCAACGGGCAGGCGCGGTTCCCCATCCCGTCTGGCGCGGCTTACCTCACCGCCGCACGCGGCGCCGATGTGGCCTTGCTGCCGCGCGCCCATGATTACTGGGGCGAATCTACCTGGCAACCCTACCCTGATGTCGATACCCTGCGCTGGTACGTTATGGACGACCGTAAAATGTACCGACCCGGTGAACAGGTCAGCATAAAAGGCTGGCTGCGGCGCATTGGCGGTGGCACGCAAGGCGATGTAGGGCTGATTGGTGATTCATCTGTAATGGTGACGTACCAACTCTACGATGCGACCTACAACCTGCTCACCAGCGGCCAGGCCGCGGTCAATGCGGTCGGTGGATTCGATTTCACCCTGGACCTGCCGGAAGTCATCAACCTTGGGCAGGCGCAGCTCACCCTCACTGCCCCAGCAGGTTTGCCAGGTGACACCTACACCCATACGTTCCAGGTGCAGGAGTTCCGCCGGCCGGAATTCGAAGTGCAGGCCCGCCAGGAGTCAGTGGCGCCATATTTCATTGGCGGCAACGCCCTGCTGGCGGTGGAGGCCCGTTATTTTGCAGGCGGCCCGTTGCCCAACGCGGAAGTGACCTGGCAGGTGACTGCCACACCCACCAATTACACCCCGCCCAACTGGCCAGACTTCACTTTTGGCGCCTGGCAGCCCTGGTGGTGGTGGGATTTCCGTGCAGGTTTTCCGCCGTTTGGGGAGCCTGTGGTTCAAACGTTTGGCGGGTTCACCGATGCGGCCGGCGTCCACATTCTGCGCCTGGATTTTGACCCGCAAAGTAACCCGTCTGAAGATCCGCGCCCGGTCAATATCACCGCCGAGGGTACGGTCATGGATGTCAATCGCCAGGCCTGGACCAGCACCGCTGCGCTGCTGGTTCATCCTGCTGATGTATACATCGGGCTGCGCAGTGACCGTTACTTTGTGTCGCGCGGCACCCCACTCAAGATCGATTACATCGTCACCGACCTGGATGGCCGCCCCGTGGCATCCCGTTCGCTGGAGGTGCGCGCAGCCCGGCTGGAGTGGAAGTTCCAGGACGGCGAATGGAAAGAGATCGAAGCGGACATCCAGACCTGTATTGGCACATCTGCCGATGCCCCGCAAACCTGCACCTTCGAAACCCCCATTGGCGGCAGCTACCGCATCACGGCTGTCGTGACTGATACGCTTGGCCGCAAAAACCAGACCGTGCTCACACGTTGGGTCAGCGGCGGACAGCAGCCGCCTTCGCGCCGGGTGGAACAGGAAGAAGCCACCCTGGTCCCGGATAAGGAAACCTATCGCCCGGGCGATGTAGCCGAGATACTGGTGCAATCTCCCTTCAGCCCGGCAGAGGGTTTGTTCACTGTCAGCCGCAGCGGCGTACTCTACACCGGGTCTTTTCGCATCGAGGATGGCACGGCTGTCTTGCGCATTCCCATCGAAGCGGCCCACATCCCCAACCTCAACATCCAGGTGGACCTCGTGGGCAGTGCGCCGCGCACCGGTGACCAGGGCGACCTGATACCCGGCGCGCCACCGCGCCCCGCTTTTGCGCGCGCCGAATTGACCCTGTCCATCCCGCCGCTCGAACGCACCCTCACCCTGGCAGTCACCCCGGACCAGACTGCGCTCGAACCAGGCGGGCAGACCACGCTCGACCTGCGCCTGACCGATTCGCTGGGCCGCCCGGTGCAGGATGCAGAACTGGCTGTGGTGGTCGTCGATGAAGCCATCCTGTCCCTGACCGGTTACCAGCTCACCGACCCGCTGACCGTCTTTTACACCACCCGCCCATCCCTCTTGCAGAGTGTGTATGGGCGCGCCAGCATTGTGCTTGCCGACCCGGCCGTGCTGGCAGCCCAGGTGGCCGAAGAAGCGCGCCAGCAGGGCATGGGTGGGGCGTTGGCCGCCGCGCCCATGGCGACGGCGATACCTTTTGCCAGGGCAGAAATGGGCGATGCCAGCAAGGCGGCTGCGCCTGGCGCCCAGCCCCAATCCATCCAGGTGCGTGCCGACTTCAATCCACTGGCCATTTTTGCCCCCTCTGTGCGTACCGATGCGCGTGGTGTGGCCCGCCTGGAGGTCAAACTGCCCGACAACCTCACACGTTACCGGGTGATGGTGGTTGCGGTGGATTCGGGTGGCAGGCGTTTCGGAACTGGCGAATCCAGCATCACTGCCCGCCTGCCGCTCATGGTGCGTCCGGCTGCGCCGCGCTTCCTCAACTTTGGCGATCGGTTCGAACTGCCGGTGGTGCTGCAAAACCAGACCGACTCTCCGATGGAAGTGCAGCTGTTGGCCCAGGCGGCCAACTTGGAACTGTCCGAAGTGGCCGTGCGGGTGACGGTGCCTGCCAATGATCGCGTGGAAGTACGCTTCCCGGCCAGCACTTTACAGCCTGGCACCGCCCGTGTGCAGTTTGCGGCCGTTGCAGGCGCATTCGCCGATGCTGCAACCGTCTCGCTGCCTGTGTACACCCCTGCCACCACCGAAGCCTTCGCGACATATGGCGTGATCGATTCCGGCGCGGTGTCCCAGCCGCTGCTGGCGCCTTCGGGGGTCATTCCCGGCTACGGCGGATTGGAAATCACTACGTCGGCTACTGCGCTTAGTGCGCTTACCGATGCGGTAATCTATCTGGTCGAGTACCCCTATGCGTGTTCAGAGCAATTGGCCTCGCGCATTTTGGGCATTGCCGCCCTGCGCGATGTGCTGACGGCATTCCAGGCGCAAGGATTGCCAGCGCCAGATCAACTGGAGGCGGCCGTTGTCCACGACATCGACACACTGGCAGGCATGCAAAACTTCGATGGCGGGTTTCCGTACTGGCGGCGCGGTTTCGAGTCCAGCCCCTTCAACACGGTTCACGTCACCCACGCGCTGGTACGCGCCGCGCAAAAAGGGTTCGACGTTCCGCCCGCCATGCAGGCCAATGCGCTCAATTACCTGCGTGATATCGAAAACCGCTACCCCGACTGGTACGACCAGCAAACCCGGTGGACTTTGAGCGCTTATGCCCTGCACGTGCGCAACCTGGCCGGTGAGCGTGACTCTATAAAATCGCAAGGTTTGATCCGTGAAGCCGGGCTGGAAAACCTCTCGCTGGAGGCTCTGGGCTGGCTGTGGCCGGTGGTGGATGACACCGCCCTGCGCGAGGCGATAAGCCGCTGGGTGGGTAACCGCGTTGTAGAAACAGCCGGGGCGGCTAATTTCACCACCGCGTATTCTGACCAATCCTACCTGCTGCTCAGTTCAGACCGCCGCACCGATGCCATCCTGCTCGATGCGCTGATGGGCGATAACCCGCAAAGCGACCTCATCCCCAAAGTGGTCAATGGGCTGCTGTCCAACCGCACCCGCGGCCGCTGGGGAAACACGCAGGAAAACGTCTTTGTGTTGCTGGCACTCGACCGCTACTTCAACACGTATGAAGCGCAAACACCCGATTTCGTGGCCCGCCTCTGGCTGGGTGATACTTATGCTGCCGAGGCTGCTTTCCGTGGTTACAGCGCAGACCGGCGCGAGACGCGCATCCCGATGGACTACCTGCTCGAACAGACGGTCGAGACCGGGCGCACAAACCTGATCTTGAGCAAGGAAGGCGCGGGGCGGTTGTACTACCGCCTGGGGCTGCGCTATGCGCCCGCAACGCTCGACCTGCCCTCCGTAGAGATGGGCTTTGTCGTCCAGCGCGTGTATGAAGCTGTGGATGACCCGTCTGATGTGTACCGCGACTCGGATGGGGCCTGGCATATCAAGGCAGGGGCGCGGGTGCGCGTACGCTTGACCCTGTCTGCCGACAATCGCCGCTATCACGTTGCGTTGGTCGATCCGCTGCCAGCCGGGCTGGAAGTCATCAACCCTGAACTGGCCATGTCTGGCGGCCTGCCGCGTGACCCGGGATCCCCCACACCGCTCAGCCGCAGGTGGTGGTGGGGCCCCTGGTATGAGCACCAAAATGTACGCGACTCGTGGGTGGAGGCTTTCACCGCCCTGCTATGGGACGGCGTGTATGAGTACACCTACATTGCCCGCGCCACCACCCCCGGCGTGTTTGTCGTCCCACCGGCAAAGGCAGAGGAGATGTACTCCCCGGAGGTCTTTGGGCGCAGCGCCAACGACCGGGTCATCATTGAGGAGTGATGTAAATGCGCTAAAATAAGGGCATGCCTGTGTTGCCTATCGTACGCACCAAGACCACCCCGCCCCCGCGCCGAAGTGTACCCGCCGCAGCCCATGGTCAGACAGACCCGCGGCATCCTCGAAAAGCACGGCAACTTCAGGGAAGTGGTCATCTTTTAAGTCGATTTTTTCCCATTCCGAAAGGAACTCTGTCATGCGCATGAAAGATAAAGTTGTGCTCGTCACCGGCGGCGCGGCCGGTATTGGAAAAGCCACCGCACTGCGCTTTGCAGAAGAAGGCGCCAAAGTGGTCATTTGCGACGTGAACGAAGCCGCCGGGCAGGACGCGCTGAAAGAACTGGGGCCCGAAGCCGCTTTTTTCAAGGTCAATGTCGCCAACCGCGATGATGTGCAGGCATGGGTCGATGCCGTGGTCGAGAAATACGGGCGCATCGATGTCATCGTCAACAACGCCGGCATCCTGCGCGACGGGCAGCTGGTCAAAGTCAAGGAAGGACAGCTGGTTGGCAAGATGTCCGAAACAGATTTCGACCTGGTCATCTCTGTCAACCTCAAGGGTGTGTTCAACTGCGCCCAGGCTGTAGCCCCGGTCATGATCAAACAGGGTGGCGGCGTGATCCTGAATGCCACCTCCATTGTGGGGTTGGATGGCAACTTTGGGCAGACCAATTACGTGGCCACCAAATCGGGCGTGATCGGCATGACCAAGGTCTGGTCGCGCGAGTTGGGCAAGTACGGCATCCGCGTCAATGCGGTGGCGCCTGGCTTCACCGCCACCGAGATCCTGGTGACCATGCCCGAAAAGATCATCGACGGCATGAAGGCCCGCACACCGCTCGGCCGCCTGGGCGAACCGCGCGACATCGCCAATGCCTATCTCTTCCTTGCTTCTGACGAAGCTGCCTTCATCACCGGCGAAACCCTGCGTGTGGATGGCGGCATTGTCGTAGGGACGTAGCATGGGGCGGCACCCGCAAATCCTCGCCTCCGGCAGTTACGCGCCGCAGCGCATCGTCACCAATGCCGAGGTGGACGCCCTGATGGATGAATCCACCAGCGAGTGGCGAGTCTCCTGCGCCGCTGATAATGCGCCGTCAGGTTATGTGTCAGGTTATGTGTGCCGGGGGAGGCGTACCATCCTCCCCCGGTTTTATTGGGGATGATATAAAACTGAAACGCTGACCGAAAAAGAGTGTGATAAAACTGATTCATTCCATCCTCACACCGGACATCACCATGTATCTTTTTCACCCCGCCCCGTCAGCCCTCGAGACACCCCGCCGCGATGGTAATTCCCACCTGCCCGCCGATGTGCCCCTAGCAGTCGATTGGGCGGAGGGCTGCTATGCCGTGTATGTTGCGCACCAATTCCGCGCCTGGCCGCTTTGGCTGGCGACTTGCACTGATAGCAGACAGGAAAACTTTTCGAGCATTTCCACGCCCTTGCGCTGATTCGCTCACAATTCGATTGCGCATACCCATGCGCCCTGCTGTATAATCATTAGCAAACGATGTTGTGATCGTTTGCTTTTTTTATGAATCCTGACGCTTCGATTACCAGCCTGCCCCAGCGATCCGCGCGCGACCCGCGTGTGGATGCCCTTTTTGCCGAACTGGAACTGGCCCTCGCCTGGGATCGCCCCTCCATCCTCATCGCTGTTTATGATTTGCCAGCCACCCGAAAAAAGGCGGCCCGGCGTTTGTCACGCCGGTTGGCCAATCGCGGGGCGGACGCCATCGAAATTCCCCTCACCGAATCCCGCGCAGATATCCTGCTTGCGCTGCGCGATCACCCGTCCCGAGCGCGGGGTATTTTCATGGTCTCAGGTTTTACGCCTGTAGATGGACTGCTTGCCACCCGGGCCTTCAAATCGCTCAACATACGACGCGAACTCCTCGTCGATCACAAGATCAGGGTGGTTTTTTGGCTTACAGAAGCCGAGGTGATCGCCCTTGCGCGGGCTGCCCCCGACTTTTGGGCTTTTCGGCATTGTGTGGTGGATGTATTCTCGTCACCAGGCAGTATTCCTGGCGCCCTGGGGTTGGAAGCGCATTTGGCCGCCTTTGAGCAGCCTGTAGGCCAGGCTGCGGCTGCACTGGATGCGCGCATTGCTTACCGCGAAAACCAGTTGGACGCTTTCGACACTGGCGACTGGGTTGCGCGCTTCGACTTGCACATGGGCCTCGCGCGCCTGTGGTCCGAAAAAAATGAACCCGGGCAGGCTTTCCAGCATATGCGGGCGGCGCTTGGCCTGGCCCAGTCGGCGCGTGATTCAATGCGCCAGTGCCTGGCCGAGGCAGGGTATGCCATTCTCCTGACCGCGGCAGGCAACCTGGATGCAGCCCTGGCGGCCTATCATCGCGCTGAAGCGCTCGACCCCGACCAGCCGGGCATAAAGGTGCGCATGAGTGCGTTGTACGCCGCATCGGAACAGACCGGGCTGGCCTTGGCGCTGGCGCAGTTGTGCGTGGCGCGCTGGCCCCAGTTCCAGCCCGGCTGGCGGCATCTGGGCTGGCTGCTCGGCAATTTGGGGCGCCTGGATGAAGCGCGGAATGCGTGCAACCGGGCTTTGGCGCTCAATCCATCTGATGCGCTGTCTCACTATTCGTTGGGATTGGCGCAATCCGTTCAGGGCGATCGACAGGCGGCCTGCGCATCTTTGCAGCGCGCTGCCCGCCTGGATGGCTCACGGGATATGTTTTGGCAGGCCCTGGCATCCGAATTGGCCGACCTGGGCCAACCTGGGCGCGCGCTGCGCTGTGCGCGGCGGGCTGTGCGCCTGGCGACCCAGGATGCCCGAGCCTGGCTTGCACTGGCGGGCATGTTGTGTGTTCTGGGTCGCTTTCCTGAAGCGGCCCGCGCCTGTGAGCGCGCACATACCCTGGCGCAGGATGAAACGGTGATGCATGCTGTTTCGGTTGCCAGCCTGTTCCGCCTGGCAACCTTGCGCCGCAAGATGCGGGAGGCGGCGCGTTGGCAGGCGCAGGTGACAGCCGGGTTGCAGGTGGGGCACGGGCTGGCGCGCGCCGCCTATCTTTTGGCTGCAGGGGATGAAACTGCCGCGCAAGAAGTGTTCGACCGTCTGCGGACGACAAACTGCGTGGTGGTGCACCTGTTCCGCCATGCACCTGTTGTGGTGTTGGCCGAGCAAAAAACATAAGGGTGAACAGATTGTGCTGCAATCTGGCCGCCGGACAGTTTGTTTTCGCCTAAAGTTCTTAATATGGATTGCGCTAATTTTTCGAATGTCGCTGGATAAAAATTTGCGCTAAGATTTTCGCTCCGTTCACCAAAGTGTTGGGTCGTTACTGCCGGAATTTCTTCCAAAAAAGCGCCCGGTTATGTCGTGGCGGGCTGTCCCTGCCGCGCCATCCCGTTGAGAACAGGGGAGCCATTTATTTTCGAAGGGTTGTCTAACAATAACAATAGGATTGCGTGTAAAGACTTCGTGTATAATTCAGGTAAGTTTGTCTCTGACCGGAAAAACATGGGAAAGGGATTATAGAGAATGGGGTTTGCAGCGCAATCGGTTTCGCTGATTGTTTCAGCTTCAATAGTTGCTGTTTATTTTTCGAAGCGCGCCAGGCGTGGTGCGGCCAGCCTGCTCGTTTTTGCGCTGGCTATCATGCTTTCAGCCCTGATGCTTATCCTGGGGGTGGTATTTGGCATATCGCCGGTTGTTTTGGGAGTCAGTTATGCGGGCATCTTACTGGCGCTTACCATGCTGTTTATATTTTCCCTTGAATACACGCGCCGCAATTACTGGCTGACGCCGCTGCATGCAGTGATGCTCTCGGTTGTCCCAATTTTGACTTTTTGTATTGTGTGGTTTGGACCGCCCGGCTGGGCTTTCACGGTTGTCAACCAGGACGGCGTTACCCGGTTATTCCCCAATGGGTTTTGGATGTGGATCACTTCCATCTATATCGAATTCCTGGTGTTCCTCACCATATTGTTCCTGGTGCGCACCTACCATGGCACCTATCCCTTCAAGCGCTGGTCGGGATGGGTCATTCTGGGCGCATTGCCTTCGGTTTTTGTGCCACAGGTTTCGCTGCTGGGGGCTGATGTTTCGACGCACCTCTTCCTCAACCTTCTGGCGGTCTCTTTCACTGGGGCAATCTTTGCTTATGTATTTCTCTACAAAGATCTTCTCGATATTCTGCCTGTCCCGCGCGAGGTGGTGGTCGATAATATGACCGATGGTTGGATGGTGGTCGACCGCCGGGACAGGGTGGTGGATATGAATCCGGTGGCCGAGAGTTTGCTTGGAGAGCGACACGCAGTGTTGGGCACACCCGTAACCGACTGGCTCAGCGACTGGCGTGATATTGTCGAAGGCACTGATGGTAAAGGTGAGTTGAAACTCAAAGGGCAGATCGGGATGAGCAATGACCGAGTGCTGGATGTGACCGCCATTTCCATCGACGACCCGCATGGTGTGCGCCTGGGGCGCCTGGTCATGTGGCGTGATATCACCCAGAAAGCGGAAAGGGAGCAAGCCCGACTGCGTGTTCAGAACGAAATGTACGCGCTTATGTACTCCATTGTTGGCGAGGCCACGCGTTCCCAAAACCTGGAAAACTTCATCGGGGCTTCCATCCAGCAGATCTTGCATGTGTTCAAATGCGAGTCGGGCGTGGTTTACCTGGTGAATGAAGACGAAAGCGCGCTGGAACCACAATTGTTCCTGGCCGCCCATTATGGGTTGCCCCTTTCGCCTGAAAACAAGGCTCAAACCATCTCTCCGCGCTTGCCCATCATTGCAGAATTGATCGAAACACGCGAACCTTCCAATATCCCCGATGCTTCCGCAGACTGGCGCCTGGGCGCGTTGATGGGCGCCAGTGTAAGTGGCGCGGTTTTGCTGCTGCCCATGATTTCTGAAAATCGCATGATCGGCGTGATGGGACTGTTGCGCAAGTTGCCCCGTCCTTTTTCAGAAGACGAAGTTTTAAGGGTCAGTTCGGTGGTGGAGCATGTTTCAAATTTCGTCAGTGGCGACCGGCGCCGCCAGCTTGCCATTACAGTGGCCGAACGCCAGAAACTGGTGCGCGACTTGCACGACTCGGTGACACAAAAGCTCTATGGACTGGTTGCTTTTACCGAGGCGGCCGAGGCCGGGCTGGAGGCCGGTTCGATGGACATGTTGATGCGGGTGCTTCCGCGCATCAGCGAGAATGCGCGCCAATCGCTCAAGGAAATGCGCCTGTTCCTGCACGGGTTGCAACCTGTCGATATCGAGCGCGAAGGGCTTGAGGCAGTGCTCCACCAGCGCCTGGCCGCCGTGGAAGGCCGCGCAGATATTAAGGCGCGCTTCACCTACGAGGAAGGCATAGATATCCCCATCGAGAAGCAGGTAGCCTTGTATTTTATTGCGCAGGAAGCGCTGAATAATGTGATGAAGCACGCCAAAGCCAAATCGGTCTCGGTGCATCTCAGCCAGAGCCGTGCCAGCATCATGCTGGACATCGAAGACGATGGGTGCGGTTTTGACCCTCTGCGGTTGAATGTGGGTGGTATGGGCATCCGAAATATGCAGCAGCGTGCCCGGCAGGTAGGCGGCAGCGTGAAGATTGAGTCGACCCCCGGGAAGGGTGCTAAGGTCCGGGTGAACATCCCGCGCGAGAATTTTGGCGCCGGGAGCAAATGAAGGTGCGTATGAAACAAATCCGTGTGCTTGTTGTCGAAGACCAGGCCGTGGTGCGCGATGGAATCGTGGCCATCCTGTCACTGCAGCCAGATATCGAAGTGGTTGGGCAGGCCGAAGATGGCATCCAGGCGGTGGAGAAGGTTACAGAAACCAACCCGGATGTCATCCTGCTCGACCTGGTCATGCCGCGCCAGGATGGACTGGCGACCATTCCCAGGGTGTTGGCCATCAAACCAGATGCGCGCATCCTGGTTTTGACCAGCTTTGCAGACAGCGAGCGGGTATTCATGGCCATCAAATCTGGCGCAATTGGTTACCTGCTCAAGGATGACACCCGCGAACAGTTGATGCAGGCCATCCGTGATGTTGCGCGCGGGCAGGCTTCCATCCATCCATCCATTGCCCTCAAGGTGATCCACGAAATCAACCACCCCACCGACTTGATGTATACGGCCGAACCGCTCACCCCGCGCGAACTGGAGACCCTGCGCCTGATTGCCCGTGGATTGAGCAACCAGGAGATCGCCGAGGACCTCTTTGTGCATGAGCGCACCGTGGCAAAATATGTCAGCCGCATTCTGGATAAACTCCACCTTGCCAACCGCACACAGGCGGCCCTTTACGCGCTCAACAAAGGGTTGACCTCAGACAAGGTCACTTCCATCGATAAGAATTAGAATCCTCGCTATTTAGGGAGAAAACGAGACTCCCCGATCACCTTTTGGTGTGTGCAGCCCCGCTTCTGGCAAGCGGGGCTGTTTTATTGTCTCAAACTGCTTTATCCGCCATAGGCGAAAGGCGGCAGGTTCAGTTTTGAATTGGGCTGGGGTGGTCATTTTTGACCATATACATGGTCATTTCTTTCACTCTGCGAGGGTTCTTTTGGCCAGTGCGTAATCGTCACGCATATTCCTGTTTTGGCGCGGCGCTGGGTGCGGCAATTTGGCCTGTGGGGGCGTGCTTTGTTCCCGTTCTTTTTGCATGGTGAATGTGAACACTTGCACCCCGCCTTCGACCATATTCTTCGGTTTCGGTAAGAGGGATGCGCCCATAAAATAATTGCAAAAGCATTGCAAGTAGCGCTGCCTGGCGCTGGAGGGATGGCTGTGTTCCTGGGTCAATATGAGGTTTCGGTCGATGCGTTGGGTCGCTTTGAACTGCCGGCGCCGTTTGCCGAGCGGCTGGCGGCCGGGGCTTTTGTGACCCGGGGTTTCGATGGCGACTTGATCGTCATACCTGCCGGGGCATTTTCTGCGTGGGTGGCGCAAATTTCTGCTTTTAGCAAAACGGATCCGCTTGCGCGCCTGCTGGCGCGCTTGGTGATGTCTCATGCCGCGCCCGTCAACCCCGATGATCGCGGCAACGTTACCCTACCCCAGGCACTGCGCGCCCTTAGCCGCATTGAGGGCCGGGCGGTTGTGGTGGGCGGGGGCGACCTGCTGGAGATTTGGGCCCCGGAGCCGTGGGCCCGGCAGCAGACCGTTCTTCAGGACATTCCCGCCAATGCAGACCGTTTTTCTTCGCTAAACCTGATTGTTACAGCCTGACGCGCTGCCGAAGACCCCTACAGGAGATGACGCATGGACGATTTTGAATACATCACCGCCACTGACTTTGACCGGGCCTGGCTCAACTTTGAGCTTGACCTGCCGCTACGCCCAGAAGAAAATGGCGCGCCCAACCCCTTTTATGTAATGCGCTCTGAGAACCCCATTGCCGAACTGATCGACGGGTTGCTGGCGCCTTTTTACCGCCCGCCCAAGTTCTTTTTCTCCGGGCACCGCGGTTGTGGAAAATCGACCGAACTGCTACACCTGATGGCCAATCCACAGATCCAGGCGAAATATTGGCCCATCAACTTCAGCATTCGCGACGAGGCCGACATAATCGATCTCGACTTCCGCGACGTGCTGTTGGCCATTGGCGGTCGCATGTATCGTGATTACCACGCTCAGGGCGGGCAGCTTCCATCACAACTGCTTAAGGAGCTGAACAGCTGGCGCGGCAAGGTGGAGCAGGAAACGAAAACTGTCCTGACCGGGCGCTTCGATTACGAAGCCAGCGCGGCGATTAACACATTCTTTGCCAATGCGGGGCTCAAGATGAAGCTGGAGCCTGCCACCCGTTCAGAGCTGCGCCAGGTCTTCGAAAAGGATATCACCGGTCTGATAGGGGTCATCAACAACATTGCCATGGCCATATACAGCCGCGAAAAACGCATCCCGCTCATCCTCATGGATGATATGGACAAGCCGGACCTGGAAGAAGCCCGCTCAATCTTCCACGACCGCCGCGAGATCATGATGCAGCCCAACTGCGCCATCGTCTACACTGTGTCGAGCGCACTGTTCTACAGCAAAGGCTTCGATGCCATTCGCGATAAAGCCATCTTCCTCCCCAACATTAAGCTCCATAAGCGCTCCCACCTCGAAGAGACATGCGCCGATGGTTATGCAACCATGCGCCAGTTCGTACGCGCCCGCATGCACCTCGACCTGATTGCTCCCGAAGCGCTCGAAGAAGCCATTACCCACTGCGGCGGTGTCTTTCGCGAGATGGCGCGCATCATGCGCGCAGCCATCGGGCGCGCCCGCCGTCGTAAAGCCCGCCGCGTCGAAGCGGTGGATGTCGAATGGGCCCTCACGGAGATCCGCAATGAGTACCGGCGCATCCTCGACAAATCGGACATGCAGTTATTGGCCAAGGTGCACCGCGACAACAAGCTGGAATACGATGACCGCTTCAGACCGCTGCTGCAATTGTTGGCCGTGCTTGAGTACCGCAACGGTGAAAACTGGTGCGATATTCACCCCGTCTTGAGGAGGTTGGTCCATGAAACCCAGTGAACATAAACCCGGGCTGGCCATCGAGCCGTTCGAAGACCGCATCGACATTCTTTTTAAGGAGATCGAGCTGGCCATAAAATGGCAGCGCCCTTCGATTTTGCTGGCCATTTACGGCTCGGAGTACCTCCACGCCGATGCTGCCACCTCGCTGGAGAACCAGTTGCGTACCAGCGGGCGCGAGGTGACCTACCTCTGCGGACAGGATGGGCGCGCCCTGGATATCGTTAACGCCATTGGCAGCTCGGACGATCTCGACAACACCATCTTTTTTGTAGATGGATTGCGCTGGGCAGCCCATGGCGATAGTTGGGGCGCCTATCGGACTCTGAACCAGTCGCGTGAATTTTTCGTATCGCACCGCATCCGCATTGTGTTTTGGCTGACCGAAGACGAAGCCAGCAACCTGGCCCGCTACGCCCCCGATTACTGGTCTTTTCGCCACCGCGTGGTCGAATTCATCGAATCCCCGGAGCCGGAACAGATTTTGCTGCGCGCGCTGCAATCCACCTGGCAGATTGCCGGTGAAGACACCGACACCAGCGACGACCCCGATGGCAAGATTGCCCTGCGTTATGCCATGCTGGAAGAACTGCCCGAGAATGCCGAATCGACCGGCATGCGCGCCAACCTGTTGCTCTCGCTGGGTATCTTGCACTGGCGCAAAGGCATGCACGAAAAAGCCATGCGTCTGCTTCAAGAAGCGCTCGGCATTTCATCCACCATCGGTGAGCCCTGGCTGCAGGCTGCCTGCTTTAACGCCATTGCCATTGTCCACGCCGACCAGGGCTCCATTGATACGGCCATCGCCTCTTACCAGCAGGCCATCGCGTTAACCCCCAATGAGATTTTCCCCTGGAACAACCTGGGCAATTTGTACGAGCGCCTCAATCGCTGCGATGAAGCCATTGCCGCATTTGAACAGGCGCTTTCCAATAATGAGCGTGATGCGGTAGCCTGGAACGGGCTTGGGAATGTCTACCTGCGTCAGCAACGCACCGCCGACGCCATTACAGCCTACAACAAATCCATCACCATTGCGCCAGACTTTGCCTACCCGTGGAATGGGCTCGGCAATGCCTTCGCCAGTATGAGCGATTTCGACGCAGCCATTGGCGCTTACCAGGCTGCTGTTGAACTGAACAAAGACTTTCCCACCCCGTGGGTCAACCTGGGTGATATCTTCCAGGAGCAGGGTAACAACCAGGACGCGCTCAAAGCCTTTTGGAACGCGGTGCGAATCGACTCAAAAAATGCCCAGATTTGGAATTCACTCGGCAACGCCTACTTTTTCTCCGGGCAATACGAAGAGTCCATCCAGGCGTACCTCAAGGCCATCAAACTCAATCGCGGCCAGCAGGTGTCATATCGCAACCTGGCCGTAGCCTATGCGCGCATGGGCCGCCATGACGAATCGATGGCGTGTTACCAGAAAGCGCTCGAACTGGGGGAAACCACGCCCGAAGCCGCAGAGCTGCGCCAGGTCAGCCACACCTATCAAGAGTTGGTTGCCGCTGCGCCAGCCCTGGCTGAAGTGATGGTGGATGAACCCGAAGAAGGGGTATCGGATCCGGCACTCGACACGCTGCTTGCCACCCTGTCTCAAGAGTTGCAAGCGCCTGTCGAGGAGGTGCCAGCAGTTTCTGTGGACGGCGCCGCCGATTTCTGCGATGAGGACAACGCCCCTGAGCCAGGTGAAGACGATGACCGCATCGAATTGGGGTACCCTGTGGAGAGCCTGCAGCCCATCCTGTCTGCTGCGCCCGAAGTGCTCCCTGGCGACCAGTTTGGCGCCATGATCGAAGAAACCCTGATGCTGCCGACCGCGCCAGGGCAGGCGCCTGACCTGGTTGAAGAACCCGCCCAGGAGCCGGTAACGCTGGCACCCCAACTGGTTGAGATGCCCATTGCCCCAGCTGAGCCCACGCCCACGCTGGAAGACCAAACCGGCCGGCTCTCGCGTGATTGCCTGGTTTGGAACGAGCTGGGCAACATTTACTTCAACCTTGGCGAGCACGAAGAAGCCATAAATGCCTACAAACGCGCCATCGAACTCGACCCAAGCTTCGGCTGGGGTTACAGCAACCTGGCTTTGTGCTACTCGCTTGTCGGTCGCGTCGAAGATGCCCGTCCACTGTACGAAAAAATCATCAGCCTGCTCGACAGCGCCGAGGGCGGCAGCATATCCTGGCATGGCACCGGCAGCAACCGGCGCGCAGATTACAATGACTACGGCTCCCTGCGCCGTATTGCCGAAAGCCTCACCGGACGTGTCGATCCGCAGCCCGGCGCCGTGCATGAAATCGCCGTGGATGCCATCTACCACAATCCGTACCAGCCGCGCCTGTCTGTCCCCATTGACGATCTGGTTGAATCGATGCGCGAACACGGCATCCTCCAGCCGCTCATTGTCACCCCCAATGGTACGCCCGGCAAGTTTATGTTGGTCAGCGGTCACCGCCGCCTCGAGGCGGCCCGCCTCATTGGGCTGGGCGCTGTCCCGGCCATTGTGCGCGAAGCCAGCGAGCGCGAGCGTGCCCAGTTCACCATCATCGAGAACATCCAGCGCGTGCCGCTCACCCCGCTGGAATTGGCGGAAGCCTACCTGCGCCTCTCCCAGGATTTTCACCTGTCGCACGAAGAGATTGCCGCCCGGGTTGGTAAACCGAGCGAGACCATTGGCGAAACCCTGCGCCTGCTTAAACTCTCCGATAAAGCCAAACAAGCCCTCATCGCGCAGCACATTTCCGAGCCTCACGCCCGCGCTTTGCTTGCACTATCCACATCGCTCGCACAAAACATCATTCTCCAACGCATCCTGGATGGACAGCTGACTGTCGAACAGACCGAAGAACTGGTTCGCAATTCGGTCAGCCGAAAAACCGCTTACCTGCCCGAAGATTTCGATGTCGAGCCGGACGAAACCAACACTGCGCAATCCATGGGCGCACCTGCTGCCATGTGCGCGCCCGAACAACAGCAACACGCCGCGCTTGTTGCGCGCGCCCGTTCTGTCTTGCAGAGCAATCCCACCGTTCTCACCGCTGCTCGCGGATACCTTTTCCGCCATGCCGAGTAGGGAAGGAGGAACGCATGTGTGATGCCCAACCAAACTGACCCTGGCGCGCCACGCGCCCCCAACCTGTCACCCCACCTGAACCCAAACCGGAGGAAAAAATTTATGAACAGCCGTCACTTCTGGGCTGAAATGGCAAACACCTACCTGAAATTCGGCGCCCACCAGGATGCCATCGTCGCCTATACCCGCGCCCTCGAAGCCGTCAGCCACCCGGTCGAGCAGGCCGACCTGTGGTGCAAGATCGGCGATATTCACCTGTCGCGCAAAAACCTGCCCGACGCCGTTTCTGCTTACCATGCCGCAGCTGAGTGCGATCCGCAGGGGCACGACTTCACTGCCATCCTCGACCGCATCCCACAGAGCAGGCAGTACGACCAGTCTGTCATCAATGCGGTCAAGACCATGCTCGGGCTGCCTGTTGCCATCCAGCCTGAAGAAAACGAGGATGTCGGAGCCGCCCAGTCCGAATCTGCGCCCCAGCCTGTCACCGATCTTCAACCATCCGCCGAACCCGCTTCGCACGAAGCCCAACCCGAATCACCCCTGCCCGAACTGGCAGCCGCCGCTGAAGATTCCCTGCCCGAGCCTGCCACTCCGGGTGAAACATTTGCCATCGAAACCGCCCCCGAAGCCCTGCCCGGGCAGCCGGAGGCCATTGCGCCTGATGAAACCGAGCCTGCGCACACCCTGGCCGACCACGGACTGGTGGACCTGCCCATCGAAGACATCCTGCCAGACCCCCAGCCCTTGCGCGCGATCATCTCGGTCGAAGACCTGGTCGAATCGGTGCGTGCGCACGGAATCATCCAACCGCTCATTGTCGCGCCAGATGAAGCCATGGGTAAATATGTCATCATCGCCGGAAACCGCCGCCTCGAGGCAGCGCGCCAGGCCGGGTTGGCCAGTGTGCCGGTCATCGTCCGCACGGCTTCGTCCCGCCAGCGTATCGAATGGTCGCTTGTGGAAAACACCCAGCGCGCTGATCTGAATATGCTCGAGCGTGCCGCCGCTTTGCGTGATTTATCCATGCAGTTTTCGCTCAGCGCTGAAGACATTTCGCTCAGCATCTCGCGCCCCGTTGCCGAGGTAAAACGTATGCTCGACCTGCTCCGGTTGGGCGGCGCGGCGCGCACTGCTCTACTGCAACACGCCATCACCGAGGCGCATGCCAGCGCGTTGCTGCCCATTGACCTGCCTGAAATGCAAGACAGCGTCCTCGACTTTGTGATTGCGCATCGCCTGGATGCACAACAAACACATGACCTGGTGCGGCGCCTGATCTGCCTGCCGGAGATCATCCCTGCTGTTGTCGAAGCGCCGGTTGCCGAAATCCCGGCTGCCGAAAACGCGGCGGAACTTCCCGTCGTCGAAGCGCCGGTTGCTGAAATTCAGGCTGCCGAAAACGCGGAAGAACTTCCCGTCGTCGAAGCGCCGGTTGCCGAAATCGCGGAAGAGCCCCCCACCCTGGCAGAGATGGTTGAAACCGACGCGGGCTTCACCATGATGGGCAGTAACTTCCTGCCAGAGACTGAACCGGCCGTGCATGCCGCCGCGCCGATGAGCGCGCCCGCCCTGCAGGTGGCCGTGGAAACCGATGTGATGACAGACGTGGCAGTGGCTGCACCCCGGGCAAGCCTGGAGCAGGCCTGGAACGCAGCCCTCGATGAAATGGTGATTGCCCCGGAACCCGAGCCCGCCCCCGAACCACCGGTCGAGATCATGCCGGTGCATGAGGAAAATGGCGTATTCGATGAGGCGCGGTTCAAGGCTTTGCAGGGTATCTCACTTTATGAACGTGTCACTGCCGACAACCCGGATAACGACCGCGCCTGGCACACCCTCGGCAAGTATCACAGCGAGGTAGGGCACTTCGACAAAGCGGTGGAGTGTATCCAGCGCGCCATCAGCATCGATGCCTCCAAGGACATCTACTTCTTCCACCTGGGACAAGCCTATGCGGCCACACGCCGCTACCTCGAGGCCATCCGCGCCTTTGAGCAGACCGTATTGCTCAACCCCCAGCATGTATTCGCGCATTGCTCGCTGGCCGGGTATTATCGCCGCTTGGGAAACGACTCAGAGGCCATCAAACACATCGAAGTTGCATTGCCCAACATCCGCCAGGAAAAGGCTTACAACCAGGCTTGCTTCGAGGCCATTTGCGGCAACACCGAGCGCGCCATCGAACTGCTCAAGACATCACTGCGGGTGGACCAGGTGCCGCTCGAGTGGTTGCGACGCGACCCCGACCTGGACTTTATCCGGGAAGATGCGCGCTTCCAGCAGTTGTTGAGCGATCACGAATCTTTGCTGGCGCTCAAGGCGGCGCTGTAATTTCCAGGGGTGGGCCGGGTTCCTGCCTGACCCACCCCGGAAAAATAAACCATCCTCTCACAATGAAGACAGGGACAATGCTTTTGTAACCATTGCACAATGCTTCTGAAATCGTTGGGGTTTTCGTAGAATGGTAAAAACAATTACCGTTCGCAACCAGCCAGCAGGAGCATTGAGATGGTAACCAGGCAACTCCCCCAAAGATATGCCATGAGAAATGTTGTTTTCAAACCCGGCGAAAAAAGAAGTGACCTGTCCGGCGGCTCTGTCGGCCGGGCCCTGGCAGTGATCGTGTTCTTTGTCTTTGTCTTGCCGTTTGTTTTCGCTGTGGCTTTACTGATCGGAGGAGAAATGATGCTGGCGGTACTGACCGTTGTTGTGGTAGGGGTAATGGGCTATCTGGTGTTGTCCATCTTTAATTGAACCGGGTTTCTCAATCGGATGTGCGCCTGCCAGCAACCTTGCTGGCAGGCGCACATTGCATTAAACAGGGTTTAACGGGATGGTGCGGTGGGGCGGCCCTAAACAGAAAGTATCTGGGGCTCCAAAAAATCCGGTTGCGGGGTGGCGGCACTTTATTCACCAAGCTAACAAGCTATTATTCCTGCGCACCGGTAGTTACGACACCCTGCTCACCAGTGATAGCGTGTATGCCTTCGGACGCAAAAATGCCAGCGGCGCAAGCGGCTACGCCATCTACCGCAGTCTGGTTTCCGGCGGTGGTTATGTTCGCCTCAACACCGAACCAGTTTCAATACGGATGCCGGCAACAATGATGGGTTCAAAGGCACACTCATGCCCGAAGCGGCAGGCGAGTATGACCATGCCTGCTGCTACATCACCACTGCCGGGCGCGATTGGCTGTACGCCGATTTGGATGGCACCGGCAACGACTATAATGCGGCCCAGCCCGGCGTGCTGATTGTGCTGCCCGCTGGCGATACCACCGCACCAGAAGCCCCCGCCAATTTACGCCAGGTGGCTGCTGCACCCAGTTTCATCACCCTGGCCAGGGATGTGGTTCGTTTATCGGCTTCACGAATCCACTCCCCCAAGAAAGAATTTGGGCACAAAACATTGCCCCCTGAACGGGAAATCCGTCAGGGGGTTTTTGTTACATAAAGCAATCGGATCCCCGCTGAAGTTATGTATAATGATTTACACCGGCAACCACTCACCGGGGAGAACCATGCCCACACTGCCGCTCCCAAAAAGTATCCTCATATCCGCATTGGCCAGCAAACCGCAGCTCATCACGCTCGCGCTGGACTGCCTGTCTGCCCGGGGCGAACCGCCCGCCGAACTGGTGGTGCTGCATACAGATGCTGGCCGCGACCCCACCCGTTCCGGGCTGGCTGCGCTCAAGCGCGCCCTGCCTGTCGATTTCCCCCCGCTCACAACCCAATACCTGCAACTGGATCAAAATGGCGCTGCCCTGCGCGACATCACCGCGCCTGATGAAGTGAACGCCGCCTTCCGGACCCTGTTCGGGCTGGTGCGCTCTCTCAAGTTGGATGAGTACCATGTTCACCTGCTCATCTCGGGCGGGCGGCGCACGCTCACCGTGTTCGGCATGGCCGTGGCCCAAATGCTCTTCGACGACCAAGACCAGCTCTGGCATCTGGCCTCGCACCCCGACCTCGAAGCATCCGGGCGGTTGCACGCGGCTGAGGGCGAATGGGCGCGGCTCATCCCCATCCCGGTCATCCCGTGGGGTCGGCTCTCGCCGGTTTTCGACTCCCTGCGGGATGTGGAAGATCCCTTCGATGCCGTGCAGCGCCTTGGCGGCCTGCGCCTGCGCGAGCAGTGGGATGCCGCCCGCATTTTCCTGCTCACCCAGCTGACCGCATCCGAGCGCCAGGCGGTGGAACTGCTGGTGCGTGAGGGCCTCACCCAGAGCGAGATCGCTGATCGCCTGTCCATCTCGCCGCGTACGGTGGAGCAGCACCTGCGCTCCGCCTACCGCAAAGCGGCCGATCATTGGGAACTGGCGGATGTCAACCAGGCTCAACTGGTGCGCCTGCTGGGCGTGTATTGCACCAACACGCCAAAAGATACGGGAAAACCCGCATGACGAACCAATCACTCCCCGGTAAACTGCAGTCATCCTGTTAAGAGGGATTGCAAGCGGGGAGAACAGGATCTCTTTTGTTTTAGAGAGGAGGCTTAATGGACGAATGCGTTTTGAATGCCGCGCTGGCAGGGTTGCTGCACGATGTGGGCAAGTTCGCGCAGAGGGGCGCGGAGCGGGGTAGTTTGCAAGGCAAGGATGCCGCCCAAATGTATGGGCGCTATCACGCCATGCTGACCGGGGACTTCTTGAAAGAAACCCTGCCGTTTGGCGATGACGTGCGCCTGCCCGCCGCCAACCATCATGTGCCACAAAGCCGCCTCGATTGGGTGGTCAAGGCCGCCGACGTGCTTTCCGCCGGGGAACGCGCCGACCCCCCACAAGGCGACGATGACCGCATTGCCCAGCCGCGTCAGTTGCTTTCGATTTTCAGCGTTTTGAAAGCCGATGATGTCTGCTGGAAGGACGAAAAAAGTAAATGGCGCTTCTTCCCGCTGGAAAAACTGGCATTGCGAGAGGATGTCATCTTCCCAGGCGCGGAATTGCCCAATGACCGGGTGTGGGGCATTTACGAAAACCTGTGGAGGGATTTCAAGAAGGAAGCCGGTGCGCTTAAACCCGTCAGCGACCCGGAAGCGTACTTGGAGTCCATGCTTGCCCTGCTCCAGTGCTACGGCTGGTGCATGCCTTCGGCTTACTATGGCTCCCGCCCCGATGTCTCGCTCTATGACCACAGCCGCATGACGGCGGCGCTGGCGGCGTGCCTGGCGGATTTCTCTGAAGACGACCTGCGCCGGTTTGCCAAAAATGCAGAAACGGACGAAACCGAAGCCGCCCTGCTGGTGGGCGGGGATATTTCGGGCGTGCAGGAGTTTATTTACACCATTACCAACAAGGGGGCAACTTCCGCCCTGCGCGGGCGTTCCTTCTACTTGCAGTTGCTCACCGAAGCGGCGGCGCGTTTTACCCTGCGCGAGTTGGGGCTGCCTTACACTAACCTGATTTACGGCGGCGGCGGCAATTTCTACCTCCTGGCGCGGGCAACGGATAAAGCGCGGCTGCCGGAAATTCGCCAGAAGTTGAGCAGGGTTCTCTACAAGCACCATCAGGGCGATTTGTATATCGCGCTGGATGGGGTCGCGCTGGCGGCAAAAGACTTCATGCGCCCGCCGAGCGGCATACACCCCCTGAGCAAAAAGTGGGGCGAACTGGCGCGCCAGGTGGCGGTGGTGAAAAACCAGCGCTTTGCCGAGTTGGAGCCGGATGAATTGAAAATCCTGTTCGCGCCGCAGGGGAATGGCGGCAATGAAGAGAAACAATGCAAAGTGTGTGGGCGGGAACATACAGGCACGAAAGCCTGGGAGAAACCGCGCCCTGGTCAAGATGAAGTACGAAGATGTCCGCCGTGCCATAGTTACGAGGTGTTGGGCGAAGAACTGCGTAAGGCGCAATATATCGGCTGGAATCTATCCGCCCCCGCAGAGACGAAGCCTCTGACCGGCGGGGAAAGCCCCGGAACGTATGAAGATGTGCTGCGCGAGTTGGGCTTTGGCATTGAGGTCGGCGAATCATTGGAGAAGGTTCAGGCTTTCAGCCGCGTTTGGGCGCTGAGTGACGAGGCTTTCGAGCAGGCGCAGGCAAAGAACAGCGGCAAAGTCCTGGTTCGCCGCCTGCTGGTGAATGTGACGCCCATCATCAGCCGCGAGGAGATTTTGCAATTGCAGGACAAGGCGGATGACCTGCCTGCGTTGAATTCTGAGAATCCCGTCAAACCCTTTGGGGCAATGGCGCGCCAATCGCAAGGCATTCCCCGCCTGGGCGTCTTCCGCGCCGATGTGGATAACCTGGGCAAACTGTTTGCCGAGGGGCTGGGAGAAGACGCCACGCTCTCGCGGATTGCTTCGCTCAGTTTCCACACCAGCCTGTTCTTCGAGGGCTGGGTGGGTGAGATTGCTAAAAACTTTAATGATGGTCGACGCAAGAAAGATGAAGAACGCAAGGCAAAAGCCAGAGCGGAAGGAAAATCAGACAAAGATGTACCCTTGTATGGAGATGCGCTCTATGCCATCTACTCCGGCGGCGATGACCTGTTCTTCGTCGGCTCGTGGGACGAGGTGGTGGAATTTGCCTGGCAGGTGAACGAAGCTTTGAAAAAGTACACCGGCGGGCACCCCGGCATTCACCTCAGCGGCGGCATGGCGCTGGTGACCGAGAAATATCCGCTCGCCAAAGCCGCCAGGGATGCCGAAAAAGCCGAAAAAGCCGCCAAAGAGTTTGCATGGTGGGACGAGGAAGCACAAGCAAAGAAAAAGCCCAAGAAGAAAAACGTCTTTGCCTTCCTGGGTCAGCCCCTGCCGTGGAGCGAGTTCAAAAACGCCCGCGACCTGAAACAGCAGCTGATTGACCTGGACAAAACCAAGCGCGCCGCCGTCATTCGCAAACTGCTGTCGAACTATGCGCTGTATGCGGATGCAGAGAAAGACCGCCGCGATAAGGGCAAAGACCGCAAAGCGGATGGCAAGCCGCAAACCCTGTACGGGCCCTGGAACTGGCGGATTGTGTATTTGTTGAGGAGGACGTTTGGGAAAGACAGCGAAAAAGCCGACTCCAACGAGCAAACGCTCGTGACCGATTTTCACACCCGCCCCGACATGCTGGAATATACCGGCGTGGCGGCACGCTGGGCAGAGTTGGAAGACCGTAAGCGAGATTGAGTATGCCTGACTTCAATTTCGACCTGTTCACCCAGCATGACCAGTACGAAGAAACGCTTTTACGAGACCGAAAAGCGTTCGTGGAATATTGGAAAGACTCAGAAAAAGCCGAATTTGTCAAAGACGTAATTGCATTGGCAAATACGGCGCGCATGTTGGGAAAACCCGCATACTTGATATTGGGTGTTCGAGACAAGGCTGATGGGACGCCTGACGACATTTGCGGAATTAGCGAGATGTTCGAGCGGCAAATTCGGCAAGGCAGAACTGAAGAGCAGGCAATCGGAGCGATAAAGCGTGAATTGGCTGGCATCATTCACCAGTATATCTCCCCGTTGCTTTCGCCGGATATTCAATTTGCCAAACACCATGAAAAAGTCATTGGCTACGTCTTGATTCGCCCCCTGATAGTCGAACCTTTTCGGGTGTCGAAGGAATTTCGCAGCGGGCGCGAAACTTACCTGCGGCAAGGTGAGTGTTGGCTGCGGTTTGGTGAAAGCAAACATGACGTTGCGGTCGAAGAATTAGCGCCTGACGATGATAAATTGCGCTATTGCTATGCCGAAGCGCCTTATGTCCTGCCTTCCATCTGGCAACGCTATTTTGAAAAAGCCCAGCGCGACACGCTGAAACTTACCGCAGACGCACCGGAAGAATCGGCGTATCAGGAATTGCGTAGCGACAAGGGCACTCCCATCTCAAAAATTGTGGGGGACTTTTTTGCGCAAAACGATGAACGCTGGCTTATCTTGCAGGGCGCGGCCGGTTGCGGCAAAAGCCTGTTCTTACAGCGGTTGGCAAATTCACTCGCGCAAAACGGCGAACAAGAGATGCGCGATGCGCAACGATTGGAGCAATTCGTCCCGCCCAACGGGTTCATTCCGGTTTACTACCAATTGCGCGACCTGACACCCCAAGCAAGGGCAGACAGCGCGCGCTTTACCAGAACACTGTGCAATTTGCTGGCTTCGCTTTGGCAGGATAATCGCAACGGACGAAAACCAAGTCAGCCTGAGAGACTGTTCGACAATCTCCGCTTGCATTGGCTGATTGTGCTGGACGGGCTGGATGAAATCGGCGCGCGTGAGCGCCGCTGCGAATTTTTGAGGACGCTCACTGAGTTCATGCATACCTATCCCCGCCTGCGCGTGATTTTGACCACCCGACCGGGGCTTCCGTTGCACAACGAGCAAGCGAAATTGGTCGAGATTGCGCCGCTGGATGAAAAGCAAGTCGAAGATTTTTTGATGGCGTACCGCACTGACCAAAACGACAAGGAAATTTATGCCTTCATCGAATCCTTCAAGACCTGGGAGGATGCCCACAAATTGTTGAGCGTGCCGGTTTATCTCAACACCGCTCTTGCAACGGTTGGTATTCAACGCAAAGTCAGCGACGTGCAACCGCCGCCAGAAAATTCACCGATTCAGAGCGAAGCGAACATCAACACTGGTAAACCGCAAGAATTCAGCGAGAACAACCCTGAAGCCATTTCTTCTACCCTGCCAGATGATACTTCACTGGAAGTGGAACAGCCTGTTACGCCAGAGCCTACGAAAAGGGAAGGCGACCGCAAAGAAGAATTTGTGGACACCCTGCCCCGCTTGCTGGAACGAGTGTACAAGGCTTTCTGGGAGCGCGAAGAGCGGCGAGGCAGGTTTGAGGATCTCAAACGATTGCAATGCGGCACTTACCAACTGGCAGCTACCAAGATGAACGCTAGTACGAGTCGTGTGAAGAGCGAATCTGCCGAGCGGCTGCTCACAACCAAAGGCTTGCGATGGGCGCTGGAAATGGGCGTTCTTAACGAAAACGAATATGAACACATTTTCTTCGTCATCCCATCCGCGCAAGTGTATTCCGCCGCCAAGAAAGTGCAGGGCGACATCGAAGGCGGCTTTTGGGTTGATATGAAGCGTTATATGCGCCGCTGGCAGGAGGCATATCGCGCTGAAATCGAACGTTTTTACGACGACTTAACTGGAAAGTCTCTTTCCACCATTTTACAAACCCAAGGAGGTTCAAATGGCTAATATTCCTGCGCAAGATATTCAGCAAATTATCACCAACCCTGAGCGGGCAGATTTGATTGTGAAATATGCTGACCCGCTTGGCAGCGAGTTGGCGCGTCCGCTCACGACCGCCCAAATCCGCGCCCTGTTTGGCGAAGTGCGCCAGATTCAGGGACAGATGAGCATAAAAGACAAACATAAGGATGCCTGGCGGCGCTTGCATTTGCTGAAACCGAAAATCGCCTACCGCGTCCGCCGCGCGCCGGGACAAGGCGTGAAACTGCTTGCCGAGGTTCTCAGCCCGGCACTGGATGAAGTGCTGAAAGCAAAGGATGAACCCACGCAAAAAGTGTACTTCAAGAACTTTGTTGATTTTTTTGAAGCCATCCTTGCCTATCACAAATATCACGGCGGCAACTAATCGCCAATCACAAATCTACAATCTACAATCTCAAATCCTAAAATCCAACAATCCCATGGAGGTTTCCCATGTCTGAACGAAAAATCCAGCTCAAAGGGCGCGCGTTCATCACCTTCGACATCGTTGCAAAAACCGGCTTGCACATCGGCGGCTCGGATGCCGGGGTGGAAATCGGCGGGGTGGATAAAACCGTCATCCGCGATAAACTGACCAACCGCCCCTACATCCCCGGCTCGTCGCTCAAAGGCAAGATGCGCAGTTTGCTGGAGAAGTACAAAGGCTTGAAGCAAAACAAACGCATTGGGCAAGGATTCATTCATACTTGCGAAGAAAAAGGCGAATATGACGGTTGCGCTGTGTGCCAGGTGTTTGGCGTTCCAGGTGAACTGAAATTCTCCACCCCCACCCGCCTGGTGGTACGAGACACCTTTTTGAGCGAAGACAGCGCCAAAAAATTGACAGATAATGCCCAAACCGACCTGCCCTACACCGAAGTCAAGACCGAAGTCTCGATTGACCGCGTAACCAGCGCCGCCAACCCGCGCCAGATGGAGCGAGTGCCGGCCGGGGCGATTTTCGACCACGCCGAAATGGTCTTCAGCCTGTACGAAGGCGAAGGCTGCTCGGCGCAAAAAGACCTGGAGCGGCTGGGCGTGCTGCTCGAAGCGATGCAACTGGTGGAAGATGACTACATCGGCGGGTTAGGCTCGCGCGGCAGCGGCAAAGTGGTGTTTACCAACATACGCGTTTCCTTGCGCAAGGATGCCGCAAAACCAGTGGAAACCCTGCATGAGAAGTCCTTTACGTCGCTGGAAGAATTTGCGAAGGGCTTCGCTGGCTTGAAAAAAGCAATTGCTTTGTAGGGCAAATCTCCGGTTTGCCGTCTGTATACACTCGTAGCGCAAGTTTCCAACTTGCGCCCACAAGGAGCAACCATGCCCCAACTGACGATTTATCATCTCACCTTCCCGCGCGGGCTGCACATTGGCGCGGGCGGGGTGGAAAGCGTGGAAGATTCGCGCGAGACCGCGCCATCCGATACGCTCTTTGCCGCCCTGCTCGATACCTGGCGGCATTTGGGCCGGGATGTGAAAGAAATCCTGCCCGAAGCGGGCGCGCCTGTCTTCAAGGTCACGTCTGCCTTCCCGTTCGCGGGCGGGGTGCGCTTTTACCCCAAGCCGGTGGATTTGCGCGAACTGTTCAGCCTAGACAGAATCAAGGATTTTGGCGCGGGCAAGAATATCAAAAAGATTCGCTATCTTTCCGAAGAACTGCTGGAGCGCGCTTCTAAAGGCAATTTTTTGGATGATGAACTCAAAAAAGATAGCGATGGCGAATGGGCGTGCAAATTTTCGCTGCAAGGCGGCGCGTTTTGGCTGACCGAAGATGAAAAGGACAAATTGCCGGAAAGAATCCGCCTTTTTACCGAGAAAGTGAACGGCGAAGAGCGCAAAAAAGAGCGCCCCATCGAAGCCGTCATGCGCCAGAAAGTGTTCGAAAAGCAAACCGCCCCGCGCGTGACCGTGGACCGGGTCAGTTCGGCGTCCAACCTGTTCCAGTCGGAACGCGTCTTGTTCAATGCCGGCTGCGGGCTGTGGTTTGGCGCGGTGGGACAGGTTGGAAACCTGCCCTGCCTGCTCACGGCGCTGGGCGATGCGGGCTTGGGCGGGGAGCGCGCGGCGGGCTATGGGCATTTCACATTTGCCGAAACCGACCCTGTTCAGCGTAACTTCCCTGACCCGCAAACCTGCGCCTGCCTGCTCAGCCGCTGGCACCCCAAAGCGGAGGAGACCCCGCTGCTCAAAAACTCCGCTTACAAACTGGAAGCGGTGGAAGGCTGGCTGCGCGCGCCCGGAAACGCCGCCCAACGCCGCAAACGCTTGTGGCTGGCGGCAGAAGGCAGCCTGATTGCGGGCAACCCGCAGGGCGGCGCGGTAGATGTTCGCCCGGAATACGACGCCAAAAACGGCGAGACGATTGAACATCCCGTCTATCGCCCCGGCTTTGCCGTTGCGCTGGATTGGAAACGGAAGGTGACGCATGAGTAAATACGACTTCAAAACCTGCCGCCTGAAAATCACCGTCCTGACGCCCCTGCACATTGGCAACGGGCGGGAAATGCTGCGAGATTACGACTATGCCGTTCACGACAGGCGCACCTGGCGAATCAACGAAAACGCCCTGCTCGAAGCGCAAGATGTGGAAGACCCGCGCGTGGCAGAAATGCTGGCGCGCGTCAAACCGGCGCAACTGCTCAAACCGCAAGACTTCACCGATAACAGCCCGTATTTTCGCTACATCCTGAAAGGCACGCCAAAATCATCTGCCGAAGGGGCGGTGCTGCGCGAACAAATGAAGGATGCCTTCGACCATCCCTACCTGCCCGGCACGACCGTCAAAGGCGCGCTGCGCACGGCGCTCGGCTGGTATTTGTGGGAAAAGAAGGGTCTGCGCCCGGAGGCTGGCAAACTGAGCGGAAGCCCAAAATTTGCCGCTTCGGGCTACGAGCGCGATTTGTTTGGCAAGAACCCCAATAACGACCTGTTGCGCGTTTTGCAAACCAGCGACAGCCAACCGCTGGATATCGCCGCGCTGATGCTGGTCAATGTGCGCGTGTTGACCCAGCGAGGCAAACCCGGCTCGCCGGTGGAAGTGGAAGCCATCCGCCGCGATACGGTCATCGAAACCCAACTCAAACTGGATACGGTTCTCTTTTCGCAGTGGGCAAAAGCGCGCGAACTGTATCTGCCCAACGGCGATGCCCTGCTCAACTTTGCCGAAACTGCACGTCAGCATAGCCGGAACGCCATTCAGCGCGAATTGGCCTGGGCAAAAGGGCTGACCGACGGCAAAAATTTGGTGGCGCACTATCAGGGGATGCTGGAGTATCCGCTTGCCCCAAACGCTTTCTTCCTGCAATTGGGCTGGGGCGGCGGCTGGGAGCAAAAAACCTTCGGCTCGCGCTTAAAGCGGGACGAAGGTTTTTTGCGAACTATCTTGAAGCCCAGAAATCAGGGGGGTTGGGATGTGGGCCGGGGGCATAAAATCCACACTGTGCAGGATTTTCCCATCAGCCACCGCATTGCGATGGCCTATCGGCGCAACCAGCAGGGCGAAATTATCGAAGAATTGCCCGCTTTGCCCCTCGGCTGGGTGCTGGTGGAGGTTTCGGATTGAAGATTTTCGATTTTAGATTTGCGATTTTTGGCTGGTGATTGGAGGCGCAATGAGCCGTAAAGTAATCACTTTTTTGGGTAAAGACCCGCGTGACGCAGTCTATGAGTGGCAGGGAAAAACGCACCCCGCAAGAGTAATGGCGCAGGCCATGCGCGAGTTTGCGCAATTTGACCAAATGCTGGTTTTGGTAACACCGCTCGCCAAAACCGGAACCTTTCCCATTCTGGAAGCATTGCGGGATAGCCGTATCCGACCAGTCGATATTGTGGACGGGAAAGATACTGAAAGCATGTGGCAGGTGTTCCAGACTGTGGTGGATAACGTACAACAAGGCGAAACTGTCATCTTCGATATTACGCACGGTTTCCGCTCTCTGCCCTTTTTGGCGTTTCTCTTCATTGCCTATCTCAAATCAGCGAAAAACGTGACCATAGAAGCAGTTTATTATGGCGCATTTGAAATGCAAAAAGATGGCATTACCCCGATTCTCGACCTGAGCGAATTTATCAGCCTGCTCGACTGGCTGACCGCCACCGAGCAATTCGTTCAGACCGGCAATGCGCGTGGGCTTTCGGCTCTGCTCAACCCTAAAAATCTTTCGCATGGCGTTTTGTTCGATGCCGCCCACACGCTAGAGTCTGTTTCACAGGCCGCCCGTTTATGTCAGCCATTTACCCTGATGCAAGAGGTTGGAAAACTCGAAAAAACGATTGAACAGGCTCAGCGAGAACTCCAAATCACGGCACCGCCTTTTGGGGTTTTGAAAAAACAAATTGTGAATGCCTTTGCCCAGTTTGAGAATGATGGCAGCAATCTGGCAAATATGCTTCGGACAGAATTTAGTCTGGTCGAGTGGTACTATAGCAAGGGGCAAATCGTGCAGACGGTCACCCTGGCGCGCGAGTGGTTGATTGACTCTGTCAATTACCGCTTGGGACAACCGCTCGATTATTTGATTGACAATCGTATCCCCTTTGAAAAAGCCATTTCTGGTATTACATTGCTTGGCAAGCCACACCCCGAAGACAATCAACTCACCTTCACTGAAAACGACTTGAATCGTTGGGGCTTGGAATTATTGGCGTGGCCTGAGCGTGAGCAATTGGCACAGGTTTGGGTAGATTTGAAAAATGTCCGCAACCCGCTTGACCATGCCGAGCATCAGCGCAAAAAGGAAAAGGAAAAGACTCTCGTATCTCTCGAAAAACTTCAGAAAAAAATAGACGAAAAAGTCATGCCCGGACTCCGCGCCCTCGCCAAACTTTGGAACCTGGCCTGACTCAATCTCCAATCTGCAATCGAAAATCGAAAATGCTCATCTCCCTCATCGGCGAACAGCCCATCCCCAACCTGTTGCCCATCCGCTACCTGAAGCCGGAACGGAATATGTTGGTTTATAGCCAAAAAACGCGGGAACGCGCCCGGTTTTTGCGCCGTTTGATTGGCGGAGCGGAGGATTTGCGGGAAGATTTGCAGGTAGATGCGTATGATTTTCCTAAAATCCTCGCCACATTACAAGAACGGCTGGCTCAAAGGACGGATGTGCAGTTCAATTTGACCGGCGGCACAAAGATGATGGCGCTGGCGGCATATGCCTTGGCGGCGCAGCGATTGACCACCCAGATTTACCAACGGATGCTCGGACACACTTCATAGAACTCTGCAACCCTAATCACTTACTCTCTTATTCTCTAATCTCTAAAAATGATCCTCCTCAACTTCTCACACCCCATTACCCCCGAACAGCGCGGGCAGATAGAGTCCCTCACCGGCAACGCGCTGGCGCGCGTGGTGGACCTGGCGGTGCACTTTGACCAGGAACAGCCGTTCCAGCCGCAGTTGGCGCAGGTGCTCTCCCAGGTGCAGTTTACCCCGCAAGAGTGGCAGACCGCCCCCATCATCGTCAACCTGCCTTCATATAACTATATTGCTGCCATGACGCTGGCTGAGCTGCACGGACGCATGGGTTACTTTCCGCCCATTTTGCGGCTTAAGCCGGTGGAAAAAGCCATTCCGCCGCGCTTTGAGGTGGCCGAGGTGATCAACCTGCAGGCCATGCGCGATGCAGCCCGCAAGGAGCGTTATTAGTATGAGTGAACTCGTTTCAATTGTCCTGGAACTGCGCGCCCTGCCGCAGCCCGAACCGGGTGGTGAGGTGCCGCTGTGGTGGGGACGGGCCGCCCAGCAGATGTTGCTGTCCGCCGTCAATACGCTCGATCCATCGCTGGCGGCTGAAATGCACGCCGAAGACCTGCCGCGCGCGTACACCGTTTCCAGCCTGTTGGGGCGCTTTTCCCAAAAGCGGTTGGACGCCAACGAGCGCTATGTGCTGCGCGTAACCGGGCTGACGGCCCGGGTCAGCGACATCCTGCTGCAATTGACCCGGGTGGGCGGCGCGCTGGCCCCCGGGCAAAGCGTGGCGTTGGACAACAAACCTTTTTCTATAACGGCGGTTTTCGCCGATCCCTCTGCACACCCCTGGGCGGGCGAGGCAGGCTATGCCACGTTGTCTGCGGCGCTGGTGGGCGAGAACCTGCCGCGCAAGCTTGACTTTCACCTGGCCAGCCCGCTGGTCTTTCACAGCGCGGGGCGTACCCAGCCGCTGCCGCTGCCCGAGCCGTTTTTTGGCGGGCTGCTGGAGCGTTGGAATGCCTTTGCACCGATTGCCCTGCCGCCCGAAACCCGCCGCTATGCGGCAGAGATGCTGGCTGTGAGCCGCTTTGACTTGGAGAGCCGCGCGGTGCACATCAAGGCGGGCGGGCTGCGTGTGGGCGCAGTGGGGCGCGTTCAGTTCACCGCCCTCAATACAGACCGCTACTGGCTGGGTGTGCTGCACACATTGGCCGCTTTTGCGCAGTTTGCGGGCGCGGGCACCGGCGCCGCACAGGGCATGGGGCAGGTGCGGGTATTGCCGGAATTTGAATCGGGTACGAGACAATCACCAAAAAGGAGGGCATGATGTTTATGTTGTCGCGTTTGTTCGGTAAAAAGGATTACCATGCGCAGTCACCCCATGCGCAGGTTCGCCATTTTAAAGCTGGTGAAGCGCAGCGCATTCACTTTAAGCAGGGATTTCAGGATGTGGTGGGCAAAAAGATAGCGGCGGTGGCCACCACCAAAGCCAACACGCGCAGTCCGCGCCACCAGGTTTTCCTGGTGTTCAGTGATAAAACCTACTATTACCTGTAGTCAAAACGCAATCATCATGCCGCCGCTTTACCTTGTCCAACAGAATACCAAGATCCGCATCCGCAACCGGCGTTTGCAGGTGGAGCGCGACCTTTCGCCCGATGCTGTGCCCGAGGGCGAGGTGGTGGAAACCTGGCCGGGCGTAAAAAGCGAGGCTTTGCTGAGCGTGCCGCTGGGGCAGGTGAGCCAAGTGGTGCTGTTCGGCAATATCGGGCTGACCACCCCCGCCATCGACGCATTGCTAAACCAGCAAAGTGAGGTGATCTTCCTGACCCAGCGCGGCGAATACCGTGGGCGCCTGGTGGGGCCCATCACCCCGCATGTACCCCTGCGCCGCGCCCAGTATGCCGCGCTCGATGCGCCCAACCTGTGCCTGGGGCTGGCCAAAGCCTTTGTAAAAGCCAAACTGGAGCACCAGCGTGCCCTGTTGCTGCGCAACTCGCGCGAAGACCGCCCAGCCGAAGTGACCGCCAGCGCCGGGCGGTTGAACCAGGCGCTTGGCGAACTGCCCAATAAGATGGCTCTTGGCAGCCTGCGCGGTTTGGAGGGCGCCAGCACAGCGGCTTACTTTTCTGGGTTGCGTGCCTTTTTTGGACCGAAGTGGCGGTTCGACAACCGCAACCGTCGCCCGCCCGCCGACCCCGTGAATGTGCTGCTCTCGCTGGGTTACACACTGCTGGCCCAGTCTGCGCAGGCTGCCATCGAAACAGTGGGGCTGGATCCTTTCGCCGGTTATTTGCACGAGTATGTATACAACCGCCCGGCTCTGGCGCTGGATATTATGGAAGAATTTCGCCCGGTGGTGGATGGATTGGTGATGTGGGTATGCCGATCCGGGCAGGTGACGCCTGCCGATTTCAGCCCCGGCCCGCCAGAGCGCCCGGTTATCCTGGGCGATGAGGGCAAGCGACAGTTCATAACGGCTTATGAAACCCGCATGGAACAATCCACCACCCACCCGCTGCGCGGGGCGCGGTTTACACTGCGGCAGTGCCTCATTGAGCAGTCTCGCCAGCTGGCTGCCTGTCTGACAGAGAGGCGCAGTGACTACCGCAGTATGGGGTTCCGCTAACCATGAGCGAACGCAGTTTTTACGTGCTCACCTATGATATTGCCAGCGACAAACGCCGCGCCAAAATTGCGCGCCTGATGGAATCGCTGGGCGAGCGCGTACAGGGCAGCGTGTTCGAAGCTTACCTGAACCGCGAGGAACTGCAAAAAGTGTTGAAGCGCTCGCTAAAAGTGCTGGACGAAAAAGAAGATTCGCTTCGCATTTATAGCCTGTGCGGTGCATGCCGTGCTAAAATTGATGTGCGCGGTGCAGGCCAGGTGACGGCCCCGCCCGGGCTGATGGTAGTGTAGGTGGTTTGCGAACCCCCCTGCCAAAACGACCCCAAAATACCTCAAAAACAGGTGAGGGTTCGCAGGCAACAGATGCACATTAACAATGACATATATTATTGCATGTTAGTGTATCCAAAGCGCAGTTTTTGCGCCTGAGCATGTAAAAAAGCGCAAAAAAGAAACATAATAATTACGGCAAAATGC
>DAOUAP010000003.1:0-12532 GCA_034433165.1 Anaerolineales bacterium | reverse complement strand
AGTGCTTCGCACGCGTGCGTGCCCAACGCATTGTGTGCGGTCAGTTGCGCGGCTACTTTGGCTGCCAGGGCCGGGTCGAGCCCGTGTTTTAAGAACGGGAAAGCCCGTAAGCGTTATTGCAAAGCATGTCACCCGCCAATAGCCCGGGTAAATTTTAGGTAGGAAACACTTCCTGCAAAATGTCCTCGTTGACCTGCTCGACGAAGTTGCCAAGTTTGTTGCGCACGGCAGTGCGTACGGCCAGGATAATGTCTGCATCGGAATGATATTCGTCTTTCATGGTCAGCTTTTGCTCGGCCAGTGCCACGCCCTCGGGTTCGCGCTTGAACAGTCCGGCGGCCACAAAGGTGAGGAAAGAGAGTTTCACTGCCTCGGCGCTCACAGTCGGGTAAAGTTCACTGGTCGCCAGTTCGATGCCGGTTCCCAGTTCCGAGGCAATCAGCGGTTTGCGGGCCAGCCAGCTGGCTGTTTCGTAAAGATCTTGGCGGGCTGGCAGTTTGAAGATTTGCCCGCCTGGCGCTGAAAGGATGGCCAGATAAGTTTCGGCGCTGTGCACATCGCGAGACCCTATGTCTGGCAGCACTTCGTAACTCTGTGGCACGGCATCGCGCAGCATCAGCACCACATCGGTGGGGGTGAAACGTGCCAGGCACAAGGGGGTGCCACTGCAGGCAAATTGCAAATACTCTGCGAACTTTGGAAACCCAGACCGGATCGGTTGGAAATCTGGGACTGCGTACTTGATGGCCTCGCGCACTACCGAGAGGTGCATGCCGCCCTGTTTGAGGGTTTGGAAGGATTCGGGATCGTTCACGAACCAATCCATGATTTCGCGAGTTTTGCCCACCGTTGTGGCGGTATCCACAAGGGTCAGGCGTTTAACCTTGACTGACAGGCGCGTGATTCGCGGGTCTACCGGCGGTTTGACCAGGCCGCGGCTGGTCTGCGCCTGCATCTGGGGCTGGGGCAGGCGGTCGTGGTTTTCGTCATCCTGCTCGGGGTCAGCAATTTCCACAAACACATCGCAAACCGATTGAAATATGCGGTTGGTGGCTTTTCGATAGCCACAGCCGATGACGGTGCGGCCGTATTCGTGCAGTTTTTTGGCCAGGGCGGCAAAACCGCCATCACCAGAAACGATAACAAAAACCTCCAGCGCTGGGCGAATGTGGGCCAGGTCGATGGCATCCACCACAAGCTGGATATCTGCCGCGTTCTTTTTCTGATCTTGTGAAAAACCGAACACCTGCATGGGTTCAATGCCCAGTTCGTTAATCTCGCCGCGCATAATTCCCAGGCGCGGATCGCTCCAATTGGCATAAGCGCGCTGGATGGCGATCTCGCCGATGCGGTTGGTTTTTTTGATGTCGTTCACAATCTCTTTGAGCGACAGGTTGGTGATGGTTCGCTGTGAAAAAGCATACCCCTTGAGCAGGTTTTCGATGTCGTACAAAATAGCGGTGTTGAAAGACATGGTGTCTACCTCGTTAACCCCGTGCATCATTTGAGGAAAAGTCGAGGCTGCCCGTTCACGGGCAACCTCTCTGGCAGGCAGGGCATGGACAGTGGTTAGACTGCCTCCACCTTGACGATTTCGGGAAAGAACTGTTTGACGGTGCCTTCCACCCAGCCATGCAGTGTGGATGGCAGCAGCGGGCAGCCCAGGCAGGCGCCGCCCAGGTGCACGGTCAGGATGCTATCGGCGAAACTGACGAACTCAACAGACCCGCCGTGGTACTGCTCAATATAGGCGCTTAACTGCCCCAGTAACGCCTGGATCTGCTCGATCTTGGTCGTCTCTTGTGGTGTGCTCATGGGTTTACCTCGCTTTTGTGGTGTTATCCCGGTGGATAATCCGCGGCTTTCTTGCAACATCGATTTTACCTGCCCCTGGGTATTGCCCCAGCGCGTCGAAACTGACTGCGCCAGCCGGTCAATCACGCGCTGACCACTGGCAGGTTCTTTTTGGAGCAGATCGCGCAGCCCATTGCCCCAGATCATCAGCGCCTGCACCTCACTTCTGGCGATGGCTGTCGCAGTATATGTGGCATGTCCCAACACCGCTGACCAGCCAATGACGCCGCCTTCACCTGCACTGGAAAGCGATAATTCTGGCCCGTCGTAAGGCTTGTAACGCATCTCCACGCTGCCAGAAATGACCAGGAAGAGAAAGTGGGCTCCCTCAAACTGCTCTACAATCACCGACCCGGCCGGGAAAACCCGCAACGTGGCATAATGCGACAGACTCTCCAGATCGGCTTCGGACAGGTCGTGAAATAGTTTGAAGTGGGTCAATTCTCTTAGCATCATCTCTGATATTAACGAAATCGACCGATGACAAGTAGTGGCATTAATCACGAAAAACACGGTATTTTGCCGTCAGTTTTTATGACATGCGTATACAACCTTGCGATATACTCAAGGTTGCAACTTTTACAGCATCCGATCATCCAATGAATGACAATACGCCCCCCCACTTCTCCCTTCAAGCCCTGCGTGACGGCGACCGCACTGAGTTCGCCCGCCTGGTCGATGCCTATTCTGGACCCATTTACCGGCTGGCTTTGCGCATGCTCAACCACCCGCAAGACGCCGAAGATGTTCTCCAAAACACCTTTCTCAGCGCTTTGCTGCACATCAAGGATTTCGAAGGCCGCGCCAGCTTTTCCACCTGGCTGTATCGCATCGCCACCAATGAAGCCCTCATGCTCATGCGAAAAAAACGCCCCGAAGTAAGTTTGGGTGACCAGGTGGAAGATCCTGAGGATGAAGACCTCACCCCTTCCTGGATCGTGGATTGGAGCGCCCTGCCTGAAGCAGAATTGCTGTCTGATGAAACCCGCGCCCAACTCGACCGCGCCATGCGGGCCTTGCCCGAAACCCTGCGCACTGTCTTTATCCTGCGCGATGTCGAGGGCCTTTCCATTGCTGAAACCGGGCAGGTGCTGGGGTTGACCGAGACCAACGTTAAAACCCGCTTGCTGCGCGCCCGCCTGCGCATCCGCGAATCATTGTCTGAATATTTTAGCGAACGTCTGACCAAGGAAAATTAGTATGCCTGCCCCGCACACTCACTCTCAAGAATGCGAAAAACTACTCTCGGGCCTGTCGGATTATGTAGACGGCGCACTGCGCGAGACGTTGTGCCGAGAGATCGAAAAACACCTGTCGGAGTGCGAGAACTGTCGTGTGGTGGTCGATACCATGAAAAAGACCGTCTACCTGGTACATGCTTCCGAAGATCCCAACCTGCCCGCGCCAGAAGATGTGCGTGAGCGCCTGTTCAAGCACCTCAACCTCGAAGATTACTGGCAGAAAAGCGGCTGAACTGCCCTGCCCGGAAGATCGGCGAATGACGGTGTCCCGGGCACCCTGCGGCGCAACTTTTGCCGCGTTTGTACACCCAACCACCCCATGACCACCCCAGACATCCGCTACCTGCCCTTTGTGGCCGCCATGGAGCGTGACCCTGCGCTTATCCCCCAGTCGGTTGCCAAAACCGTACGGCGCGGTGATGCGTGCCCACAATGCGGGCAAGGTACACTGGACTACAATGGCCTGCTCGAACTGGCCTGTGACCAATGTGGCTATGCACTAACCGGCGGCGCCGGTTGCACCTGATAACCGAATCCCTTGTGCCCCGTGCGGGCCGACCCACACCAACGGAGGTTCCATGCCCCAACTTCTCAATGACCAGATCACAGCCCAGATCAAAGATGTCTTTGCCGGGCTTAAATCCCCGGTGCAAATCATTCTTTTCACTGCCAAAGCAAACTGCGATTACTGTGACGACACCCGCCAATTGCTCGAAGAAGTCACAGCCATTGACGCCCGCCTTGGGCTGAGTGTGTACGATTTGCACACCGACGCCGACCTGGCCAGGCACTACCGGGTGGATAAAGCCCCTGGCATTGTCATCGCCGCCAGGGAAGGCGAGCAGATCACCGACCTGGGCGTGCAGTATTCCGGCATCCCGTCAGGGCACGAGTTCAGCACCCTCGTCAATGCCATCCTGATGGTTTCCGGGCGCGATTCCGGGCTTTCACCGCAGACGCGTACATACATTCAGCAACTTGAAAAACCGATTCACCTGCAGGTTTTTGTCACCCCTACCTGACCCTACTGCCCGCGAGCCGTGTTGCTCGCTTACCAGATGTCCATGGAAAACCCGCAGATGGTGCGCGGCGAAGGAATTGAAGCCATGGAGTTTCCCGAACTGTCTGAGCGCTACAACGTCAGCGGCGTACCGCAGACCACCATTAACGATGGCCACGGAACAGTGGTGGGGGCTGTGCCCGAGCAAGCGCTGCTTTCCGAAATCATGCGAGCTGTCAAAAAATAATGTCTGCGCATCGCTCCCGCCCTCGCAAACTCAACCCCAACATTGCCCTGGCAGTGCTTGGAGCTGGGCTTATTCTAATAAGCGTGGCTGCCGCATTTGCCATCCCGCAGGCGCAGGCCACAGTGCACGAAAACCAGATAGGCGTTACACCCGTACAGGTTAACTTCTCTGCACCCGATGTCCAGTTGACCGACCTGCAAGGCAACCCGGTGGCGCTTTCTGATTATCGCGGTAAAGTGATTCTCTACAATGCCTGGGCTACCTGGTGCCCACCCTGTAAGGCAGAAATGCCCGTGCTGCAAGCCTACTACGAAAAATATAAAGACCAGGGTTTCGTGGTGATCGCCATTGAAGACGGGCAGCCCGTGGCCGAAGTGGCCGCCTTTGTAACGCAGTACGGGCTGACCTTTCCGGTTTGGCCCGACCCGGAATGGCGCGCCAGCAAAACCTGGGGCATCCAGGCGTTACCCACCTCATACATCATCGACCGTGAAGGCAATGCCCGCCTGACCTGGAGCGGTGAGGCAACGGAAAGAATGCTGGAGCAATTTGTGACCCCCCTGATTGTGGGTGATTAATGGGTGCCGGGTGTTTCGATGGCGAAACAAAAGACACCGCCACATGACAAGAACGGAGGAAATGATAATGGATGCAAAAGTGACCTGGTCGCAAGGATTGAGTTTTTCCGGTACCGCCAACACCGGCTTCACTGTTCCGCTTGGCGCCGACCCCGGCGTGGGTGGCGCCAATGATGGTTTTCGCCCCCTGGAATTGATGGCCGTTTCACTGGCTGGCTGCACTGCCATGGATGTCATCTCCATTCTCAGTAAGAAGCGCCAGGATGTGACCAGCTTCGAAGCACAGGTGCAGGCTGAGCAATTCGATGGACACCCGCATGTCTTCACCCGGGCGGTTATTACTTACCAGGTGACCGGCCGCAATGTGGATGAGGCGGCGGTCATTCGCGCCATTGAACTTTCGGCCACGCGCTATTGCCCGGCTCAGTCTATGTTGGCCAAGGTTTTTCCCATGAGGCTCATTTATGAGATTTACGCAGACAACGGAGATGGCGCAAAGGAACTGGTCCGGCAGGGTGAATGGCAACCAGCCGGGTAAAGACGCGCGATTGATTTGCTGGTGCCTCGGCTTTGGCTTTTAGAGCAAAGTGAGGGACAAAAATCTAAACGAAGAAGGGCGCTTTCGCGCCCTTCTTCGTTTAGATTTGGGTATTGAGAGCAGCCGAATTGGCTATCCGAATATTTTTCAACCGCCAAGTCGCCAAGGCAGAAAAGATCGCCAGGATGTTATTTCTCTTTTACGCTTGCGAAAAATCCTTGTTTGAGCCAGAAAACCCATGGTCCTGGCGTTTCTCATAAGTTCCCTGGCATCTTGGCGGTAAGATTTAATATTTTTCAGGCAGATTATTAGCTTTTGCGAAAGGATCGGTTGCGTGCTATTCTAAATCATGAAAGCCTGCTGATTGAGTTTCGTTTGGCAACTACACTCTATTCAGAAGGCTTTCACTTTTCAAGCCCCTCGACCAAAAAGCCAAAGTTGAGGTTTGTTTTTGGGGTTGGTTACTCGTCTGAGACACAACGGAAACCGGTGCGGTTGTTGGCTTCACCCAGGTAAGACTGTGAGAGCTTGTCGGCGCTGAGGTCGGGCGCGAGCATGAAGCCGCGATTGGCAGCGCGCATCTCTTTGGCGCTGTCGGCCCACGATCCACCGCGCACCACGCGCTGCTGTCCATTGGGACCGGGTTTTTCGGGACCGGTGGGATTGGACTCAGGGGCACTCCGGTAGTAGGTTTGCTGGTAGTAATCGGCTGTATATTCCCAGACATTGCCACCCATATCCAGCACACCAAACGGACTGGCGCCGTCAGGGTAACTGCCCACGGGGGCGGTATCGCGCAGCTGGTAATCGTAATTGCCGAGGTTGGCACCGGCATCTGCATCGCCCCACGGAAAGCGGAACAGGGTCGTGCCGCGCGCTGCGTACTCCCACTCCGCTTCAGTCGGCAGGCGGCGTCCCGCCCACTGGCAGTAGGTTTTGGCGTCTTCCCAGGTCACATTGATAACCGGGTAATTGTCGAACTGCGGGTCATTGAAGTAGCTCTTTTGTGTGGCCGAGGTAAAATCGTGCGGCGGCTCGCATGTGCCATCATTGACGCATTTGAGGTACATGGCGTTGGTCACTTCGGTCTTGTCCATCCAAAAAGCATTCAGGCTGACTTTGCGGTCAGGCTGCTCGTCGGGCTGCTTGTCGGCATCCAGCCCGCCCATGCGGAATGCACCAGCCGGGACAAAAACCTGCGGCATGTCATCTCCCCTGGCTTTACGCGCATCGCCCGCTTTGGCGCCACATGCCGACACAGCCACCGCCATCAGCACCAGAAACAACAGGTATTTTTTCATGGGTTACTCCTTGCTTGAAAGTTATAGACTGCAGAATTACAGTTTACCCCTGTCAAAAATCAAAACCTCCCCCCAAAAAGTACGCTTTGCAAATTTGTAAACCCGCACTTGCATGGAACAAAAACGACCGGGGCGTACGCCGCCAGTCGTTTTCCAACCCCGCAACCCTGGGCGCGCGCTTATACTGCAGCCGCATCTGCGACCCTGAGCGCCTCGTCGAGCACGGCAAAGCCTTTGCGCAACTGCGCTTCGGTGATGATGAGCGGTGGGATGATGAGGATGGTGTGCCAATGGGTATAGACGAACAGCCCGTGGTCAAGGCAATATTTACGCAGGGCGGTCATCTCCGGGCTGCTGCCATTCCAGGGAGCCATGGGCGCTTTGGTCTGGCGGTTTTTTACCACCTCCACGATGCCGAACAGCCCAATCGAGCGCACGTCGCCTACAGAGGGGTGCGATTCGCCCAGGTCGGTCAGCAGTTGATGAAGCACGGGGCCCATCGCGGCGGCATGTTCCACAACGCGTTCATCCCTCATCACGGCGATGTTGGCCACCGCGGCTGCCAGCGAAACCGGATGCGAGGTGTACGTCAGCCCGCTTTCAAAAACGTGCTCGTTAAACGCGGCAGCGATTTCCGGCTTCATGGCCACCGCGCCGAGCGGGGCGTAGGCGCTGGTGAGCCCTTTGGCCATGGTGATGATGTCGGGCACAACACCCCAGTGCTCGATGGCGAACCATTTGCCCGTGCGCCCAAAACCGGACATCACCTCGTCGGCAATCATCACAATCCCATACTTGTCGCACAGCGCGCGCACGCCCTGCATGTAACCATCCGGCGGGATGATGATGCCATTGGTGCCGGTCACGCTTTCCATGAGGATGGCGGCGATGGTTTCGGGGCCTTCGTACAGGATGATTTCTTCGAGGTGATTGAGGTAATCCTGGGTGAAATCGGCTTCAGAAATGTCTGGATTGGCGCGGTGAAAGGTGGAGCGGTAGCGGTAGGGGTCCAGGAAGTGCACCACGCCTGGCATCAGGTTGGGTTCCCAGGCTACGCGGCGCGGGTCGCCGGTGGCGGCCATTGCCCCGGCCGTAGCGCCGTGATAGGAGCGATAGCGCGCCAAAATTTTGTGCCGCCCGGTGTAGCCGCGCGCCAGTTTGATGGCGTTCTCGTTGGCGTCCGCGCCGCCCAGGGTGAAAAGCACCTTCGAGAGTTTGCCGCCGGGCGTCACATCTGCCACGGCTTTGCTGGCCAGGGCGCGGATGCGGGTGGTCATGCCCGGCGCGGCGTAGGGAATCTCATCCAACTGCGCTTTCATCGCCTCTGTCACGCGCCGGTTGCCGTGACCAATGTTGACGCACATGGTCATGCTGTTGAAGTCCAGGTAGCGCTTGCCGTCAAAATCCCAAAAATACACGCCCTCGGCGCGCTGCACCGGGATGGGGTTGACCCTGCCCTGCGCCGACCACGTCCAAAAGACGTGTTCTTTGGAGAGTGGGAGGATTTGGTCATCGGGGAGATCGAACATGATAGCCTCTTTGTGATGTTGTATTTGAACCGCGAAGCACGCCAGCGCATTACGCGCTTTGCGCTATGCACGATAAAGGTGATATTAATCACCCCACCTGGGCAGGGCGCGCGCGAACAGGGCATCGCGCCATTTGGCGGGCAGGTTGTTGAGCAGCAGGCGGCTGAGATGGTCGCTGGTAACCAGGTAGCGCACAGACGGGTCCGGCGAAGTGGCCGCCTGCCACACCACCCGCGCAATCCGTTCAGCCGGAAAGTGCGGATCGCGCAGCGCCCGCCTGCGCACGAAATCAATCAGCGGCTGGTAGGGGCGCAGCCGTTCTGGCGGGATGAGCGCCAGCACCCGCTCGCTGTCAGCCACCGTTTTATCCCAAATGGGTGTGCTCACCGGGCCGGGCTGCACGCTCACCACGCGCACGCCCCACGGGCGCAGTTCGATGCGCAGGGAATCGTTCAGCCCCTCCAGCGCCATCTTCGAGGCAGAATACGCCCCGGTCAGCGGCGAGCTCATGCGGGCCGAGGTGGAGCTGATGTTGATGATGGTCGCCCCGCGCCCGCGCCGCTTCAACAGCGGCATGTACGCCTGGGTCACCGCCACCACCCCAATCACGTTGATCTCGAACTGGCGGCGCAACTCATCCAACGGAATCAGTTCCACCGGCGCGGGCACCGCCACCCCGGCGTTGTTCACCAGCGCATCCAACCCGGCCTCGCCCAGCCGACCTGAAACGGACTCCACCGCCGCGGCCACCTGGGCCGCATCGGTCACATCCAGCATCAGCGGCGTGATGTTGCCGTGCAGCGCGGTCAACGCCTCGGCATCGGCCGTCTTGCGCACCCCGGCAAACACCTGCCAGCCGCACCGGGCAAAATATTCAGCAATCGCGCGCCCAATACCGGTGGATGCGCCCGTTACTACGATCGATTTTTCGCTCATAAGCCTCTCTATTTTGATGTGTTTTCTGTTTTACGCTTTTAGTTTTACGCATTATAATCCCCGCTCCCCTCGAAAGGAGACCCATGCACCCCTTCCCTTACCGCCGCATTGTGGTGGTCGGCACCACCAGTTCGGGCAAATCTACACTGGCCGCGCAGGTTGCCCAAAAACTGGGGCTGGATTTTGTCGAACTGGACGCCCTGCACTGGGAACCTCGCTGGACCGAAGCCCCAAATGAGGTCTTTCGCCAGCGTGTGGATGAAGCCACCCGGTCCCCTGGCTGGGTGGTGGCCGGGAACTACAAGACCGTGCGCGACATCACCTGGCCGCGCGCCCAGGCCGTCATCTGGCTGGATTATCCCCTGCGCACGGTCTTCTGGCGGCTCACCCGGCGCACCTTCACCCGCTGGTGGACGCGCGAACTGCTGTGGGGCACCAACCGTGAAGACCTGTGGGAGCATTTCAAACTCTGGTCCGACGAATCGCTCTTTCACTGGCTGTTCAAAACCTACTGGCGGCGCAAACGCGAATACCCGCAACTCTTTGCCCTGCCCGAAAACGCCCACCTCCAAATCATCCATTTCAAAACACCGCAGGAAACCGATGCCTGGCTTAATAACAGCCTGCCCAAACCCCTGTGATATACTGCCCGCATGACAGACTGCCATGCCCCCCTGCATCCCGAAGCCCGGCGCGGGCTGGAACTCATCCGGCGCGGCGAATACTTCGAGGCGCACGAAGCGCTCGAAAACGCCTGGCGCGACGAACCCGGCCAAATGCGCAACCTGTACCGCGGCATTTTGCAGATGGCCGTCAGTTACCTGCACATCACACGCGCTAACTACGCCGGGGCGGTCGAAATGCACCGCCGCGCTGGGCGCTGGCTGGCAGGCTGGCCCGCCCTGTGCCGGGGCATCGAAGTGGACACCCTGCGCCGCGACTTTGACGCTGCCATCGCCGCGCTGACCGCCCTCGGCCCCGAAAACATGCATCAATTTGATAGACGCCTGCTCAAACCCGTGAGGTGGCATGGGCGGGCAGGAAAATATCCTCAAGCGCTTTATTGAACTGGTCCCGGCCGGCCGCCTGATAGAACCGGACGAAGTGGCTGCTGTGGCCGCCTTCCTGTGCTCCCCAGCGGCTAAAATGATTGTGGTGGACGGAGGCTATACGCTGCCCGTCCACCAGTAAAATTTAGCCGATGAGAATCGCCCGGGCGGGGGCGCCATCGCTGCCCGCAATTTTGAGCGGCAGGCAATACAGGTCGTAAAAGCCGCGCGGCACGCGTGAAAGGTCAAGCCCTTCTACGGGAATCACCCCCGCCCCAAGCAAAATTTCATGCGTGGGGCGGGACTGTTTATACGGCGCGACCGAAAGATAATCCACACCCACCAGGCGCACGCCTTTTTCTACCAACCAGCGCGCCCCGTCCTCGGTGATGGCCACGAAATCGGTCTGGAATGCCTTTTCGCTGCGCGCCCAAATTTTGGAATTGCGCGTGCCAAACAACACCCGGGTGATGCCCGCGGGCCAGGATGTGCGCTCCAAAACCCCGGCAGTGATGGCATCCACATCATCGGGAAATTGGAAAACGAAGCACGGGCCGGTCAGCACATCCAGCGGCAGGGACTCTATGGTGCGGTTATCGTTCAGGAAGTGGTGGGGGGCATCCAGGTGCGTGCCGGTATGCACGCCCAGGCTGATGTGCGAGACATTGGCATTCGCGCCCTGATCGATGAAAGCTACCTGGGTCAGTTGCACAGCCGGGTCGCCGGGCCAAACGGGCATTTCGGGGGAAATGGTGAGGGAAACGTCATATATGGTCATGGCAAAACGCTCCAGTTGGTGTAGGACCAAATATAAGTGAGCAAGTCCGCCCGTTCGGCGGGGGTCATGTAACGCGGGCGGGCATATTCTTCGAGCATGAAGGTGAAAATTTCGATGCTGATGACGCGCCCGTCATAGATGGTGTAGCGGTCGGCGAATTCTTTACGGGTGTCGCGGCCGGTGTGCATTTGGTCGAAGAACAGGTTGCCCAGCCCATAGTGGATGAAAGCGCCGCTGTAGAATTCCATGGCTTGCGGCGAGTGCGCCTGCGAGCCGCTGACAATGGCTGCACCCGCGTCAACCATGGCGCGGAAGTCGCGCACCTGGTTGGGGCGCGGTTCGGGGGTGTAATATTCGAAGTGCTGGAAGGTGGCCACCGGAATGACGCCCTGGGCTTTCAGGTCGGCCACGGCGGTGGTCATCCAGGCAAAGTCTTCGCAGGCGGCTGCGCCAGGGCGGGTGGCGGTGGCCCAGGCGAAATCGGGCCCGACCGGGTTGCAGCCCACAAAGCCGATGCGGTTGCCGTTGTGCTCCAGGGTGACGGTTTTGCGCGCGTCTGCCAGGTTGCGCCCGCCGCCGTAGTAGGGCCAGCCGCGTTCGTCGTACATGTCCATGGTCATCAGGGTGGCGGCGGTGCCCCAGTCGGCAAAGTGGTTGCCGGTCAGTTCGACCACGTCGGTGCCGATGTGGTCCAGCAATTCGATGTAGCGCGCATCGGAGCAAAAGATGAGGCGCGTTTGGCTGGGGTTGGGGTAGGGGCAGTCTTTGGCAAACGGGATTTCGTTGCTGATGTGCAAAATATCGGCGCGGCGCATCAGGTCGCCGACATCCTGGGCGGGGTAGGTGATTCCTTTTTGCTCCATTTTGTAGGCGGTGGCGCGCACCAGGGCGGTGACGCCGGTGAGCAGCAGGGTAGTCAGTCTGGCGGGGTCGCGGTTGCCGGGGGGCAGGGTAAAGCCCTGGGCGACAAAGCCGAGTTGGAGGGGGTAGGCGACCGGGTCGAAGTCATTGTGGATGGGGGCGGCGCCATCGAGGGCGATGACTTTCCAACGTGGTTCGAGTTCTTCGAACGGGATGACCCCCCAGGTGTTGGGTTGCGCTTCCCAGGCGGCGGCTAATACCTGACCGGCTGGGATGGTGCGCACTACCCCGGGGACGGGCGGGCCTAACAGGATTGTTATGGCGGTCTGGGTGGCTTCGTCCATGACCAGGCTGAGTCCGTTTAGCGGGCTGGCAGGGTCGCCGCGCCACAGGGTTTGCAGGTCGCTGAAGGTGACTGAGTCGGTGAGAGTGGGGAAAGGGGCGACGAGCGCGTAGACCCAGGTGGTTTGTGCATCGGGCGCGGCGACGGGTTGAATGGCCAGGCTGGACTGGGTGGGGTCGTCTGTGAGGGGCAGGGTGGCGGCCAGGGTGCGCAGGGCGGCCGGGACGGCGGGGTGCAGGTAGGCCGCCTGGATGTTGGCGGTGGCTGTGGGGGTGGG
>DAOUAP010000002.1:0-6821 GCA_034433165.1 Anaerolineales bacterium | reverse complement strand
ATCAAACTCAACCAGCGCAGGCCGCTCGCTTTGACCATGTGGCTCTGGCTGGAGCGTACCGGGTCACGGTAAATGCCCTTCGCTTTGATCTTCGCGCCGCGCCGCCGTTCGATTGGCGGCGGTTAAGTGAGAAGCGGTTGTCGCGGACACTTGCCGATATAATATTCAAGAAAGGAACTGTGCATGGAACCTGACATTGCTTCGCGTTTCAACGATACCATCCTGCGCGCCGCCATGCAGCGATACGATAGCGTCCCAGGGCAAATCAAGTTGCTCGATGGCTTCGAAAGTTTCATTCGAAAAACATCAAGGCTGCCGGTTTGCAGCGGACTCTTCTGATTCAGCCTTTTCTTGCGCGCAGAAAATGTGCAGTTAACCCAGCCAGAAACGATATGACGTGTTGAACCTGCTCATAACGAACACTCATTCCAGCCCATTTTCACCGCCCACCCGGCCGGGAAAAGTGAAAAGTTATAATCAATTTGACGCTTCCGCCACCCCAAAGAGGCCCCAATGAATTCACAAGCTATTTATGACCTGAAATCGGTCAATCTGCCTTACCTGTCTGGTGCTTCCCTCAAACTCTTTGTTGGGTTGCTGGAAAGCCCCTTCGGCAAATTGCTCCTGCCAGGCCTGCTCGAGAGCGCTGGCATTACAAACCTGCGCCGCCGGAATTTCGAGGAGCCCCCAACGAACACCCCTCTACACTACGTTTCTGCGCCTGCGGCAGATACCGCCATCATTCCTGCATCTGAATGGCCGCAACAGGGCAGTAATGGACCCGGCTTTCAGTTTGCAAGCACCTGGGATTATATGGCGGCCTACCGCTCCGGCTCTCTTTCGCCGGAAGACGTTGCCACACGCGTCCTTGACGCCATCCAGTCCGGCGAGGACATGCAGCCCCCTCTACGGGCCATCATCCAGATACAACGGGACGATATCCTAAGCCAGGCGCGGCAATCTGCATTGCGCCACGCACAAGGCCGCGCACTTGGGCCATTGGATGGCGTTCCGATTGCCGTCAAGGATGAACTCGATATGATCCCCTACCCAACCACGGTTGGTACGGCCTTCCTGGGTCAGTCTCCCGCGAGTAGGGATGCGACCGTGGTGGCCCGCCTGCGCGCGGCTGGCGCCCTTCTGGTTGGCAAGGCAAACATGCATGAGATTGGGATTGGCGTAACAGGGCAGAACCCCCATCACGGCACACCACGCAATCCTTACCATCCGAACCACTATACAGGCGGCAGCTCGAGTGGATCCGCTGCGGCTGTTGCCTCAGGTCTGGCGCCAATTGCAATTGGCGCAGATGGGGGCGGATCGATTCGTATTCCAGCGGCATTTTGTGGGGTGGTTGGCCTGAAGGCTACTTATGGGCGCATCAGTGAAACCGGAGCGGCGCCCCTTGATTGGAGCGTGGCGCATGTCGGCCCGTTGGCCGCCAGCGTGGCCGATGCCGCCCTTGCTTATGCGCTTATCGCCGGTCCAGACCCCCTTGACCCTAATTCTCTTCACCAACCCGCACCAACCCTGGCTGGTTGGAACGAAGCAGGAATTCACGGGCTGCGGATTGGCGTTTTCTGGCCCTGGTTCCGGCATGCCAGCGCTGATGTGGTGGCAGTCTGCGAACCACTGCTGGAAAAATTTGCCAGCCTGGGGGCACAGGTTCTGGATGTGGTTATTCCGGATCTGGAAGCCGGGCGTGTGGCGCATGTGATTACAATTGCAAGCGAAATGGCCCAGGCAATGGACCAATACCACCGGCAAAACCACCGTCAGCATGGGCTGGATGTGCGCACCAACCTTACCCTGGCCCGCGCATTTACAGCGCTGGATTACGTGCAAGCCCAGCGGGTGAGAACCCGCCTGATCGCTCACTTCCGGCGTGTATTTGAAAGCGTGGATGTGATCGTTACCCCGGCCGCCGGAATTGCTGCCCCTCCAATTCCCTCAACGGCTTTGCCGGATGGAGATTCTGACCTGACCACCCTGGCTGAAATTATGCGCTTTGTGACCCCGGCCAACCTGACCGGGCTGCCGGCGATCACTTTCCCGGCTGGCTATACAGCAACCGGGCTGCCGGTTGGCATGCAAGCGATTGGGCGCGCCTGGGATGAAGTTACCTTACTTCAACTTGCGCTCGCTGCCGAAGGGCTGGTGGAGCGCAAGCCACCCCGGCTCCATGTCCAAATCCTATAGCGCCTTGTATTGACTGGCAGTTCGTCATCTTCATCATCTCTTATCCCCTCCAGCCAGCGGAACCCAGTCCACTGTGTTGAAGCAAGGCTGCATCCACCTGATGTGGAACCTGGGTGGTCAGACCGTGAAAGTGAAGCGCCGAAACACAACACGCTGGGGCAAAAGCCATCGCCGCCGCAATCGAAAAACCTCAGGTAAAATTATGCCAACGACCTGACACTTTGTAAAACGGAAAATCTTAACGCGAATTTTTATCCAGCGACATCCGAAAAATTACAGAGTACTGCGTAAATATCTAAAGTGGAAATGCTGTTTTCACCTTGCTTTTCGCATAAAAAGGTTTAGATATTTATGCAAGAAGCAGTAGCGTAATCCGCGTTAAGAACCAAAAACAAACTGTCCGGTGGCTAGAAACCATGCCAAACCCAACAAATGGAGACACTTTTCCCATGTTTGCACAACCTGCCTCGCTGGACCAGTTCGTGTTTTTGAATCAATTCTGGTGGTCGTTGTTCATCCTTGTGCCAATGGTGCTGATCGCGCGCACTATCGTGGCTGGCACACGGTATTCACCCATCCTGATTATTGTTATCTTTGGACTGGCCATGGGTTTTGTACTCACCATCTCTGGCGTTACCCAGCCCGGGCTGCCAGAATTCCCGCTGATAGATATCTTGAGTCGTACGACCATTATTGCCCTTTCGGCCGCTTTTTTTGTGGGCGGGCAGCAAATTCGGCGCATGTTTTCCAAAACGATTGTGCCAAAAGACGAGACGGTCACCTATGAAATGGAAGAACTGGTGCTGGGAACCCCGCGCACTTATTTCTTCTTCATTGTGCGCGCTTTTTTCTTATTGTTGGGAATCGAGGCGCTTTACAAGTACCTGCTTGGCAATGCGCCCTCGAATGCAATTGGCGCCTATTACCCGCTTATCGCTTACCTGGGGCTGGTCATTTCGCTGATATTGATCGATAACCGCGCCATTATCGAAAATAAACGTGTGTATCTCGGGCGCGGGCTGGCAGAGATTGGCGGGCTGACAATAATCCTGATGGCTGCGTTCCATTTGTCTGCGCTTTTTCGCCCCTTGATAACCCTGCCGCAAATTTTCTTTGTGATGCTCCTGTCTTCAGCGCTGGGCATGTGGCTGTATCGCCTGAAACATGGACCCACCTTGCGCAGTTTGCTGTTCGCCGGCATCCCAATCATACTCTCGGCGAATTTCCTGGTTGGCGGTTCGCTCATTCGTGAGACGTTTTCGCTGGAGGGCATTGCGCCAGTTTTGATGTACGGGTTCTTCGGGCAGATTTTCTGGATGTTTGGCGGAATCAGCCTTTTGATGCTGCTGGCGCGGACGGCTTCTGTCCGTAACCTGGCGCCGGGCATGGCGGGCGCGCTTTCACATGCCGGGCTGACGGGCGCCTGCACGGCTGGGGACCTGGGTGAAGATGCCCAGCGCCGCGCGCCGGTGATGATCAATATTCCCTTCTTCGGACACATCTTTGTTTTTTCGATCCTGGCGCTAAGCGTGGAAAGCGGTGGTTTGCTGGTCATCCCTGTGAGCATGGTCGGGGTGGCTGGGCTGGTGTTGAGCGCTTTTGCTTTTCGCACCCTGCGGCGCGCGGCCGGGGTGGAGCGCCAGGAAGTGACCGGGCTGATGCTGTTTTCGTTTGGCTGGCAGTTGACGGCTATTTTCTTTGGGTTTTTGCTGTTGTCCGGGTTGCCGCTGGAATATGCCGCCATGGCCAAGAGCGCTGCGCTTTCGCACTTTGGCTTGTTCGCCGCTTTGCAGGGCAGCATGTTTGGCGCCGAAGCCGCCGCCCTGATTTCTTTTGTTTTTGCCATGCCATTCCTGGTGCATCCGTTTGTTTTCTTCCTTTTTGGGCGCGCCATGGATAGCAACGGCGAAATGCCGCGCCTGCCGGTTTACATGCTGGCTTTGGTCGGTTTGCTGGGCGTGCTGTACGGATTGTTGGCGTTGTAAGCGGTCTGGTTCCGGGCAAAGCGCAGATTCTGCTCAGGGGAATGGTTGAGGCTGCCAGTTCTGGTGCGCGGCGGGCTGCTTTAGCGCCCGGGCCTCCCCTTTTTTATCCGGTTTCAGGCGCCCATAGACGAACCCGTCCGCTTGACCAGTTACGAACTCCCCCTTCTGGCGGGTTGGTGTTTTCTCCATCGCCCTGTGCGGCGGCCCCTGCTTCTTGTTTCTGCCCTTGTGGCTGCGTGGTGTATTGGCCGCCTGCCTGTTTGTGGGTTTGAATGATGGCTATAAGGCCGGGTTTTTGGCGAACGCGGATAAAAAGCCTGTTCATGGGGAACAACAAAGGCGCATGCGGAAGGTTGACGATCTTTTAGCGCAGCGGCACGATACCAAGTGGGTATTGGTGGAAAAGTATGAATGGGAGAGCGGCATGAACTGAGGTGCGGACATCTGCCTCATTTACCTGTCCGTGAGGGCCGGGGTGGATGCGCAGGCGCCGCCCGAAGCGTTTTGCTGCGTTGTGGGTTTTCCATGTTCCCGAAAGGTGGCCGTTATCTTGCGCCCATCGAGGTCTGTGTTCAAAAAGCGGAAGACCTGGCGGTGGGCGACCGGGTACATATTCGGTTGGAGGCTTCTTTCCGTTAGGCGGGCGGTGTCAGTCGGGCCGGGTTAGGCATCCAGGGGGCTTTTGACGCCGCGCGCGCCTTTTTGCAGCACGTGGGTGTAGATCATGGTGGTTTTTACGTCTTTGTGCCCGAGCAGTTCTTGCACGGTGCGGATGTCGTACCCGTTTTGGAGCAGGTGGGTGGCAAAGCTGTGGCGGAAGGTGTGGGGTGAGACGGGTTTTTGAATGCCGGCGGTTCGGGCGGCCAGGCGCACGGCTTTTTGGAGCGCGCTTGGGTCGGCATGATGTCGCATGGTTTTTTTGCTGATGGGGTCGGTGGAGAGGTTGGCGGCGGGGAAGAGGTATTGCCAGTGCAGCTCGCGGGCGGCGTTGGGGTGTTTTTTTGCCAGGGCGTAGGGCAGGTGTACTTCGCCGTAGCCGTTTTTGAGGTCTTGTTGGTGGGTGCGGGCGACGTTTTGGAGTTGCTGGCGCAGGGGGGCGATGAGTGCTTCGGGCAGCACGGTGGCCCGGTCGTCTTCGCCTTTGCCATCGCGCACGATGATTTGTCCGAGTCCGAAGTCGATGTCTTTGATGCGCAGGCGCAGGCACTCCATGAGGCGCAGCCCGCCGCCGTAGAGGATCTTGGCCATGAGTTGGGGTGTGCCGCGCATGTTTTCGATGACGGCGCGTGTTTCGGCGGGGGTGAGGACGGTGGGCAGGGTGCGCGATTTTTCGGCGCGGACGATGTCGGTTGGGAATTCGATGGGTTGGTTGAGGACGTGACGGTAGAGGAAGAGGATGGCGCTGAGGGCCTGGTTTTGTGTGGAGGCGGCGACGTTCTTTTGGGTGGCGAGGTGGGTGAGGAAATCCTGAATTTCTGTGACGCCCATTTGTGTGGGGTGGCGTTTGTTGTGGTAGAGGATGAATCGTTTGACCCAGTCTTTGTAGGTTTGTTCGGTGCGGTAGGCGTAGTGTTTGAGGCGCAGGGCGTCGGAGACCTGGTCTAGCAATTTGCGTTCTTTAGGTGGGTGAGAAGTGTTATTTGTCATGTTGATTTTGTGATTGTGGGTGGCTATAATTTTTGTAGGTGGTGTTGTTTTGTTGTGTGGCGGGCTGGTGGTGCGGTGTGTTGTTGGGTATGAGGTAGATTTTAATAGATTGCCGCATAAAACCCTAATTTTTTAGGGAATTAGGCGGAAAGTCATTCCGTCCAAAAGTTCTTCTGTGGATGCCGTATATCCACTAGTTGGAAAGCCTGAGAAAAGGTGTCTTATGGAATTAGAAAACGCAATCTTTGGTAACTCGCGCGGTGAATATCTGATCGAGCGTGGCGAAGGTTTTGAAGAAGAACTATATCGCCTGTTTGAAGCCTATGCTCCCAGCCGTGATAATTCATGGCGTGAATATGGCGTAGAGTTTGAAAATGATGTTTTCCAAGTCATGCCTTATTGGTGGGGCGATTGCACCTGTGGCGCAGAATGTCCAAAACATTCAGGTGATTGTGATATTGTCACAAAATGGAATGATTGGATTGAAGCCCGTTTGGATTATTGTTCTGGTATGCCAGATGAGAATGGTTTTGCCGAAGTGAATCTTGATAAATTTCCAGAATTTGAAAAGAGACACCCTGCTCCGGAATGTACTTGTGCGGCAGAAGAAAACTGGCAAGAAAAAGAAGAGCATGAGCAGGATTGCAAATTGATTGCTCCGAATTTTCTTTTCAAACCTACTGGCTTTTCAATCCAATGGTACAAGTATCCATTACGGGATAGTTACATGAGCCAGAATGTCACGCTCGATGAGTTTAGAAAAATCGTCTCTCAGTGTGTAGAGTCTTGCACGGCTTTCCAACAAAGCGTGCAGCCGACTGGCGGGTACGGCGGGGCTTGAAAGCGAAGTCCAGCAACCCGCCAGCGGCTAACGCAATCCGTTGGAAGGCTAAAAATATGTCGTCTTTACGTCAAGGTGATGCTCTAGAAGTCCTGCAAACGCTCGAAAGTGAAAGCGTTGATATGGTCTTTGCCGACCCGCCTTTCAAT
>DAOUAP010000001.1:0-28766 GCA_034433165.1 Anaerolineales bacterium | reverse complement strand
CCCACCGATACGCCCTCGCCAACCCCCACAGATACCCCCACCCCCGAACCGGCCACTACTGACCGACCGCTAACGCGCAACAGTGATGGCAGCTACACCGTGCAAAGCGGTGACACACTCAACAAGATCGCCAGCCGCTTTGGCGTAAATGTGTACGCCCTGGCCGCCTTCAACAAGATTTCGCTCAACGCCACCATTTACACCGGGCAAACACTGGGCATCCCCGACCCCGCCTGGCAGCCGCCGGCATCGTACTCCTACGAACCTTCCACTGTCGGCGGGCCAAAAAAGATCCTGGTGGATATTTCGGAACAGCGTATGTTCGTTTACGAGGGCGATACGCTCATCTGGATGTTCGTGGCCTCGACCGGCATGGGCAACTCGACCCGCGTGGGCACGTTCCGGGTGCAATCCAAGATACCCAATGCCTACGGCGCCACCTGGAACATCTGGATGCCCTATTGGCTGGGCATTTACTGGTCAGGCTACCTGGAGAACGGCATCCACGCCCTGCCCATCCTGCCGAGCGGCGCCACGCTGTGGGCCGGTTACCTGGGCACACCCATCTCGTATGGCTGTGTGGTGCTGAGCGGCTATGATGCGCAAACACTCTACCACTGGGCTGATATCGGCACACCGGTCATCATCCAGTGGTGAGGTGAGCGGCCGAAGACCCAAACCCTGATGCACGTCAGGGTTTTTTATTTGGAGATGCCCATGAAACATTCAACCCCCTTGTCGCGCGGCTACCTGACCGCGCTCAGCGCCACACTGCTGTGGTCGTTCACCGGTGTACTGATCAGTTACCTGAGCACAAATTACGCCCTGCCCTCACTGGTGCTGGCCTTCTGGCGCGACCTGGCGGTTGCGATGCCCGGCCCTCTACTTCTCCCGGTTGCCGAACGACTCATCCAGGTTGGTGAAGAGCGTCTCGGCCGCGTACATCCGTTCGGTGATGAGATGCAGGCGGGCCGCCATGACGGGGGTGATGAGCGGGATGGACGGCCGCCCGTAGAAGTGCTTGTAATACAGCCGGTTGGCCCCGGCTTCGTCCCAGGCCCAGTTGAGATGGGTATAGCGCGAGGCATCCAGCGGACGGGTGTACCCGCGCAGTGATTTAAGTTTCCACACGTTGCAATAATGCTCAAAGTAGGTCATCACCAACTCGCGCAGCGAACGGTGCACCGGCTCGCGGAAACCGAGGTTGGCGTAGTTGGATTTGGCCAGCGCACCCCAGTGCCCGTCCACCTGGTAGAGCGCCAGCACGTGGTCGTCGTCCGCGCCGGGGTCGGGCACGATGTCGATCAGCAGCGGGCGGAACCCCAGCCGCCATAGCCCCAGCGCGGCCAGGAAGCCGCCATCCAGGCAGTGGGCCTGCCCATCGCGAATCACATTCAACGGCGAACGGTCGCGCTCCTCGCCGATGTAGGGCAGCGAATCGAGATAGTGCTGGATGGCAAAGGGTGAATCGAGCCCGCGCCACAGGGCGCGCTCGGCATCCGTCAGGCGGGATTCGAATTCGGACAGGAAAGGGTGCATGGGTCCACTCCGCATTTTTGGCGCAATTCTAGCACGGCATGCGGCCGCCGGGCCGGGCGGCGCAGGGGGAACCTTTACCCAACGTTTAAACAAGATGTTGTTTAACGCGCTGCCTGTACAGAGTGCGCAGGCACTTGGGGGTGGCACCGGCTCCATCAGCCTGACCGCCCTGGGAACGGCCGCCACCCAATCGTATGAGTTTATTGTCGTGTACGACCCCAACGGCGGATTTGTGACCGGCGGCGGCTGGATCGACTCGCCTGCCGGCGCGTACACTGCCGACCCGTCCCTGACTGGCAAGGCCACCTTCGGCTTCGTGGCCAGGTACCAGAAGGGCGCCAATGCGCCGGATGGCAACACTCAGTTCCAGTTCCATGCGGCCGGGTTCACCTTCAAAAGCACCAGTTACGAATGGCTGGTAGTAGCCGGAGGGTGAAGGCACCATCAACGGCGCAGGCGCCTACAAGTTCATGATCAGCGCCGACGACGGCAACCCCGACACCTTCCGCATCAAGATCTGGCGCGAGGAAAACGGCGCGCAATTTGTTGTCTATGACAACGGCGCGCAGCAAGCCCTCGGTGGCGGGAGCATTTCCATCAAGAAGTAAGTCAATCGCACCCAAAAAGGGCTGCCCACGGGCAGTCCTTTTTGATTCTGGTCACAATATGGCATAATACCCGCATGCCCCCCGCCTTCCTCATCCCCGCCGAAGAGATACGCCGCGAGCATGTGGTGGTCAACTCGCGCTTCATCGCCACGCTCGCGCCGGTTGCCAGCGTGGACGCAGCCCGGGCCTTCATCGCCCGTATGCGGGCCGAGTTCAGCGACGCCAGCCACAACGTGCCGGCCTACATCATCGGCGGCGGCAACAGCATCACCGAATACTGCTCCGATGACGGCGAGCCGCAGGGCACGGCTGGGCGTCCCATGCTGGCCGTGCTGCGCGGCAGCGGGCTGGGCGATGTGGTCGTGGTGGTCACGCGCTATTTTGGCGGCACCCTGCTCGGCACTGGCGGGCTGGTGAAGGCCTACACCGAATCTGCGCAGGGCGTGGTGCGCGATGTGCGCCGCGCCCAACGGCGGCTGGTGCACCTGGCCTTGCTGTCCATCCCATACAACCTGCTGGAGCGCGTGCGGATTCTGGCCCGCCAGCACCACGGTGAGGTGCTCTCGGAGGATTTTGCCGCCGACATCACCCTCAGCCTGCGCTTCCCGGTCGAGCGCATGGCGGCGTTCCAGTCCGCGCTGCGCGAACTGAGCGCCGGGCAGCTGCAGGCCGAGACCATCGAGACGACCGAAATGCTGGTGCCCGTCCAGGAGGAATCCCACCCATGACCGCCCCCGACCGCGAAATTTCCCTGCCCGAACTGCGCCGCAACGATGGTGAGCGCAGCCCGCGCAAATGGATCGCCCACGAAGGCATCGTCTACGATGTGACCGACTGCCCGCGCTGGCAAAAGGAAATGCACGAGCGCCTGCACTTTTCCGGCCAAGACCTGACCAGCGAACTGCCCGATGCCCCGCACAAGGATGATGTATTCACCCGCCCATGCGTCAAAGTGGTGGGCAGGCTCAAGATTTAATAAATTGATCAGCCACAGATACACACAGGTGAAAGGGGTTTTCTCTACCGGACAAATTTCGTGATAGTTTGTCATTTCGAGCGACAGCGAGAAATCTTCCCACATGTGCGCAAGATTTCTCCCCGCTACGCGGCTTGAAATGACAAGTAAAAGCGAAAAATTACCGTTCGGTCATTTTGTCCGGTAGAGAAAGGGGTTTAGAAAAATCTGTGTACACCAGTGCTTATCGGTGGCTGAATTGCAAGTCCAAATCAGGGGTAGAAGGCCATGGCATCCTGCAGGGCGATCTCGGCCGCGCCAAAATCTGACGAAACCCACACCACCTTGCTGCCCGACTGAAAGTAGAAATGCAGCTGGCCCAGTCCATCCAGCGAACGCACCTGCCGCCCGCTAAAGATATACATCCCCATCATCGAGAACGGTATATCAGTCGCATTAATGATGGCGTTATCCATGGCGATCATCAGGGACTGGGCATTGGCCTCCGAGCCCGCCTCGGCCGTCCATATAATGACATTTTGCGCGCCATAGACCGCCACGCTGGCATCCTGCATCGCAAAGTCGCCCAGGTGCAGGTTCTGGATCTCGGCGATGGCCTCGGCGCCGCCAGTCTGCTCGGAAAGGGTGTACCCGGCCACGGCCGGGGGCACATCAATGGGGGCCGCCGCTCGCAGCGACCCGTGCAGCAACAGGAAGGCCACCGCAGCGACCAAAAGGAAACCGGCAACAAGCAAAAGAAGGGGCAAATAGCGTTTCACGCGTCATCATCTCCCGTAAAAAAGATTTGCCGCACACGCGCGGCAGGTTTTCAGCATCACTGTTTGGACCTAAGGGCCATCATTAAACCAGATTTGCGCAGGGCGCGTTGCGCCAGACAGGTTGGAAGCGTTTTTTGACGGTTAAAATAACCAAGTGTGACCGCTTTTCACTATAAAATGGTGCAGCGCTTTTCAATTTTATGAAAGCCGTGGTTTGGACCTGAAACGTAATTTTACACCGCCCGGTTTTTTGTTACAATTCGAATATTCTGATTTCTTTCCTTGGAGCAATCATGTCGAACCTAAAGTGGTGGCAAAAAGCCCTGTTCTACCAGATCTACCCGCGCTCGTTCGCCGATGGCAACGGCGACGGGATCGGCGATTTTATTGGCATGACCGAAAAACTGGACTACCTGAAAGACCTGGGCATCGACGCCATCTGGCTTTCGCCGCACTTCCCCTCACCCAACTGGGATTGGGGCTACGACATCAGCGATTACTGCAACGTCGCGCCGGAGTACGGCAGCCTGGATGATTTCAAAAAGTTCCTGAGCGAAGCCCACGCGCGCGGCATGCGGGTCATCCTCGACCTGGTGCTCAACCACACCAGCGACGAGCACGCCTGGTTCCGCGAATCCAAATCCAGCCGCGACAACCCCAAATCCGACTGGTACATTTGGGCCGACACCCCGCCCAACAACTGGCAATCCTGCTTCGATGGCGACGCCTGGACCTACGCCCCCGAGCGCGGGCAGTACTACTACCACTACTTTATGAAGCAGCAGCCCGACCTGAACTGGCACAACCCGGCCGTCAAAAAAGCCATGTGGGATGCCGCCCGCTTCTGGCTCGACATGGGCGTAGACGGCTTCCGCCTGGACGCCATCGGCACCATCTACGAAGATTCCAACCTGACCCCGCACACGGTGCCCATGAACCTGGCCGAGATCCGCCGCTTCTCCGAGACCGCCGAAACACCGGAAGAAAAAGCCCTGCGCGACAAATACTGGCACGACATGTTCAAAAACCAGTGGGGGCAGCCCGGCCTGCACGAACTGATGAAAGAACTGCGCCAGGTGATGGACGAGTACGACGGCGACCGCATGCTGGTGGGCGAGGATGATGATATTGCCTACATCGGCAGCGGGGATGACGAACTGCACCTCATCTTCAACTTCCCGCTCATGCAAGTCGAAAAAATGAATCCGGCCCACATCCGCAAAAACCAGAAGGAACGCCTGTCCCGGCTCGACAAGCTGCCCGTGCGCGGCTGGCCGTGCAACACGCTCGGCAACCACGATTCCTCGCGCATGTACAGCCGCTACGGCGATGGCGCACACGATGCCGAGCTGGCCCGCGTCAACGCAGCCCTGGTGCTCACCCTGCGCGGCACACCCTTCATGTACAACGGCGAAGAGATCGGTATGACCGACCTGCTCATCACCGACCCGGCCAAACTGCGCGACACCATGGCCACCTGGTACCACGAACAGATGGTAAGCAAGTTGAAGGTGGACCCGGCCGAGGCCGCCCTGCGCGCCGCCGAAATGACCCGCGACCGCAACCGCACCCCCATGCAATGGCGCAACGCCCCCCACGGCGGCTTCTGCCCGCCCGAGGCGACCCCGTGGCTGCCGGTCAATCCCAACTATGCGGATGGCATCAACGTGCAGGAGCAGAAAGACAACCCGGCCGCCCTGCTTAATTTCTACAGGCACCTCATCCGTGTGCGGCGGCAGACCCCGGCGCTTGTAGAGGGCGATTACAAGCCCCTGCACGAAAAAGCCGAAGATTACTTTGCCTTCTTGCGCTTCACCGATTCGCAGACCGTGCTGGTGGCGCTCAATTACTCGCCCATGCGGCACAACCTCAAGTTCAACCTGACTGGCAATAAGACGGCCCGCATCCTGTTCTCTTCCGCCGGGCGCAGCAAAAAGGATGAGCGCCTGGGGCGCATCAGCCTGGGCGCGTTCGAAGTGCTGGTGGCGGAGTTGAAATAAGCCCGGGTTCGCCCCATGCCCAAAACGCCGCACGCCCCGCCCCCGCCGCAGGTGGCGCTGACCGTCTTCCAAACCGTATGCCAGCGCACCATCCACAACGACCCGGCCTACTACCCCACCACCGAGTACAACGGGCGCATCATCCACTTCTGCACCGGGTTCTGCCTCGAAGCCTTCCGCGCCGACCCGGACCGCTTCTACGCGGCCCACAGCCGAAAAAAGTCATCCTTTATGATAAGCGCCAGGGAGTAGTAAATCAAAAACGTTTATCGTACAATAAGGACAAATATTCTCCCAACTAATTCCAATTCAAAGGAGCTTGATATGGCCAGTGTTCGGAAATTGCTCAAAGCCAAGGAAAACAGTACCACTTACGCAGTCAATTGCGATGATACGGTCCTGCATGCCCTCAAGGTCATGTCCGACGCCAACATCAGTGCCGTCATGGTCAAGGAAGGCGACCAGTTTGTGGGTATTCTTACCGAACGCGACTACTCGCGCAAAGTCGAAATCGAAGGCAAGAGCGCCAAAGCTACACTGGTGCGCGATATTATGACCGAGCGCATGATCACCGTCAAACCCGAAACCAGTGTGGACGAGTGCATGGGGCTGATGATGAAATTCCGTGTGCGTCACCTGCCCGTGGTGGAAAACGAAAAAATCATCGGTGTGCTCTCCATGCGCGATATCATCGAGGAAGTGCTCGAAAACAAACAAAGTGTCATCGCCCAGTTGGAAAATTACATCATGGGCAGCAGTTTTTCAACGTAACGCCATCCAGCGCCCTGCGGGGCGCTTTTTTATTGCCGCCCGGCAGGCAGGATGAATGTCAGCAAAAACAAGGAACTTTGCGACTATCTTTTGGCTCGGTAAAGACAAATAATAAAAACACGTTGGACTTTTCCGCTCACCAGACGAGTCTCCATTCCCATGACCAACAAGCGAATCACCTACAAGCCCATCGATCCCCATATCCTTGAACTGGCGCACCGCCACGGCGCGATGCCCGAAGCAACCCTGGAAGTGCTCAAAGACCTGGGCGCCGAAAACCGCCTGACACCCGATACCGCCACCGAGGCCGCCCGCGCGCTGGGCATTCCGGCCCACCAGGCTTACGGCATGGCCACCTTCTACTCCATGCTCTCTTTGGAACAACGCAAAAAAGTGCTGCGCGTGTGTGATGGACCGGTCTGCTGGCTCAAGCGCGCCTCCGTTAAAACCTGGCAGCAACAACCCGGACTGGATGATTACACCGTGGAGCGCACCTCCTGCCTGGGGCTGTGCGACCGCGCCCCGGCCGCCCTCGTGGAAGACGAACAGGCCGGGCCCGTCACCCCCGCCGACGGGGGCAAGTTGTGCGCGGGCTGGCGCGGCGTGCCCACCGAGTACAGCACCCCCCGCCAGAACGAAACGCGCGTAATGACCGCGCTCATCGGCAAAATTGACCCTGACGAAATCGAGAGCGCGCTGGCGCATGGTGTGTACCACGGGCTGAAAGCAGCGCTGGGGCGCGAGCCCGCGGCCGTGTTAACGGAAGTAGAGGCTGCGGGTGTGCAGGGGCGCGGCGGCGCGGGATTCCCCGTTGGGCGCAAGTGGCGCTTCGTCGCCTCCGAAGCGCGCACCCCCCGCTACGTCATCTGCAATGCGGATGAGAGTGAACCGCTCATCTTCAAAGACCGCGTGCTGATGGATACCAACCCGCACCAGCTGCTGGAAGGTATGTCCATTGCTGCGTATGCCATGGGCGCCAGCGAAGGTTGGATCTACATTCGCGGCGAGTACGAGCACCAGGCGCGCCGCCTGGAGCGCGCCATTGCCCAATCCACAGCACACCACCTGCTGGGCGGGAACATCCTGGGCAGCGGCTTTTCGTTTCGGTTGCATGTGCACCGCGGCGCGGGGGCATACATTTGCGGCGAGGAAACGGCCCTGCTCGAAAGCCTGGAAGGCAAACGTGGCGAGCCGCGCCTGCGCCCGCCCTACCCGCCGCAATCCGGGTTCCGTGGGCAGCCCACGGCCGTCAACAACGTGGAAAGTTTTTGCGCGGTGCCGCACATTTTGGCGCACGGCGCAGAATGGTGGCGCAACCTGACCAGCGATCCCACGCCCGGCACCAAGGTCTATATGGTGCTGGGGCATGTACGCAACCCTGGTTTGTTTGAAGCCCCCTTTGGGCTGACCCTGCGCCAGGTGATCGAAGATTTTGGCGGCGGCATGCTGCCCGGCTCAACGTTCAACTTTGCCTTGTGCGGCGGTGCAGCCGGTGCCATTGCCCCACCCGCCCTGCTGGACAGCCACATTGATTACAGCCCCGGCCCGCTCAAGGGCGTGACGCGCGACATTCCGGCGGCAGAGAACCGCTGGACGCAGGTCATTGCGATGGGCGCGGGGTCCTTCCTGGTGTGCGACCAGGGCGTGTCGCCGGTGGCCTTCCTGCGCGAGCTGCTGCATTTCTTTGCGGCCGAGAGCTGCGGCAAGTGCACGCCCTGCCGCATGGGCACCTGGCGCGCGCTGGAAATATTGGATCGCATGGCGGCGGGCGGTGGGGTAAAAGGCGATGTGGCCGAACTGCTGGCCCTGGCCGAGAATATGCAGGCCGCCTCGTTTTGCGGGCTGGGCCAAAGCGTGGCCATCCCCATGAAATCGGCGCTGGCCCATTTCGGCGCAGAATTTGCCCGCGCGGAGAAATGACATGACCCAAATCACCATCGACGGAACAAAAATCGAAGCGCAGCCCGGGCAGACTATCCTGGACGCGGCCCGCACGCACGGTTTCGATATCCCCACCCTTTGCCATCACAAAGACCTCTCGCCCACCGGCAACTGCCGCATGTGCGTGGTGGAGGTGAAGGGCGGGCGTTTTTTGCAGGCAGCCTGTGTCACGCCAGTGTGGGAAGGCATGGAGATTCAAACCCACAGCCCCAAGGTCGTACACAACCGCAAAATGTCGCTGGAGCTGATGCTGGCCAACCATCCGCAAGACTGCATCACCTGCGATGTGAGCGGCGCGTGCGAACTGCAAGACCTGGCCTACGAATACAAGGTGGAGGTGCCCGCCTGGGGCGCAAAAGGCACGCGCTACCCGGTGGATGCCGACCCCAACCCCTTCATCCGCGTAGACATGAACCGCTGCATCCTGTGCCGCCGCTGCGTGCTGGCCTGCGGCGAGATTCAGGTGCGGGATGTGTGGGGCGTGGCCGGACGCGCCTTTGAAGAGCGCATTGTGGCCGGGGCCGGCACCACCATGCTGGAGGCGCGCTGCGAAAGCTGCGGCCAGTGCGTGGCCTACTGCCCCACCGGCGCGCTCTCGAACAAGATGAGTTACGGCGCGGCCCGGGCCCACCAGGTGCGCAAGGTCACCACCACCTGCTCGTACTGTGGGGTGGGTTGCCAGTTCGATTTACTGGTGAGAAACAACCGGGTCATCGGCGTCGAATCGAACCCGGATGCGCCGGTCAACGGCATGGCGCTGTGCGTCAAGGGGCGCTACGGGTACGATTACATCCATCACCCGGAACGCTTGGAGAAACCACGTGTGCGCCATTACCTGCTGGAAGGCAAGGAAAAGCAATTTGGCGGCAATGGCTGGGAGTGGGTCGAAACCGATTGGGACACCGCGCTGGACATCGTGGCCAGGAAACTGCACCACGCGCGCGAAGCGTACGGTCCTGACAGCGTGGGCATTCTCACTTCGGCAAAATGCACCAACGAAGAAAACTATGTGATGAACAAACTGGCGCGGCAGGTGATGGGAACGAACAACATCGACCACTGCGCCCGTCTCTGACACTCCAGCACGGTCGCCGGTCTGGCGACCTCCTTCGGCTCGGGGGCCATGTCCAACAGCATGGACGATGTGGCCGCCAAAGCCAGCCTGTTCTTCATCATCGGCTCGAACACCAGCGAGCAGCACCCGGTCTTTGGGACCATGCTGCGCCGCGCGGTGCGCTTTAGGGGCGCAAAGCTGATCGTGGCCGACCCGCGCCGCATCGACATGGTCGATTTCGCCGCGCTGCACCTGCGCCAGAAACCCGGCACAGATATTGCCCTGCTCAACGGGTTGATGTACCTCATCCTGGAAAACGGTGCCGAAGACAAGGCCTTCATCGAAGAACGCTGCGAGAACTTCGACGAATTCAAAGCCACGGTCATGCAGTACCCGCCCGGCAGGGTGAGCGAGATCACCGGCATTCCCGAATCGCAATTACGCCAGGCGGCCGAAATGATGGGCGAACTCAGACCGATGGCCGTCATGTGGGCCATGGGCATCACCCAGCACATTGTGGGCGTGCGCAATGTGATGGACCTGGCCAACCTGCAAATGCTGCTCGGCAACATGGGCAAGCCCGGCGGCGGCGTGAACCCCCTGCGCGGGCAGAACAACGTGCAGGGCGCGTGCGACATGGGCGGCCTGCCCAACGTCTACCCCGGCTACCAGCCTGTCATCAATGAAGAGGTGCAGAAAAAGTTTGTAACAGCCTGGGGCGCAACAGCCCCCACGAAAGTGGGCCTGACCGTCACAGAGATGATCCCTGGCATCCCGGAAGGCAGGGTGAGGGCACTTTATGTGCTGGGAGAAAATCCTGTCACCAGCGACCCGGACAGCGCCCACATCCGCCACTGTCTCGAGCAGGTGGAATTCTTCGTCCTGCAAGATATCTTCCCCACCGAGAGCACCGTATTTGCGGATGTGCTGCTACCGGGCGTTTCTTTTGCCGAAAAGACCGGCACCTTTACCAACACCGAGCGGCGCGTACAGATGGTGCGCCCGGCTGTGCCGCCCCCCGGCGAAGCGCGCCAGGACTGGCTGATCACGGCCGCCATCGCCCAACGCATCCTCGACCTGGGCGGGCGCGAGATCGCCGACCACCCGGCTGCCGGCTGGCATTACAACAACCCCACCGAGATCATGAACGAGATCAACGCCCTGACGCCCAGCTACACCGGCATCACCCACGCCCGGCTGGAAGCGGGCGAGCGCCTGCAATGGCCGGTGCCGACATTCGACCACCCCGGCACGCCCATCCTGCACACCAAATCCTTTGCGCGCGGCAAAGGCAGGTTCATGCCCATCGACTTCGTGCCCGCCCCAGAACTGCCGGATGATGATTTCCCGTTCGTGCTCAGCACCGGGCGCGTGCTCTATCACTGGCACGGCGGTGAAATGACCCGCCGCGCCAAAGGACTGCTGGCCGTGTATGACAACGCGCTGATCGAAGTCAACCCGGACGATGCCCACAAACTTGGGCTAAATGGAAAAAAGACCGTGCGCGTCACCTCGCGGCGCGGTAGCATCGAAGCCGAAGCCTGGGTCACCGACCGCGTGCCGCCCGGCATGGTGTATGCCAACTTCCACTTCCCAGAAGCCTCAGCCAACGAGCTGACCCTGGCCGCCCTCGACCCGGTCTCCAAGATCCCGTCGTACAAGGTGTGCGCCGTCAAAGTTCAATTGGTTTGATTTTGTAACACGAATAATGGATAAATCCGCCGCGGGTGCGTCGCACCAATTTCCCAGGGAAAACCGCTTAAACGGTGTATTCTTTCGCGTGAAAACACTCGGTTTAGCATGGCGCGAGGCGCCCCTGTCGCTTTATTTACGTTTATAGGGGCAAGACAACCCTCGCCCCTCATGGAGATGTAAAATGAACATCGAAAAAATCCTCGAATACGCCCTCGAACGCGAATACGAAGGCAAACGCTTCTTTGGGGAGAACGCCGGGCGCCTGCGCAACGCCGCAGCCGCAGCCGCTTTCCGCGCCATTTCGGCTGAAGAGCAAAAGCACATCGACTTCATCGCCGCGCAGATCGCCGCGCTCAACGCCGGGGTCGCGGCGCAATACCCGCCCCTACCCCCGGCTGGCTTCTTTGTCGACCGCGCCCAGAGCGAGAGCATCGCCGATACGGTCAACGAATCGATGGTCGCCGACCTGCCCGTGCTGCGCATGGCCTACCTCATCGAACGTGACTTTGCCGAGTTCTACGCCTCGGCCGCCGCCCGGGCCGAAGGCGAGGCCAAACAGATCCTCGATATGCTTGCCAAATGGGAATCGGGGCACGAGCGCCTGTTCAAGAAGATGCACGATGACCTGTTCGAGCAATACGCCGAAATGCCGTGGGGCGGGTAAAGCCGGTGAGGCGTGAACAGTGAAGAGTGAAAAGTCCTGGCCTGAGCGCTGGGATTTTTTTATATACTTTTCATCTTTTCCATCAGTGGTCTATTTGTCCCCGGCGTGATAGACTCCAGCGAAACCCCCACGGAGAGCCCCATGAGCGCCTATGTGATCGTCGATATCGATGTCCACGACCCGGAGACTTACGCAGAATACATCAAACTGGCCCCGGCCGCTGTGGAAGCCTGCGGCGGCAAATACCTGGCCCGCAACGGGCGCAAAGAAGTGCTCGAAGGCAAATGGATGCCCAAGCGCCTCGTCATCCTTGAATTCGAGAGCATCGAACGCGCCCAGGCATGGATCAATTCGCCAGAATACGCCCCCGCCAAAACCCTGCGCCACCTGGCCGCCAGCACCAACATGGTGGTCATCGAAGGGGTGAACCCCCCGATTGCCTGATACAATCATTACAATGTTCAAGCGGCTCACTATTTCAATCCTCCTCATCAGCCTGGTGGCAGGGTGCACACGCTCGGCCAGTGCGCCGGCACCTGCCCTGCCCACCCTGGGTGTCAACCGCCCCACCCCCAATCCCGCCCAAACATTCCTGCCACCCACACGCCTGCCCGGCGCACCCATCCTTACCCCCACCCCAGACCAGAACCGCAGCCTGCCCACCCCGGCTACGCGCCCCGGCGAGTATGTCATCCAGCCCGGCGACACGCTCGGCAATATTGCCCGCGCCTTTGGGCTGACACTCGAAGCCATCATCGCCGCCAACCCTGGCATCGACCCCAACTGGCTGGCCGTTGGACAAGTCATCCAACTCCCGCAGCAGCAAGACCCATCCACAGCCGGGCTTACCAGCACAGGATTCAAAATCATTCCCGACTCCGAGCTGGTCTTTGGCCCGGCCGGCGCCGCGTTGGATGTGGCCGACTACACCCGGCGCAAGGGCGGCTATATAAACACCTACACGCAAAATGTCGAGGGCGAACTCCTCAACGGCCCACAGATCGTGGAAAAAGTGGCCCTCAACTACTCTGTCAACCCGCGCCTGCTCCTGGCAATCCTGGAATACCAAAGCGGCTGGGTCACCCAGAAGAATGTTACACCCACCGAATTCCCCATTCATAACGTCAACGTTTCGCATGCCGGGCTATACCGCCAACTCACCTGGACGGCCGACGCCCTCAACTATGGCTTCTACAACGTCCGCGACGGGCGCATTGCCGCCTGGACGCTCGCCGATGGTGTCAGCATACCCATCGACCCCGGCATCAATCCCGGCACGGCAGGCGTGCAGCACTTCTTCGCCCTCATCCATCCCTCGGATTCCTGGCCGCGCGATGTCAGCATCGACGGGCTGTTCGCCACCTTCTTCCTGATGTTTGGCTATCCCTTCGACCTGGCCATCGAGCCGATCCTCCCGCCCGGGTTGGCCCAGCCGCCCATGCAGCTGCCCTTCGAGCCGGGGCTGGTCTGGTACTATACCGGCGGCCCCCACGGCGGATGGGATAGCGGCTCGGCCTGGGCAGCGCTCGATTTCGCCCCACCCGGCGAACCGCTTGGCTGCGCCATCAGCCCGCACTGGGCCGTGGCGGTGGCAGACGGTCTGGTGGTCCGCTCTGGCAATGGCGTTGTCGTGCAAGACCTGGATGGCGACGGTTACGAGCAGACCGGCTGGAACGTGCTTTACCTGCACGTCAGCGAGCGGGTGCCGGTTGGCGCCAGCCTGCGCGCCGGTCAGCGTGTGGGACGCCCCTCCTGCGAGGGCGGCTTTTCGATGGCCACCCACCTGCACATCGCCCGCAAGTACAATGGGGTGTGGGTCAGCGCCGAAGGCGGCGACATCCCCTTTGTGCTAGATGGCTGGACCGCCAGCGGCGCCGGGCGCGAATACGACGGCTACTTTAATAAAGGCAGCACCTGGCTGGAAGCCTGGGATGGACAAACCCCACTCAACGAAATCAGCCGCCCGTGAAGCCTTCCGTGTCTACTTATTACGTTTTTATGCTTTACCCCCTCGCCAGCTCTAATCTCACCTTTACCCTGTAACGGTATAATCCTGTTTATGATCCGTCGTTTCGTGCCAATCGCGCTTATTGCCGCCCTGCTCACCGCCTGCACCGGTTCGCTGTGGGGCAGTTACGCCACCCCCACCCCGTCGGGTCAGGCCCTCATCCTGCCCACCGCCACGCTCTTTCCCACCTTCACACCGGCCCCCACCCGCGACTCCAACCCCCCGCCCCCGGTCACACAAACACCCGGCGCGCCCACCGGGCAAGTCCAGATCGACCCCACCCCCACCGCCAACCCGCTCGTAACTGGCCAGCCACAATTCTTTTACACCACCCAGGGCGGCGACTACCTGCCCGCCGTGGCCCGGCGATTCAGCATCGATATCAGCCTCATCCGCGCCCCCGAAGGGCTCAACCCCACCGGGCATCTCAATATCGGCACCCTGCTCATCATCCCCAACACCCTGGGAGACCTGGGCCCCGGCACCATCACCCTGCCCGACAGCGAAATTGTCTACGGGCCTGCCGTTGCCAACTTCGACGTAAATGCCTATGTGCTCATGGCCGGCGGCAAACTGGCCGCCTTCAGGCAATACCTGGGCACCAACGGCTGGACCAGCGGCGCAGAGTCCATCCACCGCATCGCCCTCGACCACTCGCTCAACCCGCGCCTCATCCTGGCCATTCTCGACTATGAGAGCAACTGGGTGCGCGCCAACCCCACCAACCTGGCCCAGGAAGACTACCCGCTCGGCTACATCAACTTCTACTACAAAGAACTGTACCGCCAAATGATGTGGGCCGCAGAAGAAATCTCGCTCGGCTACTACGGCTGGCGCAGCGGCACACTTACCGAACTCACCTTCCCCGACGGCGTCACCATCCGCATGGACCCGCGCCTCAACGCCGGCACTGCAGCCATCCAGTACTTCTTCTCCAAAACCCACAAATACGCCGACTGGCTGCGCATCATGGACCCCAACACCGGCTTCCCCGCCTTCTACGCCGAAATGTTCGGCGACCCATGGCAGCGCGCCGCATACAACGACCCGGTCATCCCGCCCGGACTGGACCAACCCCCGCTCTCCCTGCCCTTCGAGTTCGGCAAAGTGTGGAGCTACTCCGGCGGGCCGCACGCCCCCTGGGACAAACGCGGCGCCCTGGCCGCGCTCGACTTCGCCCCCGCCGCCACCGATGGCGGCTGCGAAATTTCCAACGCCTGGGTGGTCGCGCCCGCCCCAGGTCAAGTCGTACGCGTCGATAAAGGGCTCGTCGTACTCGACCTCGACGGCGACGGCTCAGAACAAACCGGCTGGAACCTCATCTTCCTGCACATCGCCACCAGCGAAAAAGCCCGCCCGGGGCAATGGCTCAACCAAAACGACCGTATCGGGCACCCCTCCTGCGAAGGCGGCGTCAGCACCGGCACCCATGTCCACATCGCGCGCAAATACAACGGCGAGTGGGTGCTGGCCGAAGGTCCCATTCCGTTCAACCTCAGCGGGTGGGTCGCCAGCAACGGCAGCGAACCCTACAAAGGCACCCTTACCCGCGGCGAAACAGTCATCGAAGCCTGCGCCTGCGGCTCGTTTGAAACCCGCATTGTGCGCCAGGCTGGTGAATAGCCCACATCCCCCCGCCCGCCCATGAAACACCACAAAATTTGGATTTTCCTCCTGCTCCTGGCCACCACGGCGTCCGCCTGCGCACCGTCGGCATCCCCGGCCCTGCCCGCGCCCGCCGCCAACGACCCGGCGCCCGAACCCGTTATCGAGCCGACCCCCTACGCCACACGCCCACCCTACGCCCCCGGCGAACTGGTGGACTACACCGCCCAACCTGGCGACACCCTGCCCGCCCTGGCCGCGCGCTTCAACACCACCGAAGCCGAGATCCGCACCGCCAACCCGGTCATCCCGCTCGACGCCACCACCATGCCGCCCGGCTTCCCCATGAAGATCCCCATCTACTACGAACCCCTGTGGGGCAGCCCATACCAAATTTTGCCAGACTGGCACTTTGTCAACGGGCCGGCCGCCGCAGGCTTTAACACCGGGGCATTCGTGGCCCAGCAACCCGGCTGGCTCAATGGCTACGTGGAATACGCCGCCGATGCCAACCGCACCGGCGCACAAATTGTGGACTACGTGTCCCAAAACTTCTCGCTCAGCCCGCGCCTGCTGCTGGCCCTGCTCGAATATCAATCTGGCGCACTCAGCGACCCGCAAAAACCCAACACAGACTACTACCTGGGCGAGCGCAGTTACCTGCACCGCGGGCTTTACCTGCAATTGGTCTGGGCTGCCAACACCCTCAACAACGGTTATTACGCCTGGCGCCTCGGCGACCTGACCGAATATGAACACCCCGCCGACCGGCGCATTGAACGTCCTGACCCCTGGCAAAATGCCGCCACCGTAGCCATGCACTACTACTTCTCACGCAACCTGCCTCGCCTCGATTTCACCCTGGCCACCGGGCCCGATGGGTTCGCTGCGGCATTCTCCCGGCTCTTTGGCAACCCCTGGGAAAACCCCCAGCCGCACATCCCGGCCAGTTTGCAGCAACCCTACTTCCTGCTGCCTTTCGAGGCCGGAAAATCGTGGAACTATACCGGCGGCCCGCACACTGGCTGGGGAAAGGGCGAACCTTACGCTGCCATCGACTTCGCCCCCAGCGGCGTCTCGGAATGCAACGCCACTGACCAGTGGGTCACTGCCATGGCCCAGGGTATCGTGGCCCGCTCTGAAGGCAGCATCGTCGAACTGGACCTGGACGGCGACGGTGATACGCGCACCGGTTGGGTATTGTTCTACCTGCATGTGGCAGACCAGGGACGCGCAGCAGTGGGCCGCCAGCTCAATGCGGGCGACCCACTGGGCCATGCATCATGTGAAGGCGGTGAGAGCACCGGCACACATGTGCACATTGCGCGCAAATACAACGGGGAATGGTTGCAGACGGCCGGGGTCATCCCCTTTGAAATGGAAGGCTGGGTGGTCAAAAATGCTGGCGTTCCCTACAAAGGCAGCCTGGTGCGCTTCTCGCAGGTTGTCATTGCATCAGACAAATCCGAACGGTCCAGCCTGGTGACAGCAGGTATGCGGTAAACAAAAAACCGCCTCGACTTTGGCTTTTTGGTCGAGGGGTGTTTGGACAAGCGCGGGTGTACTGGCGGAATGTGGGGGTGCCGGATGGGGATTGCAGCGCCTGGTATCGGATGTTCAGCCGGGGGCGCTATCGAGAAGCGCGCATGTCGCGGGTGATGCTGAAGGAGACGCGGCAGGAAGTGCCTGAGCGCCAGCCGCATGTGCTGGGGGTGGGCGGCGCGCAGATCCCGCGAAACCATCCTGGCTCTGGCAACGCTGGAAACTTGAAGCCGCTCATCGCGAAATGCAGTCCGGCTTCGGCATTGGCGAAAAACAGTGCTGGACACCCCTTTCCACCATCGCTTCTGCCCAGTGACGTGTTTGGGTTTATTCCATTTTGCTATTGGCCGCCTACCGTGCCCGGGGCTTGCCCGATGGACCCCCTGCACCCGCCCGCTGGCGGCGCGGCGCAAGACGCTGGTCTTTCAACACCCTCTGGCGGCAATATCGCGCCGCGTTCCGGGGTACCCCTCAATTTCAGGCGCTTTGGACACGAACCCCTGACAACTGGCTCAAAAAGCAGGCTTTCCTCCCCGGTTTAGCCAATTCGGCTGCTCTCATTACCCAAATCTAAACGAAGAAGGGCGCTTTCGCGCCCTTCTTCGTTTAGATTTTCATCCCTCGCTTTGCTCTAAAAGCCAAAGTCGAGGGCAGTTTTTTGCACTTTGGCGCAGTGGTTTAGACTAGCGGCCGAGACCGGAATTGATGTTGCTGAAGACATTGCCGATGATCGGGCCTAGAATGGTCAGCACGGCAATCACAACGACCGCCACCAAAACCAGAATCAGCGCGTACTCAACAAGACCCTGCCCCTTCTCCTTGGGTGCGAATAGCATGGTTGTCACCTCCTCCTCACTCGAGAATTTATTCCAATAAATATGGCGGAATTTGAGTGCAGAGCGGCTTGAAAAACAATGATTTTGCGCTCACAGTTACAAGACGGTGATGTGGTCAAAAAGTTACACGCCCCACGAACCGGGTTTTTGCAGGCGCGGATATAATCAGCACAGAAGTCATCCTTGCTTCTTTCTCTTTGCTGGCTGACACACATCCCGAAAAATGGAGCACATCATGAAGACTCAATCCTTGAATGGCGCCTGGCAGTTCCGCCAGGCGGGCACCGCAGCATGGATGCCGGCCAGCGTGCCCGGCGGCGTGCACACCGACCTGCTGGCGCTCGACCAGATCCCCGACCCGTTCGCGGGCGATAACGAGTTGCGCGTGCAGTGGGTGGCCGAAAGCGATTGGGAGTACCGCCGCACCTTCAGCGTGGATGCCGCCCTGCTGGGCGAGCCCTCCCTGCGGCTGGCCTGCGACGGGTTGGACACGGTCGCGGATGTGTACCTCAACGACGTTTACCTGGGGCACGCCGAGAACATGTTCCGCCGTTGGGCGTGGGATGTGAATCCATTTTTGAGGACCGGTGAGAACGAACTGCGCATCCATTTCACCTCGCCGGTGCGCACCATCACGGCCCGGCAGGCGCAGCTGCCGCTGACCGGCGGCGGGGATATCCCCGGCGGGCCGCACCTGCGCAAGGCGCCCTGCCACTGGGGCTGGGACTGGGGCCCCAGGCTGCCGCCCATCGGCATTTGGAAGGATATCCGCCTGGAGGGGTTCGCAACCCGCTTCGATGATGTGCACCTGCGCCAGAGCGTGACCGCTGAGGCAGCCACCCTGGACGTGGAAATCAGTACCGGCGCAATGGATGGGGCGGCGTTGTCCGCTGAGGTCACGGTGACCGGGCCGGGCGGCGAAACGTTCCACGCCCGCGAGGCGCTGATGTCCTTCGAGACCGGCGCGCCCTGTTTTGCCGGGCTGTCGCTCGAGATCCCCCATCCCCAATTGTGGTGGCCGCATGGTTATGGCGCGCAGCCGCTCTACAGCGTGGAGGTGACCCTGACCGACGGCCAGGCCGTGCTCGACCGGCGCGAATACAAGATCGGACTGCGTAACATCGAGCTGCGCCAGGAACCGGACCAATGGGGGCGCGAGTTCGTCTTTTATGTCAACGGTGTGCGCCTGTTCGCCAAGGGCGCCGATTGGATTCCCGCCGACTCGTTCCCCACGCGCGTCACGCCCGCGCAGCTCGAGATGCTCATCAAATCTGCCACCGATGCGCACATGAACATGCTGCGTGTGTGGGGCGGCGGGTATTACCCGGAGGAGGCCTTCTTTGACCTGTGCGACCGCTACGGGGTGCTGGTCTGGCAGGATTTCATGTTCGCCTGCGGCATTTACCCCGCCGATGCGGGCTTTTTCGAGACCGTGCGCATCGAGGCGGTGGAGCAGGTCCGCCGCCTGCGTCATCGCGCCAGCCTGGCCTTGTGGTGCGGCAACAATGAAATGGAGCAGGGCTGGTGCGACTGGGGCTGGAACAAGCCGGGCGACGCCACCAACCAGCGCCTCAAGGATGGCTACGACCGCATGTTCCACCACCTGCTGCCCGGCCTGCTGGAGGTGGAAGACCCCGACCATCCCTACATCCCCAGCTCGGCCACCTCCAACACGCCATTCGAGGCCCCCAACGGGCAGGTGCAGGGCGACTGCCATTACTGGGATGTGTGGCACGGGCGCAAGCCTTTTACGGCCTACCGCGACACCTTCCCGCGCTTCATGAGCGAGTTCGGATTCCAGGCGCTGCCGCCGCTGCAGACCATTGCCACCTACGCCGACCCGGCCGACTGGAACATGACCGCGTACATCATGGAACATCACCAGCGCAGCGGCTCGGGCAACGGGCTGATGCTGGCGCAGATGACCGACACCTTTCGCATGCCGCGCGATTTCGACGCGCTGGTGTATCTCAGCCTCATCCTGCAAGCGGAAGGCATCCGCTATGGGGTGGAGCACTGGCGGCGCAACCGCAACCGGGTCAGCGGCACACTCATCTGGCAGCTCAACGACTGCTGGCCGGTGGCCTCGTGGTCTTCGCTGGACTACTTCGGGCGCTGGAAGGCCCTGCACTACGCGGCCCGCCGCTTCTACGCGCCATTGCTGCTCTCGGTGGCAGACTACGGAAAAACGATGAAGGTGCACCTGACCAGCGACCTGGTCGTGCCGGTCGATGCGCAGGTCGAATGGCGGCTGGAAACGCTCGACGGGCAGGTGCTGCAGCAGGGGGGGCGGCAGCATGTCCGGGCCGCGGCGCTGTCCGATACGCTGGTGGGCGTGCACGACTTCTCGGCCCTGGTCACGCCGGCCAACCAGCGCGGGGTGGTCTTCACCTGCGAACTGTGGCAGGACGGCCGCATCACGGCGCGGCGCGTGACGCCCTTTGTGCCCAACAAGCATCTGGAACTGGGCGACCCCGGGCTGGAAGTCTCGACCCGCGTGGAGGGGCCGCACCTGGTGGTGGATGTGTCCGCCTGCGCGCTGGCCCGCTTCGTGGAACTCTCGCTGCCCGGAGCGGATACCGTCTTTACTGATAACTACTTCGACCTCCCGGCCGGGGTGGCCGCTTCGGTGCGCTGTCCGCTGCCCCCGGGCGCCGTGCCGCGGGTGCAGGCCCGGTCGCTGTTCGATTCGTTTTAGGACCCATCCAAATATTTTCAACCGCCGGATATTTTTCTCTTTTGCGCTTGTGGTAAGGTTCAGTGAGCATTATTGGTAACCATCCACAGATTTCGCAGATTACACAGATTTTGGAACCGAACGAAAAATTCTGAGAAAATCTGTGTAATCTGTGGATATAAAAATGGTGCGATGCGTTGCCACGTTGCGCAGGCCCTGGCACCCTCCGCTGCCCCCTTGGCCGGGATGATACAATGATTCAATAACCACGAATGGCGGTGGTCTTTTATTTTTAGGAGGAAAACCCGTATGCCTGGCAAACCTTTATTGATCCGCATCCTGTCATTTTTCGCCGTAGTCTCCATGGCCTGCAACCTGCCTTTTGGCGGCGTCGCCCCCACGCCCGCGCCCGGCGAAGCCCCGCCCCCCGCAGAAGAATCTTCCACCGCAATCCCCGCGCCGGTCTCCGAAGGCGCGCCGCAGGACGACATCCTGTTTGCCGAAGATTTCGAAGACCACCCCACCGGGCTGATGGACAACCTGGAGCGGCGGCTGGAAGCGGGCGAATGGACCCGGGAGGAAGGCCTGCTTAAGACGCTCCAGTTCGTGGCCGGGCAGGCCAGCGCCGCAGAGATCAACCCGGCTGGCGCGGAGATCATCTCCCGTGAAGGCTCCGGCGTGGTGCGCGCGGCTGCCTCTTACATCAAAAACGGCCCCGATGAACCCACCCGACGCGCCCTGCAAGCCCTGCTCGACCGAATATTCATCGACCCGGCCACGCTCGAGCGCCTCTCGGTGCCGGCCAGCCAATCCAGCGCGCCGGGCGGGGCGCGGGTGGCGCGCATCCAGCCGCAGGACCCTGCCTGCGCCACCTTCTGGTCAGACGGCTTCCCGGAGGATTCCACCGCCACCTGTTTCGAGTATCGTCTGGTGGAAGTGGGCGGCCGCGAATATCGTCTCTTCATCCCCGTTGACCTGACCGTCTCGGACAACCGCATGATCCAGTCCGATGGCATCATGGAAGGCATCCCTACGGCGGTCAATGCCTTCCTGCCCTACGGTGAGATGCCCTCGGCCGACCTGGTCTTCACCCAACTGGCTGATACGAACGACACAGATACCTTCCGGGCGCAAGCCGCCACCTGGATGCCAAGCCCCGGCGGGCGCTGTCAGATTGCCATCTTTCCCGAGTTTGGCAACTTCACCGACCCCGGGGTTGCCAACCAGATCATCGCGCACGAGTTGTTCCACTGTTTTCAATACCAGAATTATTACGAAAAAACCGGGTTGGACAGCAGCGCATGGTGGGTCGAGGGCACAGCCGAGTTCTTTGGCAACGTGGCCTACCCCACGGTCAATGCCGAGTACGAATACCTGGATTCCTTCTCGGAAGAGTCGATGCGGGTCAGCCTGGTCAAGATCGATTACCCCAGTTGGTTGTTCTTCCAGTACCTGGCCAACCGGGGGGGCAATGGCGCCGTGATCGATCTGATCGACATGATGCCTGCATCGGGCGGGGTTGATGCCCAACTGGCCGCCCTGGCCAGCTACCCCGATATCCAGAACCTTTTCCACGAATTTGGCAAAGCCTACATCGATAAAACCATCCAGGATGCGGGCGGCGGCAACCTGCCGCTCAGGATCGGATTACGCAGCCAGATTGTGTTGGACGCGACGAATGAATACCCCCTCCCGGTTGAAGATTTTGTACTTGCGCGTTACCTGCTCGTCTTCCCTGAGGACACCGTCCACACCCTCAGCCAGGACTACGATCCCAGCATCACGGTCAAGCTGCGTCCGCGCGGCGCAGCTCCCACCACCTGGATCGACATGCCAGAAAACTTGCAGGCCTGCCAGCAGCGCCAACTGGTCTGGCTCGCTACCAGCGCGCGCGGCGATGGCAGTGAGCAGACCTACACCCTTTCGGACGAGGTCGAGGATCGCGAAACCGAGTGCGACCGCTGCCTGGTGGGTACCTGGCGCATGAACAACGACACCTTCTGGTCGGCCTTCGAGTCCAACCTTGCCATGGCCGGCGACCAATTCCGCCCCAGCCTGCAGCGCTTCGATGGCGAGGTGCTGCTCCAGTTCACCCCGCCTGGCGACGGCACCGCCACCTACAACGGCTTCGATGTCAACTACACCCAGACCCTTACCCTGGGCACGGCTGGCACTGGAAGCGTCGATGCCACCATGCGCATCCAGGGCGGGAGCAATTTTTCCTGGTACACCCTGGAAAACGTGCTTTACGTGCCGCTGGTATTCTCCCAACCCGTCTATGAGCCCAACCTGGTGGTCACCTTCCCCGGCTTATCAGAAAGCAACAACTTCCCGGTGTCCCCCCCGCCGGTGCAGGTGCCTGGCGTGGGGCCGTACATCTGCACCCCCACCACCCTGCAAATTGACCAGATGGGCAATGGGGCGTACATCCTTTACAACAAGGTGCGTCCGTGAGCCGTGAACGGCCCGAAATGACCGCCGGGGATGTGGTCGCATTCGTCCGCCTGCTGGCAGAAAATGGAATCGATGTGGTCCTCGATGGCGGCTGGGGCGTGGATGCCCTGCTCGGGCGGCAGACCCGCCCCCACACCGATCTCGACATCGCCGTCCATCACGCCGACGTGCCGCGCATCCGGGCCTTGCTCGAAGCCCGAGGCTACACCGATGTCCCCCGCGACGACACCCGCGACTGCAATTTCGTCATGGGCGACGATTCCGGACGGCTGGTGGATTTCCACTCCTTCACCTTTGATGCCAATGTCCGCATCACTTTTGGCGTGCCCTACCCGTTCGATTCCCTGCAAGGTGCGGGCGTCATCGCCGGGCTGCCGGTACGCTGCATCACCCCCGAGTGGATGGTCAAATTCCACACCGGCTACCCGCTCGACGAAAACGATTACCACGATGTCCGCCTGTTGTGCGCGCGTTTCGACATCCCGATCCCGCCAGATTACACATCATTTGTTGCGGGTGATGTGCAGCAGAGCGGTAAAATAAAAGGACGGAGGAAACCATGATCACAGTTGAATTCAAACAAGATGGCCAGCAGGTCGGTGAGTTAAGCGCCACTGCAAAAGTCTTCAAGACCGGCTCGCGTGGATTTTATGGCATGGGCAAGGTGCAGATCGGCGAGAAGCGCTACCAGGTGCAGGTGCAGTTGGTGGAGATCGGCTCGAAGCCCAAAGAGGAGGGTGAGTCCTGAGGAAGCGCGCATGCCCGCCATCTCACCCGAAAAACTGCACATTTACCGCACCCTAACCTTTCGCCTGCCGCCTGCGCCGCGCATCACCTCTCCCGAAGCGGCGCTGGGTTACGTTAACGCGCGCGGTTTCATCTACTTTTGGACCATCAAAGGCGTGGATTTGCCCAGCCTGTGGACGGCCGTGGCGGGCGACCGCCCGGTGGCCGACGCGCACGATGATCCCGGTCACATCACCTGGGGTTGGAAGGATGCCGCGCTTGGCAGGCGCACCTGGTACTATGCCAAGGTGCTGCGCCGCAAGGCCACCCTCATCGCGCTGACTGACGCCCCCTATTTTTACGCCCTCTCCGAAAATTATGGCGCGCCCGAAGAAGATTACCTGATTGCTTACGAAGAAGGCCGCCTGACCCAATCCGCCAGACAGGTCTATGAAGCCCTGCTCAAAGAAGGACGCATGAATACGCTCGACCTGCGCAAGGCGGCCCGACTGACCAGCCAGGGCAGCGGCAGCGAGTTCAACCGCGCGCTCGAAACGCTGCAAACCGATTTCAAAATTATGCCGGTGGGGGTGGCCGAGGCGGGCGCGTGGCGCTACTCGTTCATTTACGAAATTACCGCCTATCACCTGCCCAACCTGCCCGAACAAGCCCGCGCCATTGGCGAAGGCGAGGCCCGCGCACACCTGCTGGCGCGCCACATCCGTTCGGTGGGGGCAGCCCAAATGCGGGATGTCACCCGTCTTTTCAGCTGGCCGCCCGAACTGGCCGCCCGCGCGGTGAAGCGGCTGACTGAACGCGGCGAAATCGTTTCCGATGCGGCCCACCCCGCCCAAAATGGGACCTGGCTGGCCTTGCCGGACGTTTTGGCGTAGCCTGTGACAAGGAGAAGACAATGACACTGCCCGAAGTTGCCATCATGGTTGAAGGCCAGAATGGACTGAACTGGGAGCGCTGGCAGCGACTGGCGCTGTTGGTGGAGGACCTGGGCTTTGTGGGTCTCTACCGCTCAGACCATTTCACCAATGCCAACCCACCCGACCTGGATTCGCTCGAATTGTGGGTTTCGCTTACCTGGTTGGCCAGCCACACCCGGCGCATTGCGTTTGGCCCGCTGGTCTCGCCGGTTTCGTTCAGGCATCCGACCTTTACCGCCCGCATAGCCGCCGCGGTGGACGACCTTTCCGGCGGGCGGCTGACGCTGGGCATGGGGGCAGGCTGGCAGAAGCGCGAGCATGATCTATTCGGTTTCGACCTGCTCCCGGCCGTCGAGCGCTTCGACCAATTTGAGGAAGGGTTGGAAGTGGTCACGCGCCTGTTGCGCCAAACGCAGCCGGTCGATTTCAACGGCGCGTATTACCAACTGCGCGGAGCCAGCCTGCTGCCGCGCCCGCAACGCGCGGGCGGGCCGCCCATTCTGATTGGCGGCAACGGCGCAAAACGCACCCCCGACCTGGCCGCGCGTTACGCCCAGGAGTGGAATGCCATCTTCCTCACCCCCGATGGTTTCCGCGCGGCCAACCAACGCATGGATGCGGCCCTGGTTGCCCACGGCCGCGCGCCGGAATCACTGCGCCGCTCGATGATGACCGGGCTGCGTTTTGCGCGCACCGACGCCGAACTGAACGAAAAACTGGCGGCCCGCAATCAGACCGCGCATGAACTGCGCGAGCGCGGCTTGGTGGTGGGCACGGGCGGCGCCGTGCGCGACCAACTGGCGGCGCTGGCCGAGGCTGGCCTGCAGCGCGTGATGCTGCAATGGCTGGACCTGGACGACCTGCCCGGGCTGGAGGCCTTGGCCAAGGCGGTGCTGGCAAACTGATTGAGCGGCATAGTCAGGTCACGCGACAAGCGTGACGTTTTTTGCAACCCGGCCGGGGGTTGGGCGTAAATAGGGATGTGCAGCCCGGCTGCGGGTGGCAGGCTCTGCGCGGCAGGCGGCCCGGGATGGCTGCGCCGCGCGGGACTTGAAAAAATTGAATGGGTGTTTGAGAAAATAAAATCCAAAGCAAAATAATAAAAAATCATATTGACTTTTTGAAATATATTGTATAATTATTTTCATAAATCAAAAGCCGGTTTTATTTATGCTTGCCAATTGCAGGCGATTGTTATACACTGGATATTGAAGGAGAATGCTATGAACAAACGTAATCGAACACAACTTGCGCTGGGACTGCTGCTGGTGCTGCTGGGCGTCTTTTTCGTGGTCGAGCGCCAGGTACCGGCGGTAAGCGCGTGGCTGGCGCCGCTGTCGGTCTTCCCGGTCAACATCATTGCCATTGGCGGCGGCATTCTGGTGCTGGGGCTGCTGGTGGGCGCGCCCGGTCTGGCGGTGCCTGCCGCAATTGTCTCTGGCATTGGCGGCATTTTGTACTACCAGACCGTCACCGGCGATTTCACCACCTGGTCGTACATGTGGACGCTCATCCCTGGCTTTGTGGGGGTGGGTTCCATCCTGGCCGGGCTGCTGGGCGATGGCCGCCGCGCGGTTGGTAGCGGTGTGAACCTGATCGTGATCAGCACGGTCATGTTCCTCATCTTTGGCGCGGCCTTTGGCGGGCTGGATATCCTGGGCGATTATGGCGTGGGAATCATCCTGGCGCTGTTGGGCTTGTTCATCATCGGGCGCGGGTTGATGGGGTCACGCCGCACCCGCCGAGAGGAGTAAACCATGAGACGCGCATCCTTGTTTTTGGGGCTGGCGCTGATCCTATTTGCGGGGCTGTTCTTTCTGAAGGGCCTGGGCGTGATCGAAGATGTCGTGCCGCTCCTTTGGCCGTTGGTGGTCATCCTGTTTGGGCTGTGGCTGCTGATTGGCGGGCTAATGCCCGGGCGCGGGCGCTGGGGCGACAGCGCCGAGACGTTCAGCATCGACCTGCAGGGTGCGACTGACGGTGAGGTCGAACTGGACCATGGCGCGGGGCAGGTGATTGTGACCGGCGGCGCGCCGGAGGGTAAGTTCATGGAAGCCATTTCAGGCGCGGCCATGGAGTACAAGGCGCGGCTTTCGGGAAGCACGTTGAAGGTGGATGTGAATGCCGGCCCAAGCATGCTGCCGTTCCTTGGGCCGGAAGGCGGCGCCTGGCGATTCAAGCTGACCGAGCGCATCCCGCTCAGCCTGGAGGTGAACGCCGGTGCGGCCAGCATGGATTTTGACCTGACCGATTTGCAGGTAAAACTGTTCCAACTGGAAACCGGCGCGAGCAGCACCACGCTCAAGCTGCCTGCCAATGCCGGTATGACCGTGGTGGAGATCGAGGGCGGTGCGGCCTCTTACAAAGTGTGGGTGCCGCAGGGTGTGGCGGCCCGCGTCAGTCTTGATGGTGGGACCAATTCGCTCAATATCGATGAGGACCGCTTCCCGCGCCATGTGGGCGGTTATTACCAGTCGCCCGATTACGAGAGCGCTGCCAACCGGGCCGAGATCCGCTTTGAGGGCGGGGCTAGTTCCATCACGGTGGCGTAAGGAGGCTGCAATGAAGCGCATTAATTTCAATGTGGTGGCTGGCGCGCTGCTCGTGGCGCTGGGCGCCCTGATGCTTTTGGAAAACCTGAACATTTTGCCACGCGCAACTGGGCTGTTTTGGGGCGCGATATTTATAGCCGGCGGTGGCATGTTCCTTTACTTTATGTCTGGTAATGTGCGCACACGCTGGTGGGCGGTCATTCCGGGTCTGACGCTGCTCGGGCTGGGGCTGGAAAACTTTTTGCCCGCATCCTGGGACAGCCTGGGCGGGGCGCTCTTCCTTGGGTCGCTGGGGCTGAGTTTCCTTGTTGTGTACCTTACCGGGCGCGAGCGCTGGTGGGCGGTTATTCCTGGTGGGGTGCTGCTCACCCTGGCGGTCATCGCCGGGGTCGAGGATAGCGGGCTCGATGCAGGGTCACTGCTGTTCGTCGGGCTGGGGCTGACCTTCCTGTTGGTGGGCATCCTGCCTACCCCGGCCGGGCGCATGACCTGGGCGTTCATCCCGGCGGCTGTGCTAATTCTTTTGGGTGCTTTCCTGGGTGGCGAGACACTTTCCGGCATCATGTTTTACATTGTTCCAGCAGCGCTGGTTCTGGCCGGGCTGGTGTTCATCTACCGGTTCTTTGCGGATAAAGAATAGCCGCCTGTTTCAAGCAGAGCGCCCCCGCGTAAAACACGCAGGGGCGCTTTTTGTTGGGTTACAGCCTGTCCGAAAATTCATCAACCGCCAGTTGCCAAGTTGAGAAAGCCCGCCAGGATGTTTTTGGCTTTTGCACTTGCGAAAAATCCTTATTTTGTGCGAGAAAAATTACATCCCTGGCGTTCTTCATCGGCCTCTTGGCTGCCTGGCGATATGTTTCAAATTTTCTGCCACGCGGAACCGAACGATGCGCGTCACCAGGTCCAGCGGCAGGGGTTGGTCGAGCGGAAACTGTACCGAGCCTTTGCCCTGCTTGTATTTTGAGAGTTCTTCAAGAAACGCCTCGATGCCGCTGGGCACCGGGTAGAAGCCGATGTGATTCTTGAATGCGGCAAAATGCACCAGGTTGCGACCAGCCAGCGTGAAGGTGGGCATGCCGTAACTGATCTTTTCGCCTGCATCGGGCGCTGCGGCGCGAATGACGTTGCGCATTTCGATCAGCTTTTGCTGTACCTCGGGCGGCGCGGCGGAGATGTATTCATCGATGGGGGTGGGTTTATCCATGTTTTCATTCATCCTTTTACGCAGGTCAGAATCTTTTTGATCAGCCCTTCGCGCACCGTGAACAGGTCTGCACCGCGCAAACCGCCGCAATCCCATGCCGTAGGCATCTTCGATCTCGCGCCGGGTTTGGGGCGCTTCCTTGAAGAAGTGACCCCAATGGCGGGCGATCTCCACTTTGCCGCTGATGCAGGCACCATGCGGGGCGGGGCACGCGGTGTGGA